>CAIYJE010000130.1 GCA_903926465.1 uncultured Planctomycetales bacterium
CAGCGGTCATCTGCGGACCAAGAATGTCCAGCAGAGAAGTCAGATCATGGGTGTCCGTACCCAGTGGTGCCATGCAAAGAGTTGAATGCCACGAAAGGCAAAATGCAAGGGGTTACTGAATTCGGCTGAATGCTTACATAAATCGCTTGCCGAGTGCCTCTCGTAATGGTTCGAGTGCCTGAAAGCCAAGGTCGCCGGTGAGAAACACAAATTCAGGCCGCTGTGCGGCAGCCACGAGAGTCTGGCAGAAGACGTTTCTCATTCGGCCTCCAACTCCTGCAAGGCTTGCCGGTACTGGGACTCTGTCATGGGAAGGTAATGCCACTCCATTCGGTTCTCCATGAATGAGACTCCGGAACCCTTGCGGGTTTGCGCCACCACCGCGCGAAATGTAGATGGATTGGACTGCAGCGCAGTACAGATATCTTGGTGGCTGTGTCCATTGATCAGCACTGTGGGTACGCCGAACGCTTCAAACTTTTCGGCCAATGGATCAAGATTAGCAACCTCTTGCGTGGTGCCAAACCCTTGCAGTCCGTTGAGATCCACCAGCACCGTCAGGTTTGCCAGGCCCTGGTGTTTCGCAAATATTAAAGCCTCCCAGCTCGAACCTTCGTTCCACTCGCCGTCGGAGGTCAGGCAATAAACATGACCGGGTTCACCCTTCAACCGTTTGGCCAGGGCCAGTCCCGCTGCAAGCGAAAGTCCATGACCCAAGCTTCCCGTGGCGAATAAGATCGGCTCGATACCCGAGGTGGGTGGATGGCCCGGCAGCCTGGTGTTTTCTTGGTGAAATTGGGTCAGGTCCAGATCGTTGAGCTGGCCTGTATTCCACAACGTCACGTAATAGGCGCCTGCGGCATGGCCCTTGGAGAGCACAAACCGATCTTCGGGCTGCATCACGTCATGATGCAGAGTCAGCAGCAGATCCAGGCATGAGAGGTTGCCACCCAAGTGCCCAACGTGGCTCTCATAGTGCATACGCAGCAAACGAGAGCGGGCACGTTTACGAAGTTGACTCCACGATGTATCTGGCTCATTCATCGTGACTTTCGGCCTGGCTCAGAGCCGGTAAGTTTGGCGCTGGATCATGCGGCTTGGTTGCCAGCCCCTTGGCTCAGGGGGACCGGTCGGCTGGAAAACGGACGACCGATCCCGGTTTCACAGACTGGAACGGCTCGGGTATACACCAGTCGATCTCAGGTTATGGTAGCAAAATTGTCTCGGGTGGGGTGTGAGATTTCGGCGGCAACAGTCTCCCCCAAATGAGACCAATATTTCAAGAAATGATCGGGATGGATGGCACGATGTTCGCAATGACTTCAGCCAGGACGGAAGTCCAACTGCTGCGAGGTTGAGCCTGTGCTCGTTGCCAGGCGAAGATCCCAAGAGCGATCGGCACAGGAGTATTCTTCATGAAGCGTTCGATTGTGGCTGTGGTTTTGCTGGCTGGGTTGGTTCTGACGTTGGGCATGAACCGCAGAGGCGTGAGCAACGATTGCGATGAAGAAATTGATCCTGCCATGGTCAAGATTGGCTACAAGATTGCCCCTGCCTTTGAATTTGCATGGGAAGAATCATGACCTGGTCGGGCTTGGCAGCTACCTGGTCAATCTGGCGTCCTGCAATGACTGTCACTCGGTCCAGCCTTGGGCCGATGGTGGCAATCCATTCCTGGGTCAGCCCAAGAAGGTGGATGCCCAGCATGACTTGCTGGGCGGCCAGGCGTTTGGCCCCTTCATTTCCAGGAATCTGCGTCCTGAGAGTGGGTCTGGACTGCCAGCCGGTCTGACCTACAAGGAATTCGTCTCGGTGATGAGGCATGGGACCGATCCAGGAATCTGCGTCCTGAGAGTGGGTCTGGGCTGCCAGCCGGTCTGACCTACAAGAAATTCGTCTCGGTGATGAGGCATGGGACCGACTTCGACAAACTCCATCCCGAGACGCCACTGCTCCAGGTCATGCCCTGGCCCTACTATCAGTCAATGAGCGACCAGGACTTACAGGCGATCTATGAATATCTCTGGGCGCTGCCACCGGTGTGGAATCGGTGGAAGAAGTGAAGTGAGAGCGAACCTGGGCCTGATTTCGGCTCGGGTGAGTCACAGTACGGATCGGCTTATTTCTCTTTGATTCCTTGAGGCATTGGACGTGACTTGGTCCGACCGGGTCAGCCTAGCTCCTCTCTGCGAGTTCTGCCCCAGAGGGATGCCACCGGGATTGGATACCGCCAGAGCTTGAAAGCTGGGCCGTCATGCAGCAATGGGGCGTTGCTGGGGAGCTTGGGACGCTCAGGCTCATCAGGACGCCTGGGGCCGGGTGGACGCCGTCGTCGCGGGCCACGTGGCGGTGGGCCGGAATCGGGTCCAAACGGCTCAACGTCCTCCTTGCGCTCCAGGTACAACACCTGGGAATACGGCTCCCAAAGCTTATTCTGGATGCCGATGGGCTGGATGGAATTGGTGTCCAGAATCCAGCCCACCCAGTATTCCAGGCCATGTTCCGCCACCACCAGGGTGCGTTTATCTGGTGAGATGTACTCTGCCAGTGACTGGAGTTCCGTGGATTCCGCCTCATCAATCACCGGCCCCTGGACCGGTGCCACCAAGCCGCTCAAGATGGCCAGGGCCAGCAACCCATTTCCCAGGCGGGCGTGCCACCGCGGCTGTTCGAGGTTCGCCAGCAAGAAAGACAGGGCCACCGTGGCTGGGATCACGGCAATCAGTAGCAGTCGGCCCGGTGCGTAGTTTTGATCAAAGATCACGAACAAAACCGGACTGAGTGCCGACACCAGCGCCAGCACTCGATCTTGTACGGGTAAGACCGCGCGCCGTTTCCAGATGACCTTGGCGGTAATTATCGCCAGCACCAGCGCGGGGATGGCAGGCAAGATGGCGATCGGCCGTTGCCGTCCACCCGCCGAGCCTCCACCCAGCCTGGAAGCCAAGGCACGGATGGGCCCGGCCAGTGCTGTGAACTTGGCGGTGTTCGAGGTCTGGATCAGGATCAGCGTGACGGTGGCCACCAGCGCCAAGCCCAGCAAGCAAAACGCCAGCAGTTGCCCCAGGTCCTTGCGCGGCAAGCTGGGGATAGAACAAACCATGATCAGGCCCGTGAACACCAGTGCGGCCCCAAACACGCCAATATGCGTCAGGCCGCAAAGAATCAGGCTGAAAATCGGCAAGGCGGCCGAGCGCAAGCCTGGCTTGCGGATCAAGCCATGCATCGACCAGATCAACAGAGCCAGCCAGACCAGGGCCAGCGCATTCTTTTGGAAATCCCCCACCATCCGCATCATCGGGGCGCTCAGGCAGGCAATGGTCGCAGGCAACAGCGCGGCCTGGAGCGAAGGCCCCGCGGCGCGGGCCCACCGCCAGCCAAGCAGGCCCATGGGAATTGCCACCAACGGTGGCAGCAGCGTGTCTTCTAGCTTGACGGCCAGCACAATCGCCTGATTGACGGCCATGCCCCCGCCATGTGCAAGCAGCCAGGCCAGCCCGGCCTGGATCCAGCTTACCAGAGGAAGGTCGGCGAATCTGGGCCGACCCGTAGTCAGTAGCGCCCGTGCCTGGATCAGGTAATACGCGGCATCCATGCCCGGAACCAGCGAAGTTCGGAAATGATGCCAGCCCCGCACTGCCACGGTGGCCGTTATCAGAATCAGGAGCCAGCGTATGAGCGAGTTCCAAGAGTTGCTTGACCAGCGCGACGAGAATCGGGTCAGCATAGTTTGATCGATCGTTCCTCACTGTCCAATGTTCAAGATATGCATGATGAAGCCTGCGTTGATGCCTGTTTCCTGCTGGTATGAATGATTCTGAACGATGTCATCCATAACTGGAGGCGCCGGCTTTCTACTTGCTGGACATGGCCCGTGTTTTGATTCCCACTATCCAGGCCGCTTCGCGGTTGGCCGGGGCCGCACGTCAGGAATGATCGCAAGCCGATCCTCCCTGCCACCGGACACTTTAACGCCGCAGGGTTCAGGCTGGCAGAATTGCGCGCAACCGCCGCGTGACATCGGCCTCAGAGAGTGGGCAGGTCTCAGGGAGCGCGATCGCAACCACGGCGCGGGACTGGCCGGCCTGGTCCAGAATGGGCACGGCCACACTGCGGGCCGCTTCAAAGGCGTGCAGCCAGGTCCCGGAGCCGCCATCGTCGGGCAGTTTCTCGGCCCAGGCGGTGACAACCTCGCGTGTGGCGGCGGCCTGTACACAGCCCAGTTCGACGCGCTCGAACGGCACATTGCGGGTGGCTTCCGAGAATCCGGAAACTACCTGCGCCGGCATGTCGGGGGCGGGCAAGAAGGCGACCAGGTGAACCCGGTTCGCCTGGCAGGTCCAAAGCCCGGCCGCGCGGGCGTTCAGGGTTTGGCGCAGTGCTTCGAGCCGGGCAAGAGCAGGTTCCAGGTCGGACGTGTGATTCATGGTGGGTTCTGGTTGGGACAGAATGGACAGAACAGCCGGCCAGCGTACATTCCGATCCATTCCGTCCATTCCGAGCGGGCCGTGTTACATCACTTCCAGCAATTCGACCACGAAGTGAAGGGTGGCGTTGGGCGGGATGGGGCCAATGCCACGTGCGCCATAGCCTTCTTCGGGGGGGATGGTGAGCTTGCGAGTACCGCCCACCTTCATACCGGCCACGCCCAGGTCCCAGCCCTTGATCACCCGACCGGCACCCAGGGTGAAGTTGAACGGCTCGCCGCGCTTACGGGAGCTATCGAACGGCGTGCCGTCGAGCAGGCTGCCGTCATAATGCACGGTCACCACGTCGCCCGCCTTGGCTTCCTGGCCCTCGCCCACGGTCACGTCTTCAATCTTGGTCTGGAAGTCTGCCATGCTGATCTCCTGGGGATCGGTATTGAGAGAATTAAGAAACGGGTTCGGATTCCTGGAACGGATTTCCAAACCTGGAACCGGCCGCTGGCGAAAGTTGTCGGAGTGTTTCAGGTTGAACGTTCAGGGGTTCTCGTCGTCTTCCTGGTCGTTTGGCCCAGGCTCCCAGCCCACGCGATACTCGGCAGGGACCGGGAGTTTGGCCAGGTGGTACACATAGCCAGCAACCGCCTTGAGTTCCGACGGCGTGAACACGCTCGCCCAGCCCGACATCTGCGTGCCGCTGACTCCTTCGGTGATCACCTTGAGCATCTGGTCTGGCTTGTCACCATGTTTCCAGACGCCGTCGGTGAAATCGCCAGGCGGGGCCGTGACGATCGATTTCGCGATGGGCCCGTCCCCCTTCCCGAGCGTACCATGGCAGCTCACGCAGCGCATCTGGTACAGGGCGTGCCCCTTGCTCAGGAACTTGTCCTTGGCAATGTCTTCAGGCGCTGGGGCCGGTGAGGGCCTGAACAACACGGCCGCCGACACCGCAAGGGCGGTGACCACGGCCAAGGCCGCCAGCAGCCAGCGCCCAGAAGCGGTGGCTGGCTCACCAGTCATCGGATTGTTGCCGTTAGCGCTCACAGTCCGGCGTTCTCCTGCCCCTGAAGCCTGCCCAGACACATGTCCGACCAGGCGTCCAATCGTGAAAGTAACCTTCAAAATTGTAACCATCCAAGGCCGATTCGAACATCACGCGTTCGGGGATTGGGCTGAACTTCCAGGCTGGGGTGGCTGTTACTTCTGGGCACAGGATCGCTCAGGCAACCGACACGCGTTCATAAATGTTCTAATAAAGAGGGTGTGGTCGATGGCCGCTTTCGGTGAGAATCATCAGGGAGCCTGCCGGTTCACTTGTTTCGCCTGGCGTCGGTACTCCCTTTTCTTCTCTGGGCTTCCGCGATGACTCGATCTCACAACCAGACAGAATCTGACCTGCGTGGGCGGATCACCGATCGCACTGCGTGCGTGGGAATCATCGGGCTGGGGTACGTGGGGCTTCCCCTGGCTCAGGCGTTTGCCCGCCACGGGTTCCGGGTTTTGGGCTTTGATCTTGATCGCGAAAAGGTCGATCGGCTCAACGCGGGCGAAAGCTATATCGGCCACATCCCCAGCGCCTCGGTGGCCGCAATGCGGGCCAGCGGCTTTGAAGCCACCACCTGCTTTGACCGCCTGGCCGAGGCCGACGCCGTCTTGATCTGCGTGCCCACCCCACTCACGGAATCTCGAGAGCCGGACCTCAGCTATGTGATCAATTCCGCACGCGCCATCGCCAAGCAACTGCGGGCCGGACAACTGGTGGTGCTGGAAAGCACCACTTACCCCGGCACCACCCGCGACGTGGTGGCCCCGATCCTGGAAACGGGATCCAACGGCAGCGGGCTCGGCCTACGGGCAGGCGTTGACTTCTTCCTGGCCTACAGCCCCGAACGTGAAGATCCCGGCAACCCCACCTTCTCGGCCACCACCATCCCCAAGGTGGTGGGCGGGCTTGACCCTACCAGCGGCTCGCTGGCTGCCCTGCTGTATGAGCCGGTGGTCACCAAGGTGGTTCGCGTGTCCAGCCCAGAGGTGGCCGAGGCCTGCAAGATCCTGGAAAACACCTATCGAGCGGTTAACATTGCCCTGGTCAATGAACTCAAGATGCTCTACGACCGCATGGGGATTGATGTCTGGGAAGTGATTGCCGCCGCCAAAACCAAGCCCTTTGGGTTCCAGGCGTTTTACCCAGGGCCCGGGCTGGGCGGGCACTGTATTCCCATTGATCCGTTCTACCTCACCTGGGTGGCCCGCAAGTATGGCCAGGCCACTCGGTTCATCGAGCTGGCCGGCGAGATCAATACCAGCATGCCCACCTACGTGGTGGCCCGAATTGCCGACGCCCTTAACGACCGCTCCAAGCCGATCCGCGGCAGCCGCATCCTGATCCTGGGTATGGCGTACAAGAAAGATGTGGACGACCCCCGCGAATCACCAGGCTTTGAACTGATGGACCTGCTCATGGCCAAGGGGGCCGAGGTTCGCTACAACGATCCCCATATCCCCAAACTCCCCTCCATGCGGCACTACCCTCACCTGCGCATGGAAAGTACCCCACTCACTCCAGAAACCCTGGCTGCCCAGGACTGCGTGCTGGTTGCCACCGACCACTCGGCCTACAACTGGAGCCTGATTTTGGAACACGCTCCGCTGGTGGTCGATACCCGAGACGCAACCCGGGGCGTGGCCGGCGCACATCATCCCAAAGTGGTCCGGGCCTGACACGGTTGCGGTGCCAAGCCCGAGGCCAGCTTCGATTTCACAAGCGAGTGGATCCCGGATGGGCAAGAGAGACTGGCTCCACTTGCCTGGCTTGCTAAGATTGCCGTGTACAGATGCCCCTGGTGGGCAGGAAACTGACGGGGCGGGCGAGGGAGTGCCGCCCCGTGTTTCCCTCAATAGCGGTTGATTACCAGCGGCGGCCCCAGCCGCCGTAGCCGTACCGGGGGTAACCGTAGCCCATTCCCATGCCGGGTCTGAATCCAGGGCCGTAGGCGGGATAGCCGAAGGTTCGGTAACCGTACACCGGGGCAACCATGGGCTGGACCACGGGGGCGTACCCAGGATAGCCCCAGCCTGGATAGGCGACCATGGGTGGAGCCATGACAACCGGTGGGGCCATGACCACGGGAGCAGGCATCCCCCAGGCCGGGCCCATCCCAAAGCCGCCGTAAACCACTTGAGCCTGCGCGGATGTTGGTCCGGCGGTCAGTACCAGGGCAAGGCCGAGAACCGCGGCCGTCAGTCCTGTTCGGACCATTCTCTGCCACCTTTCTTCCGTTCGATCGAGGCGAACCGCCCCTCAGATTGGGATGACCACCCATGCCCCGGGGCGCGGCTCATCTATCTTACGAAAGCGGACCGGCTTGTGTGCGGCCCTGGTGGTTCCCTGGATCATTTTTGAGGGGCGACGTTCCCACGTGGGTGTAAAGGTTTTGGCCGGGGCCCATGCTTGGCCTGCTCTGCAGCTTGACTTACGGGATGAGCCCCCGAAGAATTGATTGAGTTTATATGTGCTCGTTCCAGGGAAAGGCCGAAGATGCCCTTTCTGGTGAACCCTGACAAACTCGACCGTGGCAGGAGGCCGCATTCTGGTTGAGTTCGAACTTGTGAGAGACCCTTGCCGATGACCAGGATGAAGAAGCTTCGCTCGTTTCGGCCCGATCTTGCCGTGGCTGCGCTTGAAGATCGCATGGTGCTGAGCCGGTATGATTCGCCGATCCCGGATGCGATCGTGGCGGCCTACGTCAGCCAGTTCCGTCAGGAATACGCCACGCTCAAGACCGAGCTAACCAACGCGGCCCAGACCACGTTGCTGGGCGGCAACAACAGCACCCCAACCACCGCCACGCGTGCCGCGTATGACACCGAGGTCAACGGCTACATTCAGAAGGTGCAGAACGACTTCAGTAATATCCTGGCCCTTTCGCCCCTGGCCAAGCACAAGTTAACGCCCAACCTGGAAGCCGCGTTGACGGGCACCGGCAGCACCAGTCTGCAATCGGAACTGGCGGCCCTGGCCACCCCCACCGCCACAGGCGCACCGGTGACGGCGTTCATTGACCAGGCGACCGCCGATATCGTGGCCGAACAGACTCAAACGCTCAAAGATTACGCAGGGTTCGTGAGTCGAGACAATCCGCTACGGCAGAATCTTGGGGACAACCATGTGAATGCTGTGGATGCTGTCCATCAATCATACATCAACCAGTTGAAGGCCCAGTTCGCCACGGCCGAAGCCAGTTACACCACCGCTGTCACCGGCACCTTGCTGGCCGGCACCGACCCAACGGCCATCGCCGGCAACCGGGCGGCGTTCAATACCCAGGTGCAGACGATCATCGATACCCTGAACACCAACTATGCTCAAATGTTGAGTCTGTCTTCACCCACTGCGCCCACGCTTACCGCGGCCGTCTCTAGCCGGCTGGTCACAGGCACCAACAGTCTGCTGGACCAGTTGAACGCGCTGGCAACCCCCACCGACCTCAATGGCACCACGGCCACGGCCTTCCAGGCCGATGCCACGGCCGCCTTCACCAGCGCTCAGACCGACATCCAGAAGCTGGTCAACCGGTACTTTACAGGCAAAAGCCTGAACACGATCTTCCCGATGTGAGTGGGATGGATGGACGGAAATGGACAGGATGAAAACCTGGTGGGTGGTGACCTGGTTCCTCATTGCTGTCCATTTGGTCCAACTACTTACTTTCTATGCTGAAATTCGGGGTTTCGTTGGTACTATTCAGTCGTATTCCGTAAGCCATTGGCTCATCGCTGTTTTCCGGGCTGAAGGCCCGGTTCTAACCGCATTCGGCTGAATGCTTACCTTTCGTTTTGTTTTCGCTTCAACGCGTTCGTCGGTGGCGGCTGGCCTACACCGGAACCAAATCTTACCGGTAAAGCACACCCATGCGGCGGCGGTAATCGTCGTAGGTTTCTTCGAACAGGGTGGCGGCACGCTCGGGGCCAAGGTGGCAGGCGGCGGTGAGCACCTTGGGCGGTTGGCCCAGTTCCGTGAGCCGGCGCGCCACCTCGGCCTTCACCAGATTCACCACGGTACAACCGGTCACACTGGAGATCGGTGCAACCGGCGTCTCCTCCAGCCCCTCCAGCCAAACGGCCGAGTCGCCTGCCGGCGCATGCTGATTGAGCACCAGATCGGCCACCTCATGAAGCTTCAGGCCGGAACTGTGCTTGGAAGTGCTGACCTGGGCATGCGCCAGTGAGGTGAGCGCCACCACCGTCATCCCCAGCCGTTTGGCCTCAAGCGCCACGTCAATGGTGACCGCGTTGCAGCCGCTGGTGGAGATGGCCCACAGGCAATCGCCGGGGCTGGTGCTGAAGTTCCTCCAGAGGACCGGGCCAAAGCCTTGCACGTTCTCCAGGAACATCGCCTGGCGTTGGCCGTTGGCCCCCACCACCTGGTTATGGAACGTCATTGAAAGTTCGACGATGGGGTGGAAGCCCGGAAATGACCCGTACCGCGGGAATACCTCTTCCACCGCCATGCGAGAATGGCCGGTGCCGAACACATGCACCAGCCGCCCGGCGGCAATCGTTGCCGCGAAGCGAGCGGCAGCCTGTTCGATAGCGTCCGATTCTTCTTCGGCAATGGCCTCAATGGCCTGTCGCACGGCGTGCAGATACTGGCGGCGGGCCTCGGCCGCGGTTCGGGCCGGTTGCAGATCATTCGGCCTGTGGCTGGGGGGCATGTCCGGGTCTCTCGGGTCGGGGGTACTGCCCTTCACTCACGCACCAGCCGCCGTCTACCGAAAGCACGGTGCCGGTGACAAATCGGCTGGCCGGCTCGCACAAAAAGAGTGCGGCCTCTGCGCAGTCGGCTGCGGTGCCCGGGCCACCGGCCATCGGCTGCTTGGTACTGAGATAGGCGAGAATTTCCGAGTCTCCGGCCGCGCGTACAGCCATGGGGGTGGCAATCAGGGCCGGAGCGATCAGGTTGAAGCGGATCCGGTCTGGGGCGTACCGGGCGGCGGCCGAAAGGGTCATGGCGTGAATTGCCCCCTTGCTGGCGGCGTAGGCCAAGGTGCCAAAGAAGCGAGGCGCGGGGGAGGAGCCCAGCACCGAGCCCATATTCAAGATGGTACCCCGCAGGCCGAAATCGTCCATCGGTTGCTTCATCATCAGCCGCACTGCCGCGCGATTGGTGAGAAACGTGCCCCTGGCGTTGGTGTCCATCACGGTGTTCCAGCCGTCGTCGCTGCACTCATGAAGCGCACCATCACCAAATCGCCGGCCGCTGATCCCGGCCACGTGGTACAGGATGTCGAGCCGACCGCCAAATTGCTGACGGGCCTGCTCAAACAGCCGTTCCACCGACTCGGGTTCCGCGACGTCGGTCGGGAGGTACCAGAGTCGGTCGGGCGTGTTCAGGCGGGCCAAGGCGTTCTGGCCAGACTCGGCGTCTCGGCCGGCAATCACCACCCGTGCCCCTTCCTGCAAGAATCGGCGGGCGGTGGCCAGGCCAATCCCGCTGGTTCCTCCCACAATCAATGCGTTCAGGTTTTGGAGCCGTCCCGAATTGTTGGAATCAGGGTTGGGGGTGACATCGGCGCTCATCAGGGACGAACCTGAAAGATGGCCTCGATCTCCACGGCGATACCGCCAGGCAATGCGCTTGTGCCCAGGGCACTGCGAGCCCCTTTGCCGGCCTCGCCAAAGACTTCGACCATCAGGTCCGAGAAGCCGTTGACGACCTTGGGCTGGTCACCAAACTCCGGGGTGCAGCGCACCAAGGCCAGCACCTTGATCAGTTCGGCCACGTGATTGAGCGAACCCAGGTGGTCACGGATGGTGGCCAGCATGGCCAGACCAACCTGGCGGGCGGCGGCCCGACCGCCGTCAAGATCGAGGTCATCACCCACCCGACCCACAATCAGCGTGCCGTCCACTCGCAGTGGCCCATGTCCAGAGACGTACAGCAGGTCTCCGTGGCGCACGGCTGTCTTGTAGGTGGCGATCGGTTTGGGGGCCTGGGGAAGCACCAGACCGAGTTCTTTGAGTCGCGATTCGTGATCCATTGTCGTAATTCCTCGCTCTGCCCGGTCAAATCCAGGGCTCGGGAGTGCGTGATTGTCTGGCCGAAAGTACACTGTTCGCCCAGGAGAAATCAACGCTGAACAGGTTTTTTCACCAGCCGAAGCCGTTTCGCTGACGTGACCAGGGCCGGTTCCCGGCAAATGCGGCCTGATTACGCATGATGCGGCTTGGCTTTGATTTTGTTGGGGCGGATGAAGCTGACCGAGGCCACGCTGGTGGTTGCCGAGCCCGTGCTGCTAGAGAAGACTGCGCGGTATTGGGTGCCGCTCTTCAGGAGCGTGATGAGTCCCGTGGTGTAGGCGGTCTTGGTAGCCTTGGCGATGTTGGTCCAGGTTCGGCCGGCATCGTTGCTGATTTGCCACTGCACGGTGGGACCGGGGTTGCCCGTGGCGGCGGCCGTGAACGTCGCCCTACCCACGGCTTTGAGTGTAATGCTGACCGGCTGGCGGGTGATCACCGGCATGCTGTAGACCGTGAGGGTGACGGCACTGCTAGTGATGGTCCCCTGACTGTTGGTAAATACGGCGCGGAATCGTTGGCCATTGCTGGCCTGGGTGGTGGCCGCCGTGGTGTAGGTGGCGTTGGCGGCGCCTGAGATGTTGGACCAGGTTTGACCTGAATCGGTACTGAGTTGCCACTGCGTGCTGGGGGTGGGGCTGCCACTGGCAGCGGCCGTGAAGGTGGCGGAATGGCCTGCCAGCACGGTGGTGGGGGTTGGCTGAGAGAGGACCACCGGAATGTGGACCAGGCTCACACTGACGGCACGCGTGGTGGCCGTCCCCAGCAGGTTGGAGAAGACTGCGCGGTAGAGGTGGCCGGAGTTACTGGCGGAAACCAGGCCGGTGGTGTAGGTGGTGCTGGTGGCGCCTGCAATCTTGGTCCAGGTTTGGCCACCGTTGGTGCTGGTCTGCCATTGGACGGTGGTGGCTGGGTTGCCAGTGGCGGCCTGGGCTGTGAGCGTGGCCGTGCCATTGTTACTCACAATCGCAGCGCTGGGCTGGATAAGCACCTGGGGCGGCGTGCTGAGGAAGAGCCCGCTTAAAACTGCGTTGGACGGACCTGTGTTGGTGACCACGAACGAGACGTCGCCGGAAACGTTCCAGACCAGATACTTCCCGCTTTGAAAGTTTGAGAGCGACTGGGTGTCCAGGATTGTGCCGCTGGAGTTTGAGATGACTTGAATAGTCTCGGTGCGGCCGGCGTTATCCCAGTCCAGGGCGTAGAGCGCCACCTGACGCGTGGCGGCTCCATTGAGCTTGAGATCGATCCGGAAACTCGTGTCCGTGTACCACAACCCGGCGACCCGGTTACTCGTTCCTGGATCGCCCTGCTGGAGGGCCGTTGGGTTAGTGGTATCGGTGGTCCAGGTGGCGGCGAGGTCGCCGGTGAACGTTACCTGGGCGTAGCTGGGGATGCTGGGATTGCTAGCGCTGGGGTCCTGGGCAATTGAGAACCCATCAGCGCCGAAGGTTCCCTTCCAGTTCCCTTGCTTCGCGGTATCCAGGCCTACAAAGTTGGCGGAGCCAGGCACGGTGGGCCGGTCGCCAAAGAACAGGCCGCTCACCACAGCACTGGCGGCCGTGTTACTGCTCACCTTGAAGGTGACATTGCCTTGCACGTTCCAGGTCAGGTACGTGCCGTTTTGGAAGCCGGCGATGGTGCGGGAATCGAGCACGGCACCGGTGCTATCAGAGATGACCTGGATGGTTTCGTTCCGATTCAGGTTGCCCCAGTCGACGGCGTACAGGCTGACCTGGTGGCTCAGGCCATCGCTGAGCTTGACGTGAATGGAGAAGCTCTGTGGGGCGGTCCAGCCGGCGGCAAGACCGGTGGCTCCGTTGACACTGGCGGCCGGCCTGAGTGCGCGGGGGTCTGTGGTGGTGGCTGCGTACAACGTATCCGTGGAGCCGGTGAATGCAACGGAAACATGCGCGGGAATACTGGCGGCGGGGTCCTGACTGATTTCATACCCTTGTGCGCCGTAGGCGTAATTCCAGTGGCCGCTGGTGCTGGAATCTTGGGTGCTGAAGTGCGCCGAGGTGGGCGGATTAGGCAACAGTCCAAAGCCGGCGATGGAGTTGCCGGTCCCCACGTAAACCATGCCGTTGGCCACGGTCGGTGCCTGGAATTTGACGACCGAGTTCAGGCCGTCACGCGTGGAGTTTTGGCTGCTGCTATAGAGTAACGAGTTCAAATTGGTGGCATCATAGGCCATCAGTTCGTGGGTGCCCTTGTTGGTCATCCACATGATGCCGTCGCTGGTGCCATTGAAGGAGAGGCTGGGGGTGGCGCCTGGATAGGAGGTTACTGCCGTGGCAGTGGAAATTGCGGGTGTCTGAATTTGACCGCTAGTTACGGTGAACGCCTTGGGATAATCTTGGCGCGACACGTAGTAAAGCGTAGAGCCCTGGAACGCGGGAGTGCTAAAGGTGCTGTTAAGGTTCTGAGCCAGGGCCTGAACGTAATTGCCGCCATCGGGGTTGTAATGGCCCATGTTGTCACGATTGATCACGTAAACGACGGGATCTTTACCGGCGGCCAGCATCAGGTGCGGCGTGGCGGCCGTACCAACGGAATCTGGCAAGATCATCGGTCCGCCGGAACCGAAGTCGAGGTCGGCGGCGTCGAGTTCATCTTGGTTGGGAGGCGTGAAGTAATCCACCACCTTCAGGCCCCAGCCGTTGATGTTGGGATGTGCGGCGCTGGAGTTGGGGTCAATCTGAAGCTTGATCAGGGAGTTACCGTAATTGCCGTTGATCGGGAAGCCCTGGGCGTTGACCGTGGTGTCAAAGGTGCCGTTGCCGGTCTCGCAATATAGGAATCCCTGGGGGTCAACGGTCAGGCCGGCGCCGCTTTCCCAGATGCCGCCGTCCATGCCGTTGGGGGTGGTGCAGAAGACGGCCGTGGGCCTAAGCGTGGCCGCGCTGAAGCCCAGAATCCAGCCGTGGTAAGGGCCAACGTCACCGTGTGAGGCCGACTCCATGAACACCGAACCGTTGATCAGCGTGAGCGCGCACCGTTGGAACGTGCGGAGGGCGTTCAGTTCGAGCATGCCGTTGAGCTGGTCGCCGCCACTGTCACCCTCGCCGGTGCCAGCAACCTCGGGGGCCACTACGTAGGTGAAGGAGGGTGAGAGGCCGTCGGAATTGAGGTTTTTAACCAGGGTATCGGCGATGGTGGCAGGCCCGCTGCTGGCCTCTGCGCCGCTTGAGAGGTTGATGGCATGCAGCTTCAATACGTAGTGGGTGCCATCGGCCCGAACTTCCTTGGTCTTGGCAACCAGATACAGCGTGTTGGTGGCGGGGTCGATGACCGGGGTGCTGGTGACCCCAATCTCGGGGCTAAGATCTTCGGTATCGCCGGTATCGACTGAGGGAACGGTGGTGATGCCCGCGCCTGGGTTGATGAAGCTGTCATGCCAGAGCAGCAGACCGCTGGCAGCATCCACGGCATAGAGGCTGTTGTGCTCGGTTGCCACAAACACCACGTTGTGCGTGCCGGGGTGGGCTCCCACCGTGATATTCACGCCGGTCTTGACCAGCGGTTGGGCGTAAATCTGGCCATCAACCGGGGTATCAAACAGCTTGCCGAAGGTACTGGCCGTCACGTTCGAGGGGATGAGCATGGTCTCGGCAGCATTCAGGCCCGTGTTTGGCTGGTTATTCGTGTTTGCCTGATTGCCGTGATAGCTCAGCACGTCTACTGCAGAGAGCAGCGTCCGGGCCTCAAGCGCCAAATCTCCGGGTTCGCTGAGAATCTGGAAATTTCGAGGATGTCTTCGAGGTCTGGACGAGGAGACACGGCCTGGCATACTCATGAACTCACCATTCGACCCGCGTTGGAAACAATCGTAACGATCAACGGTCTCGGTTTCAGACTCAAGTGGTGTCCGAACGAACTCAGCCCACCCGGCTCAGGACCCGTTGGCAGGGGCTGGTTTGCCAGGGCTCTCACGCAGGTTTAGACCACACTCAAACTCATCGGTAAAACCTTGGCCCGAGTTCAATTTCTGGAATACATGCAATGTACCATGCTTGAGTGTTATTGCCAATTGAATGGAATAACCGCTTCAGCTTGTTGATTTCTTGAGACAAGGCGGGGATTTGATTGAAGTTGGAGGGGGTGGGAGGCCCGTGATGGATGCGGCCCTGGGGGCCTGGGTTTGGTCTGGCGCTGGGGTGAAGTTGTGCGGACAAGTTGCTCCAGGAGCGGAAATCGGCTCGAATGGTGATCTCCACGAGATTGCTGGTGGTGCACTGGGTTGGCTTGCCAGGTTTTACGTTTGTTGAGATTTCTGGGTTCCTTCCGAGGTTGTTTCATGGGTCCGATTTTGGTGGCGTCCACCACGCTGATTTGTATATCGCTAGGTTTGCTGGTGGGCCTGTTTTTGCGTGAGCGGCTGCCCCAGCATCATTTGAAAGACGATTCCAAGGACATTCTCAAGACCTCTTCGGGTTTGATTGCCACCTTGGTGGCACTGGTGCTGGGTTTACTGGTGGCTTCGACCAAGAGCACGTTTGACGCTGCCAACACGTTGATCATGCAGACGGGCGGCAAGTTCATCGTTCTCGACCGGTATCTGACGTTGTACGGGCCAGAGACGCAGAAGACCCGTGAAGAGCTCAAAGCATCATTGCAGGCAGGCATTGATACCATGTGGCCTAGCAAGGGACATGGCAACCCGAATGCCTACCCGATGGCGCAGGGGTTGGAGAACGTTTACCACGCGGTTGTTCAGCTCAAGCCTGAAAACGACACACAAAGGCAGATTCAGAGCCAGTGCGTGCAGGTGTGTAATGATCTGGTACAAATGCGCTGGCAGTTGGTGGAACAAACGCAATATGCGTTACCAACGGCGTTTCTGGTGGTGCTGATCTTCTGGCTCACGGTGCTATACGCCAACTTTGGCCTGCTGTCGCCCCGGAATGTGACGGCGCTGGTGGCCTTATTCGGGTGCGCTGTCTCAATCTCTGGCGCGATCTTTCTGATTCTGGAAATGACGCATCCGTTTGACGGGACGATCACGGTCTCTAGCCTGCCGTTCGAGAAAGCGATCAGCCAGATGGGGGCTGAGTGAGTTGGATGGCCGGGTGGTGTTCCCTTCGGTTAGGGGCGACCTGAGCTGGGCAAACACCCTGGTGATGCGAGTTTTGCCAGCCTTGGTGCTGAGCTGGGTGCAGGCCCGCAGCCTGCACCTCAAAAGCCGAGTGTCCAACGGTTTCGCTCCGTTCTGGCTTCAGTTCGCCTCGGCCGGTTTCAGGTAGGCGCGGCCGGCATCGTCTTTGGGATCGACTGACACGGGATGATCACGCCAGAGCCAGCGGAGCATCTCGGGCATGATCGCGCCGCCATGCTTGTTGTTATGGCTGCCCATGCCAAAGACGTAGCTCATGTCGTAGCCTTTTTCCTTGAAGGCTTCGACCATCTTCACGTTCTGGGCGAACCAATCCCAGTTGGGGTCATAGCTCCCGTCTTTCTTGAGGGCCCGGTTATCGTTCACGCCGTCCTGAAGGAAGATCCGGATTGGCTTTTTGTCGGCCTGGCGGATGAGGTCTGGGTACACGTGTCCGCCCATGATATTGGTGAAGCTGCCGATGGTGCTGATCACCTTGCGGAACTGATCGGGGCGGTGCCAGGCGACGGTGAAGGCGCAGATGGCACCCGAGCTAGCCCCGGAGATGGCCCGATCTTCGGGATTATCGGAGATGTTGTACTCTTTCTTGATGGCGGGTAGCAGTTCATCAACAATCAGGTGCGAGTACTTGTCGTCGAGCGCGTTGTATTCCACCCGGCGATTGGTGGAGCCGTCGCCCCAGTCCATATCCGTGGCTTCCTTCTGCTCAGGGGTGTGACCGGGGTTGATGAACACACCCAGGGTCACCGGCATTTCCTTGCGGAAGATCAGGTTGTCAAACACGTGCGGGATGCGGTAAGGGCCGTTCAGGCCCACATAGGCGTGGCCGTCAAAGAAGACCATCAGGCTGGCCGGCTGCGTGGCATCGTACTGAGCCGGTACATATACCCAGTACTGACGCGTGGTGTTCGGGTAGACCTCGCTGGCCAGGGTGAGTGGGCCCACAATCTTCCCCTGGGGTATCCCTTCGTGGTGCTCGGAATCTGGTCCAAGCTGGTAGAGGTCGTCTGGGCCTTGGGCCAAGGCGCAGGCGCTGGTGACCAAAACCGCCCAGGCGCAGGCGAACAGAGTTCTCATGAGTATGGCTCCGGTTGGGAACAAGGGAGAGTACGAAACTGGATTCCAGACGGGCCCGGCGCATGGTCGTTCGGGTGTTGAAACCATGCGCCAGGCTGGCCGGTCTGCTCAGCCGATACTATCAACCATCCGGGGGCCTGGGTGAAGGACCCAGCGACCGTCGCCCATCAGAGCGTGGCGTTATTACCGGCCAGGTCCTGAATTTTTGCCTTGGCGGGCAAATGGATCTTGCCGTCTTTGAGGGTGGCAAGGGTGTGCAGCTTCACGTCGGCCGCGGTGACCTTGTAGGTGAACCGGAGCGTGTTGGTTCCGCTGCCGCTGCCGTACACCAGGTCATGATTTTTGGCTGCCGTGAAGTGGAACGCCAGCGTGGGCAAGCCATGAACCACCACGGCCTCGTTGAAGCTGACAATCACGGTCAGCAGCTCACCGGCCTTGTATGGTAGCGTGTGCGTGGCTCCCGACGCCGATAGCAGCGCGGAGACGCTGGTCTTCTTGGCGGGTACGGTCAGGGCCACGATACCCGGCGTGGTCACGGCCCCAGGTGCAAGCTGGGTGACCTCCAGCCCCGTGGCGGAATCGGAAATCCGGTGATCCAGGCCGGTCTGGATCTGCGTACCGGCCGGAACCGAGATCGTGCCGGTATCCCCCACTACCATTGTCAGGCTGAAGATGAGCTGAGAGGAGTTGCTTCCAGAGTGGTACAGGGCCTGCCGTGTGACACCACCCACCTTCACAGGCAGCGAAGGTTGCCCGACCACGGTCACCGAGCCACTGAAATTGACGGTAAAGTTCAGGGTTTCGCCGGCCTTGTAAAGCTTGGGGGCCGGTGGGGTGACGGAGGTTGCGGCCGCCGTGGGTACATCGCTGGGGTTGGTACCTGGCGAGCGGTAGTTGCCGTAGAACAGGTTGTTCTTGAAGATTGGGTCGGTATTGCCAATCAGGACATTGAACCAGTTGGGCTCGGGGATATTGTTCACTGCGCCATAGGTTCCCTTGCCGCCATTGGAAACGGCCACGAATGCCGACAGAATGGCGTTGGCCCCGGGTCCGGCGTTGGTGGCTGTGATCTTGCCAATATTGCCGTTACTCGCGTAAAAAATGCTGCCGGCAGACGCTGCTGGTCCTACATTTTGGATGGCATAGTTAATTACGTTCTCCACAAATTGGAAAGCCGCTCCAATCACGCCCGGAAGTTTGGGAAGAGTGAGCGGGGTTCCGTTTGGGTCGCGAGATGCCACCTGAAGCTGGATATTGCCAAGATTATCACCGGCGTAGACCGAGAAGATTGAGCCTGCGCCAAAGCGGCCGGTGGCATGAATATTGATATTGCCCATGTTTCCTGGGACCGTGGGGGCCAGGAAGGGAAGGATGAGTCCTGGAATTCCGTATCCAAGTTTGGAGGCGGAGTTGGCCAGGAACGCTGAGGCGAACACGCCCGTACCGATCGAGTTCACGTTCAGGTTACCAATGCCGGCGTTGGCGATGAAGGAGCTGGTGCTGATACCGGCCGGCATGAGCGACCAGGCATCATTGGGTGGGGCCGGCAACGTCAGTAACTGGCTGCCCGCACGGCCGGCGTTGACGTTGATGTTGCCAATCTTGGAGGTGAACAGCGACTGATCATAGTCAAAGGCGGCCGCGCTGAAGGAACTGGCGTTGATACCGGTGCCGCCCAGGGTGGTAACGTTGATATCGCCAATCGCCCCGGCCGCGCCAACCGTGAAGGTGCTGGTATCAATGCCGTTGGCGCGAATGGAGCCATCGGTCACGGTGATGACGCCGATTTTGCCGGTGTTGTTGAAGTTCCCCTGGTTGTCATACACGGCGTTACGCGCGGTGAAGATAGAGCCGATGATGCCGGGCCCGCCGCTCTCGCGGTCGATCACATCCACGGTGATGCTGCCAATGAGTTCAGCCTCGAACGACGAGCCGGCGATTCCGGCCGACGCCGCCAGGTTTTGCCCGGAGTCATAGGCTTTGATGCCGAAGATGGCCCCCAGGTCGCCGTTGCCGGCCTGGTTGGAGCCGGGCAGATTGGGGCCGTTGTTGGGGTTGCCGGCGTTGGTATCGGCCGTGAAGATTGAGTTCAGGATGGCCGTGCCCCCGTTGGCCGAGGCGCTGATGAAGCCAATGTTGGCGTCGGCCAGGAAGGTTGAGCCTGAGATGGCGTTGGCCAGTGGCGAAGCGGCATTGGCGATGGCCGTGATACCCGAGGTGCCCACGCTGGCCAGGTCGGTGGCCGATCCGATCGACCCTGAGCCGGCATCGAACGTGGTGCCGTCAATGGCGTTGCCGCCGTTGATTGACTGGGCGTAGATGCTGCCGAAATCTCCACTGGAGAGGGTGAACATGCTGCGGGCAATGGCCGCCCCGTTGAGCGCGACCGAGTGGATAACCTCAAGGTCTCCCTTGGAGCTGATGGTGGATCCGGTGATTCCGGCCCCGAGTGCGGACCGCACGTCGGCGTAGATCCCGGCCATCTGCACGTTCGGGCGATTGTTGGTGTAATCACTCCAGGCCTTGAGGGTGGAGTTGAACAGGCCGTTGCCGGTCTGGCCGCCGAGCACGTTGGCGTAGATCGGGCCGTAACTGGTGGCATAGGCGCTGATGGTGTCAATAGCGTTGCCGCCGTTGGCGTTTGCAGTACCGCTGATGCCCACGATATTGCCGGTGGCCTGGAACCGGGTCCCCTGGATCCCCTGCCCGCCGGCCGGGCCGCCTTGCGCGGTGATCTGGGCGATGGAACCAAGCGTGGGATCGGTCTTGCCGTTGGCGTCAAAGCTGCCGCCGAAGATCCCGGCCCCCTGCACTGTCGATAGCCCGTGAATCGGTCCGATCCCGGACTCGGAGACCACGGTGGTGGCGTTGATGCCGTCGGCGTTGCCAATGCCGGTGATGGAGGCGATGCCGCCCACCTGGCTATGAATGACGGCCTGTTTGATGCCGAAGCCCACATAGCCCTGCCCAAGAATTGGGCCGATCTGGCCGGCAAGGATCTGGGCCGAGTCGATTCCGTTGAACTGGGCGGCCGCCGGGGCCACTCCGGGCACAACCGGCGGCAATTCCAGTGCGCCATAAGAGATTCCGGTGACGCCGGTAATGGATCCTGCGGGGCCGCCTGGCACGGCCGGGTTCCCTGCCTGGATCAGGGTGCCAAGGATGGCGGTTCCCTCAAAGGCATCAGCGCTGACCTGGCCGATGCTGGTGCCGGCGATAATGCTACCGCCGGAAATCGCCGCGCCCTGCTTGCTGGTAACCGTGATGTTACCAATGGAGCCGGTGGTGGCCACGAATACGGCATTGAGCAGGTTACCGCTTTGCACCGTGACGTTGCCAATGTTCCTGGCCTTCACCCGGGCATCCCACTGACCCGAGACCATGTGGATATTGCCAATATTCCCGCCGGCCGTGATCTGGGTGAGGGCCGGCGTGAGCTGGATGACCGTGATGTTGCCGATGTTGCCACCGGCAGAGATGATGTTCCCGGTGAGGCCGCCGGTCAGGCCGTTGATGGCCGCAATGTTGCCGCCGGCAATCAGGTCGCCGGGAATGTTCACGGCGGCGGTGACATTGCCGATGTTGCCGCCTGCCTGAAAGTGGCCCGCAACATCGGTGATGGACGAGGTCACATCACCGATGTTCGTACCGGCCTGGGCAATGAACCCTTTCACAAACGTGCTGGCGCTCATCGCTCCAAGGCTTGAGGCCGAGTACCACTGAGACTGAGCCACGCCGTTGAACACAAGATCGGCAATTCCCGAGGTCTTACTGGTGTTGGTAACAACCCCTGGATAGCCGCTGGGAATGATCAGGGCGTCGGCTTGGGAAGCCGAGTCCAATCCTGAGATCCCACCGCCGGAGATGATCTGGCCGGTCATCTGGCTGGCGGTCTGGGGCACGTCTGTGGCCGTTGGTTGCTGGGCCACGGTTTGGGGGAACCCCAGATTGAGGTGCCCCGCCGTGTTGATGACGCCTGAAAACTCTTCAGGCAGCGTGAATGTGAACGGCTGCGTGGGGTCGGTGGTGGTAATGGTACCGCTGATGGCCCCGAGATCGGCGGATCCCAGGCTGCCGGCAATAACTGTGCCCTTGAGCACGCTGTTCGGGCCGACAAGCGAACCGATGGCGCCGTTGACCTTGATGGTGCCCTCAAAGTCGTTCATGGTGTCATACGTATCAAACGCATCCGATGGGATCATCGGGGTCGCGGAATTGATGACGAGTGCGCCAACGCTTTGCGCCTCCAGGTCATAAAGGCCAACCAGTCCGGTGCGCGGCGTGTAAGACGCCAGGTGCCCGACCGGGCTCTCGTCCATGATCTCGGTCAGGGTAGCGTTGCCGGTACCGGTAATGGTGGGAGATCCACCAATGGAGATTGTGTTGAGATTGGAGGAGTTGACGCGGTCTACATAGGGAACTTCACCGGCATCAACCGTGACATTGCCAATGTTCACTCCAGGCAGTGCAATAGACTTAACGATAGCCGCGCTGAGCTGAATTCCGCCCAGGTCGGTGACCTTGGCTGCGTTCGGATAATTCTTGTCGGAATTCGCGGTGATGGAGGTCACGTGTACGTAACCGGAGCTGAAGATCTGAACGAAGTTGCCACCGCCACCCGTGATGGTCATGGGGTTGGGGGTCACCTGGATGATCAGGTTATTGCCGCTAGACTCGCCCAGCAGATTTAGATTGTTGATATCCGCATTATTGGTGGCACCGCCGGCCAGCCCCAGCGTAAAGCCGGTACTGACCGAAGTGGGGCCGTTGATGCTGACTTCCACGGTATCGCCGTGGGCATCCATGAAGGCCACGTCCTGGTAAAGCTGACCGGCGGTAATGGGGCCGGGCGTCACGGTAAGCAACTGCCGCGGTTCGAGCGCATCGAACAGAAACCGCTTGAGGTCACGACGAGGTTTGCGACGTCCTGGTGTATTTCGGGTGGATGCTTTGTCTGCGCGGAATGACGTCATGGAAATAAAAACTCGGGGTGCCAGGATGTGGAGTTGTGAAGTGAACTGTGTGATTGGTTGATGCTGGAGTGCAATCAGAAGATGCACTCCAGGCGCAATTTTATGGAGACGGTGGAGTGACCTCCAAAATCGCGGGGGATCACACCATTCATCGTCAGGTAAATGGACTAATGTTCAGTATTTGGAGGACGTGAAAGGGCTGGCCGGTAACATCGACACTCTGCAATTGAGACAGGCATGGCCGGCCCCAAAAGCGTGAGCGCCCCGGATTTCCTGTGTGGGTTCAACCGCTCGAGTTGTTGCCGAGTGGGGTCCGGCTTGCGCAAGGGACATGCATGTGTGGGTTCAACCAGGTATTATAGGGCTGGTTCAGCTTTAATCAAGTCTTGGGCCCGTTGATCGTCTGGGTTCTCTGAGTGGTGATGCGGGCTTTGAGGAAGTGAAGTGCAAGGGAGTGCAGGTTGTTCATATGGATTGGGAAGCCTGGGCCAGGAACCTTCCGGCCACGGAGGTAGACCCGTTTTTGCCTTGCTTTTCTCATTATCCAGCGTGCGAGTATCGGTTTCTTCCTCTCGCTACACGCGCAATGCGCCAGTTAAGTGGAACGCTTCTCCTGCTTCTATTGCTGGCCGAAAGACCCAGGCAACGATTCAGGAATATGAATCGCTTGCTGATTCGTTTACTCGTGTTTTTGCTGCTTGCCCGAAAAAAGTGAAAATTCCTTCAAGCCAAAGCCAGATCCGTAACTCGCCGGCGGATCAAATGCAAAAATGCAAAGATCGAAGCCCTTGCTCAAAGTAAGTTTTAACTGTTACAGTAATTTGAATAGCGATTATACTCGCTAGTTAGCTCGTGATCACACCCCCACTAACCCTTTAACAATCCTGAATCGTCTCGAAGAACCAGATCAATCACCGTAGAGTGGAAAATCCCCCTCACATTATAGGCCGAACCTCAGGATTGCAAACTGCGAGTTTGTTGGCGGTCGTGTAGCACTGCAAGTTGTGTCAGTCGCTTGCATGAACCATCTCACCGTGAGCTAGCCGTTGAAATATCATGTAGCCCTAAAAATTCATCGGGTACATCGCATTTATGAGCGGATCACCGGTCAAGAATTCAGGGAGTCCTGACACCACACGCGTGGTGGCCATCGATGCGCTCCGAGGCTTGGCGGCTCTGGGCGTGATGTTTTATCATTATGTGGGCTTGATTGGCTCAAGAAATGTGCCAGTGAGCAAGGTAGGAGGATTCTTTTGCAAGCTCGCAGGTTACGGGTATCTTGGAGTCCCCGTTTTCTTTGTCCTCAGTGGCTATGTCATCGCCATGACGGCAGCTCGTTATTCATTTGACCCGCGAACCGGATCTCGGTTCTTGCTCAGGCGACTGGTGCGGTTGGCTCCACCCTACTGGGCCATGGTCCTTCTAACGTTTATCACCATTCTTACTGGTAACTCGCTCGGCTTTTTCAAAACCACAACTGTTACTACCGCTCAACTAAGTGCGCATTTGATATATGGGCAAAATCTGCTCGGATTTCCGTCGCTTGATGTGGCCTACTGGACGTTATGTCTGGAAGTGCAATTCTATTTGGTCTTTTGCGTTTTATCGGTGATCGGCTATCTGTATGGCTCCAGGGCTCGAATTGCCTTATTGACCACTCTCACAATTGGTTCCTTCCTGATTGAGTGGTTCAATTTGGTTTAGAGAGGTCTGGTTTCTACCTCTCTGGTACCAGTTCGGGATTGGAATTCTGACCGTTGACGCGATTGGGATCTTGCAGGTTCGTATGCTGCTTGCTTGGCTTCTGGTGCAGGGCGATTGCACCATAAGTCATTATCCGAGCAGCACTTTTTCGAGATAGCTCTCGTCCCAACCGGCCGTGAGCCGTTTGTTTTTTATGCCGACCTTCAGCGTGGTCTCGTTCTTCAGCAAGCCGAGTGCGGCGCGGC
>CAIYJE010000131.1 GCA_903926465.1 uncultured Planctomycetales bacterium
GAGTTGAAGACGGTAGACAAATACGGCCGTGCCGGTCCGCACTGGCCGGCGTTCGCCAAGAAGTTGCGTCGATTGTTGGGAGACGCGATCCGACTCAAAAAGCGTGAGGACGTCCCCATGGAAGAGTACCGATCGCGGCGTGTGCGATTAACCGCCCGCCTGGACGAGTTGATTGCCACGGCATGGGAAGACAAGGATGCCAAGCGTTTGATCAAACGATTGCGGCGACATCGCGATGACCTCCTGACCTTCCTGGATGAGCAGGATGTGCCATTTGACAACAATCACGCCGTGCGTGCGATTCGGCCTGCGGTCATGATTCGCAAGAATAGTTTTGGCAATCGTAGTGATCGTGGTGCGGACACACAGGCGGTGCTGATGAGTGTATACCGGACTCTTCAGCAAAGAGGTCACGCACCGCTAAATGCGGTGGTGGATGCGCTGACTACCTACATCGCGACGGGGAAACTACCTCCATTACCGGCCAAAGCCCCTGCAGTCGGCTAAAGTCTTACGAACAATAAAAACACGAATCTTACGAATTGCACGAATCAGGAACGGAAAATACCGCAGGAATGATTGGGAAGGAGTTCAGGGCTCCTTTCTTCATTCGTGTGATTCGTTCGATTCGTGGTTGATAATCTCTTCGTCCAGATTCCCTTCGTGGTCTTCCAGTCTTTCTTGATTCGTGTGATTCGTTCGATTCGTGGTTGATAATCTCTTCGTCCAGATTTCCTTCGTGGTCGTTCTGGATTCGTGGTGGCTCACCAGTTGATGGTGGTGGGAAAGAACTCGGCGATCAGCTCTTTGTAATAAGGCGCCAGCGCTTCCACATTGGGCGGCGCCTCGCCCTTGGAGTACAGGTCATAGGGGTTAAACTTGCGCACCCAGTCCATCAGGTACCGGTCATGCTCATTGAGCAGGTACGCATATTCCCCTTCCCGGTGGATCGGGTAGCACGAGTGGTAGCGGATCATCGCCAGCCCTTCTTCGGGCAGGTACGGCTTGAGCACGTGGTACAGGTACTCGTCGTGCCCCCAGGAAAGGTCCACACTGTCCAGGCCGATCCCTTCACGGTAGATCCCCAGCTTGGTGGAGTATGCGGGGTTGGCCTGGTCGGGATTCTCGCTGAAGAATTCTGAGAACACGATCTTCGGGGAAAACGCACAACCGACCGGGAAGGTATCACCCACCACGGCCCACTGCGGCTCATTCCACAGGCACAAGATCTTCCCCAGGTCATGCAGCAGGCCGGTCAAGATAAACCAGCGGGGATGCCCATCGGCGCGAATCGCTTCCGAGGTTTGCATCAGGTGCTGGATCTGCGAAAGTTCGGTGTCGGGGTCGCTCTCATCCACCAGCGTGTTCAGGAACTCCATCGCCTCCCAGATGCCCATCTGGCGACGCTTGAGCGGCAAGAACTCGGCCTTCTTTGTACGCACAAAGTCGAGCGTCTGGTGTTTGTGGTTCTGATGGTAGAAGTTCCGCACCCGGTCCGGCACACCGTCTCCGTAGTTGCGGAACTCCTCCTTGGATTTGGCCGTGTGTGCCAGCTCCCACTCGTCCAGATCGGCCAGGGGGTTGTTATTCGGAATGCTCATGGGGAATGTCCCGAAATGGACGAAATGGACCAGAGGCAACCTGCGCCCCTGACCTGGGTTAGTTTCTCAGGCCGCGGCAACCTGGGCCTTCGCCCGGCGCAACGCCATCAGGCCAGTCGCACCCGCCGCTAGAATGGCCATCGCCATCGAGCCAGGCTCGGGCACGGCGGCCGGCGCCGTCATCTGGCCGGCCGCGATCCCGCCCGCCGTGTTGTAGGCCAGGTCGATGATTTGTAACAACGAAGGGAACCCGCCGCTGTTACTCAGGTTCAGGCGAATCCAGCCCTTTCCGCCGCCATTCGTCTTGAAACCGACAAACCTCGTTCCGCTTCCAATACTGAAAGACTGGTTCGTTTTTCGGCCCAGCCCGGCGGACCGGCGCTGGTGCGACCCGCCGATCCCGGACCCGCTCGCGAATGTTTTGGCCAGCGAATTGCTCACGTTCGCAGCGTAGAACTTCAGCGAGCCATGCCCGCCAAAGGCTGTATCGCCAGTAAGCGAGGCCGCCCCCTGGGCTGGGATGTTTGTAAGCGTTCAGCCGAATGCAGTGAATACCGTGGGAACTGGTCGCCTGGAGCCCTTGCAGGGCTCAGGAATATTGACCTTGAAGGTTTTTACGGCATTTGGCTGAAACGATACAAACGGCCTTACATGGTAAAGGCTTCTTGGCTGTTAACGGAGTAGTAATAAGCGCAATTGTTCGGCTCGACGGTCATTAAAGATGTGGAGAAGGAAATGGGGACATTCCTAATTCTCCCGGCAGGATAGGCAGGAGGGCCGATCCGCCTGCGCGTCCTTCATACCAGCGTCTAGAAGCCACCCGCCATTATCCATTCAGGGGTACTGGCAGGGTGGCCTTGCTAGGGCCTTTGCCTGAAAGCAAAGAGGCATGAGTACCAGGGCGCTCGCGCTCGCGGGAAAAGGGCTGTATGCACCTCTTTTACGAGCGCGGCTGAATCGCCCAGACGCGGACGAGAAGCGGAAATGGGGGACAGTCACCTCTGAAGACTCGGATCCAGTCCCCCATTCCGCGAGTATCAGGCTTGAAACAATTGATATCGGATCACGACTTTTTGGGACTCGGCATATTCTGAGGGCCTTCAGAGCTTCAGACCCTGAAGCGAAGGCTTTTCAATTCTACCTGTCGAGCACAACCGGGGAACCGCAAGGGAATTCCGGTATCCCAGCGACAGTCTGTACAAATAACGCAGTAGAAGGCGGCTTCCATCACCGAGTCCAGCTATCTCACCCAGTGGGATGGCTCAGGGTTGGTGTTGCGGCCAGGTCACGTTGAGGTTAACCCGGCCAGGCAAGCAGGCTGCGAACAGGGGCTTGGCTTGGCTGGGCGAACTCCACCCCGACGAATTCTGTCCGGTCGAGTATGATAGTTGTGGTCGCAGCAAGGGGGCCGGTGAGAACCGGCCCCCTTGGCATTTTCAGGGTGTATTCCGGTGAGCCAGTTTGTCATGAAGCCAGCCAACTCAGTTCCCGCAGAGGGGTCTGGTTCCGTCTCGCCCGTGCACCCGCCAGAAGGGCACCAGGGCCGCTGGAGTACGCTGTTGATTCTGGTGGCGATGGTGCTGATTGGCTCAAGTACCGCGACCGCGGCCAAGTTTGCGGTGTCGGATTTGCCAATTCCGCTGCTTCCGGTCGTCCGGTTTGGTGTGGCCGGCCTGGCGTTGCTTCCTTGGCTGGGCGGCCTGGCGGTTATCCGGTCGATGCTCAGGCGAGACATCGTACTGCTGGCCCTGGCCGCGTTTCTGGCGGTTCCGGTCAACCAGGCGTTTTTTTTGAATGCCACCCGGTTGGCACCCACCACCCATGTGGGATTGATTTACGCAAGCTGTCCGCTGGTGGTGCTGGGGCTGGCGTTGTGGCTTCGCCATGAGCAACTCGATTCCGCCCGCCTGATCGGGATTGTGGCGTCCGTGGCGGGGGCGGCCGTGATTGCGCTCGGGAGCCTTTTACAGCGTGAACCGGGTGCGGCGGGCACGGCCACGCTTTGGGGTGATCTTCTTTTGGTAGGAGCGGTGACTTCGTGGGGAGGCTACCTCACGGTCAACAAGCGGTTGCTTGGCCGCTATCCCGCCATCGCCGTGCTGGGCATGACATTTTTGCTGGGTTCAGCCATGTGTTTGCCCCTGGCGATCTGGACATCGCCCGGGTGGCTGCCGATGCTGTCTAGCACACGCCCGCAGGCCTGGGCGGGCCTGATTTACCTCACCCTGGTTGCGTCGGTGTTAGGATTGGCTTGTCAGAATATGGCCCTACGCCGGCTAGAGGCCAGCCATGTGGCGGCGGTGGGTAATCTCTCGCCGGTGCTGACCGTGCTCTGGGGGGTGTGGCTGCTGGGCGAGGGACTGAACCTGAGTTTGGTTTTGGGGGGAACCCTGACGCTGGCCGGGGTGGCCATGGCCAGCCATGCTGCCATGCGGAAAGCCGCTCGTCGGGTGTCTGCAGATGTGGCCGAGGCCGCCTCGGTGGTCCAAACTGCCTGAGGTTGGGCGCTTGTCCCTGGTGTCTGGCTCTGGCTATGCTCCCTTCCCAGGGCGTAAGACAACGCCTTTGTGATGGATCAACGGTAGAGGGTGGCGCAGATGGATCATCGGGGAGGGCTTGCGGTCTACGTGACCAGCCACGGATTCGGGCATCTGAATCGGGTGGTGGCGGTGCTGAACCGCATCCCGGCCGAAATCCCGATGGTGGTTCGCTGTGGCGCGGATCTTTTTGACCACTGGCGTGAACGGCTCGATCGTCCTGCCCGGTTTGAGCATCAGCTCTGGGATGTTGGGGCGGTGAACCCTCTCGGAGCCAGTTCCGTAACCGACGGCCGCGCCACGATTGAGCGAGCGATGGCCAACCATGCCGCCCTGCTGCCCCGGATTGATGAAGAAGCCAGCCGACTGCGGGCCGAGGGAACGGCCGTGGTGCTTTGCGATGTTCCGCCAATGCCCCTGGCCGCGGCGGCCAGGGCCGGGGTGCCCGGCTTTGCGCTGGCCAATTTTACCTGGTCGGAAATTTATGCCGAGCACGCGGCCGGGATGGGTGCCGAGGCCCGGGCAATGGTCCACGAGATCGAATCGTTTTATGGACAAGCCACGGCCGTCTTCCGCGCAGAGCCTGCGTTGCCAATGCGTGAGTTTCGGAACCAGATTCCGGTCGGGCTGGTGGTCTCGAAGGGCCGTGAGCGGCGGGCTGAACTGCGGGCTCGGCTGGGGCTGGGGGATGAGCAGAAGCTCGTGTATTTCTATGTCGGACGCTACGGGCAAGAAGATCTGGCCTGGGACCGGCTGGCCGGCTTTTCCGGCATCCATTTTGTCGGGTTTCATGAGGCCTCCGTGGGTCCACTTCCAAACTTGCATGTGGTACCAGCGGCTGAGTGGCGGGGCGCGGACCTGATGGCCTCATGCGATGCCGCCGTGGCCAAGGCCGGCTACGGCACCGTGACCGAGGCCATGGCCGCCGGCACACCCATGCTTTTCCCACCCCGAGAGAATTTTGCCGAACATGCGGCGCTGGAGTCTGCCTTGTTGAACTGGGGCGGTGGGTACCTGGTCGATGAGCATCGGTTCCGCGAATTCGATCTTTCGGAACCACTGGCTCGGGCGCTGGCTACTCGGCCTGGTCCTGCGCTGTATCCCACCGATGGTGCGGATCGGATTGCGGAATCTTTGGTCCTTGAAATCCGTTCACGGGTGGTGAGTGGCGGTCTGTCCCCGGCCTGACTCGGTTTGTTTGCTCACGAATTTATGGCATGAGACCGGCCAGCAACGCATAGACCAGGACCGCCCCATGAAGATTGTGATTTATCCTGCCGTCGAGGCCGACCGGCTGGCTCGTTTGCAAGTGGAAGCGCCCCGGGCAACCTGGGTGAACGCCGCAACCGAGGCTGAGGCGCAGATCGAGATTGTCGGGGCCGATGCCCTGCTGGGAAAGATCACGCCCGAGCTGCTGGCTGGTGCAGATCGGCTTCGGTGGGTGCAGGCGTTCACGGCGAGCCTGGAGCATTACGTATTCCAGGAGCTGGCGGATCACCCGTGTGTTCTCACGAACATGCGGGGTTTGTTTGGGGATGTGATTGCCGATCAGGTCATGGGTTACATCTTGTGCTTTGCGCGCAATCTGCATGTGTACATCCGCAATCAGGTCCACCGGGAGTGGCGGCCCTGCGGTGGCGAGGCGGCACGCGTGAACTTTGCGGCCGGCCCAGGGGTGGTCAACGCCATGGATCGAGCCACGCGATACCTGCCGGGGTCGGTGCTGGGTGTGGTGGGGTTTGGCGGCATTGGTGCCGAAGTCGCTCGCCGGGCCTTGGGGTTTGGGATGCGGGTGCGTGGGGTGGATAAGCATCCCGATCAGGTGGTGGTCCCCGAGGGAGTGGAGTCCGTGGAGGGCCTGGATTCGCTTCCGGCGTTACTGAGCGCAAGCGATTATGTGGTGATTGCCGCCCCTCACACGCCTGAAACCGAGGGTCTGTTCAACTCGGCCATGCTGGCGAAATTGAAGCCCTCGTGCATTCTCATCAACATCGGTCGGGGGGCGCTTGTGGTTCTGGACGACCTGGTTGAGGCGTTACGCGCGGGCCAACTGGCCGGGGCCGCACTTGACGTTTTGGAAATTGAGCCGCTTCCCGGCGATCATCCCCTTTGGGGCATGGAACAGGTAATCCTTACGCCGCACACGGCCGGCTATTCGCAGGTGATTGCCGCCCGGCATCTGGACGTACTTTGTGAGAACGTGGGCCGGTTCGGCCGGGGCGAGCCGCTGCGGAACCTGGTCGATAAGCGGCTCTGGTTTTAGGTTTTGGAGTTGGTCCCCAAACCAGGGTCGGCCCGCGTGCCGGCCGGTAACCAGTCCCGGTCTTGAAACGGCCTGGAGGCTTGCAAACCAGCCACCCCCCCCAGCACGCGAAACGCAAGCTCAAGATCCTCGCCAATTCTGGCACCGATGGTTCCGGTTGCCGGCACGATGGGGGCTGCCGCGCGGCCTGCGGAAATAACTGAAAGGGGCTGAACCCGGAAGCGTGTTGTTTTTTTTCCCACAATTTTTGGCGACTTACCATTTCCTTTGTAGCTAAATTTCTACACGGTTTGTAAATTGTTCAATCTCGGATTCATGGATCGGGCGGTTGGCTAATGTTCGTTTCTGAAAATGCACACGACTCTCCTGAAAACCGTAGCTTCTAAGCAGCAAGTGTCTGCGATTGCTGAGAAATCTCAACAATCGGTTCGCTTTGCCGTGCTTGATGGTTGGAGAGCGGTCAGTATTTTGACGGTGCTGGCGTGCCATATGTTTCCGCTGGGGCCGGACGCCTGGCAACTGAATGAAGCGGCGGCTCCGCTGGGGATGTCGTTGTTCTTTACCCTTTCGGGGTTTTTGATCACGTCGAACCTGTGGAAGAATCTCTGCCTTCCTTCGTTTTTGATTCGTCGTCTGGCCCGCATTCTGCCACTGGCCTACTTGGCCACCATCATTTACCTGACGCTCCAGCACAAGTCGCTGGAGTACTACGTCACTCATCTCCTGTTTTCCCTCAACTATCGCACGGAATATGGCACGCCGCTCACGTCTCCATTCTGGAGCTTGTGTGTGGAGATTCATTTCTACCTGGTCATCACCTACCTGGTCGGTTTTTATGGGCGACGTGGGATTTTGGCCCTGCCGCTGATTGGGTTAGCGATTACGGCCTGGCGAGTTCACACGGGCGTGTATGTGGGCAATGCCACTCACGAGCGGGGGGATGAGATTCTGGCCGGTGTCACTCTGGCCTTGATCTATCTGGATCAGCTTGGGCCGGTTGGCCGCACGATGCGGAGGTGGTTGGCAACCGTGCCCCTGGCCGTTTTTCTGGTGGCGTTCCTGGTGACATGCCATCCGGCGTCGGGCTGGTTGCAGTATTTCCGGCCTTATCTGGGAGCTGCGGTGGTGGGCCATACGCTTTTCGCAACCGGGAAGCGGTTCACTTTGCTGACCTCGCAACCGATGCGTTATATTGCCGAGATTTCTTACGCCTTGTACGTGATTCACCCCCTGTGTCGTTTTGGTTGGTTTGGGTCTGGAACGGTGGTTGCAAAGTATCTGAAACGGCCGCTCACGCTCCTGCTGATCTTTGGACTTGCGCATCTCTCCACGTTTTATTATGAGCGGCACTGGATTGCCCTGGGCAAACTCTGGAGCGATCGCTGGTCGGCCGATTACGCCAGGGGATCAAGGTTAGGGACCACCCTGGCCAGCGCACCTCGACCATCGTTGGCCAGACCTGGCAGTTCCGTCGGCGATCGGATTTCGATTTAGCGTGATTCGCCACGCGTGGACCTGGGTTAAGATCAGAGCGTCTTGACGGATCCAGATCCGATCGGCTGGGTCGCGTCCTGATCCTGGGTTTTATGTGGGGAGGCAACCGGCAATGTCTCAGGGTTCGTCGATTGCGGTTGGTCTGATTTTGGTTGGCTTCGCCGTGGCGGGAGTTATTCCTGCTCATGCGCAGGCTCCGGCCGATGCGGGAAAAGCGGCTGCGGTTGCCACGGCCCATGATCTGGTCTATACCCGTGTGGCCGACCAAGACCTGAAGCTGGATCTGGCCTGGCCAGAAGCGGGAACCGGTCCGTTTCCGGCCATTTTTGTGATTCACGGTGGGGCCTGGCGGGCCGGTGACAAGGCTCAGCATCGAGACTTGCTGGATCGGTTTGCCCGCCGTGGTTATGTGGCGATATCGCCTCAGTACCGCTTTTGTCCCAAGGATGTTTTTCCGGCGCAGGTCTACGATGTGAAGGCGGCCGTTCGCTGGCTGAAAGCGCACGCGGCCGAGTACCGGGTCGATCCCGATCGCATTGGGGCCATGGGATTTTCGGCCGGCGGCCACCTGGCGCTGATGCTTGGCCTGACCGATTCCGACGATGGGTTTGATAAAGACACCCCGGCCGGTGAGGCCAGCACTCAGGTTCAGGCGGTGGTCAATTATTTCGGTCCCACCGATCTGACCGCCAAGGATATTCCCATCATCTCGCGGCCGCTGCTTCGAGATTTTCTTGGCGGCTCTGCCGAGGAGAAGCCGGAACTGGCGCTCCAGGCCTCGCCCTTGAATTATGTGAGTTCCGATGACCCCCCGGTGCTAACCTTTCAGGGCACCCGAGATCCGCTCGTTCCCTTCAGCCAGGCCTTGAAGCTGGCCGAGGCCATCACGGTCGCGCGTGGCAAGGGCCGGGTAGAGCTGTTGCTGGGGGGCGGTCATGGTAATGACTGGGGAACGCCTGAAATTGAACGAACCTTTGAACAGACCCTGGCCTTTTTTGATTCGATCTTGAAACGGCCAGGCTGATTCAAGGCCCTGACGTTTTGGCTGGCCCCTGGTCTGGGGTTCCAAAGGCCTTTGCGGGCCCAGAACCCCAGCGGTCTCAGCAGGGGGTGGGATCTCGCCGCGGTCAGGGATCCCAATGCGATGCTCCCTGGCGTAGTCGTCTTGGCTGCCGTGTACCAACACCGTGGCGGACTCCCCTGGGATCACAGAGGTATTCGTGTCAGAATATCGTATGGTAGGCGGGTTGCACATCCGCCCCCCCCGTCTGCGGGTGCCCAGTTTACTCACGACCTCGAAACAGCGAGACGCCCGATGAACAGTGGCCTGCGCCCTGGGAATCTTCTGCTCAAATTTGGAAGCGGTTTCCTTGCCCTGACCAGCTTCGCCGGCCATTCCTGGGCCCAGGCCACTCCGGCTGTTGCCCAGGTGAGCGTGAGCCAGGGGGAAACGATCGACGCGATCAACGCCGACTACCTCAAATCCCTGGACGCCCTTGAAGTCCAGCGCATGGGTCGGCTTGCCAAGCTGGCCGAGAACGCGCAGGGAGAGGTTTCTGAGAAGGCGTACATTGCGCTCTTTCAAGCAGCCCTGAGCAGTGGGCATTATCAGGCAGCCGAGCCGTCTGCCGAGCGATTGATCAAGACCGGCCACTCCTCCAGCACCATCCGATACCTTGCCGAGGTAACCAATATCCTCTCCGAGTGTGATCGGGGAGCTTATGATGACTCCCTGACCAGCATCACCCGGGCCATCAAGGCGGCCCAGCAAATTGATCCCAACGAGAAGCAGGCCAGCAGCCTGGTCTTGCCGCGGAACACGCGGTTGTCAATTCTGGAAACCTATTACCAGAAGCTGGTTCAGGCGGGGCAGTTCGAGGTTGCGCGCAAGGCATTTCAGGCGGTGTCTGAAGGGTCGCCCGATCCGGCAATTCGCGAATACGCCGCCGGCCGGTTCGATCGCATGGGACGGATTGGCAAACCTGCGCCTGAGATGGTGGGGACCGATCTCGACAACAAGCCGTTCCGGCTGGCCGACCTGAAGGGGAAGGCTGTACTGATCGTCTTCTGGGCAAGCTGGTGTGTTCCCAGTGGTCCTGAGGCAGAAATGCTCTTCCAGCTCAACAAGAGCTACAAAGATCAGGGGCTCCAGATTGTTGGGGTGAACCTGGATTCGCTCTCCGACGGCGGTGGCGATCCTGCTGCCGTGCTCAGCGATATCAAGCGGTTTCTGGTGGAACACAACGTGCCGTTTCCGAACCTGGTGAATGGTGAAGGGGCCGCCGATTACGCCAAGGCGTTTGGCGTGAGTGATATCCCTGCCAACTTCCTGGTGGGCCGCGATGGCACCATTCAAAACGTTGATATGACGCCAGCCAATATCGACGGTGCCATTCGCAACGCTCTCAACGTGAAGTGAACAATTCCAAGCGGCTCATAATTGGGTTGCAGATGGGGGACAGCCGCCGTCGGCTGTCTCTGCTTGGACTGGTACTGACGTGCAATCCCATCATGAGCCATCGTAGATGCTTGCGCGTTAAGGGGCTGAGCGAGGCTTGAGCCTCGCCAGCACTGGCTGGTCTGACTCTGGTGGCTGATCAATCGAATTGCCCGTCCAACGACCCCGCCATGGGGCTGTCGGGCGGGCAATTCGCATTTCTCTGCCTGAGACGTTCGCCAGCATTCCGGAATCGGCTTGAGACGGACCGGCCTTATCAACCTCACGCGTGAGTTTTGAAGTGGTGCTTTTGAGCCCCGAGTCCGCAAAATCGCGGCGGGCGCGGTTGCCCACTGGAAACCGAATCGCCCTTGCGGCCTTCCTGGGTGGAGAGGCGGCAAGGGCGACAGGTGGATCTCGAAAATCGACCGGGGTTGAGCGTTAGCGTGCGGCTGGTTTGGCGGCGGTTGCGGTGCCGGCGGCTCCCAGGGAGTCATACAGAGAGAGCAAGAAGCGATGGAATGCGTCGACCACGGCCGGCGTGGTGTGTTGCGAGAGGTATTCCAGGGCCGGGGTGCCGTAGTCAACCAGCTTGGTTCGGGCCTCGGCCACCTGTCCAACGGGCGCGAAGCCTTGCGTCTTGTACTGCTGGAGGACGGAGGTGAGAGAGGCCTCGGCCACGGCCTTTTTGTCGCCCAGGTTTCCGTCTACGGGTGGGTCGCTGGGCCAAACCAGTACACCGGCCGCGCTGAAGAAATTGGTGAGTGGAGTGACGGTGGCCTGGGTTTTGGGGGGCTTGGCGGTATTGGGAACACCCACGCTGGTCAGGCCGGCTTCGGGTCTTCGGGAGACTTCGCTTTCGATGTTACGGCGGGTTGAGGGATCAAACCGCTGGTAGAACGAGGTATCCCGGACATTGTTGAGATAGGAGTTGGGATTGCTGGCGGCGTTGGCCGTTCCGGGCATGTGTTGTCGGATGGAGTAGGCGTAGCTGGCGGCTGCTGAAGACCGGGCATTGATGTTGGACTGTTCCATGTAGCTGCCCATTCCTCCACCGCCCATACCCATTCCCCAGCCGAACCCCCATTGGGCCTGGGCTGCCCCGGTTGGTAGCAACAGGACCATGGCAGGTGCCAGGACCCAGAAAGCCGTGCGAACGAGCTTGGGTAGACTTTCCATGCGGCTGCGAACGAAGGGTTGGGAACGGCGGTTCGGATCGCGCATGAGAGAAGTCCCGGCAGAGAAGGGAACAACGGGAGCCCGGTTAGGTTCCTTGGCGGTTAGCTATTCAATTATAGCTGGGATCTGGCCCAGTACTCAAACGGAAGCCGGATTGGTTGTCGATTTCCGTTCAGACTCACCCGGTTCACGATCCTGCGCGGTGGAAAATGCTGGGCTCCGGCCGATCGAGCTTGAAGAGTCGGACGTGGAGTTGGGCTTCCAGGGCGGCCACATCGCCCAGCGTCCGCACGGCAGACTCGGTCTGCGTGCCTGATGCCCGCGTGGGGTAAGCCTGGACGGCCGCAATTCGATCCATCAGGTCGGGATGGGCCGGATCGGTCGGTCCGTTGTTGCTGGAGAGAATCTGGTGTCTCATGGCGGTGAGCAGCGATTCTGGAAGGTGTCCCCAGAACTGTCTGAACAACGCGTATAGGTTTGGCAGCGCGTCTGATTTCATCTCATAGGAGCACAAAACCTCACGGAACAGCGGCTGCACCATGGCGGTTTTCACCAGCGCAGAGGCCACGGCGTCTCCGCCGACGATCGAGGCCGCCAGCCGATCCGCGCGAGATTCTTGGCCGCGAACCACCGGTCCCAGGCATGCGTGACCGATGGCGAGCGAAAGCCTGGACCAGATCCAGAGCGGACTGAGTTGCTCCCAGAAGCCGGGAGCCTCGGTTCTTGGCTCCAGCTCCAGATCCAAAGTCTCTACAAACCGGATGGCCCAGGCGGTGCGGGCCGTATCGCGCCGGGCCAGATGGGCCAGTTCATGCACCAGCACCGCACGCAGTTCCGGCAAGGTGAGCACGTCGATGAGCGGGAGTCCGAGCATCAGTCCCGGTTGGTTGTTTGAATACCCCTGATCCACCACGCCACAACAGGGAAGATAGGTGAGGTAGATCCGTTTTGGAGGCCGCGTGCCGAGCTTTTTGGATAAAGTCGTGATCTCGTCGAAGAGCCGAGGTGCCTGGCCGCGTGTGAGGGGCATGCCCAGGTCTTCGGTCGCTTGGTGAACGCGTGTTGGGATCCAAAATCCGCCCAGGGTTCGGACCACGTCGCGCAGGTTTCGGACATCAATCTCATCCCGAAGCCAGCGAGCCAGCACGGGAAAGATGCCTCCCAGCAGCAGCATCACGCCTGTGAGCAGTGCGGTGATAACCGGGTAGAGATAGCGCAAGCCATCAAGCACAACGGAACGAGTGGTCAGGCCCAGGCCGGTTGCCTCCAGAGGCGCACTGGTTGGTCTGTCGCCAAGTTGGGCCGCGTTCCCCGTTTGTTGGTTCGTCCGCACCGATTCCTCAGCCGTCACTGCGCCGACAGATGTAAAACCTGGGGGTTGATATACCCAGACAATTGTCTTAGGATAAAGTATTGTTGAACCTGAGTCGACCCACAGGCTCAAAATGCAGTAGCGATTTTTTTGAGACGGTTGTCCCGGTTTCAGAGCGTTCGATTCGCGATTTTTTTCCGTTTGTTCGACGAGACATGGTCATGGCCAAGCGAGCCCCATCGATACCCGATTCCGAGCTCGAGGTTCTCAAGGTTCTTTGGGACCGAGGGCAGGGGACTGTCCGTGAGGTTCTGGAGACGCTTCGGGAAGCCGGTCGAGACTGGTCTTACGCCACGGTTGCCACCTTGCTAGACCGGTTGCAGGCGAAAGAGATGGTTGAGAGCGATCGCCGCGACCTGGCGTTTGTGTATCGGCCCAAGATCTCTGAGGGCAAGGTGCGGAACGACCGGGTGAACAGCTTGCTGACCAAGCTTTATGACGGCCAGCCAGGACTGCTGGTTTTGCATTTGCTCAAATCTCATCCGCTGGAGCCTGGGCAAGCGGATCAGGTCCGGACGATTCTTGAAAAGATGGTCCAGGGGAGTTCAGACCCGGAGAGTGAGCCAGACGTCAAGCCGGCCCGTTGAACCTGAAGCCAATCCGGGTTCTCCGGCATGCGTGACCACTCATCGTTCGCGGTTTTGAATGCGCCACGCGGAGGTCTTTGTCATGTCGATACCCCATGAACCTTCAGAACCCCAGCTCCTTTGCCGCTGTGGCGAAAGTTTGAGCCTGGCCGGTGCAACCCCTGGCCGGGTTGGCCGCTGTCCCTCTTGTGGTCGCCGATTTCAGGTGGAAAGTGATCCGTTTCCGGACCATGAGCCTGGCCCGGTTGAGGATCAGGAACGTGTTAAGCCTGGCTCAACCTTCTCTCCGGCTGATCCCACCACCGCTCAGAACGATTCCGGCGATTCGCAGATCCGTTCCGATGCGGGGTATGACCTGGGCCCCGAGCTCGAAGTTCAGCGCACCAAGCCATCGGCCCATAAGAGCTTTCCGACCAGTCCCGAGCCGGAGCGTGAGGCCCGTTCCCCAGCGTCTGGCACCCATGAGAAGCCAAAGCGCGACCGGGACGCCTGGCGATCGGACGCACCCAGAAAAAAGCCAACGGCTGCGGTGGAAACCGAGGCGGTGGCCAGTGGCGCAGTGGGGCGCGGTGGTATTCTGCCGTTACCCAGGGAGCGGGAATCCACGCTGCTTGGATCTCTTCGCTATCCCCTTTGGGACATGCTGGGAATTGCCTGCCCGCTTTTGATTGCTCCGATCATGTCGGTGCTCTCGCTGATTGTGCTGGGTGCCATGCCCATGGTGAACCGTGGGGGCGAGATGCTGGTGATTGGGCCGATCACGTTCGGATTTGCGATCATCTTTGCCCTGGGGCTTGGCTTTGTGCTCCAGATTTTTGAAGCGGTAATTGTGGCGTCGGCGCAGGGGGAGGTTCATCATCCCCGCTGGCCCGATCTTGAACTGGCTGCGGCCCTCAGAACCCTGGTGCGCTGGGGGCTTGCCTGGGGACCGCCGCTGGCGCTGATCTGGTACGGCTTGAAGGCCTTGAATGTGGGTGGTGCGGAAAGTTTGATGGGTCAGCTCTTTCTGGCAGGAATTTATGCCTTGTCTGGAGCGTTCGCTCTGGTGAGCCTGCTGGCGATGGTCATGCACGAAGACATTGGCGCGGCCTTGCCTCAGACGGTCTTGCCAGCCATGTTTCGGCTGGGCACCGGCCTGCTGGGGCCGTTGGGCTTGCTGGTGCTTACGGTGGTGCTAAGCGTGTTGGGCTATGCCATGCTTTTCAGGATGGGCCTGACCCTGGGCCTTGTGCCCTTACTGCTGGCAACCTGGCTGGCGTGGGTGCTTTTGCTGTTTGCGAGCCTGGTGGTGATGCGGGCCCTGGGCAACGCCTATCAGAGCCGGATCCAGCAAGTTGGCTGGTTCTACCGGGAACCGAAGCGGGAAACGGTGGCCACCGAGCCACCGCCGCCGATTGAGGCTTCTTCGACGGTGCCGGTTGTGCCACGTGGTCCTGCGTCGGAGCCAATTCCCGTGGAAGACGATGGCATGGGCGACTGGTGACGGTTGGCCTGGTTCGCGTTTGCGATCAATAACGCATTGTGGCCCAGTCGGGTGAACCGCGATCGGTGCCTGCGTCCGTTTTGTGGGCCGATGATCCGGGGTCCAGCCGACCTGGGAACGGTTGCACCGGTCTTTATTTTCTGAGCGCCAGCGGTTCAATGAGCGGAAATTCGGACCAAAGTTGTTCAAGAGACCATGCGTGGATTGGTTGGAAGTGCTGGGCTGCCAGCCTGGCTGAGCCCATGGCGCATTCTTTCTCAAAGACGTAGTAGCGGTTGTATTGCTCGATGGCGACGTTCAGGGGTTTGAGGTCGATGATGGGCAGAAACTGAGCCCAACGGCGGTTGAACCGATCTAGGCTGGCCACCAGGTCACGCGCCACGCCGCGCCGCCGCCAGGTGCTGGTTGCCACCGGAGCCCAGCGAAGCGTGGGAGATTCGCAGTCGATACAGAGTTTGCCAAGGCTCTGGGTCAGGCAATCCAGGCCGTCATCGGGGCCGGTTGCCAGCCGAGCCCACTGTCGCAACCGCATCTGAACCGGCTCCAGCAAAATCAATCGCTGACGGCGGCAGTGGGCCCGAACGCTCGCCATCCGATGCTCCAGTTCCTGTCCCCGGCGCGCGTAGGCAGGGGTATCAAACACCCCCAAGAGCTGACGGATTTCGGGGTCGGTCGCCGTGCTCAGTTCGGGGCCGTCATCGGCCGCTTCGTCACCCATGGGTCTAAGATCCGTGGCCTCGATGCTGTCGAATGGCCTGCCACGATCGTTGATCGGTGGGGCCACGTCTCAGATCGGAACATTACCTGGCGGCAGGCGGCGGTGGTGGTTGGGCGGTGGTCGAGAGCTTGTTCAGGCTGCGGCGATAATGCCAGAGCTGCCGATCTTTGCCCAGCGATACCGACCGGTTCCGCCAGCTTTCGGCGGCATTTTTGAGCGCTGGTTCGGCGGGCTCTCCGTGAATGACCGCCAGTCTGGCTTTTTCGAGATCGGTCATATAGGCATAGGAGTCTGGGATCCGGAGCCCGATCACCGTGCGGGGCGCGCTATAGGTATCGAGAACGGCCTGCCCCCAGCCCCTGGAATCGACCCCCACGGCGGCACGAGGATCTGGTAATCCCAGCGCCAGGTTGGAGGTTCTGACGGGTGCCATGGGGAATGCCGGGTCAGATACAATTTCTTGAGCAATTTCAGGGCTAGCAAGCTGGATGAGCAGGGCTAGCGCGGCATCGGCCTTGCGGGCGCTGGAGCGAGCATTGATGCCCCCCAACCAGCCACCACCCCGGCGCAGGAAGCCGAGCCGGTTTGGCACGCGTGGGGTGATCCAGGTTTTGCGACTGGGGTCATAGACGCGGGTTGAGGCAGGCAGCGGCGAGACGGCCACATCCACCGGCTTCTGGGGGTCGGTCCAGAACTGGGCCCGTTCGGGCCGGTCGATCAGGAGCGCGGTCCGTCCCTCACGAAATGCGGCCCGGGCAGCATCGGCGTTGAAATCTGCCATCTCTGGTGGTCCCAGTTCCTTCCACCGGGCCATCGCTTCGAGTGCCTCAACGAAGGGTGGTGAAGCGATGCGCGGTTCCAGGGTTTCTGGGTCGAAGAGCAGGGCGTATTGGTCTGGGGGTTGGCCCAAGGTTGCGGCCCGCGCCAGGAAGGTATCGGTTCCCAGTCGATCGGCGTCGGTTCCAAGCGCCAGGGCGATGCCGTGGTCGGGCTGGCCGTCTCCATTCCAGTCTCGGCCCTGGAAAAATTTGGCCAGGGCATCGAGTTGTTCCCAGGTTGTCGGGGCTTCAAGCTCCAGGTTGGCCTCTTTGGCGGCCTGCTGGTTCGCTTCGGCCCGGAAGGCATCTCGGCGATAAGCCAGAACCAGGGTGGAACCACCCAGTGGCAAGGCCATGCGCTCATCTCCGTATTTGGTCACCTGCTCCCGAAACGGCAGAACGACGTCAGAAAAGTCGAGCGGATCACGTTTGGCAGTGCCCTCGGAGTCGTCTGGGTTTCGTTCCTTGGTCGGGTTCTCGGTTTGGGCCGTGCTATTGAAGATCGTCGTGGGGCGGATTGCAGATTCGGAGATCCGTGTGAGCAGGCCGGCATCCACCAGTGTGCCCAGTTGCTCGCCGGGAAACAGAATCAGGTCTGCGGTTGCGGCGCCGGCCAGATCGACGGCATCGGTGCGAATGTTCAGCCGGGCGCCGGTCTCTCGTTCCCATTCACCGGTTTGAACCCGAATGGCTTCCAGCAATGCGGGATCACCCATGGCCGCCACTTCAAGTTCGACCCCTTCAAACGGCGGGGGAACCGTTGCTGGTGGAGCTTGGCCGCAGCCGGTGACAAGGGCGAGGATCAGGAGACAAGCGGCCCCTGGGATCAGGCTGCGCAAGCCAACCTGGGTTCGGCACGTGCGAAGATTCCTGAGGGGCATTGATGGTGCCTGGTCGATGGACTCACCGGGTTTCATTGTGGGTCTCTTCACGGCCCCTGGAATTCCTGGAAGGCCCTGCTTCAAACCGAGACTGGCTGCCAGTCTGAATGTGGCCGGTACCGGTCTGGAACGGTGGAATGAGCATGGACCGAACCTGGCCGATTGGCATCAGCTTGGGTTGGGTTTGGTTCCTGAAATCCTACGGCACGCAGTTGCCGTGGGTCAAACGCATCAACCTCGTTATCAAGGCTCAGGGTTGCGGTTCGCAGCCGTGTTGGACACAAGCCCGAAGCGCGAGAAAGTGGATCTGTTTGGGCTTCGTCTTGGCCTGGTGGTGTGCCATACCAAGGTGAACCTCTTGATAAACACCAAGAGCCTTCCAGATGGAAGGCCCTTGGTGAGAGGAGGTTATGAGAACGCGAGATCAGACATCAATGCCGAGCCGGTACCGCAATTCCTCGAACTGATCCTTGTAGACATCGTCGGTCGAGTGCAGGTGCTCGGCCTCGGAAATGAACTTCAAGGTATCGTCTCGGCGCAGACCGTGACTCCTCAGGATCTCTTCAAAGGGTTCGAGGTCGTGGGCATAAACGAACAACAATTTGTGTTCGTCGAATTGCACTTCCATCGGACCACCGGGATTCAAGGCCGCCAGCCCTGTACAACCGTCGTTCAACAGCAGATCTTCGTAATCATAAAGAGTGCTTTTGAAAATAACGGTATCCATATGCTCGCGGTACATGTCCTGATGAGCGCCTGGTTCGCTTTCATGGCTCGACTCCATGACAACATCGACTTCTTCACCAAGCGGTTCAAGCAGGTCCATGAAAACTTCAAACAATTGATTGGACGAAACGCTTGCCGCGAGCACCGGCATACTGCTCCCAGACTCCGGGTCGCGATAAACATCACGCCTGTAGCCCTGTCGTGGCACGATTTCGAGGCTAATCGAAGGACGTACCGCGTCAGTCAAAGAGAACTCGCCATACCGGCCGATCTTCAGGTGGGCGTCCAGTTCGTCCTGGGTCAGATCATCGAAACTGGTTCTCGGCATATTCGTTGCACTGGTGCGCAAGACACGCTCAAGGAACCGCTGAAGGAAGCTCATCGGAAGGGTGCCCTTCGTCCCGCGACTCAAGGTCAAGTGGTCGGAACTGACTCCTCGGACCGCGTCGGACGGTTCGGAGTTGCCGAACGAGGCCATCCCGGGCCCAAGTCCGTCGCCGCGCCCAAGGCGGAATGAACCCACCCCGGGTCGGTTGCCCATCCCTCGGCACCGATCGAATCCCATTTCGAACATCGTTCCCCTATATATACCATGCAAAAGAAAGGCAGCCCTGCCGGATTGAAAAAAGAAACTGAAGCCCCGTCTGGGTTCCATCCGATGGAGTTCAGTTTCTACCTCCGCCCCTTCAACCTGGTGTCTCGTCAAACTACGCTAGACCCTCTCAAGCAACCGCCGTGCCACATCGGGTCTGTCGTGTTTCTGGGTGCCGTTCGTCACTTGCATTATGGGACTTGAGTCAATTCCCCCAGAAAGTTTTTTTATAACGGCCCAGATGTTTGGCTTGGAATTATTGCAACGGGTAACAAACGTACAAAAACGACCAGGCTTCCCGGTTGCTGGCCCCTGGGATTTCCGGTCACAATGAATAAAGTGTTTGCGGTGGAATTTTGGGATGAAAAGGCTTGTGACGTCAGGTCTACCGGGCCTCACAAGGGAGCAAAGTCAAGCGTTATGGCGAACAAAATCCTGGCCGTGGATCACTATCTTGAGTCGCATCGCAACGCCTTTGAAGCACAGCTTTTGAAGCTGCTCCGCATCCCGAGTGTGAGTGCCCAGCCCGAACATGCGGCCGATACCCGACGCGCGGCCGAATTTGTGCGTGATGACCTGATTGCCATGGGGGTGCCGGCCGAATTGATCGAATTCAAGAGCGGCCATCCCATTGTTTATGGCGAGCGGCTGGATGCACCCGGGAAACCGACCCTGCTGGTGTACGGTCATTATGATGTGCAGCCGGCCGACAAGGTCCGCGACGGCTGGCGAACGGAACCGTTTGAGCCGGTGGTGGAACATGGCAACGTTTACGCCCGAGGCGCCACCGACGACAAGGGGCAAATGCTCACGCATCTGAAGGCGGCCGAAGCCTGGCTCAAGACGGCCGGCAAACTTCCGGTGAACGTCAAGTTCCTGATCGAGGGGGAAGAAGAGGTCGGCGGTGCCAACCTGGAAGCGTTCGTGGCGGCGAACACCGCCAAGCTGGCCTGTGACTACGCGGTGATCTCTGACACCAGTCAATTTGCACCCGGCATGCCAGCCATCTGTTATGGCTTGAAGGGGCTGGCCTACTTCGAACTGAGGGTCCGGGGCGCGAACCGCGACCTGCACTCAGGCACCTACGGTGGTGCGGTGCAGAACCCGCTCAACGCTTTGTGCAGTATCTTGAACAGCATCAAGGGGCCGGATGGGCGGGTCCGGATTGCCGGCTTCTATGACAAGGTGAAGGATCTGGAGGCCTGGGAGCGGGCCGAGTTTGCCAAGCTGCCATTCTCTGAAGGGGAATTTGCCACCGAACTGGGTGGCGACGTACTGGCCGGCGAGCAGGGGTACACCACCCTGGAGCGCAAGGGGGGCCGGCCCACCTTTGATATCCACGGACTCTGGGGCGGTTATTCGGGCCCTGGGCCCAAGACCGTGCTCCCTTGCCAGGCCGGGGCCAAGTTCAGCTTCCGGCTGGTGCCTGATCAGGATCACAAGGAGATCGGCCGCTTGGTGCGCCAGCATATTGAGGCCAACTGCCCACCCGGCGTGAGCTGGGAGCTTGACGAGATGCATGGCGCACCGGCGGTGCTGGTGACCGTGAAGGGTTCACCCGGTGTGGATGCTGCCGTCCAGGCGATCACCACCTCGTTCGGCACGCCGCCGCTGTTCATCCGCGAGGGGGGCTCGATCCCGGTGGTCGGCCTGATCAAGTCTCACCTGAAGGTGGATACCCTGCTGCTGGGCTGGGGCCAGAACGACGACAACTTGCACGGCCCCAATGAGAAGTTCAGCCTGGCCGACTTCCACCGCGGTATCCGGGCCAGTGCCCACCTGCTGGCCGAGCTGGGCAAAGACTGAGCTGAAGAATGGACGGGATGGGCCTTGGCTAGCTGTGTCCGGGTCCATACCGTCCATTCTATTGCTTCACCCACCGCCAATCGGCGGCAAGAAATGAACCTCGCTCTGCGGGGCCAGACGGGCGTTCAGACCGCGTCTGGTCATGGTGTCATCAATGCAAACCTGAAGTCCGGGCACCAGCGCATCGCCCCGGCAAAGGCGGTCTTTGATGCCAGGGTACCGGCGGTCAAGGGCGTCGATCACGTCGCGGACGAATTCGCCCTCAACCGTGACCGTTGCCTCGCCACCCGTCAGATCACGCATCGGCGTGGGAATGAACACAACAGGCATCGGGATCAGGCCTTGGTAGAGATTGCCTTCCAGAGCACCGGCGGCGAGATTGGCAGGCTCGTCATGCGGCATCCGGTGGCGGCGTGAACGGCGTTGGCAATGGTTGCCGGTGGTGCCACAATTGGCGTTTCACCCACTCCGCGCACGCCGTAAGGGTGCGTGGGGTTCGGAACCTCTACGATGATCGTTTCAATCATCGGCACATCCAGGCAGGTTGGCATCCGATAATCCAGAAAGCTCGCGTTCCTCATCTGGTTCTTATCGTCATAGAAATACTCTTCGTTCAATGCCCAGCCAATCCCTTGCACTGCGCCCCCTTGCAACTGCCCTTCCACGTAGCTGGGGTGGATCGCCTTGCCGGCATCTTGAACCGACGTGTATCGCAGCACGGTGACCTTGCCGGTCTCGGGATCGACCTCAACGTCGGCAATGTGGACCCCGAACGCGTTGGTGGAACCCTCGGGGGCCACCGACGCCCGACCAACCACAGGGGGCAGGCCGTTCTCAGCCACCTTCGCTGCCAGTTGCTTGAAGCTTAGCGTGTGACCGTTGTGGCTGTAGTTGCCGTTCTCAACCTTGATGGTGTCGGCTCCGCAGCCCCAGATCTCGGCCGCGCGTTGCTTCATTTGACCCTGGAGGTCGAGGCCCAGTTGGTAGGCGGCCAATCCGGTGGCAAAGGTCACGCGGCTGCCACCCGTGAGGAAGGTGTAGCCGACCGAGTCGGTATCGGCCACCTGCGGCTGAACGTCGTGCGCTCCAATGCCAAGCGTTTCCGCCAGTTGCATGGCGATACTGGTCCGGGAGCCGCCGATGTCGGTCGAGCCTTCGACCAGGGTCACGCGGCCGTCATCATTGACGCTGGCCGAGCAACTGGAGGCGCAGCCGATGTTGAACCAGAACCCGGCGGCAATGCCGCGGCCCCGATTTTTGCCGGTCAGCGGGGTCTTCCAGTGGGGGCTATTTTTGGCGGCTTCCAGGCATTCAATAAAGCCCACGCGGGGATAGACTGGCCCATCCACACGCCTGGTTCCTTCTTTGGCGGCGTTCTTGAGCCGGAACTCGATCGGGTCGATGTTCAGCTTGGCCGCCAGTTCGTCAATCACCTGTTCACATGCGAATGCCGCCTGGGTGGCGCCCGGTGCGCGATAGGCCTGGGTGTGCGGCTTGTTGTTGAGCACGTCGAACCCATCAACCTTGGCGTTGGGGAATTCGTAGCAACTGAACACGCACATGCAGCCGGGGCCAATTACGCCGCCGGGGAATCCGCCGCAGTCATAGGCCAGCCAGGCTTCGCCGGCAACCAGGGTGCCATCTTTCTTGGCCCCGATCTTCACCCGCATGAACGAGCCGGGAGTTGGTCCGGTCCCTTCAAAGACCTCGTTGCGTTGCATGCTCATCTTGACCGGTCGGCCGCACTTGCGGCTCAGGAGCGCGGCTACGGGCTCCAGGTAGACGGCAATTTTGCCGCCGAACCCGCCGCCGATCTCGCAGGGGACGACCACGCACTGCGAGACTGCAATGCCCAGCAGTTCCGCCACCTGCTGGCGGCAGACGAAGGAGCCCTGGGTGCTGGTCCAGATTTTGAGGCGGCTGTCTTCGTTCCAAAGCGCCACGGTGACGTGCGGTTCAATGTATCCCTGGTGCACGCTGGCCGTCTTGAATTCTCGTTCCACAATCACGTCGGCCGACTGGAAACCCTCGGCGATATTTCCTTTTTCGAACTGCAGGTGCAGGGCAACGTTCGTGGGCTTGTCTTCTTTTTTGCCCATGAAGTCGGTGCGAAGGTTCTCGTGCAAGATCGGGGCGGTGGGGGCCATGGCGTCCAGGACCCAGGTCACGCTGGGAAGCACCTCGTACTCGACCTTGATTTTGAGGACGGCTTCCTCAGCCACGTGGGTACTGGCAGCGGCCACGGCGGCTACGGCGTGGCCCTTGTAAAGGACCTTGCCTTTGGCCAGACAGTTGGCACCCAGTTCCAGCAGGTTCACCATGCCGGCTTCGCCCAGGTTGGCCACCTTGTTTTCCAGGTCTGGAAAATCGTCGTGGGTAACAACGGCAAAAACGCCGGGCACCTGAAGGGCCTCGCTCACGTCAATCGACTTGATGCGGGCGTGTGCGTGCGGGCTGCGGAGGATCTTGCCGTGCGCCAGGTTGGGCAGGTGCAGATCGGAGGTGTAAACGGCCTTGCCGGTCACCTTGTCCGCGCCATCATGGCGAATGGGACGCGTGCCAATGACGTTGTAGGACTTCTTGCCGAGATAAAGCTCTTCAGTGTGAGCCATTGTGTCTTCCCTTCACGAATCGCTTGAGTCGGTGAAATCTTTGGAACAGCCGGGCGTGAACGACAGCGGTTAACGATGGGATGCCGCGTGTCGGCCAGCCGCCCTCGGCTGTCTCTGGAGTCTAGAGCCCGAAGAAGACGACAGCCGAGGGCGGCTGTCTTACATCAAGAACGCGTGCGAGCCGTGAAGCACGGCTTGGCCTGGCGTGCTACAAGAACGCCAAGGGTGCCAGAGATCAGGGGGCGGCCTTCTGGAGTTCCAGGGCGGCGGCCTGGACGGCTTTCACAATTTTGTCATAGCCGGTGCAACGGCACAGGTTATTGGCCAGCTTGAAGCGGATCTCGTGTTCGCTGGGGTTGGGGTTCTGCTCAAGCAGCGCCTTGGCGGCAATGAGGAAGCCGGGGGTGCAAATACCGCACTGGAGCGCGGCCCCTTCCAGGAAGCATTGCTGAATGGGATGCAGGTGGGCGTGGCTGGCAATCCCTTCCACGGTTTCCAGGGTTGCTCCCTCGGCTTCAACGCCTAGCACAAGACAGCTGTTAACCGGTCGGCCGTTGAGCATCACCGTGCAGGCACCACAGTTGCCGTTGTTGCAACCTTCCTTGGCGCCGGTCATCTGCAGGGTATCGCGAAGCACTTCCAGTAAACTATGGCGGGGCTCACACAGAAACTCCACCGTTTCACCGTTCAGGGTTGCCGTCACATGCGTTTTTTTAGACACGGCCGTGAGTTCCTTCTGGGGGTCTTGCAGGCGGGCTGTACCGGAGATGGTCGGGTTGGGTTCAAGGGGCGTGCAGTGTTTTGAGGCAGGCTTAACCGCAGGCCCGTTCCACGGCCTTGGCCAGGGTTCGCTTGGTCAGCACACCCACCAGGTGAGTCCGGTACTCGGCCGTTCCGCGCATGTCGCTGATGGGGGACGCCACCTTCTTGGCCAGCTCTCCGGCATGGGCAAACGTCTCTGCGGTGGCCGGTTTGCCGACCAGCCACTGGCTGGCCTCGCTGGCGAACCGGGGCGTGGGGGCAACCGCGGCCAGGGCCACCCTGGCCTCGGCAATCGTCTTTCCGGCGGCATCAAGCCGGACCCAAGACGAGACACCGGCCACGGCAATATCCATCTCGTTGCGGGGGATGAACCGCTCGTAGGCAGAACCGCTCTTCTGGCCAGGTCCAGGGAATACGATGGCGACCAGAATCTCTCCCTTCTGGAGCAGATTTTTACCAGGAGCGGTGCAAAACTCCTGGGCTGGTACCTCGCGGTTGCCGTGCGGGCCGGCGATCACGCAGTGGGCTCCCAGGGCGATAAGCGTGGTGATGGTGTCACCGGCCGGTGAAGAGGTGCACAGGTTGCCGCCGATGCTGGCCCTGCTCTGAATTTGCCAGCCACCCACGATGTGGGCGGCGTCAATAAGTGCCGGATAGGTGGCGACCAGGTCTGGATTTTCATAGATGCGGTAGCATGGAACCGAAGCCCCCAGCCGTAACCCCATACCTGGGCTGTAGTTCAGCTCCATGAGTTCGGGGATGTGCTTGACGTCTACCACCAAGTCGGCGTCTCGAAGCCGCTCTCTTAACTGGACCACGAGATCGGTGCCGCCGGCCAGGACGCGTGCGGTGCCTTTGGCGCTGGCGAGCAGGGCCGTGGCCTCCGCGAGTGAGCTTGGGGCCTCGTATTCAAAACTCCTCACGTTGTGTCCTCTCGTGAAAGACCAAGACCATCGCCCGTACTCTGACCACCGCTCAAAGTTTAACACTTAACTTCAACCGGTTCGATGAGGTAAAGAGAGTAGATGCCGGAAATGGTGCCAGCTTGTGCGTTTGGGTTACCGTTTTCAGTCGCCCCGGTGATATCCAAAATCGTCGGTCGGATTGCCTTTGGGGCTGTTTGCGCTAGGATACCCAGGTACACGCGGGTGGTTCGCCATTGGAGCCCGTGGGGGGTCGGTTGTCGCTGGACAACCCGGTAACCCTGAATCGCACTCCCAGAATTGCGACCTCAAGTATTTCATTCCTGGTGCTTTCATGAAGCTGGCTGAAGCCTTGATTTTACGCGCCGACTGCCAGAAGCGGCTGGAGCAACTCCGGGCCCGCATCTTGCTCTGCGTCAAGGTGCAAGAGGGGGACGTCCCGCCCGAAGATCCCGCTGCGCTGCTGGCCGAGGCCGCCCGCACGGCCGATCAGTTTGAGCGGCTAATCCAGCAGGTTAATCGGACCAACTCCGTGACCAGGCTGGAGGGGTCCTCACTTTCAGACCTGCTGGCCAGACGCGATGTGCTCAGCCAGCGGCGAACCTTGCTGACGGCTGTGGCCGAGGCGGCCGTGGTGCAGCAGAACGCGTACAGCAAGTCCGAGGTCCGGTTCCGGAGCACGGTCGACATTGCGGCCCTGCGAAAGCAAGCCGATGAACTGGCCAAGGAACACCGCGAACTGGATGCACGCATCCAGGAGGCGAACTGGAAAACCGATCTGGTCCCCTGACCTGGGCCTGATCATTGGATTGGATGTTTGAGGTGTAGCCGTGGGTGCTGGGGCGAGCACAAACCCCGCCCAGCAGGGGGTCATCTGCTGGGTACTGGCGCGAGGGGCCGCGTCTGCGGTAAACCCGCTTATCATCAGCCCAGCAACGTCACATCACGACAGCGCACGCTTCACACTTTTCACCGCGTGCTGACCAGCCCAACGGCGAGGGTGGGACAGGGGTGCAACACACAAGCGGCCTCGCTCCTACTTTCAGGGGCGAGGCCGCATTTTTTGATCGCATGCTCAGGTGGTTATGTTCTCAAGTTCGATTCATTTTTTCATCTGAGCAAACTCTCACGCCTTCCAGAGCTTGACCTGGTCCACCACGCTGAGGATTTCGGTCCGCTTCTTCTCAAACACGGCGAACAGGGCCAGAATCAAGATTCCAGCCATGATTCCGCAGGCCCACCAGATCCAGGTTTGGTGCAGGTCAACGGCGGCGTACCAGATGATCGAGAACACGGCCAGGGTCAAGAACCCCATTCCCAGGAGCAGGAAGTTGCGAATCTGGAGCAAAATCCCCAGAAAGATTCCGGCTATTGACAGCAAGGCCAGTACCAGTGGCAGCCAGGGAGACTGCGCAACTCCCGTCAGAATGATGTCGGCCGTTGATGAGAGATAGATCGCCAGCGCGGCCCCCTGACGCAGGATTGCCGTTTGCAATTCACTGAGCCGCTCACGGTTCAGGTAGGTGGCCACCAGCACGCAGAGGGCGGGCGGAATGACCCAGAGTTGTGGGTGTTGAGCCAGGCCAAACCCCTCAAGTCGACCGAGCTGGCTCCAGAGCGCGGCGTTGAAGGCCAGGGTTGAGAGCATGGCAAAGCCAGGGGAAGAACGGAGCAACGAGAAGGTGGCGTAAAGGCCACCACACAGCACCAGAAACACCAGGTCTTCGCCCGGTTTGGGGATGGTCCAGAAGGCCGACAGCAGCGGGAGCAGGGGCAACAACGCGCCCGTGTTGGCCACGGGATCGGCCAGCACGGTCTGGCCTTTGCGCCGGAAGAACTCGCTGAGCCCCGCGCCCAGAAACGCCAAGCCCACTACGATCAACGGCCAGTACTGGGCAAAGATCCCGGTGAACAGCCAGGGAAGTGTCATTCCCAGGTGTAAGAGCAAGGCGGCCAGCAGCCCTTCGCAGGCGTAAACGTAGGCCGTACGGCCACGCTCAGACAGTCCAAACGGGTCGCGGCCCGGCACAACCGCAGCCAGAATAGCCGCCACCGCCGCGCCCAGTATGGCCAGGGCCATCGCCACAATCGAGGGGGCCGAAATGGGCACAATCGACCGGTTCCAGCGTGCCTGCACTTCCACGGTAAAGATCACGGCCAGTGTTAACGCCGCCAGTGCCAGCAAACTGGGCACCAGCTTGCGGGCGGCCACCGCCCAATCGGTGAGCATGGGGAAGAGCTTGGAAAGTCCCAGGCCGTAAAGTGAGCTGGTGCCAATCAGGGCGACCAGTACGACGACGAACCGATCCAGCGTGGCAAAGTTGGCCGTGGGGGGAATCGACGCCCAGCCCCAGGCCACCGCGCCGATCACACCCACCCCCAGCGCCACCCCTTGTAACCACCACCGACGCGCACCTTGAGCCAGCAAGCCAATGGCCAGCACCTCGGCAACCGCCGCCTGGGCTGTAGCCGAACGAAACACCAGTTCGGGCTCGGTCAAGATCGAACCGAACGCCAGGGTAATCACACCAGCCGCCAGCAGCAGATTGGCCGGCACCAGCCAGGTCAGATCGGCCTCCGGATGATTCAATTCCAGCTGCGGAATCCCCAGCCGGTTCGCCAGGTTGCGGAACTTCAGGCGTTGATTCCAGAGATAGCTGGCCAGCACCGAGTACGCCGAAAGAACCATCGTGGCGGTCCAGGTTAACCAGCGGGCGGAAACCTGAAGCTGGTCCAGACCCAATCCACAGGCGCATAGCCCCAGCAAATACAGCCCGGCCAGTGCGGCCTTTTCTCGGCCGTCCCAGAGCGCAGAGATAAAGGCGGCGGCCACCGCGGCGATCGCCAGCCAGCTCAGAGATGGGTGAATCGAAGTGTGATATGACGCATACAAGTTGAAATCCACGCTCAATGCCACCACCAATGCCAGGATCACCAGCGACATCCACGAGGCAATGCGAGGGAATGGTAGAGTGGCGAGCCTGAGGAAACGGTGACCGGTTCCAGGCCAAGGTTCCCCTCCCTTGCTGCGGGCAGGCTGTAAGAAGCGTCGGTCGAGCCAGTGCCAGATTGCAACCGGCGCGGCTAGAGCCACAATGTTCACATTCAACAGGTTGACGAGCGCCGACCACGGATCAAGGGGCCCACCAGCCCAGGCCCAGGATGTATTCTGCCACCAGATCGTTGCTGCGATGTTCCCCAGAATTCCAGTCACGGTGATGTACCGCGGCCGTGTTGACCAGGCAGCCAGCAGCGCTGAGAGAACGACCATAGACAGCAGCGGTCCCACGCTCCACCAGCTTGAAAATCTGCTCGATCCCAGACTCCCCAGCCCAAACAGGGTTCCCAGCGCCAGGCAAATGGTTCCCCAGCGTACGACGGCCAAACGTGCGGTTGCCGGAACATTGCTCAGCTTCAGGCCGGCGTTGTGCCAGGCGAACAAGGGCAGCGCAAAACCAACCAAAATCCAGCCCACCAGCAGACCGCGATAGGCCAGCCAGTTTCCGGTGTCGCGAGTGACCAAGCCGGTTGCCAGCCAGATCACAAGGTTCAGCAGCCAGAGCCCCAACCAGTCTGACGAATTCGCCATGATCTTCAGGCGAACGAGAATCAGGAACCCACCCAGGGCCAGACCCAGCGAAAGCAGGCCCCCGGGGCCGGCAATCGCCTGGTGCACTGGGCCTGGTACTGGGTTCAGGAACAGCATGGTTGCCCCACCGGCAAGCAACAAGGTATTGAGTGCAATGCTCAGCAGTACCAAAGTGGTCTGAAGTCTGCGGGCGTCCACCCATTCCGCCAGGTAGTATCTTCTGAGCCAGCCCCGAACGGTACCAATCCAGGCCAGTGCATAAATGGCTGCAACGCTTGCGTTCAACTGGGCGAGCTGGACCCAGAACATCGCATCCATGCCCCGTCCTGCCTCGGCAGCAGGAACGATGTACCCCACCGTGGCTGCCAGGTTGATCATGAGTCCGGCCGCGAACGCGAACCGGGCCGACCGGTCTCGGATTGCATATCCCAGTAGCGTGATTGCCAGTACCACCAGGGGAATGAGCGACCAGACCGATTGGCCCAGCCGGGCGAAGGTCGAACCTGGCTCCGGGCCGACCATAGGGTCTTGATCCAGGATCGAAACCAGGATAAAGGCACTTATCGCAAAGCAGGGAAAAATTCCCAACAAGAGTACAAGCCAAGCTGCTGGGCGAATCCACCGCTGCCCTCCCTTCTCCACCTTTGGTTCCGTGTCGAAACCAGATCTGCTCCAGGCTTGAAGGAACGCCGCAACCGCACCCAAGACAAGAAGTGATAATATACTTGAACCCCAGGCCCATTCCATGTTCGCTGGAGGCCGATGATGGACTAACGCGGCATTTGTAACATGGCCAAAGATTATTGCCAGCGGACCCACCACCGCTAGAAACAAGGCACAAGTTGCGTTTCGCGTCAGATTCTTGACCTGGAAGGGGTCGATCTTCCAGCCCAGCCGGGTGCCTAGGAGCGCCAGGCGCTGGCGGTTCCAGATCAAGATCGAGAGGCCGAGTAAAACCACGGTACTGACCCAGAAAAACGCGGTTGCCGCCGCCACCTCCACTTCCCATCGCCCTGCCCATAGCAGGGCCGCCAGAGAGGCCGTGGCCAGTGCCAACAGCGTGTCGAACTGGCGGAACCGCTCCCAGTTGCCTGCCAGCAACACCAGGATGGCCATTCCCAGCACCCCCCATGAACCAATACCAAGAGCGTGGCGATGAGGGATTTGGGCGATTTCAAACAGGGTGGCTGGTGCCACCACGCGGGCTGCACCCAGTGGGGAGCCGCCCACCAGTTGGGTGGAAAGGCTGCGCTGGGAGACTTCCTGGAGGATGCCTGGGGCCGCTCCATAAACGGCCAGCATTACCGCGACCAGTGCCAGTGCGGCTCGTAGTGTCCGGTCGAAGGCGGGCCAGGGTGGGTTGAGCAGTGTCGAGAGTTTGGAGATCAGCGGTGATCTCTCGGGATTGCTTTCAAGCGATTTCTGGACCCAAACGCGGACGGCAATCCAGCCCAGGCAAACCAGGCCCAGAGTCAGGGCAACGGCCTGGATTGTCCAGGGGTCGAGCCAGGGTCGAGCCGATTCCGCGAACCAGGCTTGATGACGCAGGCTGGCCCCCACGTCGAACGTGATTGATGCCGCGAGTGCAGCCTGGAAAACGCCAAATTGTACTGGGTGGCTTTGGTGCCAGGCCAGGGCCAGCCAAAGTCCGGCCAGCCAGAGCAAGCGTGCGGCCAGCAAGGCCGAGCCAGCCACGGGTAGAGCCGCAACCAGCACGATGGTGGATGCGAGTGTGCTGAGTCGCGCGGACTGTTCCAGAATTTCGAGCATGCGGGCTCTGGTTAGCTCGGCGCTGGGGGGGAGGATTCTGAGCAAGCCGGCTCCCAGGGCGCAGAGTGTGGCGTGGGCCAGCAGGGCGAAGGTCCAGGGTAGAGAGAGCGAGTGGGTGCCACTGAGTGCGCTTTGTAACAAGGTGGCCAGCAACAGGCCGGACCCGAGCCAGGTCAGAACGGTGAGTTCTTGGAAGCCTGATCCACCGGCCAGCAGGGGATTGCGCCCAAACCAGGCCGCGCTCGCCAAGGCCAGCAGGGCGTAGGTACCCAAAACCCAGGTGGTTTCCCAGTGGTTCCCAGCCAAGCCAATTCCCAGCCAGTCGATCAGGCCCAGACTGATAAGCCCAGCCAAACTTGCAACCATGGCCAGAGCCCGGGCGTCGGGCCGCCGGCCGTGGCAAACTCCCAGCCCGGTCAGGAACGTGGTCAGCAACACGAACGGAACCAGCGCGGAGCCACTCTGGCCAGAGAGCAATGCCTTGGTGGTTTGCGCGGGCGTGACCCCGGTCCAGCCCAGATCTCCGGCCGCCACGTGCCAGGCCAGCAGGTAGGCCAGCATCAGGCTGAATCCTGCAAGAATGTGGATTGCCGGCACCTGGAATACCAGGGCGACAGCCGCCAGCACGGCACAGCTTAGCAGGAGACCGGGCATCATCTTCGCCGGCTGCGGCCAGCCTAGCGCGGCCCCTGCCAGCATCAGCAGAATGGCCGCGGTGGCAATGGCGGTTCCGGCGGTTCGGTAGCTAACGAGTTCTCTGGCCCTCATCCGTTGCCAGAGGAACAGACCGGTTGCCAGCACCGGCGCGCTCACCAGTGGCGCCAATGGAGAAAGCCGGTGCAGTGTGGCCAGCACGGGCCCCTCGCGGGCGATCAGCAGCCCGAGCGCAATCGTGGCCGCAAAGCACGTAAGCCCCAGTAACCGTAGCAGTTGATGAGCCAGCGATTCGTCGGATTCGGTCGTGCGGCTTGATCGTGCCAGAAAGCCGCCAATCGCGGCTCCCTGCCCCAGGTAGGGAAGGGCGGCCATCGCCAGCAGTCCCTGGCTCCCCAGACTGGTGCCAAAGCCAACACGGCCCAGCAGCATGGCAAGGGATGGAACCAAAACGCCCAAGGTGAGCGCAGCGGGCATGCGCGGCACCAGCGATTGTCCTGCCCGGAAGGTGAGCCAGCCGGAAAGACCGATCGCCGCCAGGTCACCTAGAATCGTGGCCAGCCAGCCGGGATCTGACCCTCTTGAGAACGCCGCGATGGCCAGAAAGTTCAGGGGAACCAGCAAGGTGCCAATCACAAACAGCCCGCGTGCCGTGTTGGGTAAGGCCCAACGCTTCTCAGCGCGAATTCCCACCAGATAGAGCAGGGCCGTTACACCATTGAAGAGTCCGAATTTCAGCAGCGGCTGTTCGGCGATACTCGACCAGAAGCTGATCACCAGCGCCAGCGAACAGCCAACAATGAGCAAGCCACCGACAACTTCACCCCAGCGGATGTTGGACGCTTCCAGGAACCGAGAGAACAGGCCGAGCCACGGCTGGGTGCGCTCGGCCGCTGGGGCCGCGCTCCGTTCAGGCTGAGCCTGTTCAATTGTGGTATTTTGAGCAGCAGCCAGAAGGGGCGGGCGGTTTGGCGCGGGCGGCTGCGTAACCGGCTTTGGAACGGGTTGCTGGCGGGATTGCTCGGGTGGCACCGTCTGAGTGTGCACAGTGAGTGGCCGGGTTGTCTGGAGCACCGGCTGAGGGCGAATCTTCTCCCCAACGATGTGCGGGATCATCTGGGCGCATTCGTCGGCAGTGATCAGGCCCGCCTTGGTGTAACGCAACGCTCGAGCTCGTAGAACAGCCAGCACATGATCGGGGTTTGGGCTGGCTTTGGTGATTGGCCCAGATTTTGACCATGTGCACATCGGGCAAGCGTTCAGTCCCGCGTCTTTCTTCCAGGCCTCGCCGCACACGGGACACATCTCGGCCAGAATTGGCTCGCGTTGTTCGGGGCCCCACATCCGCGCCAAGCCCTGAAATAAACCGAGGATCGCAAGCCAGAGAACATGGCCGGCCATTGCAAACAGGGCGGTGCCGATCAAAAAAGAGAAAATCAATTCCATCGCCGTACCTCGGTTCGCAAATCAAGCCTGAGCAAACGAGTGCACCGGGTGACAAGATTCCTGGCTCACCGGCACCAGCCAAGCTCTTCACGCGGTCCATGCTCCAAGCCCGCTTTTAAACACATTTCGTGCCAAACCTGGAAAGAGTGCGGACATGGCTTTGATTCACGGGAAAGTGTGGCTGATTGCTGGCTGGGTGGTTTTACGATAAGGTAGCCTGGCCCAACATTTCATGCTGGGTGCGTGTGCGTGAAATGTCTGGCTGTGGATTTTGGTGAGGGCGGTCGAGATGGCATTGTTTTCATCGACCGAGCGGCGGTTTGCCCAGGCAATTTCCGACCTGGCGCACTGCAACCCATTTGCGCCAGAACGAATGGCGTTTGAAAGAGCGGCGCTCGGGGACGAGTTTGATCCGCACCAGGCCGACTGGAACGTGCGGATCTGGAACCGGCCTGAAGACTGGCCAACCATCTCGCCCAACGTGCGGCGGTTGATCGAACGGAATGATGCGCTTCTGGACCGAGTGCAGTCCAAGCTTGCCCGAGATCCTGCCGCCAGCGGAGCAGAGGTGCGGCTCTACCAAGATCTGGTTCTGTTTGCGCTTTATTACCACCACTATGTGCTGTTTGAGCGAAAAATCCAGGACGACCAGGCAGGCAAGCCGACGGGCAAGGTAAAGCTGGTTGATCCTTTGATCCAGCACGCCAGCCGCTACTTGCGGTTTGCCGATCGCGACCTGGCGATGTGGGATGAATTGCCCCACCTGATTGCCTGCCTTTACCAGGTGCGGCGCGCGTTTCATAACATTTATCACTACATTCTCGGTAAGTCGGAACCGGCCGTCAGGCTCCGGGCCGTGGTCTGGGAATCAATCTTCACGCATGACTTGAGGCGTTACCGCCGGGTCTTGTATGACCAGATGGCCAACTTCACCACGTTGATCACCGGCCCGTCGGGGACCGGTAAAGAACTGGTGGCCCGAGCGATTGGCCTTTCCCGTTATATTCCGTTTGAGGCTTCAACTGGCCGGTTCGCCGACAAGCGGGCCGATTCGTTTTTTGCCTTGAATCTTTCGGCGCTCAGCCCGACGCTGATCGAGAGCGAGTTGTTCGGTCATAAACGGGGTAGCTTCACGGGCGCGATTGAAGATCGCGTGGGCTGGCTTGAGGTCTGCCCAGCGTATGGCACGGTGTTTCTGGACGAGATTGGCGAGCTTGACCCGGCCATTCAGGTCAAGCTGCTGCGGGTGTTGCAGGATCGAAGCTTCAGCCGGCTGGGCGAAACGCAGGTCCGGCGGTTCCAGGGGAAGCTGATCGCCGCCACCAATCGCGACCTGGCGAGTCAGATGCGCCAGGGTGAGTTCCGGGAAGATCTTTATTATCGGCTCTGTTCCGATGTGGTGGTTGTGCCTGGGTTGCGGGAACGGATGCTTGATGATCCAACCGAACTCCCTGACCTGGTGAACCATATTGCCCAGCGCCTGGTGGGGGACGAAGCACCGGCGGTGGCAGAGGAGGTGATGGTGTCCATAGCCACCCACCTGGGAGTGAACTACGCCTGGCCCGGCAATATTCGAGAGCTGGAACAGTGCGTACGGAACGTGCTGGTGCGAAAAGAATACCGCCCGGCCGCTCAGGCGCGACCCGAGGGATCCGACCCGATGAAGGCGTTGTGGGCGGCGTTCACAGCCGGCGAGTTGACGGCCGATGCGGTGTTGCGGGCCTATTGCACGATCGTCTATGCCCGGACTGGTAGTTACGACGCCACGGCCCGCCAGATTGCGCTCGACCGCCGCACGGTCAAAGCCAAGGTGGATGAAGCCTTTCTGGCCGAACTCGGGGGCTGATGGCTCATGAATTCGCCGATTCTTTTGTGGTAAATCTGGCTGCTGCACGTTGCGTGGAAGGAAACCTTTGGCCGAGTTCTGGCGAGTTAATCTTGCCCGTAAGCGGCCAGTCCCGCACAATCCAGGCTTGGAATGTGAACAAGTGCTGGGCCCTGGTGGAATGACCGACCGGCCCGCGTGACCGGCTCGAAGGATTTTTCGACATGCTCGACCCGAAGTACGTTGTGGCCCATGCCGAAGCCGTGAAGCAGAACTGCGTGAACCGGAACGTCGGTGCCGACGTGGTGGCCGATGTCGACGCTATCGTGGCGCTCGACAGTGATCGCAAGGCGATCCAGACCCAGGTCGAAGAAATTCGCCGCCGCCAGAATGAAGTGGCCCAGGCCACCGGCAAGGAAAAAGATCCAGGCAAACGGTCCGAACTGGTGGCCGAAGGAAAACGCCTGAAGGAAGAGGTGGTGGCCGTGGACGAACGGCTTCGCACGCTGGAAGTGGAGATGAAGCAGCGGCTCTCGCAGTTGCCCAACCTGACCCACCCCGATGCCCCCACCGGCCAGACCGAAGACGCCAACAAGGTGATCAAAACCTGGGGCACCCCCCGGGTGTTCGACTTCCCGACCAAGGATCATGTGGAGCTTGGCAAGGCGCTCGACATCATCGACTTTGAAGGGGGCGGCAAGGTTAGCGGCCAAGGCTTCTACTTCCTCAAGAACGATGGCGCCCTGCTCGACCTGGCGCTCCAGCAATACGCCATTCACCGGCTAGTCAAAGAGGGGTTCCGGCCGGTGATTACCCCAGACCTGGCCCGCAACAGCATTCTGGAAGGAATTGGCTTTCAGCCCCGTGGGCCAGAAACCCAGGTCTACTCCGTGGAGAATACCGACCTGAGCCTGATCGGGACCGCCGAGATTACCCTGGGCGGCCTGCACGCCGACGAGGTGCTGGAGGCCGAGCAACTTCCGCTGAAGTACGCGGGGCTCTCTCACTGCTTCCGGACCGAGGCCGGAGCCGGAGGCCGGGCGAGCAAGGGGCTCTATCGTGTTCATCAGTTCACAAAGGTCGAGATGTTCGCTTACACCGAGGGGACCCTGGAAGCCTCTGGGGCCATGCACCAAGATTTGCTTCGGATTGAGGAAGAGATTTTCCAGGGGCTTGGGTTGCCGTACCAGGTGCTCGATATCTGCTCGGGCGATCTTGGCGGCCCCGCCTATCGCAAGTTTGACATTGAGGCCTGGATGCCGGGTCGTGGTGAGGCTGGCGAGTACGGTGAGGTGACCAGCACTTCGGACTGCACAGACTTTCAGGCTCGACGGCTCAATATCCGGTACAAGCCGGCCGGCCAGAAGGGGACCAAGTTTGTGCACACGCTCAATGGCACGGCGGTGGCACTCAGTCGGGCCTTACTGGCCGTGCTAGAAAACTACCAAGAGGCCGATGGCACGGTGCTCGTTCCTGAAGTGCTTCGCCCGTTCATGGGCAAGGACCGGATTACCCGGATCTGAGCTGGTTCCGGTTGGCGAGCGGCCCAAGAAGCACGCACAAAATGGAAGGGACTGGCGCCTCGGGTTTGTGGCGGCGGTCCCTCTTTTTGTGGTTCTTGGGAATTGTCTGGCCCCCGGCGGCGGTCCCTCCAGGCAAGATCGTAGCTTCCGAGGGTTGGCCGGTTGGCGTTTCGGCTGTACCATGGGGCAGATCCGATGATCGGGTGTTCCCCTCGTTTGCTCTGATGCGCGATCCGACACGCCGGCCTTCCATTTCCCCTCTCACGTCATTCGCATTGTGCGTTGCGTGTTGATTCGTTCTGAGTCCTCCTGAACCGGTGATTGCCCGAGTCCCATTCACCAGGGATCGTTCGTCATGCCGCCAGGCCAGCTCCGCAATCCGTTGGTTGTTCCGTTCCTGCGCGAGTTGATCGAGGCAGGAGAGCAGGAGGCGGTGCGCGAGTTCCTCGACGATCATCACCCCGCGCAGGTGGCTGAGATTGTTGAGGACCTGGAGCCGAGCGAGGGAGACGCCCTGCTCAAGCTGCTTGAGCCTCGTTCACGTGCGGAAGTGATGGGTTACCTGGAAGACGAGACCCAGGAACGGATCATCTCGGCCATCAATCCGTCAGATGCGGCCGCGCTGCTCCAGCTCATGTCGCACGACGAGCGAGCCAACCTGGTGAACCGGCTCGACGACGATATCGTCGATGAGATCTTGCGCCGGCTGGCCCACGCCGAACGGGAAGATATTCGCCGGCTGGCCAGCTATGAGCCGGGCACGGCCGGGGCGGTCATGACCACCGACTACGCGACCCTGCCGCCCGCCATCACCGTGCGCGAAGCCATTGACCGCCTGAGGCAGGAAGCGCCTGACCGGGAAACGATTTACTACAGTTACATTGTGGATAGTGACCGCAAGCTGCTGGGCCTGGTTTCGCTCAAAAAACTGCTGCTGTCTCGGCCTCGGGCCCGCATCGAAGATGTGATGAAGACCGACATGATCGTCGCCCGGCTGGACGAAGATCAAGAATCGGTGGCCAAGAAGATTGAAGAGTATGACCTGATCGCAATCCCGGTGGTCGATTCCGACGACCGGCTGCTGGGCATTGTGACCCACGACGATGCCGCCGACATTCTGCGACAGGCGCAAGCCGAAGACCTGCTCCAATTCGGTGGCGTTTCGCCGGATCCCGAGGTGGATGAAGCGCCTTACTGGCAGCAGTCGGTGTACTCCGCCTTCCGCCGGCGGATCAAGTGGCTGGTCATGCTTTTCATGGCCGAAAATCTCACGTATCCGGTCATGCACAACTTCAAGTGGGTGACCGACGACAACCACTTTCCAGCCCTTGAACTCTTTTTGCCGCTTTTGATTGGCACCGGCGGTAATGCCGGTAGCCAGACGGTGGGCACGGTCATTCGTGGCCTGGCACTGGGTGAGATTGAGAAAGAGCACACCTTTCGGGTCCTCTTTCGCGAGTTCCTGACCGGTCTGTTGCTTGGGCTTTGCCTGGGCACGCTCGGGTTTTTCTATGCCCATTTCTGGCGATCTCAGCCGTGGGGCCTTTCGGCCGTAGTGGGCCTGACCCTGCTGGGAATCTGCATGTGGGCCAACACCATCGGCTCGCTGGTGCCCTTGATGGCGCGCCGGTTTGGTATTGATCCGGCCGTGATCTCGGCCCCATTTATCTCTACCTTGGTTGATGCCACCGGACTGGTCATCTACTTCACAATTGCCATCCTCTTGCTGGTGCACTGGCAAAGGTAAAAGGGATTCGTTTTCATGAAATTCGCAGAACTCACGGCCCCCCAGATTCGGCGGATTCATCGGGACCGCACCCTGGTGTTGGCACCGATTGCCGCATGTGAGCAACATAGCGATCATTTGCCGGTGATTACCGACACGCTGCTTTGTGGCGCCGTGGCCGACGGTGTTGAGGCCCGGTTGCCAGAGCGCGTGTTAACGCTGCCGGTGCTCTGGCTGGGGGCCAGTGATCATCACCTTCCGTTTGGTGGCACGCTCACGGCCTCTTTGCCAACTTATGAGGCCATGCTTATCGATTTGCTGCGACCGCTGCTGGTGCAAGGGTTCACGCGGATCCTGCTGCTCAACGGCCACGGTGGCAATATTGACCCGTTACGGGTGGCCTTGCGCCGGCTGGACAACGAGTTTCCCAAGGCCCTGCTCACCGGCGCAGCCTACTGGGAACTGGCCGCATCGAACCTGGCGGCACTCTGCCGAGGCCCACGCAAAGACGTGGGGCACGCCTGCGAGATAGAGACCTCGATGATGATGGCGATCCGACCTGATCTGGTGCGTACCGACCTGATCCAGGACGATCCCTGTCCCTCGCCCGCAGCCCTTGAAGGGCTTTTCTGGGCCCGAGACTTCCAGCGCAGAACGGACCACGGTGCGGTCGGATTTCCCGAGCACGCATCGCCCGAATCCGGCCGGCAAATGCTAGAGGCCGTGGTCACGCGGGTGAGTGACGTGGCGAAATCGCTCCTGGAACTGCCTTATGAGCGGGGCTGATCAATTCCGGAGTGCTGGCTTGTGGGCCAGGGCTGGCGTATCCTGACCGTGGGGAAAAGCAGATCGGCTGGCGCCGGTACCACCGCTGATCCCCGGACCGCGAGCCTTTTCCATGCCGGTACTCGACCGTGAGGAATCGATCGAGCAAGCGTATTTCTTTCGAGCGTTCCGTGAGCGAATTCTTGAGGGGATGCCGACCCAGGAAATCCTTGCGCGCATCGGTGAAGAACTGCTCTCCACCACCCGGCTGCCCATGGCCATCAGCTTCATCAATACCGAGATGAAGCTGACCGGCTTGATGGCACCCGCCATGGCCCGGCTGGGTCATTACTTCACGCCGTTCCAGACGTTTGTCGTGGCCCGGTCGGAAGAAGAAAAAGGTCGGTTCACCATCGACCTGGCCCTGCTGATTCTGGAGCGTGAGGCACGCTATCGTGCCGAGCAAGTGACGGTGCCAGGGCTCTTTGTGTATCAGTTTGAAACGCTGGCCAGGAACCGGCTAGGGTACAACCAAGGGCTAACGGCCATGGCCGGCGACCCCTTCTATGATGAAGACTGGCAAGAGTTCATCGGTACCCTGCAGGCCCGACTGGGCGACGTGGATTTTGCGGACCTGCTGTTCGTGCGGTCGGCTTACTTCCTGAGCGAGCAGCGCCGCCGGTTGCGAGACCCCGACCATCGGCCCAAATTTCCGGTCCTGTTTGGCGAGAAGGAAGGGAAAATTGCACGCGCTCACCGAGGCCGCGACCCGATGTACCTGTTCTCTGCACTCCAGCGCCAGCTTGGTTACCCGGAGGTGCCGCGTACCAAACGGCCCGACGAAGTCGAAGCCCGCATCATCGCGCTGGAGATCCGGGTCAAGGAACTTGAGAACCGGTTGAAGATTACCGAAGGGGAGCGGCACGGCCACTTCGACCTGGCCGAACTGGTTGTGAAGCCCGAAGACACGGCAGGGGTTCCCAGTGGCTGGGGGCTCAAGGCCACAGATTCTGGAGAGTCCGTACCATGAACCGATTCTGGTCCCAGCCGGCATGCTGGCTTTTGGCAATGGCACTCACCGGCCCGGGCCTGGCGTGTGCGAACGACGATCCTGCTGGTGAGTTGAAGTTCGAGCGGGTGGTGATCGACGAGGACTTTTCAGGTGCCTACCAGGTGGAAGTGGCCGATGTGAATGGCGACGGCAAGCCGGACATTGTGGCCGTGGGGGGCGGCATCTGCGCCTGGTATGAGAACCCTGGCTGGAAGAAGCGGGTGATCACCGGGCCCGATCGCACGGCCGATATCATCACCAGCGTGACCGCCGACCTGGAAGGGAAGGGGAAGCCGATCGTGGCCATTGGCCATGACTTCGCCATGGAGAATCCCAAGCGTGGCAAATTGCTTTGGGCCGCCGCCAGCGCGGGGGGCATGGGTACCTGGTTGACCTCGCCCCTGGGTAAGATTCCCAGCATCCATCGTCTGCGAGCCGGTGACTTCGACGGCGACGGCCGCCAGGAACTGGTGGTGGCACCCATCTTTGGGGCCGCTTGCCATCCGCCCACCGAAACCGCCGACCCGGCCGAGGTTGTCCTCAGGCGCGCACCTCGGGGACTGGTTGGGCCCTGGACCGGGGAAGCCGTGGGCCGTGATCAGGTTTTGCATGCCATTGACGTGCTGGACCTGGACGGTGACGGGCGTGACGACCTGCTGACAGCCGGCAATTCCGGGGTGATCTGGCACAAACGGGAAGCCTCTGGGACATGGTCTAGCAAGGTTCTGGTCACGGGGATCGCCGGCACGGCACCCAACCGGGGGGCCAGTGAAGTGCATGTGGGCAAACGCGCGGCCGGGGGCCGGTTCCTGGCCACCATCGAGCCCTGGCATGGGTCCAAGGTGGTGGTGTATCCCGGTCTTGAAGGTGGAGCCCCTACTCAGTTCAAGACGCCCATTGTGCTCGATGACACGCTTGACGTTGGGCACGCCCTGTGGGTGGCCGACGTCGATGGCGACGGTACGGACGAGGTTTTTGCCGGCCATCGTGGCAAAGATGCGCGAGTGTCGGTCTATCGCTTCAACGGTTCCGACTGGACCCGAACCGTAATCGACCGTGAAATCACCGCCCAGGACCTGCGCGGTGGCGACCTCAACGGCGACGGCACCCCGGACATTGTGGCTGTGGGGGGCGCATCGCACAACGTGGTCTGGTACCGGCCGATTCGTGGTCATTGATCTGAAACCGGCAGACGTGGAGTTGGGTATCTTCCTGATTGGGGATACCATGCCTGAGTTGAATGCGTGTTCAAGAGTTCGGGGTGATACACAAGTTGCATCCTGCGGCCAGGCTGCCAGTTTTCCTGGTTGCCGGCCCTATTGATTCAGGGAGACATGGAATGCGTAAAAGGTTGCCGTGGGCCGCGCTACTGCTGGCGGTTCCACTTTTTCTGAGCCATTCACGGCCTGCCCAGGCGCAGGTGGTGGTGGTCACGGCTCGGTCAGTCGACACGCTGGTGGGTGACCTTGAGTACCTGGTCAGCGCCGCGGCTCCCGATGAAGAGATGAAGCAGGGGGCTCAGCAGGGGTTAGATCTTCTCAAAGACCCAACCTTGCTGCCGGGCATTGACCGAACCAAGCCGTTTGGTGCCTGGGTGACGATGCCCGCCGAACCGGGTGCCGCCGATCCACCCACCGTGGTTGTGGCCGTGCCGGTGACAGATCTCAAAGCTCTGCTGGACACGCTCCAGAACTTTGGTGTGGAGGTTGATAACCAGCCAGGTGTTGCCGGCTTCAGTTATCGGGTTGGGATCCCGGGTTCGGGCCTGTCGCTGTACGCGGTCGAGGCCAAGGGGTACGCCTACCTGACCATGGTGCCCCAGGGGGCCGAGAAACTGGCCGCACTGACCCCGGCCAACTGGATGCCCATTCGCGAAGGGGTGGGTGACCTGAGCGCCAGCGTTCGGATGGATCAGGTTCCCCAGCCGTTCAAGGATATGCTGCTGGAGCAGGTTGAGCAGCGGATGGTTCTGGAACGGAACAAGATGCCCGGCGAAGACGAGGCCGCCTTTCAGGGTCGGCTTGCGGGGATGAAGTTCAGCCAAGAGGTATTCGAGCGGTTCGTTCGCGAATCTCGAGACCTGAACCTGGACCTGATCGTGGACAAGGCCAAGGAAGAGCTTTCGCTTGACCTCGGCTTCGCCGCGCTCAAGGATACCTCGATGGCCAAGAGCCTGGCCGGGTTCTCAAGCCGCACCAGCAGCTTCCAGGCGTTTGCCGACCCCAATTCCGCCATGGCCGGCTGGGCATCTCTGCCCATTTCTCCTGAACTGCAAAAGACGCTGGGGAAGTCGATCGGCGAGGGGTTTACCAAGGCGCTGGCAGCCGAGAAAAACCCGGCCGACAAGGCACTTCTTGAGCGAGCCCAGGCCATTGTCAAGGAACTGGTGGATTCTGGTTCGTTTGACACCGGGATGTCGATTCGCGAGGTCGCAACGCCAACCAGCGGTGGAACCTCGGTGCTGGTCGCCGGCGCCAGGGTGCCAGACGCCAAGAAACTGGAAGACCTGGTGCGTGATGCCATCAAGGCCCATCCGCCGGGTGCGACCGAGGCCGAGGTCACGCTGGATGCGGGTAAGGCCCCCGATGGTACAAGCTTGCACCGGATCAAGCCGGTTCTGAAGCCCGAGGATGCAGCCGGAATGCAGGGTCTGGGTGAACCGATCATCTACCTGGCGTTCCGGAAGGATCAGGTGCTGCTGGCCGTGGGGGCTTCGGCGGAAGCTGCAATTGTGAAGGCGCTGGGTGAGACGGCTGGAACCGTTCCTGCAACGGCAGTTGGGAATCCCTTGGCCTTGCGCTTGGCCGTGGACAAGCTTGCGATGCTGGCCGATACACCGGCCGATGTGAAAGCCAGTCTGGCGAACTTCTTCACAGGCAAGAAGGCCGGCAAGAACCAGGTGGACCTCTCGGTGGGCCGTGGCCCTGCAGACTCGTTGCGGGTCCGGCTTCGGCTGGATCTGCCGGCCTTGGCGTTCCTGGCCAAGCTGGGAGCCATCCAGCAGCAGGGTGCGCTCCAGCCAGTTCGATAAACCCAGGTTTGGCGGAATTGTTAGCACTCTGGCCGGCAGCCTCATGGCTGTCGGCCAGTTTCATGGATGGAGGGTGGTTGCTCGCGCAGTAACCATTCAGCCGAATACCGTAAAACCCGCAGGAAAGAGAAACAAGAGGCACACTTGGTTGCGCTTCGGGCTTGTATTGGAAGCCGCGTGCGCCAGCCAGAGTGGAACCACTTCTAGCGAAAGGCTTGCGCCATGAATGATGCAGAATCCAAGAAATCCCAGGAACAGCCGGCTGTGCCTGACGACGGTCACAGCCCCTACGTTCCCAAATTCGAGAGCGAGTGGGAGCGAACAAAGTTTCGCAATAGCTTGCTGGAAGACCTGGCCTCTTACATGGCCCAAACCAATCCGGAGGCCTTCCTGCGGGCGCGTTTGGAAGCGCTTGAAGAGGAGCGAAAGCGGCATCCAACTCCCTATTTTCCCGGTTTCTGGGATGGGCTCAAACGACCCAGGGAAACCGAATAAAGCGAGCGAAGTTTGCGTGAAGCGGCCGTTCGCGGCTAGCGAAACCGGTGTCCCGCTCGCTAGTCTGTCTGAAGTCATCAGCACCCCGAGAGCATAGCCACCATGAGTCAACGGTTGATCCATCCACGATTCGCGGCCCTGAAGGGCGCGTTCTTTCTGGTCGTTGTCTTCTTGGACCTGGCCGCTTTGGGTCAAGAACCTGTGCCCAGGCCCAATCTGCCTGGCCTGACCGCGTCTGGACAGGTTCAACTGCCCAACGGCTGGAAGCTCCAGCCGGCCGGGAAGCAAGTTCCCGTGGGTGACTTCCCGGTGACCATGGCCGAAAATCCCAAGGAGCCGGTTCTGGCCATCTTGCACGCCGGCTACGGCGAGCACGAAGTGGTAACGCTTGACCTGCGCACCAGCAAAGTGATTGGACGGGTAACCCTACCAGAGACCTTTGGTGGCCTGGTCTGGTCGTCTGATGGTCGCCAGCTTTATGCCGGTGGCGGGTTTGACGATGTGGTGTACCGGTTCGATCACAAAGAGGGACTGCTCTCCAACAAGGTGATCTTGGTGGTTGAGGGGGCGGCTGATAACGGTGAAGATGTACGTGACGAGCCGCTTGAAAATCGCGCGGAGCGTGGCACCAAGCGGGCACTCGGTAGCATTGCCGGCCTGGCCCTTTCAACCGATGATAATACGCTGTGGGCCGCCAATGCGTTTGCGCACCGTGTTGAGCTATTTGATAGCAAGGCGGCCAAGCTCACTTCCGAGATCAAGCTAGAGCAAGACAGTTACCCGTACGCCATCTTGCTGGATGAGCCGCGTGGCCGCGCGTATGTGAGCCTGTGGGGCCGGTCGGCAATTGCTGTCATCGATCTCAAGCAGAATGCAGTGATTGCCACCTGGCCAACCGGCCCCCATCCCAATGAAATGCTCAGGAGCCCCAACGGCAAAGTGCTGTATGTGGCCAACGCCAACCGGAACACGGTGACAGTGCATGATCTGGCGGGAGACGGCAAAGCGCTGGCCACCATTGGCACGGCCATCGACCCACGCGCACCGGCAGGCTGCACGCCCAACTCCCTGGCACTTTCGCCCAATGGCTCAATGCTGTTTGTGGCGAACGCGAATACCAACGACCTGGCCGTGGTCAACGTTTCCAATCCTGCGGAAAGCACCCCGCTTGGTTTCATCCCCACCGGTTGGTATCCCACCTGTGTGCGGGTTTCCCACGATGGCAATTCCCTCTGGATCACCAACGGCAAGGGAAACACCTCAAGCGCCAACCGCGATGGCCCACATCCAATGGCCTTACGCGTGGATGGCCGGTTCCGTCAGTACATCGGTGGGCTCTTCAAAGGCTCGCTCTCCATGGTTCGTATGCCCAGCCCGGCCGTGATGGCGAACTACTCAAAGACGGTCTATGACTGTAGCCCGGTCAATCGAACCGACCCGCTGGCCGCCGCCGGTAAAGATCGGCCTGCCGATAATGCCATTCCGGCCAAGGTGGGCGACCCTTCTCCCATCAAATACTGTTTGTATGTCATCAAAGAGAATCGGACCTATGACCAGGTGCTGGGAGACTTATCGACCGGCAATGGCGAACCTCATCTTTGCCTGTTTCCTGAACAGGTCACGCCCAACCAGCACGCGCTGGCGCGTGAGTTTGTGGTGCTTGATAATTTCTATGTGGAAGGGGAAGTGAGCGCCGACGGCCACGAATGGACCGTGGGGGCTTACGCCAGTGACTTTGTGGAACGGACCTGGCCGCTCTCTTATCGGGGCGACAAGCGGGCCCCGTATCCGTCCGACGCAAACTTCCCGATTTCCAAGGGGGACGGCGGCTACCTGTGGGATAAGGCGAAAGCCAAGGGAATTACCTACCGGACGTTTGGCGAGTTTGTGAGTGATGGCGATTCCAAAGAGCCCGGCCTGAAGGGGCACGTGGCCCCCAAGTATCCGCCCTACAACCTTGAGATTACCGATCAGTTTCGTGCCGATCGGTTCCTTGAAGAGCTGGCGGAGTTTGAGAAGACCGGCGAGATGCCCCGTTTGATGATCATGCATCTGCCCAACGACCACACCTCTGGTGCGCGGCCGGGCAGCCCAACGCCAACCGCGATGGTGGCCGATAACGACCTGGCCCTGGGTCGGATTGTGGAGGCGCTCAGCCGGTCGCGGTTCTGGCCGGAACTGGCGATCTTTGTGGTGGAAGATGACGCTCAGAATGGGTCCGACCATGTGGATGCGCACCGGACGATTGCCCAGGCGATCAGTCCCTACACGCGCCGGAAGACGACCGATTCTACGCTTTATAGCACCAGTTCCATGCTCAGGACGATGGAGCTGATCCTGGGGCTGGATCCCATGAGCCAGTTCGATGCGGCGGCCACGCCCATGTATCGGGCCTTCACGGGTACCGCCGACCTGACGCCGTTTAACGCCCAGCCGGCGGGGGTTGATATCAAGGCCGTGAATACCCCCGACACTCCCGGGGCCGCAGCGTCTTTGGAGCTGGATCTTTCCAGGGAAGATCGCGCCGATGACCTGACGTTTAACGAGATCATCTGGAAAGCCGTGCGCGGGGCAAACTCGATTATGCCCGCGCCGGTCCGAGCCGCCTTCATTCTGCCGTTTGGTGACGATGACGATGACGATGACGATGACGATAGCGATGACGATGACGATGACGATAGCGATGACGATGGCGATGACGATGAAGACGAAGATGAAGACGAAGACGAAGATGAAGACGAAGATGAATGAGGTCGATTGTCTACAATTCTCAATCCGCATCCCGAATGATTCACGTTTGGAGTGTGGGTGCTTTTCCGATCGGACCAGATCCGATACAAGCCTGCAGCGTCAGCGAGTGGATCTCTTGTTTCTTACCGATACGAGCCTGAAGTGCCGGCGAGTGGATCTCTTGTTTTCTTCAAGCGGTTCACGGTTGTCTGGCACACGGTTTGTCTTGAGGCTCAATGGCCCATTTCAAGGCAGCCCAGGCTGCAACCCTGGGTTCACAACTGCCCAACTGGATGAATCTGTTCCATGAGTGCGAATGCTTCCCGCGATCCATTGACGGCGATCTTGCTTATTGCCCATGGCAGCCGGCGTGCCGAGGCCAACCAAGAGCTACATGAACTGGCCGAGCGGATCACCGCTACCGGTGAGTATGCCATTGTGGAATCGGCATTTCTAGAACTGGCCGAGCCTGATATTGCGACGGGCGGCGAGCGCTGTGTGGGCAGGGGGGCCTCACGGGTTTTGTTGATCCCGTTCTTCCTCTCGATGGGTGTTCACCTGACGCGAGACCTGGCGGCGGCCCGAGATGAGCTGTCGGAACGTCATGCTGGGGTGCAGTTTGAACTTGGCCCACCACTTGGGCCGCATGCGTTGCTAGACCGTCTGGTGCTAACGCGGATTACCGAAGCGCTGGGGGAGGCGCCAGTTCCGCACCTGTAGACTTTGCCATAGGCAAATTCCTGGAGGGCTATCACTCTTGGCTAGTGCTTATGTCTTGAACCTGAAGAGAATGACAGCCGGTGGCGGCTGTCCTTCAATTCCAGAAACTCGGCTCGAATTTTCCACTGTCTCTCAATCTACTTACCTGGAAGCTCACCCGTGACTCAACCTGAACGTGATATTGCCGAGATGGTCGTCGAGTTTGCGGCGGAATTCATTGTTCTAGGTGAGAGTGTGGAAGAGCAGGAGAACCGTCTGGCTGCCGCCTGTAGCGCCTGGAATATTGCGTGTGAGACTGCCGAGATTCGGCCGATGTTGCTGGACGCCTGGATCAAGGCGATCGAGGAATCCGACACCGAACAACCGCAGGAATACCTCGCAGATCTTCGTACCGATATGGAAGCACTGATCCACCTGAAGCTGGAACTGTTCCCAGACGCCCGCTATGACATCAGGCACGCTAGCCTCACGGCGTTGGACGGAAAGACACGGATCGAGATCGACGCCGACCCGATGGACTGAACGCAGGGGAGCATGCCCACCCCCAAGCACCTCCCGAGCTCATGACGTGGATTCTGTACCGAACTCGGCTTCAAGCTCTTCAATGCTCGGCAGGCTTCCTTTCAGTGGCTCAGGCAGCGACTGAACCCGCTTGGCCTGCCACTCGGCCACGCCAATCGGTTTGGCAATGTCGCGCAAGGCGTACTCCGCCGTAATCCGGTCGCGCTTCTTGCATAAAATCAAACCAATGGTCGGCGCGTCGCTCGCATGCTTCATCCGTGAATCCACGGCCGACAGGTAGAAGTTCATTTTCCCGGCATCTTCGGGCGTGAACGTCTTCATTTTCAGGTCGATTACCACAAAGCAGCGCAGCTTGAGATGATAAAATAGAAGGTCGAGGTAAAAGTCATCCTCGCCCACCGAAAGATGCACCTGCCGACCCACGAAGGCGAACCCAGCCCCCAGTTCCAGCAGAAACTTCTGGATGTGCGTGACCAACCCGGTCTCCAGATCACGCTCCACGGCCTCTTCCTGCAGGGTCAGGAAATCGAACAGATACGGATCTTTGAGCGCCTGCTGCGCCAGGTCCGATTGAGGGCGCGGCATCTGGGTGGCGAAGTTGGTGACCGCCTGGCCCTGACGGCCGAACAGGCCACTTTCGATCTGCACGGTCAGCACCGCCCGACTCCAGCCGTGTTCGATTGTTTTTTCGGCATACCAGAGCCGCTCTTGCCGCGTGGAAACTTTGAAGAGCAAAACCACATTATGCCCCCAGGGAATGCCATGCACGGCAGCAGGCGGAACTTCGTCGGCTAGTTTCGGCACAGGCTGTGCCAGTTTCTTGCCTTTCAATTTCGGCACAGGCTGTGCCGAATTCTCGACGTCCCGATAAGCTCGATAAAAAGCCCGCATCCGCGAGACGTTACTGGCAGAAAAACCGCCCATTCCAGGAAATGCTTTTTGCAAGTCTCCGGCCAGGCGGTCCACAACGCTTTTGCCCCAGCCTTCTCGCTCCTGGCGCAGCACAATCTCTCGGCCTATCTCCCAGTAAAGCTCGATCAGCTTCTAGTTCACTCACAGCATGGCCCCGGGTCTGGGCCTGATGCACACGAGCTTTCAACGCTTCCAGAAACTCGGTATAGCCAGTTGGTAGGCCGGGGATTGCGGAGATTTCCGCTGGTTGCTTGCGGGCCATCAATCGCCTCCGGATCTTGCACGGTTCGCCGGGTCGTGTTTTGGACCCCAAAACATCATATTCCATCCCTGCTAGACGAGGCAGAACCGGGCGTCTGGCTTGCCCCCAGGCTGTTCTACGGCCAATTGGCCAACCTACTTCAGGGAAAGCCATAAAAGGCGGTTTCGATACTCGCAAATGCCTGTGCAATCGGCATAATTGGTAGGTCTTGCGTTTCTGGCCGCACTTGACGCTTTCCGGGTCAAGGATTACGGTGCGGTGTCCGATCAGATTCCCCAAGGACGGTGGAATCGACAACCCCTGTTCCGGGGTTGCGGCGTCAAGGGAGTGACACGCGTGAGTGCCGACACTGAGCTTAGGCCTGTTCCCGCGCTCGACCTCAAGGCGCAGTACCAGACCATCAAAGCTGAAATCGACGAAGTGATCCGTAACGTCGTCGAGAATCAGATGTTCGTGATGGGACCGGAAGTTAGCGGCCTGGAGGCCGAAATTGCCCGGTATTGCCAGGTTTCCCATGCCGTAGGTTGCGCATCGGGTTCCGATGCCATTGTGCTGCCGCTGATGGGCTGGGATATCGGGCCTGGTGATGAAGTGATCACCACCCCTTACACGTTTTTTGCCACCGCCGGGGCCGTATGGCGCCTGGGGGCCAAGCCGGTTTTCGTGGATATTGATCCGGTTACCTTCAATATCCGGCCAGACGCCATCGAGGCGGCCATCACCTCGCGCACCAAGGCGATCATTCCGGTCCATCTGTACGGCCAGGCGGCCGATATGGACCCCATTCTGGAGATTGGCCGCCGGCATGGCCTCAAGGTTCTTGAGGACGCCGCCCAGGCCATTGGGGCCGGTTACCATGGCCGCTCGGTTGGCTCGATCGGTGATGCGGCTTCGCTGAGCTTCTACCCGTCCAAGAATCTTGGCGGGTTTGGTGATGGCGGCATGATCACCTCGGGCGACGAAGCCTTTGCCAAGCGGGTTGCCCGGCTGCGTGTGCACGGGATGGAACCCCGATACCATCACCATGAGGTTGGCTTCAACTCCCGGTTAGATGCCCTTCAGGCGGCCGTGCTGCGGGTCAAACTTCGGCATCTGGATGACTGGACCGGCGCCCGGCGGATGATTGCCGCTCGGTACGACGGCCTGATTCGCGAGTTCGGCCTGACCGACCTTGTGACCACCCCCACCGAGCAATCAGGCTCGTTCCACGTCTTCAACCAGTACGTGGTCCGAGTTCCCGAAGCCGAACGAGACAACCTGCGCAAGGATCTGGCGGATCGGAAGATTGGGACCGAGATCTATTACCCCATTCCGCTCCACTTGCAGGTCTGTTTTGCCTCGCTTGGGCACCAGGTGGGAGACTTCCCCGAATCTGAGCGGGCAGCCAACCAGACCCTGGCCTTGCCAATCTATCCGGAACTGAGCGAAGATTCTCAGGTCACAGTTGTCGAAGCGATGGCCGCTTACTTCGGCCGCGCAGCCCGTGAACAAAGCCGAGGGATCCCTCGCCCGCACATCTTCAGGATCCCCGAAGGCACGCCCATCATCCGCCGAGACTGACCCTCTTGTCGGGACCTGAGAATCTGCCAACAACTCAAAAGCTCCACGTTGACTTGCTCAGCGTGGAGCTTTTGTAGGATGCAAGGGCGGCGTTCCAGATCTCAGCCACGGAATTGCCTGTACCCACTCAGCAGGAACCGGGCGATGGCACGAAAGCGGAGCGTTTCCCCAACCAAGGCCGGCCCCCAGGCTACCAGCGGCGCCCAGGCCCTCGCGCTGGATGCCAACCCCGCCTGGCTGAATGCAATTCGTAAGAATCTGGTGAGCTGGTACCAGAACCATCAGCGAGACTTGCCCTGGCGTGCAGATCATGATCCTTACCGGATCCTGGTCTCTGAGATGATGCTGGTTCAAACAACCGTGGCCGCCGTCATTCCGTATTTTGCCCGCTTTATGGCCCGGTTTCCTACGGTCCAGGACCTGGCCTCGGCCCCTGCCGCCGATGTCCTCAAGGCCTGGGAAGGGCTTGGCTATTACCGCCGGGCTCGGTTGCTGCACGCCGCCGCCCAGGCGGTGGTTGAGCGGCACGGCGGCCAGTTTCCTCGCTCGCGGGCCGAGCTGGAAGCGTTGCCCGGGATCGGCCGATACATTGCCGGCGCGGTGGCCTCGTTCGCATTTGATCTGCCCGAAGCCATTCTTGAAGCCAACACCCAGCGCCTGCTGGCCAGGCTGATCGCCTGGCCGGGCGAACTCGGTAAAACGCCCACCCAAAAACGGCTCTGGAGCGTGGCGGAAGCCCTGGTGCCAGACAAACAACCGGGAGACTTTAACCAGGCACTCATGGATCTGGGGGCCACCATCTGCCTGCCCAGGAATCCGCTGTGCCTGCTCTGCCCGCTGGCCGAACAGTGCGAGGCACGCCAACAGGGGCTTCAGCAAACGTTGCCCCTGAAGGCCGCTCGGCAGGCCCCCTTGGTTTCTCGTGAGGTGGGGGTGCTGGCCGTACGTCAGAACCAGTTGCTGCTGGCCAGGCGTTCCCCCGGCCAGCTCTGGGAAGAGTTCTGGGAAATCCCGACCATGCATGAATCTGGGGCGGATCCCGCTGGCCGGGTCCGGCTTGATGGTTCGGAGGGTGACCTGATTCAGGCGGTCCGGCTGGCAACCGGCCTGACGATCACGCCTGGGAATGCGCTCAGGGAGTTCAAGTACAGCGTGACTCGCCATGCGGTTACGCTTCAGGTGGTGAGCGGGGCGGTGGTGAAGGGAGTGGTTGAGCCGGGCCCAGGCTATGCCGAGTTGCGCTGGGTGAATCTGGATGACGTGGTCACGTTCACTCTTTCGGCGGTGAACCGGCAGGTGCTGGCCTGGTTGCAAAAGGATGAGGCTTGGCGGAATTTGCCGCCAGGCGAAGAGCCGCAGGCCCGCCCCAAGTCTCGAAAAAAAACCAGCTCCTGAGCATCATCAGGATTTGGGTGATTGAGGAGCTTTGTGTGACCTGATTTCCGCTGAAGCGCAACGGTAATATTGAGTGCCAATCGGTTTCCGAAACCATTCAGCTAGATTCGGTGAATCAAGGAAAAGGTCTCGGTTTTGAGGGCTGAAGGCCCGATTCAAGTTAGCCCAGCCCAACGGGCTGGGTAAGCTGATCCCCCAAAAAAACTCTTGGGCTCCATGGGCGATCCAATTCCATGGGATCGCCCATGGAGCTAAAAACACCTAAGAATAAGAGGACTACAGGGGCTCATGGTTTCCCCAGGGCGTTGCCCTGGGCTCTCATGAATCGCTCCTACAGAGCTCCGGATCCGCGTCACACTCTCCGCGAGGTAGGCGAGATTCGATCTGCCTCATCAACCCCGGTCCAGCTCAGGACTTGTGTAGAACAGCGAGAGCTGCGCCCTGGACTCTCTTGAAACGCCCTTCAGGGCTTCAGACTATTAGCCCCAACGGTTTTTACGGAATTCGGCTGAGCGCCAATCGATTTCTCAAGGTCTTGCAGTCATGGATACTATAATGAAGAGGGTTCAGGTTGGCCCACGCTCCAAAGATGTCTGACAGCCGCCCCCGGCCGACATTCTGTAACGGCTCACGATTGGCACTTTTCCCCTCCGGTGAATCACGGTCATGCTGGATACGCACCAGGTTGGTTCATTGGCACGTGGGCAAGGTCCTGAACCGGGCCCGCGGTTGGCTGGCCCGGTGATCTTTTATGACGGTGAGTGTGGGCTTTGTGATCGTTTTGTTCAGTTTGTATTGCGGCATGATCGTTTGCAGGAATTCCGGTTTGCGCCGCTTCAGGGAGAGACCTTCCAGCCGTATCGCGCCCAGCTTGGTCGCCGGGGTGAAAATACCGTGGTGCTGGCGGATGAGGCTGGTCTGCATCTTCGGTCGGATGCGGCGTTGCGGGTGCTGGGTCGGCTGGGGTTCCCCTGGTCGGTGGTGGGGCGAGCCGGGCGGTTGGTGCCCCGATGGGCGCGTGATCTTGGGTATCGGCTGGTGGCCCGGGTGCGGCTCCGGCTTTTTGGGCAGGTGAACGCCTGTCTGCTTCCTGGTTCGGCTCCCGGCCGTTTTCTTCCATGAGGGGGTGTGAAAACCCCTGAAAATAGCGGCCCGAATCCGGTTTGGCTGGTTTTAGGGGTTGGGAGGCCTGGCGGAAGTGCGCCGGGTTTGCCGTGGGGTGAGGGTGTTTCGCGGCTTGCCTCGAACCAAAAAACAAACTAAGATGGTGTGCTTTTCGTTTGGAACGGAATGCAAATGGCCTGACTGAGCGTCACGGAGTGGCGTTTTTGAGTAATGTTTCATGAAGCGCCTGGTGAAATGAGGAGTTGTCCCGGACGGCCTCTGCTTGATTGAGGCTTGATGGGCTTGGGCCGGGCCCCAACGCACACTGACGGATTGCCCCCGGGCTGTTCCCGGATCACACGGAAAGGTCAAGCGAAAATGCCCACCGGCAAGGACAACGCGAGTGGTGGCCCGTCGGGAGGCGGTCGACGTGGCTCATCTTCGGGTGGTAGCGGTCCCACGGGAGGCGGTTCTGGGGGCTCCAAGAAGAACGCCTTTTGCTCATTCTGCCGCAAGAGCTACCGCGATGTTGGTCCGCTGGTTGAGGGGCCGAGTGATGTTTACATCTGTGGTGAGTGTATTGAGCTTTGCGAGTCGATTCTGGACCAAGAGCGGCGGCGCCGGGGCACCCCCAAGTCTCTGTTCAACGATATTCCTTCGCCCAGTTCGATCAAGGCCAAGCTTGATCAGTATGTGATTGGCCAAGACAAAGCCAAGAAGGTTTTGTCCGTTGCCGTTCATAACCATTACAAGCGGTTGGTTCACAGTGGCGACAATGATCGCGACGTGGAACTCGACAAGTCCAACATCTTGTTGATCGGTCCCACCGGCAGTGGCAAAACCCTGCTGGCGAAAACGATGGCCCGCATCCTCAACGTGCCGTTTGCCATTGGTGACGCCACCACGTTGACCGAAGCCGGCTACGTGGGTGAAGACGTCGAGAATATTTTGCTCAAGCTGCTCCACGCCGCCGATTTTGATGTGGAAGCTGCGCAGCGGGGTATCATTTATATTGACGAAGTGGACAAGATTGGCAAAACCTACCACAACGTCTCGATTACCCGTGACGTCTCGGGCGAAGGGGTACAGCAGGCCCTGCTCAAGATGCTAGAGGGGACCGTGGCCAACGTTCCGCCGCAGGGTGGGCGGAAGCATCCAGAGCAGCAGTATATTCAGATTGATACCACGAATATTCTGTTTATCTGTGGTGGCACGTTTGTGGGTATTGAAGACATTATTGCCCGCCGGATCGGCCGCAAGACGATTGGTTTTGGCAGCCAGACCCACACCGAGCACTCCAGTGAGCTGGGGAACTTGCTGTCTCGCCTCACCTCGGATGACATCCTCGAATTCGGCATGATCCCGGAATTCGTGGGTCGGTTGCCGGTGGTGACCCCGCTCATGCCGCTGGATGAAGAGGCCCTGATGTCGATTCTCACTGAGCCGCGCAATGCGCTCGTGCGGCAGTATCAGAAGTTCTTTGAACTGGAGGGGGCCGAGGTCGAGTTCTTACCCGACGCCTTGCGAGAGATTGCCCGCAAGGCCAAGGAGAAAGACACGGGAGCCCGTGGCCTGCGAGCGATCATTGAAGAGATCATGCTCGACATCATGTATGAACTGCCCGATCGGTCGGCCCGAGAAATGGGCAAGTGGATTGTTACGCCCGAGGTGGTGCGGAAAGAGAAGAATCTCTTTGATCAGACTCCGCTACCCTTGACCAAGCCGGTGGCTTTACCAGACCGGGATCGCGAACCGCGCAAGAAGGAAATTGCCTGAACTGGAAAATACCGTTCAAGGGGAGGGGGGCGGACCGCTCTCCTCTTGAGCCGGATTTCTTGTCTTTGGGAAGAGTCAGAGAGCGGTTCAGAACCTGGCCGGTTGAGCCGCAAGATCACCGCGTGCTCAACTTGGTGTGTCTTCAGCCAGCGTGGTTTTATAAGCTCTTTAATGTCGCCTGTTTCAGGTGTGCGTGGACAAGCTCGCCCCAAACTAGTCCAGGGAATTCGTGGATTCGTCCCGGATCAAGGGTCTGGCCGGTTGGTGAAGCTAAACGTCATGGATGCTGCCAGTATGTTCCGTGTGCTGTTGCACCTTCACTTGCCTTCCTGGGCTCTTTCCCCTGAAAAAAGCTCAAGACGCGTTCCATGATCCTTCATACCTTGGAAACCCGATATTTTGGTAAGGATCAGGTTACAACCGAATTCGATGTCTACAAGAGTCTGAAACGGTCACCGCTTCAGACCGATGTGAATTACCTTGCTGTGCCTTGGGCTGTGCTCATCAATCAGAAGCGGTTGGCAGGGATTGCCGCACCACGATTGAACCACGGCTTTACAGTCTGTCAGCACATCCAGTACAGATTGATATTGCCTCTACTGGAAGAGCTCGGAGTCGATACTCTTTTTTCGCCTCATGTTGACCATGATGAAGACCGGATCCGAATTCTACCGCTGCCTCATCAGGCAGTTCACGGAATTGGCCCCGCACGGCAGAAGGATCTTCTGTACAGCTTTATCGGGTTTGACAGCACCAGAAGGAGCCGTTCTGGGGTCCGGCGCCAGATCTTTGAGATGGCCCATCCGCAAGATTCGGTGGTGATTGAACGCAAACAGTGGCACTGGGCAAGTGGCAGAATGGCGCTCTGGAACCAGTTCCGTCAGAAACAGGAGTATCAGAAGATCTTATCGCGGTCGAGGTTTTCACTCTGCCCGCGTGGTACAGGTGTGAGCACAATACGCTTCTGGGAGTCTTTGCAAGCGGGGGCCATTCCAGTGCTTTTCGCGGATGAGATGCGGCTTCCCGGCCAGTTCGCGTGGGATTCTTGCGTGATCCGCGTTCCAGAGTGTGAGGCTCGCTTCTTCCCTGACTACCTGAAACCAATTCACGGGGATCTGGAAGAGACAATGCGTCAGCAATGCTATCTGGCGTACCATGCTTACTGCGGAACGAATATCGCTCGATCCATCCGAGAGGCCTACGGTGAAACTTTATAGTTTTTATACCCCTTCCCATGACGTACTTCTCAAAGAGTTTTTTCTGCCCACGATACATGATGAATATGAACTGATTCTCGAGATGGCGGATCAAGAATGTGTGTCGGCGAGATTCATGGATGACGGCTGGCTGAAAACCATGCTCAAGAAAGTCGACCTGATTCTGCGTGGTATCAAAGAAAACTGGGGTGAGCCATTCTTGCATTCCGATGTGGATGTGCTTTTCTTGCGGCCCACGCGATTGGCAATCATGGACATTATGAATGGCATAGATATGGCGATCCACCGCAATAATCTCAACGGTGGCCTGTGTGCGGGTTTCATGGCCATCCAGGGTAACGATCGGACGCTTCGCCTCTGGCAATGGATTCGAGATCAGATGGTCTGCCAGGCTGAGAATACTGACGGTATTCCCATCAACGATCAAGCTTTACTTTGCCAATCACTCATCGTCAATGCCAGATTTCCCTGGTTGCCTCAGGCGTTGAAAACTTCTATGAGTCGGCGAGGCTGGAACCCTTGCCAAATCCGATGGGACTATTTGCCTGATCGGTTTTTTGGGTATGGTCTTGTAAAACGAAAAATATGGAAGCGTGGCGAGCGTTTCGCAGTTCCCAAGGATATTGCGGTATTCCATGCCAACTACGTCGTGGGGGTTGAAGACAAAAAAGCGATCCTTGACTATGTTCAAGACATGGTGAAGAGACAATGGCATCATGACGGTCGGTTACATCCCGTTTGCTCAGTCATTCAGCGATGATGAAGAAATAACGGATGTATAACGCCCCTTGTAGGTCTGGCGCATCGACACGACTCGCTTCACCATTATCCCAAGACCTATGTTCGCAACGGCATATTTGTAACCTGGATGATGTCCAGGCCTCTATCATAAAAGACATGGCATTATCAACGGTCGATTTTTCTGGGAAGTGTCAAGGTTCGTAATGCGGATTTGGTCTATGAAACTTCGTTCCATGATTCGCAACGCCCTGGCCGCCAAGCCTTTTCGGCTGTTCTCGGATTTCAGGAATCGCACTCTCGCGGGCCATTTTCGTGGAGGCAACGGAGATTTGTTGGAACGACTTGGAACCGCTTATGGCGGCAGGTATGTCCCGAGAGACATGAAACTCAATGCCAACAGTTTTATAATCTCGGCAGGCGTTGGTGAAGATATGTCGTTTGACTTGCTCTTGCAGGTTCGTTACGGTTGCGAAATTGTTCTCGTGGATCCAACGCCTCGCGCAATCACTCATTTCTCTGAGATTCAACAGTTTTATTCAGAGGAACGTCAGACGTTTTCTGGGGCTATTCAAAACGATTACCTGCACCAAATTCAAGCGATAAGACCCGATCTTGCGAAGTTCTTCTATGAGCCCAAGGCACTCTGGAATGCTTCCGATCTCACGATTCCCTTTTATAAACCGCGGAATCCTGCGCATGTCTCACACACCCTCGTTGCTGGTATGTATGCAGAAGAGTCTTCAAAAGTCCGTACGGTCAGTTTGAAACAGATCATGGAAACCCAAGGTCAGGGTCGGCCACTGGATCTGTTAAAAATGGACATCGAAGGTGCGGAATTGGTAGTGCTTGATCATATGCTTGCCCAAGAAATCTTCCCCAGGTATCTTTTGGTTGAATTTGACCTCATGGACCAACCTCAAGACGCCAACAACAATACCGGGCGACTTATCCAGGCACTGAGAGTCTTTTATGATCTGGTCAAGCAAGACAAAAAGAATCTCACGTTTGTTTTGAAGCAAACCCCGTAAATACGTTGTGGCATCCCGTAGAAGCGGAGAATAAGCCCTGCGGCCGGCTTCAGCAGCTTGTCGCGACGGATACGAATAAAAAGAAACCACACATCTTATGAACGTAAAGTGAAGAATGGACGGTATGGAGCCTGGCTGGCGTGGCCTGCAGGTCTGTCCATTCCGTCCATCGGGTCCATTCTTATTCTGAGAGTGTTGGACTCACTATGGGATATCTTCAGGCCTTCTTCGGCCCTGCCGCTAACTGTTTCAGCACATCCAGGCCTCGCTCCAGGGTGCGGTCATTCACGGCGTAAGAGATGCGGAAGTGGGTATCACGCTTGCTGAAGACGTTGCCGGGGATGATGAGCAAGTTGTGAGGAATGGCGGCGGCGGCAAATTCGGTGGCCGAGGCGTAGCCGGCTGGGACCTTGGGGAAGGCATAGAAGGCACCACCGGGGTGGCCCAGGTCATACAGCCCGGAAAGGGCCTGAACCACCTGGTCTCGTTTGGCCCGGTAGGCCGCCGCCTGGGCCGTGAGGTCCAGATTCATCGCGTCCACCACGCCCTTTTGCAGCGGCGCGGGGGCACACACGTAGCTAAATTGCTGGAGCTTGGCCATTTCCTGGATGAGCTGAGAGGGGCCATGCGCGTATCCCAGCCGCCAGCCGGTCATTCCGTAAGACTTGCTGAAGCCGTCTACCACCAGCACCTGATCATTGAATGAGGCGGGGGAAGCAAACGGGCCGTTATAGCAGAAGGTTTTGTACACCTCGTCGCTGATCAGCAGGATGTTCCGTTCCTGACAGAACCGGGCCAGTGCCGCAACCTCGTCAGCGCTGGCCACGGCCCCCGTTGGGTTGTTGGGGCTGTTCAGCAGAATGCACTTGGTACGCGGAGTCACCGCGGCTGCCACGCGGTCCAGGTGAATGCCGAAGTCGGGATAGGTATCAACCAGCACCGACTTGCCGCCCGCCAGGGCCACCAGGTTGTTGTACATGACAAAGTAGGGGTCGAACAAAATCACCTCGTCCCCTGGATTCACCGTGCAGCAAAGGGCCAGCAGCAGCCCTCCAGAGGTGCCGGCCGTCACAATCACGGGTCGGTCGGCGTGTCCGAATTCGGTGTCAACGTGCTGCTGGATGTGGGTTCTGAGTTCCGGCAGGCCCAGGGTCAGGGTGTAGGCATTCTGGCCTTCACGAATGGCGCTGATGGCGGCCTCTTTGATGGAGTCTGGCACATCGAAGTCGGGCAACCCGATCGAGAGGTTGATCGGATCGACCATCTTCTTGGAGAGGTCGAAGGCTTTGCGGATGCCAGAGGCTTCAATGTGCCGCATGCGGTCGGCAATCCAGGCTTCGCTCACAATTCGGCTCTTGTGGTTCGAGGAGTTGGCTGAGGTGCCCGGCCTTGGGGCGTCTGCAATGGCACCATGATATCCGGCCTGGCCGCACGAAGACGAGACCGCGGCCCACGCTTGCGTTGCGGAGGGTGCATGGTTTCCCTTAGTCTAGGGGTCCTTCCATTCCTTTGAGAGCCCCGCGTCGTGATCCGTCTTGCTTGAATTGAAGCGTATGCAACCTTGTCCAGATGCACCGAAGTTCAACGTCCGGTTCGTGGTCCGTCTGGCCTGGGTTGCGCTGGTGCTTTTGGTGGGTTCCATTTTCCTGGGTGTTGTGGGGCGCACCAGTCACAGGATTGCTGTGCTGCATACAATGGTCGGGTTGCTGGCCATCCTCTTCGTTTTGGTGCTAGCCGTTGCGGTAGGGGACTGGCTGGCCTGGTCTCGATTGCGAGTGACCCGGGGGATTGAGCAAGAAGGCTGGCCCACCTGGCCGCTGGGCCAGTGTCTGCGAGACACGGGCCGGCTGGCTCCGTTGCTGGGCATGTTCAACATGTTCATGGGCCTGGTGGTGGGAACGGGACTGGCCGGCTGGTTGGTCCCTGGCTGGTCTGGGCTGGCGCACCGCTGGTCGGCCGGGCTTGCCGCTGGATTTTTTGCGATGGCGTCTCCACTGATCGTGCTCTCGATTCCAGGAATTCTGAACCGGATCGAGGCCTTGAAACAGGTTCATGCTTTGCGGGGCCTTGATCTCTTGGCACCTGAAGCGGCCAAGGGCGACTGAAGGAACATTTATGCGACCGCTGGTTTTGATCACGTTGATTGTGCTGGTAGATTTACTGGGCTTCACGCTGGTGATGCCGTTATTGCCACTGTACGCGCGTGAGTATGGGTTCTCGTCTTGGCAAATTGGCTTGCTGCTGGCGGCGTTTCCGTTATGTCAGCTTGTGGCGGGGCCAATTTTGGGTCGGCTGAGCGACCGCTATGGGCGTCGCCCGGTGCTGGCCGTGAGCCAGGCGGGGACCGCAATTTCATTCTTGATGCTTGCGTTTTCGTCGAGTTTTCTCTGGCTGCTGCTGGCCCGGATGCTGGACGGGGCCTCGGGCGGCAACTTCCTGGTTGCGCAGGCGTATGTGGCCGACGTCACCAAGCCGGAAGAGCGGGCCCGGAGCCTGGGCCTGATTGGCGCGGCGTTTGGGGTGGGGTTTGTGCTTGGCCCGCTTTTGGGGGGCTTGCTGCTGCTGTTGCCGTTGCCCGCCGCGTGGCACTTGCGGCTGCCGTTTCTGGTGGCGGCCGGTTTTTCGACCCTGGCCTGGATTTTGGTACTGCGGTTCCTGCCAGAATCTCTCCCGGCCGATTCCGAGGCTCGCCAGGCGGCCCGAAGCCTGAGCTTGGAGGGGCTGAAGGCTTCGTTCCAGCAACCCAAGCTGAGGCTGCTCATTCTGGCCGGAGCGCTCAGTACGCTTGCCTTTGCCACCTTGGAGGGAACGTACAGCCTGTTCCTGAAAGATCGGCTGCACTGGAGCCCGGCTTCGGCCTCGCTCGGATTCGCCTTCCTCGGTTTCGTCTCGGCCCTGGTGCAGGGGGGGATGATCCGGCCCTTGGTGAAACGCTTTGGCGAGTTGAAGCTGATCTTGCTGGGAACCGTGGTGCTGGCCATTGGCCTGGGGTTACTGGGACGAGTTACGGATGTTTACGGGCTGCTGCTGGCCGCCCCCTTGGTGGCGCTGGGATCTGGCCTGGCCAATCCGGCAATCACAGGGTTGCTTTCACGCTCGGCTTCTGCAGCGGCGCAGGGGGCTGTGTTTGGAACGCTGAGCTCGGCCCAAACGCTGGCCAGGATGTTGAATTACTTCGTGGCCAATCAATTGCTTGGGCTGGTTAGCCCGGGTGCTCCTTACTACCTGGGGGCAGTTTGCGCGGCCCTGGCGTTTGTGGCTGCCATCGCCCTCTATCGAGATTCCAGTCGGCCGGCGGTAGAAAGCCTCTGAATCCGGCAGTCTTTGGTCCAGGGACCGGGAAGGGTGTGGTGTGAGTGCCGGTTTTGATTTTCTCGGTGAGACATTCTGGGGCTCGAACGGTTCCATCGAATCGTATTTAGAAGCCTTGGAGAATCAGGCTGCCGCTCGGTTCGGAACTTCTGATCCGCTGACCGAATTCTTTCGAGAGGAACGAGAGGGCTGGTTCACGGGCAAGGTCGTCTTCCTCGACGTGATTCTGACGGATCGCGCCCGGTGCGAGGTTTTTGTACAACTTCTAGACGCGGCGACCAAGCAATTGCTTGCCGCTGATGCCTTTTCGGAGTTCGGTCAAACCTGGATCGAAGTGACTTTGGAACGAATGCGACGGATGATCCTGGAGAAGGTGCGGGTGGGTTAAATCTCTGCATCGGGAATCGTGAACACCGTCCGGTTATCTGAGTGAACGCGCTGGGGCAGGATGGCCATGAAGCAACTTGGCTGGCTTGCACGGTTGCCGCTCCCTGCTGAACCGATGGATGCCTGGCTATCGAAATGGGGCAGTATTGCAGGTGGTTTGCTAGTTTTGATGCTGACCGTGGCTGTTCTTGTTTCTCAGGTTGCAACCAAGGCCCAGCTATGGCTTGGCGTAGGCCTTGCGCTTCTCGCGTTTCTCACCCTGACCTGGTTTGGGGTTCTGTCTCACCGTGTGCATCTGGCGTGGCATTGTGGATTGGTCCCCTGGCGAATCCGGGTTGGTGAGTTGCTGGCTCTTGGGGCTGGGCTTGGAGGAATGGTGGCGGGGTTCTACGGCCTCGCGTGGCTTGGGCTCGCACCCGTCGATCTACTGATTGGAGCTTTGCTGGTTTTCACGTTGGCCATGGTCGTTATCTGCCTGGGCCTGCTGGGTACGCTGGCAAAAGTGGCCTGGAATCGGCAGATCCCGCGTCATATTTCCGCAGATCGGTTTGATCCAGCGGCCGATCAGGGCACTGGCTAATGGATCCAAGAACCGTGGCCAACCGCCGTTTTGAATTTCAGGGAACTTTCTCCTGGATGGGGCGAGATGATCCCTGGAGTTAACGGACTCGTGGCTTGCACGCGGACATCCATCATCGGTTGGGCCGCTGAGGTGCTGGGTGATTCTAGATTACGGCTCAAGAACACCCTGAAGCGGAACGTGAATGCGAGCGCGGTTCCCTGGCTTCAGCGGTTCACGTTTGGGCTGCGCATCTGGGACAGCCGCTCACGGCCATCTCTTGGGGTAGTTTTTGTGCGTAGCCCCAATGTGAGCCGCGATCATCACACCGGCGCGGCTGGTTGTGCTATCGTTAAGGCCGGTGCCTGGCGTGATCACCTGGAGTGTGAAAAGAGTAATCCAATGTCAGACCGCCTAGTAACGCTTGCCACATACCGTTACGCCCAGAAGGCCGAGATGGCCTGCGCTTTTCTTGAACAGGAAGGCGTGTCTGCATTTGTTGCCGATGGCAACATGGTGACCACCGATTGGCTGTTGGGCAGTGCGGTCGGTTATGCCAAGCTCCAGGTTCCTGATTCTCAGGCAGAGAAAGCCTCGGAAATCCTTCGCAAGTATCCGAAGTTGCTGGATAACGCACAGCCGGTGGTTCCCGAGGGTGATGAGCTGGACAGGTGCTTGGCCTGTGATACGGTCATACCGGAAGATTCCGAGAACTGTCCGAGTTGTGGCTGGTCGTATCGTAACGATGCAACATCAACAAGCGATGATCCGTTAGAAACCGACAACTCGTAATCCGATAGTGAGTGAACTGTGGTTCGTTCGCAGGCAGACGACCGTTGAAGCGGTGAGGGTACTGCTGCCGCAATTGCGACAATCGACAACCGGGCGGATCTTGGTTCAGGCTACAGCGGTTCACGTTTACGTTGCATTCTGGAATTCCGATCCGAGCCCGAAGCGCGAGCTTTGAAGTTGCGCTTTTGGGCGATCCGAGCCCGTTTCACCGCCAAGGTGGCCTCATTCTTGCCCGCCGCGTCAGCAAAAGTTGACATGAAACGATTAAGGGCGGGATTGTATCCGGGTTGTCTTGAGCCCCAATCGGAGCGGTACGATGTGAGCCTAGGGTGAGACCCTCGTTGTAAATCACAAGTCTTGCCGAGGCTGCACACTTCTGGGAATCAGAAGACACGTGCGTGCTCTGGTGGCATGGATGAGGCCGTCTGCGGGTCATCCGTGAAGTGTGACAAATGACAACGGCGTGCTCTGGTGGCATGAATGAGGCCGTCTGCGGGTCATCCGTGAAGTGTGACAAATGACAACGGCGTGCTCTGGTGGCATGAATGAGGCCGTCTGCGGGTCATCGGTGAAGTGAAAGAAAGGGTGACTGCGTGCGGCAGGCCAAACGTTCACGCAAGCCGGACGATCATCGGTTGTCTGTCTGCCGCTATGAGAAAGAAATGTTTGGCGGTAACAGGCGTGTTGAACCTCGGTTTCCAATCCAGCTCAATCCTTCGAATGATTGGCTTGACCTTGATTGTCGAGGGTATCTGGCGCGATGAGTTTCATGGGCATCCATCAGAAAACGGTGCGGCGATACCGCGGACCTGGCGATTGACACTGACATGCTCAACTGAGCAAAAAGCGAGTTCGACCGGAAAACGTAGAACACCAGAGCAGGCCCTCTCCCACGGATGACCCCGAAGACGGCGTCATTCGTGCCACCAGAGCAGGCCTGTCCCCGAGGGCCTCAAGACACGTGATTGACAACGAGGGTTTCGCCCTGAGGAAAAGAAAGGACATGCATTGCAAGATCGATCCATTACTCGATGACCGCCGACTCAAATGGGTTGAGCCGGAGCATTTTGCACGGAATTATTAACCAGAAGCGTGTTGATTACGCTTGGAAAAGAAAGAACATGCATTGCAAGATCGATCCACTACTCGACGACCGACGACTCAAATGAGTTGAGCCGGAGCATTTTGCATGGAATTATTATCCAGAAGCGTGTTGATTACGCTTGGGCCAAACCCAAAAACGGTCCCGTTCGTGTTGCAGACGCATGTAGGAGTAAACGCTCGAACTCCTGAGAGCGAGTGCTACCCCTTCTGTTGCGTTGGTCCAGGCTGATCCCGGTTCAACTTGCCGTATAAGCTTGCAGATTCACGAGATGGCGCACACCCATCCGTTCGGCTGCGGCTCGTAACTTTTCGCGGCTGGCCGAGAAGAACCGGCCCAGCAGCCGACCGCCGCTCAGCCTGGTCATCCGCTCTTGCCACACCGTGCCGCTGCTTTGCAACCGCACGAAGATCAATTCCACCTCGGCCGAGATCGTAGCCTTGCCGTCGCGTAGGAGCCGGCCCGTGAATACCACCAGTTGCAGATAATGACCCAGCGTCAGGCCTTCGACCATTCCTTCTCGCGGCAAACCATGACAACGACGATCTTCTACAGGGCAGAGCCAGTGTGATGCCTCAATATCTTCGCGTTTCGGTTGCGCCGGGCCAGTCATTGCAGCCTCAGTCTCCTTGATATTCCCCTCGACCATCAGATGTTCGACCCGTGTCTTGATCGAGGTGTGTGAACTCGCTTCAGGGACCTGGGCCAGCCCCGCCGCCACGGGGTTCAAATCAATATAAGCACAGGTGGCGAGCAAGGCTTCGTCATCGAGGATCGCGATGCTCTTGAATCGGCCTTCGAAAAAGGCCCCGCGTGCTTGCTCTTCGCGATTGGCCAGCCGGGAAAGTGGCTCTTTCAGGCACTTCATCAGCCAGCTCAGGCTTTGCAACCGCTCCCGCGTTTGCGTAACCCACTCCGGTTTCTGGAGCTGCTGCTTGACCCAATCTTCTGTTACTGGCAAGGCTTTCCGGCCCACGCCGCGGGGCGGAAAAAGCCTCCCCCACCGCCGAACCACGTCTTCATCCGTCCATAGTTCCGCCGTAGCGGGGTCGAGCCGCACCAACACGTGAAGGTGGTTATCCATAACAGAAAACCCACCCACCGAGATCGAGAAGATTCCCGCAAGCTCCTTGAGCCTATTCTTCGATCCATTGCTTACGGTCAAACCCACCTTCACCCAGCAGAAATGCACGACGCACACAGCGGGTAATGCAGTGATACCAGCGTGTGACAGTTGAATCGATAAGCTGGGCACGCGCGATCGTCATGGGTGTCTCCTGTTGGAAGATATACCCAGCTTACCCAACCGGCAAACTCAATTCAAGAATGCAATGCATGTCCTTTTGTTTCTCTTTTGTTTCTCGCAACCGGTCCACTTGTCAATGTGGATACCGGAATGGCGGTACAGCAACCGATGCTGATTGTGATCCTCGATATTCCGAATGTCGAACTGGTGGACTTGGACCAGGCTGCCAAGGATCGCATCCAGGATTTGCAGATCGTACCGGTCAGAGATATTGTTAACGCCGGCACCGACCAATGGGATCGATACGGCAACACCTCGAATCCCAAGTTACCCTCTGGCGGCGATTATCAGATCGTCTAGGTCAAGGATGGCGACAAGCAGAAGAGATTCGTTTACGACTGGAAAAACGACAAACTGTATTACACGACAGATCACTACAATAGGTGGAGGTTGGTCAATAACCCGTGGAGGCTTGGTGGACCGAAGTTCCCTCCACCGATGTAAACCGCGTGGAAATCGGAACACCAACATCAGGTGGTAGCGATGATCATAAATGCATCACAAACTAAAAGCATCCTGGGCGCTGCTGGGTGGCATCTGGCCGAACACGGCACGCCACCCACGCCCTACGATCATTTTGTCCGTCACCTCGGCTTTTCGCTGCAACGTGAAATATTGATCGACCCATCGGCCGATTCGGTAGGGTTTGATATGAACGTTGTCCATGCCGGCACGGAATACGAACTGCGTCGACTCCTATACAAAGTCTTCTTAAAGGCCTTCGAATCCAAGGAGTGTTACGCGATTTGCGTGAATTTCGGCGAGTGGGTGTTCACGCCCGGGGATCTAAGAATCACCTCGCATTTCGAGCCGTTTCCGGTCTCGGTGACGCCCTACGCTGAGTATGTTGTCTTCGGCAGCGGCGACTTCTCCCATGGGGTGTTCTGCAACCCCACCAACAATCATTTAGTTGTGTTTGGAAATTCATTCGTGACTCAATTTTCTGAGCTGCTACGCGATCGTCTCGTGAATGCCCAGGCTGCGGCGAGACACCGTCAGGTCGTCAATCAACCGGACTTCGCCGGCGATTGACGCGGTTTAGGGACAGTATCGCCCAGGGGCGCTATCCATCCTGCCGCTTTGTTCGGATGGCAAATTCGGTCGGGCATGGCGATCCGCTCGGATGCGGTGTCGCCTCGGGCCGCTCCTCCGGAGGGATGGTCGCAGACTGGCCCGGTCATAGCCGTACTGGAACCAGTCGGTTGCGCTTTTCGTGGACGCGTTTCACCAGTTCTGATCGATCACCCGGCCGAACCGGTCCAGGCCGGTGTAAATATCGCCCCCGTCGGTCAGTGTTCGATTGCCCAGATTGCTGGATGTACGTCAGGTTCACGTTAAGCTCGGGGTGGTCACGTTCCACAATCGTGTTCAGGCCCAGGTAGACGTACGCCTCCAGGGTGGTGCCGGGGCTGCCCGCGTTGTCGTCGGCCATCGCGCTCAACCGGCTGATGGTCGCGTCCAGCCCCGTGTTATAAACATAGTCGATCTTTCGGCCGTTGGGGTACGTCATTGACAACGAGCCTTTTTTCTTCTTGTTTCCCAACTGACGGAGCCGGTTCAAGGGCGGAGTGTGTGTCCTTTTGTTCTCTTTCCCAGGCTGTGCAAACGGCAGAGCCAATTCAAGGGCGCAATGCATGTCCTTCTTCCTCTTCC
>CAIYJE010000132.1 GCA_903926465.1 uncultured Planctomycetales bacterium
ACTGGAGCAGGAAACGTCAGCTTGGTCAACGGATGCGAATAGCAGACAGCGTGGTGTAGACTGGCAAATGAAAGTCGACGATGCTCGCACCAAGCTCAAGAGCGTCTACCCCAAACCTAAGCCGTGACTAAGCACTAGCCTGCCGCAGGGGTGGGGACTTCTTGAAACCTTGATGCCGGCCGGCGGGTATCTGGATCAGGTGTTACGTTGTTAACGATTGGAAGCAGGCCTGTGGAATGATGAATCGACGAACTTTTCTGGGCGGTGCGGCCACGGGTGTACTTTCCACGGTTGCCTTTGGTGGCGAGCCTGGGGCCTCTCCTGAATACCAGGGGCCGAACGTCATCTTGATCCGGTTTGGCGGCGGCGTGCGGCGCCAGGAATCGATTGCGCCAGACGCCGAGTTCGCACCCTATCTCAAACACATCATGGCACCCCAGGGCGTGCTCTTCCCGCTCATGGAGATTGCCAACCGGCCAGGGCTGCAAACCAGCCACGGCGAGGGGACCCTGAACATCCTGACCGGGAAGTACGACGTCTATAAAGACGTGGATCAACGGTTTTTGGGAGCGCGGTTTGAGGCCAAGGTTCCCACGGTTTTCGAGGGACTCAGAAAGTCTTACAACGTACCCACCCACCAGGCCCTGATCATTAACGGTGAAGACCGGCTCGACGAAGAGTTTTATTCGTTCAGCAATCATCACCTGTTTGGGGTCGATTACCGATCGAGCGTACTGAGCCTGTACCGATTCAAGGTTCACATCCTCCGCAGAGGCCTTGCCGAGGGCCTTTACCAGGGCAAAGAAGAACAGAGCAAGCGAGAAGAGCTGGCCAAGCTCGAAGCGGTGGATATCCGCTCACGCGGAGTTGACCCCACATGCCCAGAAATCGACCGATTTTGGGACGACTGGTCCGGCTATTACGGTCGGTCCGGGTTCGTCAATCCGCGTGGCGATCGGCTACTTGCCGAACTTGCCGTGCAAGCGATGGCAAAACTCAGGCCCCGCCTGATGATGATCAATTTCAACGACCCAGACTACGTTCACTGGGGAAACAAGGCGCATTACACCCTTGGCGTGACCATTGTCGATGAGTCGCTTCGCAAGGTCCATGAATTCAGCCAGATTGACCCGTTCTACCGAGACAATACCATTTTTCTGGTAGTTCCTGACTGCGGGCGAGACAACAACCCCGTGGTCTCGGTTCCGTTCCAGCACCATTTCAACAGCCGAAGCGCGCGTCAGATCTTTGCTCTGGCCTGGGGCCCGGGCATTGATCGCGGACGGGTGGTCGATCGACCGGTAGAGCAGTGCCAGGTGGCCCGTACCGCGGCAGCAGCCATGCGTTTTGAACTCGAAGAGGCCGAGGGGTTGGCCCTTGAGGAAGTCTTCGTATGAGCGTGCTTTCCCCCGAGTTGGTGGCTGAACCGCTCATCGTTGCAAGGAAGCCGTCCCAGGCCCGACCTGGCCTTGTCAAACGGCTTGCCAGAATTGTGCTCGTGCTAGCTCGGTTGTTCCTGGCGGTTGCGTTTTGCACCCAGTTCGTCACGGCCATTCTGGTGGTGGGCTGGACCACACGCTGGATGCGGCGGCAGATCTGGCAAGGCTGGTGGCGCGCGGCGGGGTCGAATTCGGACCTGTCCGTGAATCAACTGGCGAGCCTGATTCACCTCGATGTGAATGGCGATCGACCGCCGCGCTGGATTGTGGCCGATCACTTTCTGGAGCGATGGAATGCGTTGGCCCCTGACGGAACTCCTCCGACCCGGCTCAGGAAGCTTATCAGGCTTCCCCGGCTGCTGGTTGGTGGACTTTTCACGAATCTGCAAGAAGGAATCCGAACGCTTGCGGCTACGCTTTGCATTACGGGGCCTGGCTGTTTCTTGATGCTGGCCGGCTGGCGCTACGGCTGGGATAATTCGTTCCTGAAGGGTTATGAGCAGGCGTATATCGGCCGAATCACCGGCTTCATCGGGGTCTTGCTGCTGATTCCCGCCCTGATCTACTTGCCCATGGGCTGGGCCCACCTGGCGGCCAGCGGAAGGTTTCGCGCATTCTTCGACCGGCGTCTGATCATGGCGGTAACCCGATCCAGGTTGGCCTGGATCACACTCTGGGTGGCAATGCTGGCCGTGTTTGCCGCCCCGCTGCACATTGCCTGGGTTCGGGTTTACAACACTGCCGAGGAGTTCCCCTGGCTCTCTGAAGCATCTCCTGAACAGCTCCAGAGCTTCATCCAGGGCTATGTCTTTAACACCTGCTTTCTGGTGGCACCGCTGTACCTGATTTCCAGACTGCTGGCCGCTCGGATTTATCGAGTGGGGTTACCCCTGGTGCTGGTCCAGCGGCCTGACCTGGCTGGAAACCTGGAACATCCACTCTGGGCGGGGCTCTCTGCTCTCGGCTTATTCCAAGCGAAGCCACATTCACGCAGGCATCCCGTGGTTGCGAAGGCGTTGGCTACCGGGAGATGGGGAACCCGAACCATCTTGTGGATTCTGCTCCCGGTTCTCTGTTTCGTGTTCATTGCCGAGATGTTTGTAGCACAGTTTCTGCACGCCCATGATTTCCTGATCTGGATCAATCCGGTCTTGCTTCACCTGCCATGCCCTCGCTGGAAGTTATGAGCGACCGTGCTCGGCATTCAAGCCCAGGTCCGTGAGCACGTCGTGTGACAAGATCCAGGGGGCCACGGGCAGGCCGCTCAGTGGTTGGCAGCGACCAAGCCAGTCGGCAGGCCAGCAAGGCTGGGGGTTCTCACTCCAGCCACAAGAAACCGCCAGCCAGCCCACCAACCGGCGGGGATCGACTTTGGCCTCACGGAGGCTGGAGAGTTTGATCGCCTGGTCACGCTTGGCAAGGCGCCAGCCCTGAGAATCATGCACCAGCGGGATATGACCAAACTGGGGCGGTACAAAGCCGAGGGCCTTGTAAAGCAGAAGTTGCCTGGGCGTGCTGGAAACCAGGTCATCGCCCCGGATCACCTGGGTCACCCCCATGGCGGCGTCATCAACCACCACGGCCAGTTGGTAGGCGGGTTCACCGCTAGACCGACCGACCAGGAAATCGCCGCCAGCCTGAGCGGGCTCAAGTTCCAGATCCCCTTGAACCAAGTCGGACCAGGCCACTTTTCCGGGCGGCACCCGGAACCGCCAGGCAAAGGAACGACCGCTGAGCTGCAAGAGTTCAGCCTCGGCGGCCGATCGGTCCCGACAGGCCCCTGGGTAAACCGGCTCACCATCGGCCACGTGAGGCGCACTGGCCATCCGGCTGATCTCGGCCCGGGTACAGGTGCAGGGAAAAACCAGCTCCTGTTGCTTCAACCGATCCAGGGCCGCCTGGTACAGGCTGAGCCGTTCCGACTGCAAATAAGGCCTGGCCGGCCCGCCCACGTCGGGCCCCTCGTCCCAGTTCAAACCAAGCCAGCGAAGGTCGGCCATGGCCGCCTCAACCATCCCGGGCCTGACTCGCGAAGCGTCAATATCTTCAATTCGCAGCACCAGCCGGCCACCACCAGAACGAGCGGCCAGCCAGGCAATGACAAACGTGCGAGCGTGACCCAGGTGCAGCCCGCCCGTGGGAGACGGGGCCAAACGGCCTACGATCGGCTTTGAAGGGTGCATTGGCCTGTTTCCAGTGGTTCGAAGCATTGCCTTTCGGGTAGGATACGTCAATCATTCCCATGTCGGGAAGCGAACCTGATGCCGGCCCCCGGGTGCACGCTCGGGCCCTGCCGTGATCAACTCTGGAGCGTCAGCCCTCAATGGATGCCGACCTGAAGCGCGATACCAAAGCGACGATCGACCGAATCATTAACCTCCGAGACTCTCTTTGACTTGGGTTCAAAACAAGAACGTCGCGATGAGCTTACGGCCGAGATGGAAAGTTCGACGTTCTGGAACGACCAGGACAACGCCAAAAAAGTCATTGCCGAACTGAAGGGGATCAACAGCGTTGTCAAGCCGTTCGAGTCTCTGATCAGCCAGGCCGACGACCTGGAAGTACTGATTGAGATGGCGGAAGAGGCGGGCGACAGTTCACTCGACGACGACGTTCGGGCGGCCAACACCAAGGCCACTCAGGACTTCGAAGGGTTCGAACTGCGCTCGATGCTTTCAGGCAATAATGACCATTGCAACGCATTCGTGACCATTCACGCCGGTGCGGGTGGTACAGAAGCCTGCGACTGGGCCGAAATGATCTTGCGCATGTACTTGATGTGGGCCGAATCTCACAAGTACAAGGTTGAGATCGTTGATCGGGTCGATGGTGGCGTGGCTGGCGTCCAGGAAGCCACCATCAAGCTAATTGGCGACTACGCGTACGGCTATCTCAAGTGCGAATCTGGGGTCCACCGCCTGGTCCGCATCAGCCCGTATGACGCCAACGCCAGACGTCAGACCTCATTTGCTTCGGTGGACGTGCTGCCGGAAATTGATGACTCGATCCACATCGAGATCCGCGATGTGGACCTGGTGCGTCAGGTCTTTCGTTCAGGAGGTCCTGGTGGACAGCACCAGAACAAGACCGAGTCTGGCGTGCGCTATATCCACAAGCCTTCAGGCATTGCCGCCGAAAGCCGCAGTGAACGGTCTCAGCACCTGAATGATGCCCTTGCCATGACCATGCTCAAGGCCAAACTGCTCCGCGTGGAAGAAATGAAGCGCGAAGCGGAATACGCCCAGGCATACGATGAGAAGGGGGATATCAGCTTTGGATACCAGATCCGTGATTACGTGCTGCACCCTTACCAGCTCGTCAAAGATAAGCGATCACGGTTCGAATCCACCAACCCGGCCAAGGTGCTCGATGGCGATATCGATGGCTTCATAGATGCCTACCTGCGCCAGAAGCTGAGATCTGAGTAACACCTACCAGGCGGGCCCAGGCAATGGCCCCGGGCCCGCCTTCTCAACCCATGCATACACGGGTGGCAATCCCAGCCAGCCGAGCCGGTCTGGAGCCCCACGATGGCGGTGACGATCGAAGAAACCAGCGAGACTGAGCTTACTCAGTCAATAGTCACCCCGTCGGTTCGTCTGACATTCACGTGGGTCGATGACCGATGGGTGCATGCCCTGGTGCTGTCCACATCCGCAGGCATACCCAGCAGCCTGGTCCAATCCATGGACCGGGATGAGGGAGAATCTCCCCTTTCACCGGCCTATCAGCAACTTCACCTTCAACGCGAAGGGGATGCACAACTGGCCATGCTGGTCGGTCAGTCGGGACATCACCACTATTCAGCCGCGTTCACCGTGCGTGAACAACCCAATGGATCCATTTCCATTGACGCCGATGTCGCCGACCGACTCATGAAATCTACCGAGGCGGCTCAACCGCTGGCCTGCACGTACCAGGTAGCCCTGGGACCCGGTCAGATTGAAGCGGGAAGCCCGGGTCTGGTGCGCTGGCAAGTCCAGAGTCCGGCCGGTTCCCTGGAACTGGCGACCGTGGAGCAGCCGGGGGGTAAGACGCTACTCAGCGTTTGTGGGGCCCCCTCAGACCGTTCGCTCGCCCAGCTTCTGGCCAGTTCCGAAGCGAGTGGTCCCACCCAGCGTTGCGGCTATCGCTGGACCTGGGAGCCTGTGCCCTTGCCAGCTTGAGCGGCAAGCCACAGCCAATTTCGCTATGATCTTTCCTATCAATTGAACCAATACCGATCCGCCCAGATGGGAGTTGTGATACGACCATGCATGCCTTGAAAGTCAGCGACCCCGAAGTGTACGCCGCGATTGTGGCCGAAGAGCACCGTCAGCGTGACGAACTCGAACTGATTGCTTCAGAGAATTACACCAGCCGGGCCGTGATGGACGCCGTCGGTTCGGTTCTCACCAACAAGTATGCCGAAGGGTTGCCCGGCAAACGCTACTACGGCGGCTGTGAGAATGTCGACGCCACCGAGCGGCTGGCGATCGAGCGGGCCAAGGCCCTGTTTGGCGCAGAACATGCCAATGTTCAGCCGCACTCAGGTGCCACTGCTAACCAGGCGGTGTACTATGCGGCCCTCGAAATTGGTGACAAGGTGCTGGCGATGGACCTGGCCCACGGTGGCCACCTGACGCACGGTATGAAGCTCAACTATTCGGGTCGCTGGTATCCCACCATCTCTTACGGTGTCGATGCCACAAGCCACCGGATCAATTACGACGAAGTGCAGCGGCTTGCCCACGAGCACAAACCCAAGCTGATTTTGGCCGGAGCCAGCGCCTACCCACGAATTATTGACTTCGCCCGGTTTGCTGAGATCGCTCGCGAAGTTGGGGCGCTGTTCTTCGTAGACATGGCCCACATCGCCGGCCTGGTTGCCGGCGGTGCGCATCCTAGCCCGGTGCCATACGCAGATTTTGTCACCACCACCACGCATAAAACCCTGCGCGGACCACGTGGCGGAATTATCCTCTGCCGAGAAGCCTGGGCCAAAAAGATTGACTCCGCGGTATTCCCTGGCCTTCAGGGCGGACCGCTGGAACACGTGATTGCCGGCAAGGCGGTTTGCTTCGGCGAAGCCCTGCGCCCGGACTTCAAAGTGTACGCCAAGCAGATTCTGGCTAACGCCCATGTGCTGGCTGAAGAACTCAGCCGGTCTGGCCTGAAGCTGGCCTCTGGCGGTACCGAAAACCATCTGGTACTCACCGACATGACCTCCAAGGGGCTCAGCGGCAAGCAAGCCGAACAGGCGCTCGGGCGAGCCGGGATCACCGTGAATAAAAACCTGATCCCCTACGATACCCGCAAGCCACTCGACCCCAGCGGTGTCCGGTTCGGCACCGCGGCACTCACCACGCGCGGGCTCAAGGAAGACGCCTTCAAACAGGTGGCCGGCTGGATCATCGCCGTGGTGGAAGCACCTGAAGATGCCGCCCGCATCGAGAGCATCCGCAAGGAAATCCAGGCCTTCACCAGTCATTACCCGGTGCCGGCGGATATCGCCTGACCTCAACAACCGCAAATGGATGCAACCCGGGGGCAGTCACCACGTGCGCAAGGTGTCTGCCCCCGTTCTATTGACTCACAACCCACCAACCCAACCACTCAGAGCCGGGTTGCACCTGGTCCTGGTTCAACCAAGGCTCTCGCCGCCCTCGCAGCCACTCCCAAGACGGGTTAGAATTATTGAGTCGAAGTACCCAGGGAGCTGCAGCCCTTGATCCGCTTTATCAACGGCCGGTCCAATTCAGGCGCAATCCTCTCGCGTCGTGAATGGTTGCGCATCGCCGGCCTGGCTGGGCTTGCAACGTTCTCCATTCCCCATAGAACCCAAGCGACGGGCCGGGTCATCAATCCGGACCAATTTCCGGGCTTCAACCGGGCGAAGTCGGTGATTATCGTTTACGCCAACGGTGGCCAGAGCCAGCTCGAAACCTGGGACCCCAAGCCGCAGGCCCCCGCCGAGATCCGTGGCGAGTTTGGCGCCATCCAGACCTCGGTACCCGGCACGATCATTGGCGAGCACCTGCCCAGGCTGGCCCGCCTGGCGAATCTGTACACCATCGTGCGCAACATGGCGCATGAAGATCTTGACCATGGCTCGGCCACCTATCTGGCCCTGACCGGCCGCTACCATCCCCAGAAGTCCGGCAATCCGCCAATACGGCCCACCGACTTTCCAACCCTGGGGGCCGTCCTCTCCAAGGTCAGGCCCTTACCTGGCTCGCCCTACAACGCCGTTCACCTCAATGCGCCGGCGCTCGTGCCGATAATACCCGGTCCGGGTCAGGATGGCGGCTTTCTGGGGCGCGAGTACGAGCCCTTGGTTGTGGGCGATGTCAGCCGAAGAACACCACCGCTCCCAGGCCTGACTCCACCGCCAGACCTCCCACCTCTGCGTCTGAGCGCCCGCCGCTCTTTACTCAAGAGCATCGACTCGTATCTTCAGGAATTGCCACGCAATCCGCGGCTAGGGAACCTGGATACCCAGTATCGACAGGCTTATGAGTTGCTTGGGTCGCCCCAAAGCCGGGCCGCGTTCAACCTCTCGGCCGAGCCCCTGGCTGTGCGTGAGCGTTATGGACTTCACCGTTCTGGTCAGGCCTGCCTGCTGGCTCGTCGCCTGGCTGAAGCCGAAGTCCCGTTGATCACCGTGGTCTGGAACCACTCGGCACGCGGGCAAGACACCCTGCCCAACGATGACGACGCCTGTGGCTGGGATACCCACAACGACATCTTCGCCGTGATGCGTGACCAACTTCTGCCACGGTTCGACCAAAGTTTCTCTGCGCTTCTAGAAGATCTCAACGAACGGGGCTTACTCGACCAGACCTTGGTCATTTGCATGGGTGAGTTCGGTCGGGCCCCGCGCGTGGCGGTTGAGCGTTCGTTTGCAGGCGCGTTACCTGGCAGAAAACACTGGGCCAATGTGTTAAGTTCGACGGTATTTGGCACGGTTTCTTCAAAGCTATTTGGCACCATTCGCCGATAAACAGTCTATCCGTCGGCGAGCTGGTCGACTCGCCGCTCTTGTGTTGCGAAGAGAGCGTTCACGGCGATGACGCATCCTATGCTCAGCGACCTCTCGGACGCCGAGCGCGCACTGGCCTTTGAGCGATTCGATCTCCTCCGCCCCGCTTTGGAAGAGGGGATACCGCTGGCCCGCGTCGCCCGGGACCGAGGCGTTCCGCTCCGCACCGCCCGACGTTGGATTGGCCTGTATCGGCGTGACGGGCTTATCGGACTTGCCCGTAAGGAACGGAGCGACCAGGGCAAACGACGCCTCTCCGACACCCTGCGGCAGGGCATCGAAGGCCTCGCCCTGAGGAAGCCACCATTGACTGCGGCGTCGATTTATCGCCAGGCGATTTCGCTTGCCGAGCGGCTTGGCGAGTCTCCCCCGAGCTATAGCACCGTTTACGCGGTGATCCGCGATCTGGACCCGGGCTTGGTGACCTTGGCCCATGAGGGGACGAAGGCCTATACCGAAGCCTTCGACCTGGTTCACCGTCACGAAGCGACCGCGCCCAACGCCGTCTGGCAGGCCGATCACACGGAGCTGGACATCTGGCTGAAGGATGGGAGTGGCCAGCCTGAAAAACCGTGGTTGACGATCGTCCTCGACGATTACAGCCGTGCCGTGGCGGGTTACGCATTATCGTTCAGTGCCCCGTCGGCGATCCAGACGGCCCTGGCGTTGCGCCAAGCGATCTGGCGAAAAGGCCGGCCGGGTTGGCAGGTCTGTGGCATTCCCGCAGTCCTCTATTCCGACCACGGGAGCGATTTCACGTCCCGGCATCTCGAACAGGTGGCCGCCGACCTCAAGATCAGGCTTGTCAACTCCATGGTCGGGCGGCCCCGAGGTCGAGGGAAGATCGAACGGTTCTTCGAGAGCGTCGCCCAGGTGCTTCTCCCGAGGCTGCCTGGCTATGGACCCGGCGGAGCCGTCCAGAAAGCGGAGCTGACTCTGGCCGGGATGACCACGGAGCTGGAGCGGTTCCTGGTCGACGAGTACCACAACGAAATCCACACGACGACGGGCTTCAAGCCGCAAGAACGGTGGATAGCCGGCGGTTTCTTGCCGCAGATGCCCGAGTCGCTCGAGCAACTCGACCTTCTTCTGCTGACGGTCGCGAAGACTCGGCGGGTCCACCCCGACGGCATCCGGTTTTCGGGGCTGCGTTACATCGATACGACGCTGGCGGCGTACGTGGGGGAGCAGGTTTTGCTGCGGTATGATCCTCGCGATGTCGCGGAGGTTCGGGTCTTTCACGATGGCCGATTTGTCTGCCGGGCGGTCTGCCAGGAATTGGCCGGCGAGACGGTGCCGCTACGGGAAATCATCCGGGCGAGGGAGCGTCGCCGTCGTGAACTTCGCCGGACGATCGAGGACCGACGAAAGGCCGTCGAATCTCTGCTGGAAGTACGACGTGGGGGCGCGACCGAACCAACGGCCCAAGACGTCCCGGAAGTCAACGCTGAACCACCAAAGCCGGCGAGGACGCTCAAGCGGTACGCCGATGACTGACGCGTCGCGCGCAGCTTTCGTCGAAACGAAGGAATACCGGCGTTTCCGTGAGTTCTGCGACGCCTGCCGCCGGCATCGTTACATCGGGCTTTGTTACGGCCCGCCCGGGGTGGGCAAGACGCTCTCGGCCCGTCATTACGCCGGTTGGGATCGGGTCGAGGCGACCAATCCGTACGCCACATTTGGAGACTTCCTGTCCGACGACGTGCCGGGCAACGGGTGCGTCCTATACACCGCGACTGTGGTGAACTCCCCGCGGCAGATCGAGGACGACGTCGCTCGATTGTTCCAGAGGATGCATCAGCTGGTCCGCCAGGCCATCTACACCGAGGCGGAGCCGGGGATCGCCGCGGCGCAGCGAAAGCTCAAGGAAGAACACGAGCATCTACTCCTCGATCACGACTGGTTTAGCGGGCCTTCAGAGCGTCTCCGACGGGCCAAGGCGGCGGTTTCCAAGGCCATCCTCGATCGTGCAGATCAGGACCGAGAGGCCCGCGACCCGACTGATCTGCTCCTCGTTGACGAGGTCGATTGGCTCAAGACGTCGGGCATGGAGCAGCTCCGCGCGATCTTCGACGGTTGCGGGATCGGCCTGGTACTGATCGGCATGCCTGGGCTGGAGCGACGACTGGCGCGGTATGCCCAGCTTTACTCGCGGATCGGGTTCGTGCATGAGTTCCGGCCGCTGGGGGCACCAGAGGTTCGGACGCTGCTGGAAGGCTGGCGACCGCGCGGGGTGATGCTGCCCGATAACTTGCTGGCCGATGACGATGGAGTCGCGGCGATGATCCGGGTCACCGGTGGAAACTTCCGGTTGCTGGACCGACTGCTGACGCAGGTCGGGCGAATTCTTGAACTCAACGGGCTCAAGCTCATCACCCGCGAAGTCGTCGAAGCCGCGCGAGAGGTCCTGGTCATCGGCACGGCGTGAAACGGTTAGATGGTGGCAAGGTCGGTTCGCCCCCGGACGGGGTGAAGTCACCCCCCTTCCCCGGCCGATCTTTTGCGCTAGACAACGCCCTTTGTCTAGCGCTATACCGGAGCAGGGGAGACATCAACGATGAGCGATACCAAAACCGAGATCACGATCTACGACACGACCAAAACCGGCGAACTGATCCAACCGTCCGAACCGGTCACGCCCCGCAATGCTCCGACAATCGTCAAAGCCGCCGGCAAGTCGGCTGAGTTCGCCTGGGAGGAATTCTTCCAGGCCGAGATCGCCAACGCTCACACCCGCAAGAACTACATGCACGCCGTGAAACAATTCCTCGCCTGGGTCGAAGAGCGAAAACTCGAACTTCCCCGAATCGCTCCCGCGGACGTCGGCGAATATCTCCAAGGTTTGGAATTGGCGACGCCGACCAAAAAGCTCCATCTCGCGGCGCTTCGGCGATTTTTCGACCGTCTGGTCAATCGCCACGTCTGTGTCATTAATCCGGCAGCCACCGTCAAGGCCGAGCGTCACAGTGTGGTCGAAGGCAAGACACCGGATATCGGCCCCACCCAGGCGAGAACGCTCTTGAAGTCGATTGCCACCGCCGACCCGGTCGGACTTCGGGATCGGGCCGTGCTGGCGGTGTTGGTCTACACGGCGGCTCGTGTCGGTGCCGTTGCGAAGCTCACAATAAAGAACTTCGTGAACGACGGCTCGCAATACACTTTGAGGTTCGCCGAGAAAGGCGGGAAAAGCCGGGAGATCCCGGTGCGGCACGATCTGGAGCAATTCCTGCTCGCTTACATTCAATCCGCCAATATCACCGAAGGCCCACTCTTCCGCACCGCCAACCGCAAATCAAAGACGCTCACGAAAAACGCCATGACCGGCATCGACATTTGCCGCATGATGAAGCGACATCTCAAATCGGCGGGACTGCCGGGTCACTTCTCTCCGCACTCATTCCGAGTGACGACCGTGACCGACCTACTGGAACAAAATGTTCCCCTCGAAGATGTCCAATACCTGGCGGGCCATGCCGATCCGAGGACAACTCGGATCTACGATCGGAGGAGGCGGAAGGTTACTCGGAACATCGTGGAGCGGATTTCGATCTGACGATAGCGATGGGTGCGCGTTCTGCCCGCAAACACGCAATGGCTTCGAGGAAATGCCCATCAGCCCTGCAACATCGAGAGAGGCTCGAATCGCTGCCCCAGGACCGCTTCCGCGGGCACTCCCAGCCACCGGTCGAGTAACGTGGCGTAGACGCGGCGGAAGTCGATCGACCATTTCAGGTCGCCATCGACCAAGTCGCCGAGCCGGGGCGTTTCGCCGATCAGGCCGGGCTTGACCTTCGTGCCGGCGAGGAAGACCGGACCGGCCGTGCCGTGATCCGTACCATGGGATCCGTTCTCGGCGGGGGGCCGGCCGAACTCGCTGAAGGCCAGGAGCAGCACGCGATCGGCCAGCCCGGCGGCGGCCAGGTCGTCCTGGAAGGCGAGGATGGACCGCGTGAAGTCTCCGAGCAACTGCGCGTGGCTCGGCAGTTGGAGCGTGTGCGTGTCGTAGCTGGATTGGATCGTGTAATAGACCCGCGCCGGCGCACCCGCCTTGATGGACCGAGTGACCAGCTCTAGTTGCCGGCCCAGCTTGCAATCCGGGTAGCGGGCGGTGGTGCTGCCGGTCCGCCCCGCGGTATCCGCGAATTGCTCGGCGGTGGTGTAGGCGTTCATCACCGTGCGCTGCACGAACGAGGACAGGTCATCACCGTTCGGACGCTCGGGTGATCGGGCCGCAGTGGCGGGGATTGCCAGCGCGAGGTCAGCCGGGTCGGCAAACGACGCCGTCACGGCCCGTCGCCCGAGCAAGGCTCGCGGCACATCGCGCTCGCCGATGAACACCGCCGACGGCCCCATGGGCTCTCCCGCACGATGGCCGGCCGCGATGCCGTCGAGGGCGAGTCCCAGCCATCCGTGAGACTCGGGTCCCGGGTCGTCCAGCCGCGCGGTCTGCCAGATGGCCGTGCTCCGGAAGTGCGATCGATCGGGATTCGGGTAGCCCACCCCTTGCACGATCGTCAGCCGGCCATCCTGGATCATGTCGGCCGCCGGCCGCATCGCCGGGTGCAGACCGATGGCATCGGTGAGCTTGCAGACGCGATCAGTTGGGATGCGCAGCACCCGGCGATGCCGCGCGTAATCCTCATCCCCGAAAGGGACGACGGTGTTGATGCCGTCGTTGCCCCCCTCGAGCTGGACCACGACCAGGATGCGGCCGTCGCGCTCGGGACGGACTGCCAGCGCGGTCCGCGAGAGGAACCCGGGTACCGTCGGTACCAGCGAGAGGATGGTCGAACGCTTCAATAGACTGCGGCGAGTGAGCATGTTAAAACCTCCTATACTTCGTCAGGTCAACTGGGCTTCCGGTAGCGAGAGCAACAGAGCAACGGCGCGGTTGAATCGTTCGGGGCCTGAGCCGCCCTCCCTCGCGGACTTTTCGAGGGTCACCCGGCAGGTGGCCGCTTCGATCGGGCGTCCCAGCGCGAGATCGCCGAAGAAGCGCAAGGCGTCGACGGAGTCCTTTCCCCGCCCGTGGCGTGCGGCCAGGGCGCGGAGGTCGGGGACATCGGCTGCGGATCCCGCGTTCAAGCGGCCATTGACCAGCGCCGCCGCGTAGTTGGCGCGTGCGACGACCGACCGCCCCGACAGCCAGTTCCGACCGACCGGCCAGCCGCCCACGTTGGGCGGGAAGAAGAGCTCCTGGCCCAGGGGGCCGGTCCACTCGGCGAGCAAGAGCGTGCTCGGGGGCGGGTCGAATCGCTCGAGGCTCCGCACGGTGCCGATCACGAAGGGGACCGGCTCCGAGACCTGCGCGTGCAGGTTCCGCGCGGAGAAGAACCGCTCCGAGCGGAGGATCATCTCGACCGCACGCCCGACGTGCAGGCCGTCGTCTCGCAATCGCTCGGCCAGCTCCGAGAGGGCGGGTTCGTCAGCGACGCCCTCGCCGAGGAACGACTGGCACAGCCGCCACGCCAGCCGTCGAGCCGTGGCCGGATGCTGGAGCAGCAGGTCCGCGACCTTGTCTCCGTCGAAGCGGTCGGTTTTTCCCAGGATGGTCTTGAGTTCATCGTCCCGCCAGTCCGATCGGACAGTGTATCGTCCGCTGACGACCGTGCGTCCAGTTAGCGCCCGGGCGAGCTCCTTCACGTCATGCTCGGAGAACTGGCCGACGCCGAGCGTGAAGAGCTCCATCAACTCGCGGGCGAGGTTCTCGTTCGGCTTACCCTTCCGGTTCGACGGGGCGTCGAGCCAGTAGAGGAGGGCGGGATCGCGGAGCATCTCCCGCAGCAGTTCGCCGAACGACCCGCGGGCGTGGCGGCGGATGGTCGCGTTCTGACGACGCATCGCGTCCACATCGGCGACTTTGAGCTGGCTGGTCGCGAAGTGGTTGTGCCAGACCAGGGCCAGGCGTTCGGTCAGGGGATCGGGCGTGAAGAGCATCCGATAGAGCCACCAGGCCTGGAGCCGGCGGATGTTGCCCCCTCTGGCGGCCGCGTCGCCCAGCAGGTCCGCGGTCGGGGAGAATTCCGCGACCACGCCCTGAATGCGGCCGGTACCGTCGAGGACCCGGTCCACCGCCGCCTCGGGTCCACTCTCCATGTCGCGTTGTAATTCGTCCCAGGTCGCGGCAAAGCCGGATCGGCGGCGGAGCGTCCAGGCGCGGCCCATGTCCCAGGGCGCGCCCGGGTTTGGTCGATACGGCAACCATCGCGAAGCGTTCATCGGCATCAGCTCCCCGTGGATGTGCACCGTTATGGTCGTCGCTGCAAGGAGATCTCGCCTAGGTCGGTCGTCTCGCCGGGCCGAACGGTCAGATCCCTCGTGGCAAACCCCCGTTCGGAGACGTCAGTCGCGAGCGAATGGCCCTCCGCAACGATCGAATACCCGCAACCCGTCGGCACGTTAGCCAGGGTAAATCTCCCATCCGGTCCGGAGCTCAATTCCGGCAGTTGGATGCGATAGTCCATAGTCGATTCTTTGGGGTAGCAATGGATGCTCGCACCGGAGACGGGATTGTCGTCGCGGTCGACGATCCGGCCGGTGATGGTGGCGGACGGTTCGAGCGTGACCACCACGGGACCATCCTTGTCATCCCCTGCCTTGACCGGGACGACCCGCCCGAGCTTTCGGCCCTCGTGGACGAGCAGGACCAGCCGATCCTCTCCGGGTCCCAGGGTCACAACGTCGAACTCGGCCCGGGCCTGGGCCTCGTCGTCGAGCCGGTCGCGGCCCAGGCGGCCACCGGTCTTCACGCCCGTTACCGGCTTTCCCTGCTGGTCGACCACCCGGAGGTGGACCGTCGCCCCGGGATCGAGCGCGATGTCAACATGGACCGTTTCCGCGCCCTCGGCCGGATTGATCTCCTTCATCGAGGTCGGGAAGAGGCGATTCGCCGTGACGGGGTTGTGAACGGTAGCGAAATGCCCGCTCTCATTCATCCCGTGGATCGACTCGGCACCGGCGCCCTGGCGGTAGGTCTTGCCGCGATAGACAACGGCGCCGACGATCGCTCGACCCGGCAGCCCGACCAGGCGGAAGGTCCCATCGGCCTTGCTCTGGTATCGATCTTGAAAGGCAGATCCAGCCCTGTAGATACCGCCCTGGAATTCGGGGATCGCCTCGACGAACTGATTTTCTAGGAAGGGGAGATAATGGAGCCAGGACCCTGCGACCGGTGCCCCGGTCTCCTGATCCGTAACCCTGCCCTCAATCCAAGTCCCCCTGTGCAAGCCAATTTCAACCGGGATGGCTCCGATACCCGGCGGGTCGGGCATGTCGAGATCCTGCATAAAATAGGGCTGATCATCGTTGGGTACGACCAGCAGCTTGTTGCCGTCGCCCTTGGGGAAGCCCGCCAGGCGGAACCGGCCTTCGGCATCGGTGCGGGTCTTGAGGCTCAGGATGCCGCCGAGATCGGAGCCGGCGAAGCGTAAGCTGCGGACTTCGACGTCTTTCATTACCTCCTTGGTCTTCTCGTCGCGGACGACGCCCTCGACGGCCCGGCCCGGCGCGGCCGACAGGGTCAAATTCGCTCCGTAAATCGTCTGGGTTCCCGGACCATATCGATTTGTGAATCCCTTGGCCGGGAACGGCTCGACCAGCCGCGTCACGACTTCCAGGTGCGTGTGGGCGACCGTTGGTCCCTCGATCGAGAGGGTGACGACCTTCTCGGCGCCCAGGCCCTCGAGGCGGAACCGGCCCTGGGCATCGCTCTCCGTCTTGCTCGATGGCTTCTCTTTGTCCTCCTTGAGGAGCCGGTACGCCACCCAGGAGGGCTCGCCCCGCCGCATCGCCTCGATCCAAGGGGTCAAGTCGCCTTCCTTCGCCTTGTTGGTCGAGTCGACCTGAACCCTGACTCCCTGAATAGGCCGGCCTTCCAGGTCGACGATCCGGCCCGTGATGGGGACGTCGCGAGCGGAGACCTTGCCCTGTTCGTCCTTGATGTCGGCGGGTTGTTCGGAGGTCTTGATGGCCTGACCAAACGCCAGGTTGAATGACGCCGACTTGGGATCGTCGGCCGTCGCCGACATCCCTGGTTTCGGCTCATCCGCGAGGAGGTCTCGGCTTCTACCGCCGACGCCGAGGAGGCCCGCGAGGATCGTTCCCGCCAGACCCGCCAGCAAGGTGGCGGTGAGGGTCCGCCGGCCGGCCCGGGTCGAGAGCGATCGCGTGGAATCGAGGATCCGCGCGATCCGCCGCGCCAGCAGCGAACGCAGCGAGATCATCCCGACTGCCGACGGCGCCAGTGGCGGCAGTCGGCGCTCGGCCAGCTCGAGCAGGTGGCCGGCATATCGGCCCCGGTCCGCGCCGAATGCGACGACGAAATCGTCGCAGACTTCCTCGGCCGTCTCCTCGATCCGCCGCGACAACACCCAGAGCAGCGGCTGCACCCACAGCGCCGCCGTGGCCATTTGCCGGAGCAGATTCCACAGCCCGTCGCGGCGGCCCAGATGCGCCAGTTCGTGGACGAAGGTATCACGCAGGTGCTGCTCCGCGTCCTCCGGCAGCAGGATGGCCGGCCGGCGCAGGCCGTCCAGGCATGGACTCGACAGGAAGGGAGAACGAAGGACCCCAGGGAGCCTCAGTCGCATTCGCCCGGCTAGCTCGTGGCACAGCGCCTGGGCCTCGGGCTCGGCGGGAATAGCCGTCCCTCGCAGGCGAGCCATGAGGCGGTGGCCGACCAGCATTCGCGCGGCGAGGATCGCCGTACCCATCAGCCACGACGCCAGTATGATCGAGGCCAGCAAGGCGATCCAATCCCGGACGGTCACCGACTCCACCAGTTCCGCTGTTGTCCGCGGACTGAGGACGCTCGGAGGCTCGGAGGTCGAGGGCGCGATGGCCCTGCGATCGAACGAGGTCGGGATCGCGCCGGAAACCTGCCGGGCGATGGGTCCGACTCGATCCGGCCCACGATCAGGGATCACGATCTTGTCATCCGCCGCCGCGCTGGGCACCCGGATCACCAAGCCGGGGAACCCCATCGCGGCGATCGCCAGTGACGCGATGGGACAGACCAAAACGGCGACGAGGATCGTGCGATAGAGGGCCGACTGGACTGCCGGTCCCCGCCCCTTCAGGAACCGGCCGGCCAGAAGGCCCATCGTCAAGAGTACCGTCGATTGGATCAACCAAGTCAAGACCTCATCGATCGGCACCACGGGAATGGCTGTGAGAAGTTTCGACGTCATCACCGCGCCTCCGTCAGTCTTGTTGAGATTGGTCGATCAGCCTATGAAGTGCGTCCAGCTCGTCGCGGGACAGCCGCTCGTTTTTCACCAGGTGGGCGACCAGGCCGCCCACGTTGCCACCGAAGACGCGGTCGATCAACTCGCGCGCGGCGGTCCGCTTGACCCGATCTTCCTTCAGCCGGGGGAAGAACACGAAGGTGCGATCCTCGGCCTCATGGCCTACCGCCCCCTTGGCTTCAAGTTGCCTCAAGAGCGTCTGCACCGTGCTGTGAGCGACCGGTTCGGCCTCATTGAGGGCTTCGGTGATCTCCCGAGCATTGGCCCGCTGGCGGTCCCACAGGACTTGCATGATCCGGAACTGCATCCGCCCCAGTTGCGTCTCGCCCATCGCCCACACCTCCCGGACCGAGTTGTTGTTTACCATAGTAAATCTACATTGGTAGACTACGAGTGTCAATAGGGTATCGCATCTATCCCACTGGGTCAGAATGAGGAACAGCGAACGCGTTCCTGCCAGTTCTATGATCGGGGCATGTGGATGCAGGGCGACCAGACCCTGCACGAACCCTCGTTGCTCCCCTATGCCATTGGCTGGCGACAAAGCGATTTGGAAGGACGGCGCGTTCCGCCGGGCGAGCCGGACCTGACCGCCCCGTTGCGCGAGTTCGAGTCCCCCGGCGTTCGTCCCCTTCCGAGCAGCCCTTCTCGTGGTTTCGTCTAGACCGGGGTCTGAGCAGTCCACGCGTTGCTACGATGACAACGACTCGCGATGAGGATACGAGCAACCAAAGCCCCAAGGGTGCATGGTCCGCCTACAAAGGCGCACTCGCACTCGCTGCTCCTCCGCTTCCGCGACGATTACAAACCGCATCGTCGCGGCGGCATGACACTTCACGGCAAGGACCAGTCGCATCAGCATATTGCCGCCGAAGCTACTAATCGTCTTTCCCTTATCGGCGAGTAGCGCCAAATAGCTCCGAAGAAACCGTGCCAAATACCGACGAACTTAACACAATGTTTACTCCATCGTGATGGCGGGTGCAGGAGTTACCCGTGGAGCAATCCTGGGCGCATCCGACCGCATGGCCGCCTACCCACTTTCGGATCGTTACGGGCCCTGGGACGTGATCGCCACAATTTTGGCGGCGCTGGGGATCGAACCGAAGGCCACCTACAAAGACCAGCTTGGACAACCGTACCCAGCCTCAATCGGTGCGCCCATCGCCAGGCTTTATCATGCCTGATATCGTGATCGGTTCAAAATTGGATCGCACACGTAGAACAGCCACCCTCGATGGTCTCTTGGATTTATTTGATGTGCAACCTATAGCGGTTAACATTTGCGTTGCACACAGAGTGTGAGCCTTTCCTGGTGTTCCTTTTCCGAATGTAGGACAGCCGCCCTCGGCTGTCTCTGAATTTCTGGGCCGTTACGAAGATGACAGCCGAGGGCGGCTGTCCTACATCGAACGAAGATCAAGACACTAAGGCGTCACGCTAAGCAAATCCTTTCGTGTGCAACCCAATCGTGAACCGCTAGAATCACGCACCGCTAGAAAGCTAAGCAGCCGTTGCAAACCCGGAACTGGCTCCAACGGCTATGAGCAGCCAGTCTCAGGTTTTGATATCGCCTCTATCACCAAACACCTCTGACTCAACAGATGAATCTAGAGGCCGCGGTGATGAATAAACCTCAAGAACCAGGCGTGTGCTTGAGGACAAAATCGACAATCGGGGCCGGGTCTTGCAGGCTGTGGGGGTGATGACCAACGCCGGGCTTGGCAATCACCGTAATCGCTCCGCCTAGCTTGCGGTAACGCTCTTCCACCACCCGCGTGTTTTCCTCAATCGGCACCACGTCATCGGCATCGCCGCACACGTGCAGCAGGGGAATCCTGGCTTTCGCAAGCGGCTCCAGGTGATCCACCGGGTTCAACGGCTGGGGTTTGGCAAGGGCCTGCTCCTCGGTGAGCCCGTAGACCTTCAACAGGTTCTGCCAGTCGCCCGCCGACCCCTTGCCGTGCCCCTTGCCGCCCGGCCAGCTCTTGAAATCACACACCGGGGCATCATTGTAAATGCAAGCAACCCGGTCGGGATGACGCGCGGCCCAGTTCAAACTAAAAAGCCCACCCCGACTGAAACCCTCCAGCACCGTCTTCTTGGAAAGCCCAAAGTCTTTGACAAGCAGATCATAAAACCGGTCCATGTGATCCAGCGCCACCGGTGCCCCATACATGTTCTGAACATCAATATAAACTACATGAAAACCACGCTTCAGAAGGGCAATGTCGGCCTGTGGCTCATGGCCAAAAAACTCGGTCCGCCAGATCCAGGGCTTTCCCTCGGCAGCCTTCTCCGGCAGCACCACCAGGGCATTGCGGCCATCCACCACCAAGCTGCGTTGCTCGAACCCATTCCAGCGCACCAATGCAGGGTCGTCTGCGTACCCCTTCTGGCCCATCCCCAGAAACTGCAGAACAAGCATGGCCACTGCAAAGCCCGAAATCGGCAGAGTTCTGCGAATCATGAAATGGACCCCGATCCTTGTTGTCACCCAATGCAGTGCAAAACGGCTGATGGGCCGAAGTATAAAGGGGGATGCCATCCAGGGCAACGTTCAAGATTGTCACAACCCGACCCAGAAGCAGATCAGCGGGAATCCAGTTCGGCCGACGTTTCTTGAGAATTCACTCGATAGACCGCGTACCGACCCTCGGTGTGCAGCAGTGTGAGCTGCGGATCATCCAGCAGGGCCGACGACGAGGCCAGCAGATGGTTGGCCCCCTGTGAACGGGCCAGTCTTACCAGCTCACCCGCGTCCCAAAGATCAAACCCGCGTTCCAGCGCCTGGCGATTGGCCAGGTAACTTGCCGCAAACTCAGCCAGGCTGCCTTGATAGCCCACATGAGCCTGAAATCGGCTGGCCCAGTCGGCCAGACCGGCCGCGTGATACGGGCTGCCGGCCCGGTTGAACATCAACGACCGCCGTGACCAAAGCCGGAACCCCTTGGGACCCGGTGGGCCAATGAATGTGGCCTCGGGCGAGGTGTGCTCCCGGCACCAGACCGCGATTCGTTCCAGATCACCCACCGGCAGCTCCGCCACACGAATGTGCGAGATCAGAGCAACAGGCGGCGGGACCCGGGGTGGAATGAGTCCGGTCTGCCAAACAATTGCAACCAACGGCAATGCCCAGGCCAGAGCAGTCAGCCTCAGAATCCGCCCCTGGCTCAGCACCATGCCCACAGCCCAGCGCGAAGCAAGCTCGGCCAGGCTGGCACCCAGTATCGCCAGCCCGATGGCCATTTGACCCTGTTCAGGGTCATGCCTCCAGAGCCAGTAACCTGCCAAGGCGGCACACACAAGAACCGGCACCGCCCCAATCCGTCCTCTCCATCTCTCAACCCAAGACAGAACAATCTCCAGCCCCACGACCCACACAAACGGCCAGTCGGCCGAAAGGCTGGTTGCCAGCAAGCAGGCGCGCAACCGCCCCTCGAATGTACCGCGTTGGGCCAGCCAGACCACCGGACCAGCCGCCATGACCAGGCACAGGCCCCGCACCACGGTGGCCACCCTGAACGGCTGAAACAGTGTGGCCCGAATGTTTCCCGCTTCAATTGCCAGGCCGGCCACCAGCAGGCCAACCAGCAGCAGGCCAAGCATTATCAGCAAGCGGCGCCGGGGCAGGGCGGGGGAGTATGGAACAACTTCCTTCGCAGGCTGCGGAACGCTTAAAAAGCCCCACGCACCCAGCCCCAGATAGGCGAACCAGGCCAGCCATTGCGGAAACCGCCAGAGATGCGGAAGCATGTGCTGCGGGCTCTGCACCTGGGCCGCCAGCAGCAGAAACTGATCGGGATCAAGGCCGCTAAATAGCACCTGAGAGGTTCCGGGAAGCGCCAGCAGCGCAGGCAGCAGCGCCAGCCCCACCACCAGCACTCCAGCCATGGCCCTGAGCCTGGTAACCCCCGTCCAGCTTGCCAACACACCCATTACCGCCCAGGCCGACCCCAGAAGCAGCCCCAACTGGAGCCCCAGTGAAGGGTGCACCAGGTTGGCCGCCATCACGCAACCACCCACAAGCAGCGGAGCCAGCTTGTCTTGCTGCACCAGGCTTCCAATCGCCAGCCAGCCCAGCGCCAGAGCCACCATGCGATCGAGCAAGAGTGGCTCAAACAGATGATTCGTGCCGATATTCCCGGCCTTGGCCAGCAAAACCAAGCCGAACGCCGTAAGGCCCGCGGGCAGGCCATTTTCGGGCCAAACCAATCGCGTCAGGCGAACAATTCCCCAGCCCGTGACCAGAAACGTGGCGCAGAAAGCCACGAAAAGTGTGGCCGATAGGCCGATCACACGCGTTGCCGCCCCCAGCAAACCCAGAGCCCCGGAATGGGGATTAAAGTTGTCAAACGCCCTGACAAAAGGATCACTCGCATACAGGTCCGGTTGCAGTCTGTGCAATAGTAGGGGCAAGCGATAGGCTTGGTCTCCCTCAAAGCTGCGATAGCCTTCAAGCGTGAGGTACAGGCCCAGCAAGATCAGCAAGCCAGCAAGAAGGCTAACTTCACCGCCCCTTGTTTTTTCCGATTCCCCCATCACTTTGGCTCCGACGTCTTCTTGGGGCTTGCCCCGGTTCGCCGGAAGTCTGACGCCGCTTGGACCCTCGGTCAACGTGAATTCAGCCCCGGCAGGCCAAGATCACGCAACCCCTGATCAATGTCCTCCAGAGTTTTTCCAGCCTCAGCCGCGGTACTGGGTGAGACCGGAATGCTCAGCCCAAGTGATCGGCTGGCGGTCTGGATGGCAGAATCGGTGCCGGCCGCCGCACCATCCATGGTCTTCTCAAGCGTCTTCACCGTGGCGGCAGGGTCTGCGGCCGGTTCGGCACTCTTGCTCTCAGGAATGTCTGACGCGCCCAGGCCATTTTTCTTGACGATTCCGACAACCGCCTGAACCGGGGGCATGCTCCAGATCGTTTCCGCGGGGTGATGGAGTTCCGCCCAGCTCATGGCCTTGGAATCTTTGGCCTGATCCTGGAAGAGCTGAGACTCTTTGAAGTTGCTGGGCAGATAGTTCTGCACACCGGCAACCAGGAACGATGTCAAAATCAGCCCCTTGGCGGCACCCAGTACAAAACCGGCTCCCTGATCGGCCCGGTTCGGCTCGGGAAGTCCATAGGTGCGCTTTTTGGAGAGCCTGAACAGCCAGCCGCCCAAACCGCCAATCAGGGCCATGACCAGAACGGCGGAACTCCACCACAGCAACCGGTCCAGAATGACGGGCTGGATTGAGGGCAAATAAGAATGCGCATAGGGGCGTACCAGCTCACGGGCGGGTGCCGCGGCAAAAATTGCTCCGATCAGCCCGGCCAGGCCGATCGCCTGCAAGATAAAACCTTTAAGCCAGCCCCGGACGGCCCATATCAGGACCAGCGTCCCGAGCGCAAGATCCAAGCCCATGGCTTACCCCTGATGCAACGCAAATGATGAAGCTCTTGGAGGATGATTCGTACCTCACAGGATAATCTTGGCGATCATCCGGCAACGCACATCGGTTAATTCGTCATGAATCTCACGATTCTTGAATAATTTTTCAAAATAATTTCAGCCGCCTGTACGGCAAGATTCTCCCTGACCTGAAAAAACCGGACCAGAACCGAGCCAATTGGGGCTTTGAAGCGTACATTAATCAGATCACCGACTGCATCCCGGTGATAGATCTTATCCGTTTTCATCGATTTCATCCGTCTCAAAGTCCAGGGATGTCCCTCATGGATTTCCGACCCGGCCCACGAAGCGGCCTCGTCTGCATGGTTCAACGTGTTTCATTACTGGGCACGCTAAGCTTGGGTATTTGCGGTTGCGGAGGCTCTTCCAACCCGGCAGACCCTCCCAAAACCTCAACGGCTAACAAGCCCGCAACTGCCTCCGAGAAAGAAAAATCCAAATCGGTCACCAAGGGCAAAGATCCGGAAGCCGGCGGTGCACACGTGGTAGTACCCAGCGCCAAGATGGGGAAGAGCGAGGCTAGCCCCTTCCGGTTCAGCGAAATTGCCAAAGATGCCGGCGTGCAGTTTCAGCATGTTTCTGGGATGACCAAGGAACGGTACTTTCCCACGGCCAACGGCTCTGGCGTGGCCATGTTTGACTATGACAACGATGGCCTGCTCGACCTGTATTTTGCCTCAGCCTGCTACCTGCCACTGGGCTCTCGCCCAGAAGGGCAGAACGCTCTGTACAAGAACCTGGGCGGCGGCAAATTCAAAGACGTGACCAAAGAGGCTGGCCTGTCGTTCCACGGCTTCTGCCATGGCATTATTGCGTCCGATTTTGACAACGACGGCGACAAAGATCTGTTCCTGGCAACCTATCAAGAGAACACATTCTTTGTGAATAACGGCGATGGCACGTTCCGCCAGGTCGGCGAACAGGCCGGTGTGGCCCCACCGGCATTCCACGGCCGGCTCGAAGCCAAAACTGAGGCCCCGGAATCTGTAACCATCGACGCCGTAAGCGGCCTCCAATGGAAATCGGGCGGTGAGCCGTCCAACGATCTGACGATCCCGGTACGCAAAGGCCAAAAGCTCACCTTCCGCCAGGCCGACTCTACCACGCCCCGCGCCTTGGACCTGCTGATCGACCCCGCGCACATCCAGCGTCTGGGTGATGCAGACAAGCCCGAAGCCTGGATTCGCGAACTCGGGACGGGTGAGAGCCGGCTCTACAAGGCAACCGCGGCAACGGCTGAAGGGGCAGAACCGGCCATCATGGCCGAGTTCGAGGTGCTGGTTGACCTCCCAGAAAAGATTCCCTTCCAGTGCGCCCTCAATCGTCCCGTCTGGTCGTCTGGTGGCGCGGCCTTGGACTACGACAACGATGGCGACCTGGACATGTACGTGGCGAACTACGGCTGGTGGACCGTGGAACAGCACGGCAGCAAGTTCTGCGGCAACCCCGATAAAAATGTTCGCCAGTACTGCTCGCCCAAGCAAGTCGCCACCGTGAAGCACCTGTTTTACCGGAATGATGGCCTGAAGGACGGGGTACCACACTTCACCAACATCTATGACGAAGTCTTTACCGACGACAAGGGGAACAAAATCCCGGGCCCTTCTATTGGGCACGGCTTCGGTGTGGTGGCGGCCGACCTCAACGGCGATGGCCTGATCGACCTGCATGTGGCCAACGACCAGAACCCCGGCTTCACCTTCATCAACAACGGCAACGGCACCATGACCGACCGAACCGAACTCTCTGGCGCAGCCTATGATGAGAAGGGGGCGACCCAGTCTGGCATGGGGGTCGATGCCGAGGATGTGGATGGAGACGGCAAACCGGAAATTTTCAGGACCCACTTCGCCAACGAATACAACACGCTATACCAGAACTTGGGCGAAGGCTCGTTCTACGACCAGACCGCCTCATACGGCATGGCCGCCGACGCCATGCCCTGGGTAAAATGGGGCTGTGCCCTGGGCGACTTTGATAACGACGGCTGGCCCGATTGCTTCGTGACCAACGGCCATGTGGATGATAACTACGCGGAACTGGGAATTAACAATGTACCGTATGAGCATCCCCCTTTGCTGTTCCGCAACGTAGCGTCGGGCAGCGGACCACGGTCTGGGCGCCGGTTCAAGCTCTCAGTCGATGGGGTGGGGCCGTACTTTTCTGCCGGGCACGTGGGCCGAGGATCCGCATTTGGTGACCTCGATAATGATGGCGACCTCGATATCGTTGTGAATCACAAGGACCAGCTTGCCGGCATTCTTCAAAACGATACTCCCGGCGGCCACTGGGTTCGGTTCAAGCTTCGCGGAACCAAAAGTAACCGCGACGCCATTGGCACCCAGATCCAGGTGATTGCCAACGGGCGCACAATCTACCGCCAGTCCAAGGGGGGCTACAGCATGGAGTCCACCAACGACACCCGCCCACTTGTGGGTGTGGGCGAGGCCGAGAGGCTGGAAACCGTGATCGTTCACTGGCCCTCGGGACGGGAAACCATCCTCAAAGACGTACCCACCAACCAGGAACTTGACCTGGTTGAGCCCGAGGAAGATGCCCCGGCCGGGGCTGAAAAGTCTCCTGACCCCGCGTAAGTTACGGGCCTGTCAGGAAATACCAAACTCGTTCGCTCTTGAGCCACGCGGTCCAACCTTCTGGACCACGTGGCTTTTGTTTTTGACATGCTTTCTACAGGCATGAGGCTTCGACCCTGGACCAATATTCTAATTTTACTTCATTCCAGGCATGGTTTCGTAGGTGCTGGACCACAAATTCAGGTTCGACCAGATAATCTATTTCGCTCAACCAGAAATCATAAATTCAACACCAATAAACCGATTTTAGGTTAACCAAAATTTTTGATTACAAACGACAAAATATACGCTAGGATCGTCAAAAACGATTCCATGCAACTTTCCCAGGTTCGGAAGTGGTGGTTTGGAAAACATGCAATCCAAGACAGGCCAGAGGCTACTTTGTCGGCATGTACCGACTGGCTTCACGCTGATCGAATTGCTGGTGGTGATCTCGATCATCGGGGTACTGGTAGGGCTACTCTTGCCCGCAGTTCAGTCAGCGCGCGAGGCGGCCCGGCGGGCCCAGTGCACCAACAACCTGAAGCAACTTGGCCTGGCCCTGGCTGGTTATGAGTCGGCTTTGGGCAGCTTTCCGTCGGCCTATGTGAGCGAAGTCAGGGCCAGGGGGTCAGCGTTTGGGATTAGCTTCCCAGACGGCAATGGCAATACAGGCTCTGGCTTTGCCTGGGGAGCCCTGTTGCTACCGTTTCTAGAGCAACAACCGCTGTGGGCGAGCGGCAACTTTAGCTTGCCCTGCTGGGCGCCAGACAATGCCACGGTTACCCGCGCAAAGCTCAGCAACTTTCTCTGCCCGAGTGATGTCGGTCCTTCGGACGGCTTTGCCCTTCATTGCTACACCAACAATCTGGCAGACGCACCTAATGATGGTGGTCCGTTTGCGCCAGAGATCCGGTTTGCCCACAGCCATTACGTGACCAATGCGGGGGTCAATCAGCCCTGGGGTCGAACAGCCGCGTATTCGTTGGATTTTGACACCCCTGAACCTGTGCCTGGTGCACCTGCGCATGTGATCAACGGACCATTCTACAGGAATTCGCGAACTCGCCCTGCAAGCGTGACAGATGGGCTTTCAAACACGGTGTTCCTGGGTGAGCGCACCTCCAGGCTGGCCGATGCCACCTGGGTGGGAGTGGTGCCGTTTGCTTCCGTGCCCGCCAAGCCTGGCTGGCCATCCAGTCCGAACAGTGGTGGAGATCTGGTTGGAGCGCATAGCGGGCCAGACACGCATGACCACCCCCAGGTCATTATTCATGCCCCAAATCATCCGTTCGGCCATACCGACGAGATGTATTCCGAGCATCCTGGGGGATGTAACGTCCTCATGGGCGATGGCTCCGTGCGGTTTGTGAAGGAATCCATCGATCCACGAACCTGGGTCGCCCTTTCCACCCGCAACCAGGGCGAACTGATCAGCAGCGAGTGATCGCCCCCCCACCCCCAACCACACTGGCCAACGGGTGTACTGGAGTTTTGAGAAATGCGGATTTATTGCCTGAGGCTGGGCCTGTTCCTCCTTCTGGCTTTAACGGGGTGTGGCCAGACGCCTCAGATTGGCACAGACCCCAGTGTCTTCAAGGCCGTAGATGCGTTGTACACGGCGGTTTCCATGCGAGAATCAACACTTCTCGACCGTTGCAACCAAACCTTACAGCAGTTGAAAACCGAGGGCAAATTGTCTGAACGGGCGTGGAAATCCCTTGGCGAGATCGAGGACCTGGCGCGGGCCGGCCAGTGGAAAGTTGCGCAAACCCAGCTCGCAGATTTCATGCGCGGCCAGAGGCCACGTTGAAAAGACTTGATCGCGGTTCACCAGTGGAACCCACCGCTGCTTCCTCGTATTTTGTTCCGTTCAATCGGCCCACCATTGAATCAGCGCTTCAGGCCAGTACTTTGATGGCAGCGGAAGCGCAACGTGCGGAGCAATTGGATTCACGATCATCGGTAGGAACGACTGGCAAAGGGCATGACGTGGCCCAGGCAAATGTTTTCGGATGACATACGTGGTTGAAACCTGGCACGCGAACCGTGGGCTCAGGGATCTGGGAACCGGCTTCCCGTAAGTTCGAGTGCGTTCGTTCGTAAGATACTCAGCAAGCGGTGCCTGATCCGCATGGTTCGGCGTGGTGCCCTTCAAGCTGAACAGGGCGTGGGCAATTTTGCCAAGTTCCTCCGGTGATATCTTGTCATCGTTCAGGGAGTACACAAACTCAGCCGGAGCATCCCAGGTTCCAGGTTCAAAAAGCGCGACATTCGCCTGAACGAGATGAGCCCAGACCACCTTTCCGTTCCGATAGAGCGTGCCAAGGTTCTGGAAAAGGACTTTCAACTCGTCATCCGGGACCTCCCGGAACCAATCTGGCCTTGGAATCTGCAGGTAAAACAGAGAGGTCCAGGGGTAAAAACGCCGGGGCGGCTCTCCAAATTTCGCTGCGCAGTCAAGAAGCAGTTCTGGAAACATGGCAAATTCCCACCTATTCCTGGAGGAGTAAGATTTTAGCCGCCTGCAGTGACTTTGGCTGGTAATGGAGGTAGTTTTCCGGTTGCGATGTAGGTGGTAACCGCATCCACCACCGTTTTAAGCGGTGCATGTCCTCTTTGCTGAAGAGTCCGGTATACACTCATCAGCACCGCCTGTGTATCCGCACCACGATCGCTACGATTGCCAAAACTGTTCTTGCGGATCATGACCGCAGGCCGAATCGCACGCTCGGCGTGATTGTTGTCGAATGGGACATCCTGCTCGTCCAGGAAAGTCAGGAGGTCGTCGCGATGCCGCCGCAATCGTTTGATCAAACGCTTGGCATCCTTGTCCTCCCACGCCGTGGCAATCAACTCGTCTAGGCGGGCGGTTAATCGCATACGCCGCGATCGGTACTCTTCCATGGGGACGTCCTCACGCTTTTTGAGTCGGATCGCGTCTCCCAACAATCGACGCAACTTCTTGGCGAACGCCGGCCAGTGCGGACCGGCACGGCCGTATTTGTCTACCGTCTTCAACTC
>CAIYJE010000133.1 GCA_903926465.1 uncultured Planctomycetales bacterium
CTCGAACAACCTGCTGGCCACGGTCAGCTATCCCGACCCCACCACCGGCAGCGCCAGCACATCCACGAGCAACCAGGAAAGCTACCAGTATAACCGTGCCGGAAACGTGACGAGCTTCACCGACCCCAACGGCACGGTTCACGCGTATTCGTATGACGTGCTGGCCCGCTTGACCAGCGATGCCGTGACCACGCTGGGCACCAATGTGGACGGCGCGGTGCGGCGGCTGACGGTGGCGTATGACACGGGTGACCGGCCCTACCTGTACACCAGTTACAACGCGGCCAGCGGCGGCAGCATCGTGAACCAGGTGCAGAACGTGTACAACGGTCTGGGCCAGCTTACCGGCCAGTACCAGGAGCACACCGGCGCGGTGAACACGGCGACCTCGCCCGAGGTCCAGTACGCCTATACCGAGATGGCCGGCGGACAGAATCATAGCCGCCTGGTGTCGATGACCTACCCCAACGGCCGAAAGATCGACTATGTTTATAACACGGGGCTGGACGCGACCATCAGCCGCCTGAGCGCAATGGCCGACGACAACGCGGGCAGCCCCGGCACCACGCTGGAGGCGTACGTCTACCTGGGCCTGAACACGATTGTGGAACGTGACCACCCCGAGCCGAACGTGAACCTGACGTACATCCAGCAAACCGGGCAATCGAACACCCTGACCGACGGGGGCGATATTTACACCGGTCTGGATCGGTTCGGCAGAGTGATTGATCAGAACTGGTGGAACCCATCCACAACAAGCTCGACGGACAGGTTCCAGTACGGCTATGACCGTGCGAGCCAGGTTCTGTACAAGAACAACCTGGTGGCCCCCGCGCAAAGCGAGCTGTACCACGCCAGCAGCACGAGCAGCGGTGATAACAGCACGGCCTACGACCTTGTGGGACGGCTGACCGGGTTTGTTCGGGGCACGCTTTCGGCCTCGGGGAACAATGGCAGCGTGCTGGACACGGTGGCCAGTTCGTCACGGAGTCAATCTTGGAGCCTGGACGCTTTGGGGAACTGGACCGGGCAGACGACCAACGGCAGCACCACCACGCGCGGTTTCAACGCCCAGAACGAGACGACCAGTGTTTCTGGCGGTACGGCACCTGGGTATGACGCCAACGGCAACACCACCAACGATGCCGGGCAGACGATGGTCTTAGATGCCTGGAACCGCCTGGTGGGCGTGAAGAGCGGCTCGGTGACGGTGGCTGCGTATGCCTATGATGCCCTGACGCGCCGGATTAGCGAGACGTACTCAGGCACAGCCACGACCAACCACCTGTATTACTCACCGCAATGGCAGGTAATTGAAGAGCGGGTCAATGGGACTGCGTCAAGCAATGTCAGTTTCCAGTACGTCTGGGGCGCGGCGTATATTGACCAGATGGTGTTGCGCGACAGTTACTCGGGCGGCAGCCGGACCTTGCGCTTGTACGTACAACAAGACGCGAACTTTAACGTGACCGCGCTCGTGAGTGTGAGTGGGGCTGTCCAGGAGCGTTACCTTTACGACCCGTACGGGTCGGTGACGATCACCGATGCCTCTTACACGGCGCGATCCAGCAGCAGCTATGGCTGGATCTACATGCACCAGAGCGGCCGTCAAGACGCCGTGACTGGCTGGTATCTGTTCCGGTTCCGCGACTACATCCTGGGCGAAGGCCGCTGGGCGGAACGGGATCCGCTGGGGTACGCTGCTGGCACAGCCAACCTTTTTTCTTACATAAGCGACAATCCCTGCCAAAAGGTCGATCCAAACGGAACCAATCCATTTTTGGTGATTATCATTGGCGGAGCCGCGGGTTTAACTTATGAAGGTATTAAGCACGGATTTGACTACCTCACAGGACGGCCTAATCCACATAGGCTTAGGGAATATTGCAAATCTATCTTTATTGGAAGCGGTGCTGCCTTGGGTGGTTATTATTTAGGCGGTGGCTCTTATGTCGATTGGCTCTACGCCAACGGGTTCAGGACGGTTTTAGGCGGTGTTGGTAGTAACATCGCCGCAGACGTCGCGTCGTGGCTCGCAGATGGTGGTTTTCTGCCAGGTCCACCAAAAGATGTTGCACCACCATACACAATTCCTTGGGGTGATCAACGAGTAGAAGTGGATAATTACGGCGAGCCCATCATCGTCAAGCCTGGTGGCCATTCTTGGAGCGATCACCGGCCCGCTTATCCTGGAGCAGCCGTAATATTACCCGCAGATGACCCTTGCAATCCATCTTCTGGGAATGGTCCGCAGGATTCCTTAGAGTAATGGTTTTGTAAGGCATTGTCTGCCGAGCGGTTACATTCCTGCGTGAAAAACGCTGAAAACCGCAGCCAACGCATTTCAAAAAAAAGAGTTGCGGCGAATCGGCTATGGTGTTCAGCGAGTAGTGTCCTTATTTGCCTCGGTTTTGTTGAGATCATTTCGCCACGGTTACTGAGACTACCGACAAAATCTTGGTTCTCGCGTACACCCAAAAAGCCAACCACTTTTCTTCTAACTTTTGGTGCCTATTCAAAACATGAGCTGCTACCGTGTTTTATCTGATTCGGCATACGTTCTAGAATGACCTCTTAGGATAAAAACGGGGAGGAAAGTAGACGCAGGTTAAAGCGTCCCGTAACTGAAGGGTTCCATCCTATCTTGGGACAAAAGGATCTAATCGCCTTTTTGTTCCAACCTTGAGAAAAAATAGCTCGTACTGACTGCACGTTTTGCGGTCAACGTCATCAATTCTGATGAGGCAAACTTACAAACGAGCTTAGGCTTTCATCATTAAAGGTTTTGCAAATGGTGCGATTGAAGACTGTTGTCACCAAAGCCCTAAGAAGCGTAATGTGCTTGGGGGGCGTGACCTTTATAATGCATTACTTTTTAATTTCGCATGATATGCGGGGTGGGTTGGTGGCTGGATTGTTTGCAACAATAGTGGGGCCAACATGTTTGCTGTGTAATCGCTTTGCCAGCAACACTAAGAAGGGCCATCAGAGTATCATGAGTTTTGGGCCAATTGCTGGCATGGCAATCAGGCCAAACATGTCTGTATTGCAGTTGTGCGTGGTTGGCTCAATAATGAGCTTGACTGCTCTGCTTATTGGGTTTGTTACTAGAGAGGAATCTTCGTAGAGAAACTGAAATGCTGGTAGCGTTTCGTTATGATCAATCTTTAAAGAAAGTTCAAGAAGGACTGAATAATTTGCGGCGGACAGAATCATAGCCGATTGGTGTCAATGACGTACCCCAACGGCCGAAAGATCGACTATGTTTATAACACGGGCCTGGACGCCACCATCAGCCGCCTGAGCGCCCAGGCCGACGACAACGCGGGCAGCCCCGGCACCACCCTAGAGGCGTACGTCTACCTGGGCCTGAACACGATCGTGGAACGAAACCACCCCGAGCCGAACGTGAATCTGACATACATCCAGCAAACCGGGCAATCGAACCCCCTGACGAATGGGGGGGATATCTACACTGGCCTTGACCGGTTCGGGCGGGTGATCGACCAGAACTGGTGGAACGCGTCCAGCTCCACCTCAACCGATCGGTTCCAGTACGGCTATGATCACGCCAGCCAGGTTCTGTACAAGAACAACCTGGTGGCCCCCACGCAGAGCGAGCTGTACCACGCCAGTAGTACGGCCAGCGGTGATAACAACACGGCCTATGACCTGGTGGGTCGGTTGACCGGGTTCGCGCGGGGTACGCTGTCGGCCTCGGGGAACAATGGCAGCGTGCTGGATACGGTCGCCAGTTCGACGCGGAGCCAATCATGGAGCCTGGACGCGCTGGGGAACTGGAGCAGCCAGACGACCAACGGCAGCACCACCACGCGCGGGTTCAACGCGCAGAACGAGACGACCAGTGTTTCTGGCGGCACTGCACCTGGGTATGACGCCAACGGCAACACCACCAGCGACGCCGGCCAGACAATGGTCTACGACGCCTGGAACCGCCTGGTGGGTGTGAAGAGCGGTTCGGAGACGGTGGCGGCGTACGCGTACGATGCCCTGACGCGGCGGATTAGCGAGACGTATTCGGGCACAGCCACGACGAACCACCTGTACTACTCGCCACAGTGGCAGGTGATTGAAGAGCGGGTCAATGGGACTGCGTCAAGCAATGTCAGTTTCCAGTACGTCTGGGGCGCGGCGTATATTGACCAGATGGTACTGCGAGACAGCTACTCGGGCGGCGCCCGCACACTCCGGCTGTACGTACAGCAAGACGCAAACTTCAACGTCACGGCTCTTGTGAGCACGAGCGGGGTGGTTCAAGAGCGTTATCTTTACGATCCGTACGGGGCGGTGACGATCACCGATGTTTCGTACACCGTACGTTCCAGCAGCAGCTATGGCTGGATCTACCTGCACCAGGGCGGGCGACAAGACGCCATCACCGGCTGGTACCTGTTCCGGTTCCGCGACTACATCCCGGGCGAAGGCCGCTGGGCGGAGCGGGATCTGCTGGGGTACGGTGCTGGGAGCCTGGATTTATATCTGTACCAATTGGATAATCCCGAAAATGGAAATGATCCTTCAGGTCTAGACGAAGAACGATCATTTCAGGGTAGTTTGGCGCTAATAGCGTGGTTGTTGAGCCAACCTAAACCCAAAAACCCAACTGGAGCAACATCGCCATCGAAGTTGAAACTGGGGCCTATTTGCAAAGGCGCTATGCTCGGGCCCGGTGACCTTGTAATAATCACGAATAATCCACCCGGTAAAGACACGTCGAAATTGATTAATAGCTTTAAAGAAGTATCGCAAAGACGCAAATACATGTTTGTATCCACACAGCCTGGAAACTTGCAAGCGCTTGAGTTGGCCTTGGAACAAGCCTTCAAGGAAAACTCAAATGTACCGTTTCGTCGGCTTGTAATAATTGGACACAATGGGTCAGGAACTATTAAGACTGTTGGAGTCTCTTTAAGCCGAGAGGGCAACAGATTTGATATTACTAACATTCCTTCATCGTTGATTCGCGTAATCGACCGCGTCCTGCTTCCGGATGGACTCATACAACTGGACTCCTGCGGATATTACCATGATACGCAAATAAATGACGACGAAACCGATATTAAAGTGACAAAGCCGGATTCCAGTGAAATGCGAGAGGCGTGGACTCAAAACCTCATGCAGTTAGCAGTTCTTCTTTCTAGGAGAGTCTCCGTCAATACCCGATGGGTTACCATTGACGCGCTCATAGGTTCATCGGGTTCTGGCTCGCAAATAGAGTATAATCCTATAACCGGTACGCTGGATCTAAGCGACGCGGACAACGGTCTCAAAGCCGGAGGCTAGCATGCAGACAATTGTTGTGTATCAAAGATTATCGAGCACACTTTATGACATTCGTTGCAAACAAAGCGTAGGACGTTCGAATAGCCTGCTTGTCGTTAACCAACTATATAGGCCTGAAAGACATCTGGCTAGAGGATCAATGATGAGGAAGGCCCGTAGTTACGTTCATACTTTTAAACTTATCGGCGTCCTTTGTGTCTGTTTGACACTTACATTGCTAGCGATCGTGATTGTTCTGCATGAGTACGATGCCCCGATTGTCAGAACGGGGATAGAAGGCAAGCCGCAAGCGTTAGCTGCTTTTGAGAATGCGGTAGAAATAGCGAAAGGAGACTTCACATGGTCATTCCGTTTCTCGCCTGACAGGTCACTTTGTGGTTTTCCTGACGGTGAAGGTGGCTTGCAGGTATGTGATGAACATTTAAGGTTACGGACTCACTTAAAACCAAGAAGCGGGCCATCTGGCATTTTGATCTGGGCATTTTGCTTTTCACATGACAATCGTTTCCTTGTTGCCTACTTACCCCGGTTAAATGAAATCACATTGTGGGATTTGGAATCGGCTAGTGAAGTGTGGACCGTCAAGGGTAATGCAGGAACAGAGATCGTCGCATTCGCATTCTCGGATGATAATCAAAAGATCATTGGGGTTGAGGCTAAGGATGTTTTACATAACGACTTTAAGTCATCTTCTTTTACTCAATGTAACTATTATGACCCGAGAAATGGAACTACGCTCGGCGTTGTATCCGTTAGCAAGGCAAAATGGTTTGTGTCACTTTCAGGGAACGGCCATTATTTGCTTATGTCGGCACATAACATGATCACAAGCAACAAACTTACATCTGTGACCTATTCCGTAATAGAACTCTCATCCGGGAAGACCGTTTTCGAATACGGCGTACCGACAAAACGAGAATCGGTCCTTCTTTTCATGAGCGAAGATTCACAAATTGCTTACTTTGATTTTCACGGTATCACTGTATGGGACCTTCAAACAGGTTCTAAATTAAGTCACTGCAATTTGCCCCCGTCGGTAGAAACCGCCTTTGAACAGCGATTCCGGCAAACGAGAATATGGTATATGGCATTTCGCCTGTTCGATATTTCGCCAGATAACAAAAAACTTGCTGTAGGTTGGTTTGGTCAGCCTGGCACCATTGGTGTCATCGATATCCTGGATGGAAGACTTCTAGAATTATTTCAAGCATTTCCCGGTAAAGAAATCTGCAAAAAGGTTGGCTTCGGACAAGAAGCTGATACGATTCTTTGCATACCTGAATCACTAGACACCGACGAAATGCCCGTTAGAAACCAAAGCGCAAGACTATTTCGTTTGTCCCAATAAAAGAACGAAAGGAATGACCCATATTGCGTTTCAACCTCAATACCTCCGCGCAGAGCGAACTGTACCACGCCAGTAGTACGGCCAGCGGTGATAACAACACGGCCTATGACCTGGCAAGGGACACAAAAAGACATGCATTGCATTCTTGAATTGAGTTTGCCGATTGGGCAAGCTGGGTGTATCTTCCAACAGGAGACACCCATGACGATCGCGCGTGCCCAGCTTAACGATCCAACTTTCACACGCTGGTATCACTGCATTACCCGCTGTGTGCGTCGTGCATTTCTGCTGGGTGAAGGTGGGTTTGACCGTAAGCAATGGATCGAAGATCGGCTCAAGGAGCTTGCTGGAATCTTCTCGATCTCGGTGGGTGGGTTTTCTGTTATGGATAACCACCTTCACGTGTTGGTGCGGCTCGACCCCGCTACGGCGGGAGGAAGAGGAAGAAGGACATGCATTGCGCCCTTGAATTGGCTCTGCCGTTTGCACAGCCTGGGAAAGAGAACAAAAGGACACACACTCCGCCCTTGAACCGGCTCCGTCAGTTGGGAAACAAG
>CAIYJE010000134.1 GCA_903926465.1 uncultured Planctomycetales bacterium
AGGGCCAACAGCAAGGGATGAAGCCCAAGCCCGGCGACCAGGCCGGCCAGGATGCGCAGCAGAACCCTGAGGGTGGCAACCAGGAAAATGCTGGCCAGAAGCCAGCCGATGGTCAAAAACCTGCCGATGGTCAGAAGGGCCAGCAGCAAGGGATGAAGCCCAAGCCGGGAGACCAGGCTGGCCAGGATGCGCAGCAAAACCCTGATGGTGGCAACCAGGAAAATGCTGGTCAGAAGCCAGCCGACGGTCAAAAACCAGCCGACGGCCAGAAGGGCGAGCAGCAAGGGATGAAGCCCAAGCCCGGCGACCAGGCCAACCAGGATGCGCAGCAGAACCCTGAGGGTGGCAATCCCGAGAACGCAGGCCAGAAGCCAGCCGATGGTCAAAAGCCTGCCGATAGCCAGAAAGGCCAGTCTGGCGAGAAGGGCCAGTCCGGCGAGAAAGGCCAGTCTGGCGAGAAGGGCCAGTCCGGCGAGAAAGGTCAGTCGGGCGAGAAGGGCCAGTCGGGCGAGAAGGGCCAGTCGGGCGAGAAAGGCCAGTCGGGCGAGAAGGGCCAATCCGGCGAGAAGGGCCAGTCCGGCGAGAAAGGCCAGTCTGGCGAGAAGGGCCAGTCCGGCGAGAAAGGCCAGTCCGGTGAGAAAGGCCAGTCCGGTGAGAAAGGTCAGTCCGGTGAGAAAGGTCAGTCCGGTGAGAAAGGTCAGTCCGGCGAGAAAGGCCAGTCTGGTGAGAAAGGTCAGTCCGGCGAGAAGGGCCAGTCTGGCGAGAAAGGTCAGTCCGGTGAGAAAGGTCAGTCCGGCGAGAAAGGCCAGTCTGGTGAGAAAGGTCAGTCCGGCGAGAAGGGCCAGTCTGGCGAGAAGGGCCAATCTGGCGAGGGAAACAAGAGCGAGCGGGCCCAGCCATCGGACGCGCCCGGGGGTGAATCAATGAGCGAGGGTGGGAATCGGGTTGGGGGTTCCGCTCAACCGCTTGACCCGAATGGCCGTGGCTTTGATCCCCAGACAGAGAAGCCAGGGGCCGCTCCTGAAAATCCTGGAGATTTGCCGATCCCCGATCAGGCCTCCAGTAAGCCAGAACTAGTGCTTCGAGAACTCAAGGACCTGATCAACAGTGGTCAAGACCTCTCGAAAATCGAGGAGTCAACCGGTTTATCAAGGGATCAGATTGAGCAGTTCGTGAAGAAATTTGAAAAACCGGAACGGGAAGCTGCAGGCGAAGGTCGGGCGGTCAACTCGGACCAGGGGAACGATCAGGCGGTCAGCCCAGACCGTAAACTTGATAGCCGGGTCAACCAGCCGCTGGTCAGTGGTCGTGGGAACCGTGGTCCAGGTGCCGTGGTTCAAGACACGATGCGAGATCAAACCCAGGGGCTCAGGAGCCAGGCTCCTGCGGAGATCCGATCCCGGTTTGAAGCCTATCAGAGCAGTATCTCACGTTCCAAAACCAAAGCCTCGCCAACTTCGAAGGCTCCTGCACCTGGTTCGGGCGCTGGAACTGGAAAGTGACGGCTGAAGAACGGTTGGGTTGGGGAGTGAGCCTGCCATCCGATTCGGTTAGGATATGTCTGTTAACTCCCGACCCATCCGTGTTTGAAGATGATTTTTGCTGATGGCCAATCCACCGTCCACGGTTCTTCGCCGGTACTTGACAAGTTTTGACCTTCGAGACGCCCCACATCATTTCACGGATGTGTTGATCATCGGTGGTGGTGTTGCGGGGCTTCGGGCTGCGCTTGGGATTCCAGAGCCGTTCCGGGCTCTGGTGATTACCAAAGACGAGATCCGAGAGAGTAATTCCGTCTATGCCCAAGGTGGAATTGCCGGTGTACTCGATCCCGAAGATGCCTTTGAGGATCATATTGCCGACACGCTTGCTGCCGGCAAGGGGCTTTGCAATCCGGATGTGGTCAAAGAGGTCATCGAAGCGGCCCCCAAGCGGATTCAGGAGTTGATCCACTGGGGAACGAAGTTTGACCTGGCCGGAGAACAGATGGCGTTGGGCCTGGAAGGAGGTCATTCGCATGCTCGAATTGTGCATGCCCTGGGTGACGCTACGGGCCGAGAAGTGATGAGGGCAATCATTGCCCAAACGCGCAAGCAGCCCCAGGTCCGGATCTGGCAGAACAGTTTCACTATTGATTTGATTACTTATGAAGGGCGTTGCCGGGGCGCCATTGTTTGGGATAAGCGCCGCGGGCCTTCTCTGGTCTGGGCGGCGGCCACCGTGCTTGCCACCGGCGGGGCTGGACAGATTTATCGAGAGAGCACGAACCCGAATATTGCCACCGGAGATGGTCATGCGCTGGCCTTTCGGGCGGGTGCAGAGCTTCGCGACATGGAATTCATGCAATTCCATCCCACGGTCCTTTACGTGGCTGGCTCATCCAGGCATTTGCTGACCGAGGCTTTGCGTGGCGAAGGGGCGTATCTGCGAGATAAAGACGGGCACCGATTCATGCCGGATTTCCATCCGCAGGGGGAACTTGCGCCTCGTGATGAGGTTTCCAAGGCCATTGTGGAGGTGATGTCTCGAACGCAGCACCCATGCGTGTACCTGGACCTCTCTCACCTTGACCCCATCAAAACCCGCAAGCGGTTTCCAGGGATCGACGAATTGCTGCGCGGGTTTGATCTCGATCTGACCAGCGATCCGATTCCGGTCCGGCCGGGAGCCCACTATTACATGGGGGGTGTAACGGTTGACCTTCGCGGCCGAACATCACTGCCTGGTCTTTGGGCGGCCGGCGAAGTGACCTCCAGCGGCCTCCATGGCGCCAATCGGCTGGCCTCAAACAGCCTGCTGGAAGGCCTGGTTTATGGGGCCTGCGTGGCGGAAGATATTACCGAACGGCTTCAGGAAGAAGGGCCGGTTCGGCTGGAAGTGCCGCCTGTTTTTCCCCACAAAGAGCTTGCGACCGGCCCTCGTATCCACCTGGACCTGAACGATATCCGGAACGCCCTTCGGTCTCTGATGTGGCGACGGGTCGGAATCACAAGGGATGCGGCAAGCCTGGAGGAAGCGGCTCGGCAGGTCGATTTTTGGTGCGGATACGCACTTCCACAACTGTTTGACGAGCCAGGAGGATGGACGCTGCAAAATATGCTCACCATCTCCAGGCTGATGATCGCATCGGCCAGCGAACGACGTGAGTCTCGTGGTGTCCACACCCGATCCGATTTTCCGCAAACCGACCCAGCCCAGGCCATCCATCTGGCATTCCAAGCGCAAACCGATTCAGCGGCTGGATTTCCGCCCCCATCTTACATAGAGCCAATCTAAACCTTGGTTCGTTTCCAGGAAACCATTCTTAACCCGGCCAGACTTGCAGGTTTGTCCCCGGTTCGTACGAGTTCTGAGATTAGCTGCTATCCAGGCGATTTCAAAACCTGGGACAGGTACCTCGCAAACGCGGAACCAGTCCCAGTTTTGATACGGCTTCTGACCAATGCAAGCTGCCTGCAAAGGAGCAGAGATCAAACTCCCGTTCCTGCATTCGGATCGTTCTGGTTTTGAACGCTCTGGGGATGCAAAGTAGGCCAAGCTCTCCGATTCTGCTGACGAGATGATGCAGGATTTGAGCGGCCGGGTTGAACCGCGGTGGTCTTTTGCTGGATAATAAACATTGTTGGTGAGATTCCTTCTCATCTTCCCGCCGGGGCGCTCTTTCGTGACCGCCCTGCCCTCCTGCCTTCATTCCGCTTAGCGAGGACGTGGTTCCTGATGCCTGCGCCTTCTCATCGCCGTGTTGGCCTTTGGCTCGTTGGTGCTTATGGCGGTGTTGGAACCTCGATCGCGGTGGGGCTTGCAAGCCTCTCTCGCGGACTCAAACCGGCAACCGGTCTGGTGACGGAATTGCCGATGTTCCGAGGTGCCGCACTTCCGGCCCTGAGCGAATTCGTTGTGGGTGGCCATGATATCCGCCAGGGATCATTTGGCGAATCCGCCTCAGAGTTTCGTGCGGGTTCAGGGGTTTTTGAGCCCGAACTACTGGCGGCCATTAGTGATGACCTGGCCGCCGCTTCGGCCAGGGTTCGATCTGGAACCGTTCGGGGCACGGGGAAATCTATCACCCGTATGGCGGACTGGAATCCGTCCGATGGCGCAGACACCACGGCCCAGGTTCTTGACCGGATCTCGGCCGACCTGGAAGCGTTCGTTCAGAGCGAATCGATTGATCACCTGATCGTTCTTAACGTATCTAGCACCGAGCCGCCGTTCCCGGCCAAGCCCGAACATGAGTCTTGGCAGCAATTGAACGCGGCCTTGGCCTCCGATACCGGCGAACTTCTGCCGGCAAGTTCGCTTTATGCACTGGCTGCGCTCCGCCAGGGCCATACTTATATCAACTTCACGCCAAGCCTTGGTGCCTCATTCCCCGCGGCTCACCAGATTGCTGAACAAACTGGCGCACTTCACGCTGGTAAGGACGGCAAGACCGGCGAGACCCTGATGAAGACCGTGCTCGCGCCGATGTTCGCTCACCGAAACCTCCAGGTGATGAGCTGGGTGGGGCACAATATCTTTGGGAACCGGGATGGCCAAATTCTTGACGATCCGGTCAACAAGGCTTCCAAGGTGAGCACGAAAGACCAGGTGGTACACCAGATCCTGGGGTACAAGCCATCGACATTGGTCACCATTGAATACATTCCCGACATGGGCGATTGGAAAACCGCCTGGGATCACATTCACTTCAAAGGTTTCATGGGTACGGCCATGACCCTCCAGTTTACCTGGCAGGGGTGCGATAGTCTGCTCGCCGCTCCGCTCGCAATTGACCTGGCACGGCTAGCCGACCTTGAGAAGCAGCGCGGTGGGCGTGGCCTCATGAAACACCTGGCCAGCTTCTTCAAAAGCCCAGAGGGGGTCCCCGAGAACGATTTCTTCAGGCAGTTCACCATGCTTGAGGAATATGTTGCCAGCCTTGGCACTCAAAAGTAATTGCCGGGCAGGATCTCACTAGGGCTTCAGCATCATTCAAGATGGCTATCAACGTGGAGCGGTCTGTACGCTCCACTGAAGGAAGATCGACCGATGAGACTGGCTTTTAGCACTAACGCATACATGAAGTATCCGTTCGATGAGGCGGCCGCTCGAATCTCTGCCATTGGCTATGACGGCCTTGAACTCATGGCCGATGTTCCGCATGCCTGGCCCGCCGGACTTCTACCTGGCACCAAGCGCGGCATCCGCGAGGCCATGGAGCGAAACCATTTACGGTTCTCGAACGTCAATGCGTTCATGATGAATGCGGTCAATGACCATCGCCAGCCCTACTGGTACCCCTCGTTCATCGAGCCAGACCTGGGTTATCGTCGGGTCCGGATTGATCATACCCAGCGCTCACTTGAGCTGTGCGCAGAGCTTGGTGCGCCCCATATCACCACGGAACCGGGTGGTCCGCTGGCACCTGGCCAGAACCGGTCAGATGCCATTACCTTGTTTGTGGAAGCCCTCAAGCCACTCGCCGAGCATGCTGATCGTCTTAGGGTTGGGTTGCTCATTGAACCCGAGCCCGGCTTGCTCATTGAGACCACGGAAGAATATCTGGAAGTTGCTGATCGGGTGAACTCGCCATCCATTGGCTTGAATTTTGATGTCGGCCATGCGTACTGCATGAGCGAGGATATTCCTGCTCAAATTCGCAAGCTGGCGCCACACATTCAGCATTTCCATTTTGAGGATATCGCGGCCACTCGCGTCCACCATCACCTTGTGCCAGGCTCTGGTGCGATCGACTTCGCCCCAATCATAACCGCCATCCATGAAATTGGATACAACCGCTGGCTCACCGTTGAGCTGTATCCGTTCATTGATGATCCCGATGCTGCGGCTCGGCGTGCGTTCGAAGTTCTCAAGCCGCTCGTCGTCAAGACCCAGCCTTCATGAGTGAACCAGGGCGGCCCGGCCGCATGCTTGCCTTTTTGAAGCTGATCCGGTTGCCCAATGTGTTCACTGCGGCCGCCGATAGCCTGGCTGGCTGGGTGATCGCCGGTTCGGCCCTCGTCGATCCTGCGCACTGGTGGCCGCTACCGCTGGCTTCCATGTGTGTTTATGCCGCCGGTATGGCTTTGAATGACCTGTGCGATCTGAAGCTTGACCGGAAGGAGCGGCCTGATCGGCCGCTTCCGTCCGGGGCCATCAAGCCAGCGCACGCTTGGTTTCTGGTTGCCACCCTGTTCAGTCTTGCCTGGTGCCTTGTAAGCCTGACCCACAGCGTTCAATCTCTGATTGTCCTCGGCAGCCTGATCGCAAGCGTGGTGGCTTACGACGTTTTCCTGCGACGAACTCTGGTTGGGCCGGTCAGCATGGGCACATGTCGAGGTTTGAACCTCGCACTCGGGCTCAGTGTGGCGGCTGATCTGGGTGGCGTATCTGCTTGGCTGGCCGCGTTGGCGTTTGGGTTGTTTGTCACCGGCATCACATATATCAGTCTGAGCGAAGTCGAGGGGGGAAGATCCCGATCACTCTGGCTCGGGCGAAATGTGCAACGCGCTGCATTCGTTGGTTTTGTGCTTTCTGTAGGTCTGCGCCTGTTGCAACACCCTCCAGGTCTGATTCCACCCTGGAACTGGGGATTACCGCCTGTCATCCTGGGTCTGGCATTATGGAAAAATGAGTTGGCCGGCAAATTGGCCTGGTTTCAGGCCAGTCCAGGGTCGATCCAGAATGTGGTGAGAACTGGAATCTTCTCCCTGATCTGGCTAGATACGGCGCTTGCGGCATCGGCGGGTGGGCTGTGGGCAATTGCAGTGGCCGCCTGCTGGATTCCTGCCCGGCTGGCTGGAAAATGGCTCTACTCCACGTGATTCCCTCCTGAGTTTCCAGATCAATCCCAAGGTCATGACCATGCTGCTAGGCTATAACACAAACGGTCTGCCGCACCATCGGCTCCTAGATGCGATTGACCTGCTGGCCGAACTGGGATATCGCAGTGTGGCCATCACTCTCGACGCCGGCGCGCTCGATCCCTTTGACGACCCAGAGCACCTTCAGCGCCAGTTGAAAGCGGTTCGTGATCGGCTTGATCATCATGGGTTGAACCGTGTGGTTGAAACGGGTGCACGCTTCTTGCTGAACCCGCGTTTGAAGCACGATCCCACGCTCCTAGATCCCAATCCGCAGCGCCGGGCGCTCCGAGAACGGTTTCTGAAGGTTGCCATTGATATCGCCCACCAGCTCAACGCAGACGTGGTTTCGCTTTGGTCGGGGTCTGTACCCGCAGGGGTGTCTCAAGGTGAGGCGATGGAGCACCTTGTGCGTTCAATGCAGCAGGTTCTTTTACACGCGGAAAAAACGGGGTGCTTGCTCGGTTTTGAACCGGAGCCCGGTTTCTTGATCGATCGGCTCGGGCGGTTCCAGGAACTGGATCGCCGGCTCGATCATCCGCTCTTCCAGTTAACGCTGGATATTGGTCATGTTCATTGCAATGAGGAGGGGTCGATCGCGGATCACGTGCGGCGCTGGTCCCATCGCATCGTGAACGTGCACATTGAGGACATGGTTCCCAACGTGCACGACCACCTGATGTTTGGCGCGGGCACCATTGATTTCACTCCGGTGCTGGATGCGCTCGTGGAGACCGGCTACCAGGGGGGGGTCCACGTTGAACTGAGTCGCCATGGGCATGCCGGCGCGGATGCCGCACGGCAGTCGGCCGAATTTCTCAAGCCATTGGCAATTTGGGCTTGATCAACGGGTGCTCGGCCAGATTCCGCGCGGGCAAGCTGACTCCTGGCACGTCTCTCCAGGGCCCTTGATCTACCAAGACCAGGATCGTTGATTTCAAGGCAAGCTCTGGGTGCAACTGGATTACATTTTGTTTCTTATCGCGGCCGCCATTCGATGAGCGAGCCTGAACCGGGCTATGGATTCGTCAACTGCTAGATCTCCAGGCGTAACCGCCAGCAAACCTGGCAGATGCCAGGGAGGAACGTGAGGCCTAAAAAAAAAGCTCAATACGGATTTCTTGTAAGTGCTTTGATATACGAGCCTTATGCTGCGTCGTGGCAATAGTTACAAGTCTGGTTCGCCTTTGGTACGCCCTTTGCTTTTTAATTTTATTGTTGACCCTTTGTGAAGATCGCATAATGTTTTACTTAGATCCAACGTTTTTGGATCTATCTTAGCACGCTGCGGTCTCTTTTTGTTCTTTCGAACTCGTTCGTGCTTCTTCGTGATTCCTAGTTGTGTCAGGTTTTTTGAGGTGCTTTTTTCCTGACGCAGTTGGATCAACTCACGCAACGGAGTACTCCTCTCCCGGAGTTATCGTATGCCCAGAGTCCCAGTGTCGCTTTTTTGTAAGTTTCTTGCTCCTGCGGCTTTGCTCTCTCTGGTCGGTCTTGCTGGCTGCAGCAGCGATGTTCCTGCTGAAGGAAGTGCCCCACCGGTCTCGACTGGTGCTGGCGGCAGAAGCAGCAAAGACGGTGCGATGGCCAACATGATTAACCCTGCCGCTGGCGGGAAAATGGACGATCCTTCAGGAAAATCCAAGGTTGCCACTCAGGGTTCTGGCGACGCTAAATGAATCAACCGGGTCGAACATGCTTTCTAGTTACGCCCAGTTTGCATAATTCCCGAGTGTTCGGCCCCATTCCAAGGGCGTGACTACTGTTCCTTGCTTTCTTTCGTTTTCATTCTTACTGGGAGGATCTCGTCATGACGATGCCTTCGAAGCTCTCTCGAAGAGCGCGTGGTTTTACGCTCATCGAACTGCTGGTGGTCATCTCGATTATCGGTGTGCTGGTTTCGCTGCTGCTGCCGGCCGTGCAGTCTGCACGTGAAGCTGCTCGTCGCGCTCAGTGCGTGAACAACCTGAAGCAACTAGGCCTAGCATCTCATAACTATCTGGACAAGTGGAATGCTCTTCCTTCGGGCTACCGCTGGGATCCTCTAACCGGCTCGCTGGCAGGGTATGTTGGAACCGGTCACGGTTTCATTCCCCCCTTGCTTTCCGAAATGGAACAGACCTCCGTCATGAATAGCTGGAACATGTCGGTGAACATGTTCTATAACGAGAACCTCACGGTGTGGGGCGTTGCGATCAACACCCTGTGGTGCCCCAGCGACGGTAAGATCAATCAGGTCAAGACCCTGCCCAACTACATCGGTTACTTCAGCGACCCTCCGGGACAGTCTGGCAAGATGGCTTACAGCAGCTATGGTGGTAACGGTGGTCTTTGGACCAACAACTGCTACGCCAAGCGATCAACCTACGGCCAGGTTCTTGCCAACGAAATGGGTATGTTCGGTTGCTTTACCCAGACCCGCCTTCAGGACGTGACCGACGGTACCAGCAACACCATGCTGTTCGGTGAGCACGCTCACGGTACCTTCAGCCCTAGCGATCAGGACGGCTGGAACTGGTGGATTTCTGGTAACTGGGGTGACACTTTGAACACCACCATGTTCCCACTCAATCCCGTTCGCAAAATCAAGGATGAAGCCGGTGGTCTGAACGCAACGGCGTTCATCGTGGCATTCTCCAGCTTCCACCCTGGTGGCGGTAACTTCTGCTTTGCCGATGGTTCGGTGAAGTTCATCAAGGATTCGATCAACACCTGGCAGATTAACTCCCAGACTCAGCTTCCCGTGGGCGTGACTGCGACCACCGTTGGATCCAGTGCTTACTGGGACACGGTCTACGTGATTGCCCCAGGTGCTCGGATGGGCGTTTACCAGCAGCTCTCGACCAAGAATGGTAACGAAGTGATCAGCGCAGGCGACTATTGATTATTTGCAGCTTCGCCCTGGGTTTAGTCCCAGGGCGACTTTTTTCCTGTTCAGACTTGATCCCAGATCCAAAATGAAAGCCTTGGTCAGACAAGAGACGTCTGACCAAGGCGTTTTTCGTTGTCACCGTGAAGTTCAATCAGGCATCACAGAAATTCACAATTGCGTTCCGCTCTGAGGTCCGAAACAAGCCCGACCAGTGACCTTGAGAATCTCAAAGGGAAATGAACCCCAGATCTTAGACTCATGTGGTCAGGAGGTTGCGAGCTTCTCTTTTCTGGGCTCGAAGCGAAACCGCTGACACTGAGAGAAGAACGCGAGCGGGTTCTCATAAACCACTCTCCGAATTGTGCTTTCTGAATGCCCACGAGCCCGCATTTCAAAGATGAACTCAGGGACCGCCAAAGGATCGCTGTGGCCCCAATCGCCGGCCGAATTTACCATGATCCGTTCGGTCCCATAAATTTCGATCAGGTCGGCTGCCCGACTCGGGGTACACTTCGTAATTGGATAGAGCGTCATTCCAACCCAGTGCCCAGCTTCCAGGGCGGGCCGGATGGTGTGCTCTTCCACATGGTCAATACAAACCCGAGAGGCTGAAATCCTGGACTCATGGGCAAGCATGTCCAAAATCATCCGCGTTCCCTGGTACTTATCGGCCAGGTGCGGTGTATGGACAAGCACCAGTTCATTGGTGCGAGATGCCAGATCGAGGTGTTCCCGGAAGATGATCGATTCATTCTTGGTGTTCTTGTTGAGCCCGATCTCACCAATCCCTAGAACGTTGGGAAGCTCCAGAAATTCAGGAATCATGGCAATCACTTCGCGTGAAAGCGAGACGTTCTCTGCCTCTTTGGCGTTGATGCAAAGCCAGCAGGCGTGCTCAATTCCATAAAGCTTCGCACGTCGCCCTTCAACCACGGTGAGCTGACGGAAATAGTCTCGGAACCCCTCGACCCCAGAGCGATCAAAGCCGGCCCAGAACGCAGGCTCACTCACCAGCGCACAGCCTGCCATGGCCATCCGTTTGTAGTCATCGGTGGTCCGGGAAACCATGTGAATGTGTGGGTCGATGTAATTCATGGCTACCTCGAAAAGGCTACGTGGTTATAAGCCGATTAGCCGGCAGACGGTGTCTGGGGCGTCCGGTTGAGAAGGTTCGGGTCAAGAACGTCCGAGGATCAGGAGCGGGGCTCAGAGCCAATCCCGAACGCAGATTGCCACTGCGGGTCATAATCTACAGAAAAGATCCGCTGCACCGTCTCTGCGCGGCTGGGTTCCGGAATACTAAGAACCTCAAGTGCCAGGCGGATCTGGGCCAGCCTTCGATCTGGATGAGAACCTGGATGCTCCGACGCACGATCGAGTCGGTCGAGCGAGGCTGCAAGTTCTAGCACCTTGGCCCGGATTTCCAGAAAATCACGGTCCAGAACAGACATGATATTGCGTTTGGGCATGTTGTTCGTAGCCATCAGAGGCCCACCTTCCCGTCCTTTCAGGACACGTTGAACGTATCAAGCTCATGATGGCAGATCGTCTCTTGAAGGGCAACCGCCCGTACAAGAACTCTGGATCCGGTCGTCCGAAACCGTCTATTTCCGACGCCGAGCCGTTCCATTTTAACCAATCGGAATTGTCGAAAGATTCAAATGCTGATCTGCCTCATCGAGTGTCGGCTGGCATCTTGGTTCACTTGACTCAAACTGGTAAAATTCTTCTCGCAGGTGGTAGGACAATCGGCCCTCAGTAAGGGTTGAGCCTCAAGAAATCACCACCCTGGAGTCTAGTCTGATGAAAAATGCCACCCGTTCCTGGATGGCCGTGTTTGGCTTATCGGCTGGTCTGGTGAATCCTTTGGGTGCAATCGCTCAGGTTGCCGACTGTTGCGGCGCTTCTGCTCCCACCCCCACCAGCTATGTTACGACCTCTTATGCGGTCCCAACCACGCAAACCACGGTCATGCGGCCGGTCATCGCATACGAAGCACCGGTGATTTACGAATCAACCGGCTATTTGGTCGAACGCCCGACCAGAGGTCTGTTCAGTAACTTGTTCCGGCCTCGTGTCAGGGAAACAACCTACGTTGAAACGTCTTATGTTCCGCCCACGTATGACTTTGTCACGCCGACTCGGTACACCACAACGTATATCCCCACAACCGTGACTGTCGACCTACCGGTTGTAGAAACCTCGATCACTTCCGCCGATCCTTGTAGCACCACGGTTCCAGTAATCAACGGTTCCGTTTATAACGGCAATGGCAACGGAAGTACGGCTGTTAGTGAAACCCGGCAGCAGGTGACGGCCGCACCTCAGACCACGGTAACCAACCCGCCCAAGAGCGTTCAGAGTCGAACCGCAGTTGAGCCCGGCCGTTCCAGCGCCTCCCCTCCGCCTAGCGATGGTGCCAGCAGCGCTGGGATTGGCGGCAACCTCAATGAACCGGCTTATGAATTCCCCGCCAGCCCAAGGCCAGAGAAAACCGGTACCGATTCTGAGCCAAGCAGTGGTGGAGTGGTTGCACCCCTGGATGATGCCACGAGCCGTTCGTCCTACAAGCCCCGGCCAACCGAACTCGCTCGCCAACAGTCCAGCAGTGGTCTTGGGGCGTTGCGGGGGCAGGTGATCACGGGTGCCGATGGCAAAGCAGAGTCGAGCATCCGAGTGGTCTTCAGCGATCTTCGCAACACTTTCAAGGACCGCGAGCGAGAGAGCGATGCCAGTGGCCGCTTTGAAGTGATGTTGCCGAATGGCGACTGGGCCGTGAATGTTGTGGAGCCCGATGGTAAGCAGACTTCCTACGGCACCATTACCGTGACCTCGGGTCGTTTCTTCGACCAGCAGGATCGACCAATCTCAAGCATTCGCATCAACCACTGATCAAGGTTGTAAGATCAACTTCGAGTCTCCCCGGCAGCTTCCCACACGAACTGCCGGGGTCTTTTTTTTGGATGAGTCTGCGGTCGAGGCAAAATCCTGTGCAGCCATCCAGCTCAACCACTGCTCCCTGCCGGGTTTGCTTTGTACTCAGCTATTTTTTTCCACTCCAGAGCGGAGCTGAGCGTCAGGCACTTGAGCAGGCAATCGAACTTGTGCGCCAGGGGCATGAGGTTCATGTCCTCACGCGCTGGGTGCCAGGTCTCAAGGTTGATGATCAGGTTCGTGGTGTGCACATTCATCGATGGGTGAAGCTTGCACGCTGGGGGCCGCTTTTCGGGCTCTCGTTCCTGCACGGGTTCAACCGAGGTCTGGCCAGGCTTCGGCCCCATTATGATGTCATTCACACGCATCAGGCGCTCTGGGAGGCGGCAAGTACGGGGCTGTTCCGGATGCGTAATCCCAGCGTACCAACCGTGATTCAACCCGCCAGTTCCGGGTTTTACGGTGAAGCGCAGGAGCTGGATCGAACTCGGGGGAAGCATAAACTCAGGCGCTGGATCTTGCAAAACTCACGGTTTGCCACGATCTCACAAGAGATTGGCCAGGAGTGGCGTGGCCTGGGCGTTCCTGAGGAAAAACTTTTTGCCACGGCCAGCGGGGTCGATACGAACCGATTTCGACCCGGCCCCTGCGCATTTGACGACGCCCTGCCGCCACACCCGCGTGTGCTATTCACGGGCCGGCTCCACCCACAGAAGAATCTGCCGGTTCTTTTGGATGCCTGGCCCCTGGTGTTACAGCAATTGCCGGCCCACCTGCTGCTCATTGGCGAAGGGCCTGACCGCCCGGCCATTGAGGCCCAAATTCAAGCCAAAGGGTTGGCTGGTCACGTCCACCTACTTGGGGCGGTTGCGGATCCTGCCGAGTACCTCCGAGGCGCAGATTTTTTTGTACTTCCCAGCCTGGCAGAAGGAATGAGCAATTCGTTACTGGAAGCCATGGCAACCGCCGTTCCTTGCCTGGCGTCTGATATTGGTGGTAATCAAGATCTGATTGTGAATGAACAGACCGGTCTATTACTTCCCACGAATGACTCGCAGGCCTGGGCCGCAGCGATTGTGAATTTGCTTTCTCGCCCGGAACGGGCAACTCAGCTCGGGCATGCGGGATTTCAATTCGTCCAGCGTGAACACGCGATCTCAAGGATTGTGGATCGAAATCTCAAGCTTTACGCGGAACTGCTTGGCCGTGGCATCGGTTCATCGGTTCATGAATCGGGCTCGGAATTCCTGGTCAAAACCTGAAGCGATTCATGATTGGCTTGCACATGCGGGACAGCCGCCCTCGGCTGCCACTTGGGGTTGGTCATGTGTGCAATCCATTCGTCATTGCGCTAAGCGTGGAACCTCTGTGAGATCATTTCTGGATGCGGCTCATCAAGAAAAATCATGCTGAGTTCAATTCGGAGGCCGGCACACACGGCCATGCGCCACTTGTGATGGCGCATGGACTCATGGGCTTTTCCAGGATCCATCTTGGGCCGTGGACCTTGGCCGCCTACTTTCGAGGAATTCCTGAGTATCTGAACCAGCTTGGATTTCGAGTTCTCGTCACAAGAGTGCACCCGACCGGCGGAATCGAGCGCCGAGCGAGAAAACTGGCCGAGCAAATTGAAGCGGCGTTCCCAGGAGAGTCCGTTCATCTGGTCGGCCACAGCATGGGCGGGCTCGATGCTCGTCAACTGCTCAGGGAACCGGGCTGGTCAGATCGCGTACTGAGCTTGGTCACGGTGGGAACCCCCCACCTGGGCTCATTGCTTGCAGAGCGGTTCAGCCCCAGGTTCAAGCCAATTGCGGTCACCTTCAAGGCCATTCCCTGGGATTTCCAGGGCTTCTCCGACGTCCTGCCCCAAAAGGCCCGCCGCTGGCATGAGGATCATCCTGCGCCTGAGCAAATCCCCTGCTACGCGGTGGCCGGAAACCCCACCTTGCAGCAGGTCTGCTGGCCCCTGAAACGACTTCATAAAGAACTCGAAGTGCTGGATGGCCCCAATGATGGACTCGTTTCCCAGCAATCCGCACTGGCATTCGGGCAACCACTTCTGACCACGCCACTTGATCATTTTCGCCAGATGAACTGGTTCACCAGAGGCCACTCTGCCCAGCTCTGGCCCGAGATTCGAAATCTTTACCGCCAGATCGCGGAAAAGATTTCATGCCATGATCCCATTGATCAGGCGTAACTCCAGAACGCCTGAGCCTGTGGTCTTACTTCTCCGTCTCACCCGCACGAGAGCGGTCGAGCAAAATGGCCACGGTCATATCTCCCACTACGTTGGAAGTGGTGCGGCATCGGTCCAGAAACCAGTCGACCGTGAGGAGGATCGGCAATTTTTCGGGGCTCAAGTTCACGGCTGAGAGAATGAGCGGCATCGTCACGAAGCTACCGGAGGGAATCCCCCCTGCCCCAACGCTTGCCAGTAACGTGGACGCCACAATGACCAGTTGCTGGCTAAGATCCAGCGCCATCCCTTGGGTCTGTGCAAAGTAAAGTGCGGCCACCGCCTGATAGAGCGCAGTTCCATCATTGTTGAAATTCGTGCCCACGCACGCCGCAAGCTGGCTCGACTGCCGAGAGACCCCCAGCTTGGTCTGAAGGCAACGCAGCGTTACCGGCATGGTGGCCGCGGTGCTCGCGGTTGAGAAGGTGGTGGCCATCACGTCGGCGGCACCTTGCAGGAACCGGCGCGGGCTCATTCGGGCAAAAAGTCCAAGCTGCCCCAGATACCAGAAGAACTGGATTGAAAGGCCGATCAAGACCGTGAGTATGAACAGCCCGAGGTTGCGGAACAGTTCCAGCCCCTCACGCGCTAGGCTGGTGGCAACCACCCCGAACACAGCCAAGGGCACCAAGGCCACCACCCAGAGCAAGATCCGCATCAGCAGTTCAAACCCCACGGTGACCACGTTCACTACCGATAGGTAGGCGGTGTCTCCACGTAACTGTTGATCATCTCTGATTCTGGAGAGGGCAATGGCCGCCGCCAGCGTGAACAACACAAGCTGGGCCAAGTTATTCTGAAGCAACGCATCGAACAAGTTGCGAGGAACGATCTCGGTGATCAGATCCTTGACCGATTTGGCCTCGGGCAACTTCTTGGCTGCAGGACTTGAACCACCCAGAACATCAATTAACTTGGGAGACTTGGTGGCTGCTGAGACCTGTGCCGAAGTGTCGGAGGCTGTCTTGGTTTCTCGTCCAGGCTGAATCACGTAGGTCAGAACCAGTCCAATGGTCATGGCCACAAGCGTGTTGATGAGGTAGTAGACCATCATCCGAACGCCCTGCCGTCCGTGAATCTCATTGGTGATGATTGCCGAGAGAATTGCGAGCACCACCAGCGGCCCAGCCAGCGCCGTGAGGGCTCTGAGGATCAGCGTGGGGAGCAGTTCCAGCAGCGTCACCAGCGCACTCAGCACAGACCTGGCCCACGAGGGCCAGGAGTCGGCCACACTGGCCTGCTGACCTAGAAACAAGCCAACCGGAAAGGCCAAGGCCACGGCAATGAGAACCCAGAGATAAAGCGGAAGCCCGAAGAGTGAGGGGCTGCTCTCTTCATTGGGGGCCTGTGAAGCCTGAGCGTTATTGCTGCCAAGCGAGTCTGACGAAGTAGAGTGAGACAACATCAAGATCCATGAACTGGGTGACAAGATTGAACATCAGGCTGGAGAGTTGCGAGACCATTTTTGTTAGCGTGACGAACCGAGCCGTTGCCAGCAAGGGGTGAGGGCTGGTGGAATCCGATTGTGGCTCAAGGCGCCAGGCTTGATAATCAGTTGTCAGGTTCTGGCCGGGCAACAAATTGCTGGGTTCTCAAGAGCCTGCTGAAAGAGAGTCCTGTCATGAGTCGGCCCCCAGAGAACCCGAGTGGTAACAGTATGCCGGCACCAGACGATGACATCTACGATTTCGCCGATCTTGAGACAACACCCCCGCCCAGATCCGGATCTCGTCCCCAGGAATCCGCCACGCCTCCCCGATCTCAGCCCTCTCCGTCGTCAACTTTTCGGCCTGCGCCAGCCAAGCCCAAGGCCCAGCCAGCGAGTAATACAGAATCGAGCGATGACGCCCCGATGCCGCCGCGCAAGCCGCGACCTGGCAAGGAATCTGGGCCTGGACCTGGTGGTTCTGCCTCAGCCTCTCCCAAGGCACGTCCGGCAGCCTCGGCCAACAATCCATCGCCATCCTCAATCCTCAAAGGGCTGGGAGAGGTTCACCTGTTCGGCAAGGTCGATGCCGGCACGATTGCAAAATTCAGCCGTCAGCTAGGCACCTACCTGGACTCTGGACTTCCGATCACAAGGGCCTTGGCGAGCCTGCGTGAGCAGGTGAGCGGAACTTCAATGGGGCCGGTGGTCGATCGGTTCATCGAGGCTGTCAAGGACGGGCAGCCGCTGTCGGATGCCGCCGCCCGAGAAACCCAGGCCTTTGACGCCCTCTTCGTGGGCATGCTTAGAGTGGCCGAGGCGCGTGGTGGAGTTCCAGAAACCCTTAAAAGCCTGGCCACGCTTTATGAGGCCCGTCAGCGGATGGCTCGTCAGATGCGGTCGGCGCTAATCTACCCGGCCGTGGTGATCTCTCTGGCCCTGGCTGTTGGGGCGTTCCTGACATTCTTTGTGCTGCCGCCCATGGTGGCAATGCTGGAAGACATGACCAGAGGTGCCCAGCTTCCTGGGCCGACTCGACTGCTGGTTGCGATCACCCATTTCGTGAGCCGGTTCGGCTGGTGGTTATTTCCGCTGGTCGGCATTGGACTCTGGCTTGTGATTCCCAGGTTCTATCGTTCAGAGGCTGGTAAAAGGCTGCTTGATCCCTGGATTCTTCGGGTCCCGGTGATGGGGAAACTGATCGGTACGATCGAGACAGCCCGGATGGCTCGTACCCTGGGCGATCTGCTGGGAGCAGGGGTGCCGGCCGATGAGTCGCTGGAGCTGACTGCGGATGTGCTTCAGTTCACGCCCTTTCAGGATGCCATGGATTCTGTCAGGGACGAGGTGAATGAAGGTTCGGAATTTGCGCCAGCCTTGCGCGAGACGCGAAGGTTTAACCCTGATCTGCTGGCATTCATTGAAACCGGTGAGGAGACCGGTACCCTTCCCGAGTGCCTGATACGGGTTGCTCGTGAATATGAGGAGCGAGCGGAGCACATGGTCAAGAATCTTGGCAGCCTGCTCCAGCCCCTCTTCTTCATCATCCTGGGCGTGATTGTTGGTTTCATTGTAATTGCCTTCATCATGGCCTACGTGTCCATTATCAGTTCGCTTGCCGGTTGAGCGTTCGGAATTCATTCACCTTCTCGCCACTCTGCCCCGACCTACCGCCTGGAGCGCTGCCGTGCATTTTCTGAGAATCCGATTCTTCTGCATGCTTGCGGTTCTTGGTTCATGGCTAGGAACTTGCTCTTCCGGCCGGGCTCAGGAGCAGGCTGGGGCCTGGCAGGCCGGTACGGCGAAGGTCTCAATCTCTCCAGATGGACCTATCTGGATGTCTGGTTATGCGGCAAGAAAAGGACCTTCGAAGGGGAGCCGGCACGATCTGTGGGCCAAGGCCTTGGTTCTCAAAGACCCGTCTGGTGCGCTTGCCACGCTGGTGACACTGGATATTTGCGGTATTGATCGAGAACTGTCGCTCAAGATCCGAGATGCGCTCTGTGCGAGTTTTGGCCTGAGCAAGGCGGGGCTGGTGCTGGCCTGTTCGCATACCCACAGCGGGCCGGTGGTCGGCTCGAATCTGATCACCATGTACTCGCTAGACCCTGCGCAACTTGTCATTGTCCAGAAGTATGCAGTGACTCTGAAGGATCGAATTTTCGAGTGCGTCGAGAAGGCAATGGCCCAGCTTGGGCCGGTGAATCTGGCGTATGATATGGGACGGTGCGGATTTGCCGCCAACCGCCGCAATAACGATCAGGGCCGTATCCCTGAGCTGCGCCAGAGCATCGGCCTTGTTGGGCCCGATGATCACGATGTTCCTGTCCTTCGCGTGAATAACCCGGATGGCTCGGTTCGCAGCATCGTATTTGGATACGCTTGCCATTGCACCACCCTCGACGATGACGTTTTGAACGGCGATTACGCTGGATATGCGCAAATTGAAATCGAGCGTGCCAATCCGGGCGTAACAGCCTTGTATTGGGCCGGGTGCGGCGGAGACCAGAACCCTTTGCCCAGGCGCACCGTGGAACTGGCCGAACAGTATGGCCGGGAACTCGCAGAGGCCGTTCAGCAGGTCGTTGCCCGTCCCATGCAGCACGTCAAGGGCCCATTGGCAACGGACTATGAAGAGATTCCGCTGGAGTTCGCTCCGTTTCCAGATCATGCGGGCTGGGTGGAGCGGGCCAGCTCCTCGGATCGCTTCGAGGCCGCGCGGGCCAAGCACCTTCTGGACCGCTGGGAACGCGAAGGCGGGTTGGCAAAAACCTACCCATACCCGGTTCAGGTCTGGAAGCTAGGCGATAAACTCAACTGGATCTTTCTGGGTGGAGAAGTGGTTGTTGATTACGCGCTTCGCCTGAAACGCAATCTTGGAGAAGACCGGACCTGGGTAACCGCATACAGCAATGACGTGATGGCCTACATCCCCTCGCTTCGCATCCTCAAAGAGGGCGGATATGAAGGGGGTGGTGCCATGGTCTATTACGCGCAGCCTGGGCCGTGGAGCGAGCGGGTTGAAGAACAGGTTGTGGAAGCGGTGCAACGGATTCTGAATCGCCTTGCAAACTCCAAGAAATGACTTGGGGGTTCCTACGAAAGACGCCTGAAAGATGGGTCCTACGCGTGAGCGTGGGTTTCTGGTTTTGATACAAGCCCGAAGTATCAGCGAGTGGATCTCTTATCCAAATATGGGCCCTTGCCTCACGTTTGGTCGGCACACCGGGAGGTTCGCCTTGCGGGGTGGAGAACGCGTGCGTTGTTAGACTCGTGGTCGGCGCTCATAATCCCGGCCCGGTCGCCCTTATCCGGCCTTCGGCCAACTTCTCCCGCAGTGCGGGAGAAGCGGTTCTGCGCCCGCGCCTCAAGTGTGGTCGGCTTCTAGGCCTTGGTTTCCAGGTACTTGGCCAGAATTGCATTTGTGTCTAGCCTATTTCAGAGCCCGAGGCGCAACCTCAAAGATCGTTCGCGAGTGGATCTCTTGCGGCTTCTCTTTGTTATGGTCTGAGAAATAGGCGAGGACGGAGAATCCTTCGTTTACGCATCTGACTATGACCTTCGTCTACTGCGAATTTGCGGGCGCCGACCCAAAAGCGCATCTTCGAAGCTTGCGATTTGGCTCGTATCGAAAAGGGTGCGCCAGGCCAACGTGAACCGCTCGCAGTCAACAACCAAACCCCTGCGCATCAGCACTCAACCAGAGGCCTGAGCCGTACTGGTCTTTCTGGGCAAGATCCACACCAGGATGAAACTTGTCAGGTACGCGCAGATCACGGCCAACGGTAGCTGTGTCGCGATCGACAGTCCCAGCGGCGGGCCCACGACCGGAGAAACGCCAACCAATGTTCCCATCAAGCAAGCCGATAAAACAGGCAGATCCAATCCTGGTCTGGGTGTTTCAGGGGTGCCACCGGCTTTGATTCGGCTGGCCACCATGGTTCCAAGAATGGGGGCCACAATTCCGCCCAGCAGGTCAAGAATTGCCCCGAGGTCTGCCACCACATTCAGGATCAACAGGGGCCAGGTTGCAAACGCCACGGCAAGCGTCCAGGTCCAGCGAGGTCGATGAGGCCAGCAGCCGGAAATCAATCGGCCTGCCAGGTAGGGTGAAAAGCAGGCGGGGCCCAGAAACCCAACCGAGAAGATCAAGAGAATCAGGCCCGCGTAAAACCCTGGCAGCTCGTGCAGAATCAGGTTTCGAACCGAGAACGCATCAACTCCAGACGCCAGGGCGGCCAGTCGGTCTCGTTCCATCGAGGTGGACTGGCTCTCTCCGAGCAAGGCTTGCTGGTAGCCAAGGTGTGCGGAAAGAGGACCTGCCGTAGCGCTGGTGAGATCATTCCGGCCCAGCGTTCCCGCCACAAAGAGAAACGCGATGATGGCCAGTACGGGAGCGGCAATCGCAATTCCGGTCGCCCCGCCATCACGGATATCCCTGCGGTCCCGGCTGGCCATGCCCCAGTCTGCACCGAGCGCAGCGGCAATGGCGAAATAGGCACAGATCCACTGAATCGCTTGAAGAATCGAGAATATCGCAGGATTCACGGGCGTCACCGCGGTGACCGGGTCATAACCCAGGGGAACAAATTGGGGCGAGGTTCCAATCGCCCAAGCCGCCAGAGCCGTGAGTGAAAGTGCCACAAACGGTTGATAGCCGGCCATGACCGCTGCCACCAGTTTGTAGGCGAGAGATCCAATAATGGCCGAGGTCACAGACCAGATGGCCGCAACACCAAGAAACAGGGGACCTGGTAGCGTGATCCCACTCACCACCTGGGGATCGAGATATTTTCCGTCGATCAGACCGAAGGCCACTAGCGCGCGAGAGGTGACATCAACCGCCTCACGGATCACAACAGCGAACCAGACCAGAAGCGCCAAGCCCAGCACCAGGCGCATGATCAGCGCTCCGCCCGTAACGCCGAAGGTTCGGGCAGCCAAACGCTCCATGGGCTCACGCGTTTGGAGTGACCAGAGCGCAAGCGGTCGAAAAAATAGAAAGAAGGCAAGCAGTCCGCCCGCGATCACGCCGATCGACGAGGGCACAAGCCCACCCACAAGCAGAGTTCTTATTGCCAGGCGGTCGTAATAGACCAGCAGCAGGAACATCGCAATGAATCGGGGTGCAATCCCCTTCGTCCAGCCGATGGCGGGGAACGGAAGAGGTACCAAGGTCGCTGCGCTCGGGTCCTGAGACACGATGCCGCGGGCTCCAGTCAATTTGAGGAAAAACGGTCAACCGATCGGTATCTGATGAACATAGAATACCCGAACACGGTGACCAGAAGCGATGTCAGAGATTCAACAAGAATGTACGCAATGTTCTCAGGCCAGAAAAAGGGGGAGACGAGCTCGGCATGAAGCCGTTCGCCTCCCCCCGCTTTCTTGGGATCAGAATTCGGCAGGGCCGGCAATGCCACCGGAACGCATCTCGGCTTCTTCATGGTCAGAGACCACGATCTTGGCCTTGTACCCACCGCGTGCGCGGAAGTAGCCAAGGAGAGCGAGGTAGATCAGGGCCATGGCAGCGGGCACCAGGGCCGTCAACCGAAGGGCTGCCTTGCCGCCCTCAAGGGTGGCTGCGGTGACCAGAGTCTTGTCGGCCTCCGAGGTAGCCTGGGCGGTATTCCACCAGTCCACCAGGTCCTGCTGGCTCTTGAGAGCCTCGGGATTGGTGTTCTTATCAGACTTCATAATCTCAAGGGCGCGGATCGCTTCTTTGCCGTTATCTTCCAGCAGGCCGACCTTGGAGCCATCGAGTCCGGCCGTCTTGAAACCAAGGAACTCGTTCTCCTTGGGGGCCTTGTACCGCTCATAGACCGCTTTGTCTGCACTCTGAAGGTTCTCAGAGGCTTTGTAATCTTGCTTGAATCCGATACCTGGGCCGCCCAGCAGACCGGCAGAGAGCATACCGACGCCACCCATGGCACCAATCGTCATGGCGCCACCGCGTGGGAACTGTTCAGAGACCACCGCCAGCATGGTTGGCCAGAGGAACGTTTTGCCGCAGGCATAAACCGTGGCTGCAACAATACACAGGAATACCGAGTTGGCGTTGCCCAGCAACGTGAGGCCGAGCGCACCCAGCACACCGCTACAGAACAACAGTCCCAGGGGCGATGTTTTCTCGACGATCGGTCCGGCAAAGAACCGCATCACAAACATCAACGCCGAGGTGTAGACGAAGAGCATGAGTCCGTTGGCTGGAGACTTCATGATGGAACCCGTGATCTTGCTAATCCACGAGTCGGTTCCCAGTTCCACGTAGCCAACCAGTGCGTGGGTCAGCAGCATCACGGCCAGCAGAATGGGGCCGAGGTGGAACCCTGTGAAGTAGGAGAAAATCAGCCAGAGGCCGCCGGCAATGGCCGCGGCCACGTAAAGGTCCAGGCCGAGGTCCTTCTTCAGGAAGTAGCCCAGGAAAAAGCAGATCACCGCACCGGCGAGCATGCCGAGTTCGCGGAGCATGCTGCGGGAGGAGATCCCCTGCTGGCTGGCTTCGGATTTCGGGAACCGCTGACCCAGCATCATCAGGCCATAGAGCGCCACTGGAATCAGGAAGAGCGACATCTGATACTGCCAGGCGACAGGCTTGGCTCCTTCGCCACCCACCATGAAGAAGGATGCGAGTCCGCCGATGATCAGCCCGCCTGGCCAGCCTGCATGCAGGATATTCAGGTAATGAGTCTTTTCCTTGGGGAAAAGCGTTGCCACCAGGGGATTCACCACAGCTTCCGCAATGCCGTTACCCACGGCGAACAGGAACATCCCCCAGAACAGGCACTGGAACGCAGCCCCTTTACCGCCCGAGGCAAAGGCCGCTCCGGTTCCAAGCGTAAGCGCGGCCGAGGCGAGGTGCATGACAAAAGCGGTGACCATCAGCTTGCCATAGCCGAATTTGTCGGCAATCAGCGAGCTGAGCAGGATGATGATGCCGAAACCGGTAAGTCCACCACCGGTAATGGCCCCGAGTTCCGTTTGTGTAAAGCCGTACTGTTCGGCCCACTGACTGAGGATGCCGGCCCGGATCGAAAATCCGACACCGGATGCCAGAATCGCCATGAATCCCGCCCTGAGCAAGCGCTGGGAATTCGGGGCGGCGGAGGAATCTTGAGACATGGCGGTTCCTTGTCGCGGTGGTCCATTGGGACCAGTCGAGGGTTTGATAAATCCATGAGTAAAGGTAGGAGCGGCCGTGCAGGCGTGGTGGGCTTGGCGTGGCACGCCCCGGACCCTGACCCTGGGTACGGGGTTTCAAGCACATCATCTATAAACCGAGAATAGAAGGAATGCCAGTCAGTCCCGGTTCTTTGCGATCATTCTTCTTGCCCGAACGGTGTTTTCTGTGTCTGGTTAGGACAATCGGGTTCGCGTGGGCCGTACGCAAGCAAGCATCCAGTTCCAAGCCCACCTGGCCGTTTGCGACCAGGTGTTACTTGGCCATCCAGGCCTCGATTTCCGCAGGAGAGCTGGCGATATTGGCCGACAGCTTCCGGAGCCCAGTTTCCGTGACCAGGTAGTCATCCTCAATCCGGATCCCGATCTCTTCACCGGGAATATAAAGGCCAGGCTCGATAGTAAAGACCTCGCCCGGCTTCATCGGTAAGGTTCCATTACCCACATCATGAACATCCATGCCCAGGTAATGGCCCAGTCCGTGAATGAAGAAGTGGTCCATTGTGTGCTCTTGGCCGGTTGCATCTTTGGCCCTGAGTGGGCTCTCGCGCAGGAACTCACGCGCCCAGCGATCCATTTCCATCAAACGGGTTTTGCCCGGTTCAAAGCGGCTGGCGGCATGAGCCTGGGCATCCAGAACAAGCTGATAAAGCGCACGCTGGCGATCATTAAATTTGCCAAGAGCCGGAAAGGTTCGCGTGATGTCGGCCGTGTAATTCAAGTACTCAGCGCCGATGTCTACAACCACAAGATCTCCGCTGGCAATGCGACGCGTGTTCAAGAAGTAATGGGGAATGCAACTGTTGGGGCCAGACCCTACAATTGACTTGAACCCAGCCCGAGATGCGCCAAATTCGGTGAAGGTTCCCAGGATTCGGCCTTTAAGCTGGAACTCGAACAGGCCAGGCTCAAGCATTCGCGCTACCGCGTGCTCAGCTTTGCCGGTAATGCCAATCGCGCGTTCCAGTAGTCTCACTTCCGCATCAGACTTCACCTTGCGTAGCTCACCGAGCTCCGACCGGAAGTCTTTGAACGCCGTTGTGGGTGCGCCGTCCTTGACGAACTGGAGCAAGCGGGTAGCTGGCGTGCCGTGCTGCACCTTCTTGAGCGACACGTTGGAATAAATGGAAGCACGGTCTGAACTTGTCGTGGTGCTGTCGGCAAGCGGTTCCGGGTCTTGAATGGCGGTGAATAGATCGCCCAGCAGATTCTGGAGTCCAGAGACGCGATCGACTCCCAGCCGTTTTGCGGTTGGTTCATCCGCCTTCAGTTCGGCTCGGCCTTCAGAGAATCCCGCCGATGCGGCGTTATGTTCCCGGACGTAGAGGGTGCTGGTATTGGCCCCCGCATCGAGTACCAGAACTGCGCCTGGCTCGTCGAAGCCGCAGAGATAGGCAAAGTCATTGGGCTGCCGAAATTTTTGTTCCTCGAAGTCGGCAACCTCGGGGGGATTGGAACCAGAGACGATCACCAGGGCTCGCTTCTGGTTCGCGGGAGAATTAGCCGTTAGTCCTTCTTTCTCCCGGATCTTGGCCATGAGGTTCTGAGTGCGCAGTCGGTAATCTTCAACCGGCTGTCCACGCAGGCCGGTGATTCCTGGAACCTCTACGGGAAGCGGTGGGGCCTGCGCGGGGGATCGCGAAACAATTCCCAGGCAGAGAAAACTCAGGATCTGCCAGCGAGTGAACGGCTTCATGATAGGAATTCCAGGCCTGAGTCGGTTCCGGGCTAACTTCTCAGGTTTGATCAATTGGGCAGGCTTGGCACCCATCCGGAAGGGTGATTTTAGACAATCTTACCACCGCACAGGTCCGGTTCCACCTGAACGGAGACCGTGATCGAATTGACCTGTTGGCCCTGTCGGCTGATGATTGTGAAGAGGAACAGATTTCATCATATCGGCAGGACGGGAACCCACACAGAATGTCGTCCTTCCATGCGTATCGGCGACCTGTGCGTCCCCGACTGATCCAGGCAACACTTTACGGTTGGTCTGCGCCAACCACCAGCCTCGGGCTAGTTGTCGGCGCCTTGACCCTGGTCAGCGGTGGCTCCATGCGCCTTCGTGAAGGCACTCTGGAGTTCCACGGTGGTTTCACCAACTGGTTACTAGAGCAAACTCCCATCCAGGCCAGTGCCATGACCCTTGGTCATGTTATTCTCGGGCTGAATGGCCAGGTTCTGGACCTGCTCAGGCCGCATGAGCAAGTGCACGTCCGGCAGGCTGAGATCTGGGGGCCGTTCTTTCTACCTGCGTATGGATTGGCTAGCTTGTGGGCTCTGGGGATCGGCAAACATTACTACCTGGATAACTGGTTTGAGCGAGATGCCAGAGCCCGTTCCCAGCTCCCCTGGGATACGAGCCTGGACTCGCTTAACCGCCAATCAAGGACTTGATCAGGCCGGGGGGCTTACCGCCTGGAACCACCACTCGATCTCCGGGCATCAGCTGGTAGTTAGTCTCGGTCTCGCCCTGCTTGATTTGATCCCAATCAATGCGAAGAACACGATCAGGCCCGCCCTGCAAGGATGGACGGGCGAGGTACGACTTCTGCGGCAGGCTGTTGGACTTGAGGCCACCCTGCAAAATTGCGTCCAAAACGGTCTCGTTTCCGGTGATTGGATATGCACCTGGCGCATTCACCGTTCCGAGCACATAGAATTGCTTGCTACGTGAACCATTGACCAGACGAACCGAAACCCGCACGGGGTCCTTCTCGCGATCCTTGGCGCTTTTCTCTGGGTTCAGGGGCTGGCTGATAATCTGACGAGCGATTTCGAGTTCGGCCTCGGGTACCGTCAAGCCGGCCACGTAAACATGGCCGTAGAATCCGAGGTCGATCATCCCATCTTGGTGAACAACCGCACTGCGAGTTGAGAATTCGAGATTGTCGGGACGAGCCGCAATTTCAAGTTCATCAGGCGGTTCAATCACATAGGCGGGCAACGAAACCTTGTTTAATTCTTTAGGCGAAGTCGGGTCGTAGCCTCCATACTGGGGCACCTTAGGCTCCTGGTGCTTATCCAATACGCCACAACCGTTACATACGCCAATCAGGGCAAAAATCACAACCCAATCAAAAATCCGGGCAGGTCGGCCATCCGTGGCGCTTATGAGCAGCGCTGGCATCGACCAAGAGTCCTTTCGCTCGACAGTTGCGCACAATCCGTGAGCCCGATGCAGGACGGGATTGTTCACTGTTTTATCGGACCCAGTGTCTCTATACTTCAGAAAAACCGCAGATTTCTTAATCCGCCTTAACTGTGGAGGTTGCCTATCTTCAATTTGGAGCACTTGTAACGACGATCAAAAAAAGCGAGGGAGGCCGTTCATATGCCTCCCCCCCCTGCTTCATCACCGCTTGAGACTATCTGGAATCAACCCGCTTGTTACTTCCGGTAGGTCTGGGGGACGTAAGGAGCGAGTTTTCTGGGAGCCAGGGCTTTGGTGTTGATGCGGGCGAACCGCACCAGGCCATCGACCATGGGAACGCTCACCCAGTCTTCGCCAATCAGCGGACGGGCGTATTGGACGTATTCATCCGTGACGTCGGTGCCATCACTGGAGAGCCAGGCCTTGGGGAACTCCCGATCTTTGGCGGCCACCAGCTTCAGCGGCACCTTGTCAAAGCTGACGTTGTAACTGCTGCGGCTGCGGTCGCGGAGAATGGTCGCCATGAAGCCGTTGCCGTCGGTGAGGGCGATCTCCACGGCGTGCCGGCCCACCCCGTACGCTTCGTCCAGGTCGACGGTGCTGGCATAGGCAATGGCATTGCGCCAGTCTGTGCCGGGTACCTGCCCACGCGCTTTACCGGGCACAGGAAGTTTCAGGCTATTGATGTAATTCACAACCACCTGGGCCACCGTGACCTGGCTTGCTGAAAACTGGGCGTGCCCGAACGTGTCTCGCACCACGCCTAGTTCACCCACGTCAAAGCCTTCGCTAACCACCACAATGCAGCGGCCATCCCGCTCCAGTTGCTTGATCACATTCTCCCCAAGTCGTTCAAGGGTCAGGCCGGCCTCGGCCAGGTAGATCTGGAGCGGCATTTCACGGCCAGGGTCGGCCAGTCGTGCGGCGGCCGGGATGAAGCCGATCTTCCGGCCCATTGCCTGCACAACCAGTACGGGGTCGGCTGGGCAACTGCCTGCGTTCTCCTCATTGGCCTGCCGCACATACTGCGCCATGTAACGAGCCACCGACCCGTAGCCAGGCGAGTGGTCAAGCAGAGTGAACTCGGGATCTCCCAGGTCGTTATCAATGGTCTTTGGGACCCCCACGGCTACCAGGTCGAGCCCTTGCTGGCGTGCGATCTCGCTCACCTTGTAGGCGGTGTCCTGAGAGTCGTTCCCACCGATATAGAAGAAATAGCCCACCCGGTGAGCCTTGAAAACCTCTACCACGCGGGCGAAGTCATCGGTTTGCTCGGGCTTCAGCTTGTAACGGCAGGTTCCAATCGAGCCTGCCGCCGGCGTGGTCCTGAGTAGCGAGATTTCCTGGTCGGGGGTTGCCGAGAGGTCGATAAGCTCCTCTTTCAGTACCCCTTCAATTCCGAACCGGCCGGCAAACACGGTTCCGAACGCATCGGGCCGGGCTCGGCAGCCCTCGATAATTCCGCGCAGGCTGTTATTGATCACACAAGTGGGACCGCCCGACTGGGCGACAACGACGTTCAACGGGGGCATGGTTCACTCAGGGTTTAGGGTTTTGGGATGGCTGGTTCTCGCGACGGGCTTGCTCGCGAAGAACCCAAGATTCCGCTTCAATGCGATGGTCGAGAATTCGCTGATAATCCAGGGGAGAGAGAATTCCCTGCTCTTCGAGTCGGCGGTACCGGATCTCAAGGGCTCTCATTCGTTCCAGGTGATGGCGGAGTGATTCCTGAATCTCTGGTCCCGCCAGCGGTTTCAAGCTGGCGAGATAGATTTCTGGAACCATGGTTCCCGGCTGGTCGCTTGGCAGGCTGAGAAAGATTTCACAACCAGTATGGCGGACCGACCAGAAATAATAATCCTGGATAAAACTGGCCGTGGCCGCGCCTCGGTCCAGGGTGTTGTCCAGGATGGCAAGCGAGCGTTTGGCTAGTTCTCGCCGTTCCTGGGCCACATCCCGGGCGGTCCTTGCAGGCACCGCCTGGGGGGCTGTACCTGGCGTGGCGGGGACCGGCTCTTGGGCACTTGCTAACCAGGGCTGAATACCGACAACCGTGAGTGCCGCAAACGTGACGAGACGGGGGGAAAGCCTCATGTTTCTGCTGCTCTCTTGGAATAAGGGGTGGCAAACCGTGAAGGGGTTAAACCCAGGCCTTGTCGGCTTCATGGCCTGCACCTGGTTTATTAGCTCAGCCAGGTCGGAGTGGCTGGCAGCAAGTCTTCAAACCGAGCGATCAGGGCGTCCATATAGGCTCCCCGGTAGGTTCCTGCCAGGAATTTTGGCAGGGCTTCGTCGTGGAACCGCTGCCAGGATTCGTCTTCATAGCCAGGATCGATGGGGTAGAAGAGGACATGGTTGGCCTCTGCCGCTTTCCGGTCGCCCGGCGCATCGCCAATCATCAAGATCTTGTCGGTTTCATACTTGCCAACCGCCGCCAGGGCGAGGTGCTCTTTCTTGCTACCGAGTTCCTGGCCGGCAATCAGGCCGACGAATGAGGCCAGGCCGTGCTCCTGCCACTCACGCTGAAGGGCTTCACCGGGTGTGGCGGAAACCACCATGACATCCGCAATGGACTGGATCGCTTGTAATGACTCGCGAACCATTGGGAATGGGGGCACGTTTCGGACCGTTTCTTCAACCGAGTGATTTACGTCTTCACTCCAGGCGAGCGTCAGCACCAGGTCTGGGTCCTGGGTGCGGGCCACTTCCGCTTTCAGCGTGGGGTTACCGAGCTTGGATTCTCTGGTAACCCAGTCTCGCAGCCCCTGCAACTTGGGAACTGAGAACTGCCTGCGGATCACTTCCGGCCGCTGGGCCAGCAGATCAAGAGCCTTGAGGTACGCGGGGAAGCGGTTCGCTCCGCGATCTTTCGAGTAAAGATTCACGAACTCGCACGCCTCGCGGGCGTACTTGGAAACTGCGGCAAGACCCATGTGTTTGATAAAATTGGGGATGAAGCATTCTTTGTGCTTCACTTCCATAGTGTCAAACGCGCAGCCGTCGCTATCTATACCGATAAAAAAGTCATGTTTTTTAGGAAAAACGCGAAGAGAAGCCTGGGGATCGGTCGCAGTCATTGGGCGGTGCATTCCGGATAAGTGGACGAACCGGGAGGAGGCGGCTCCGCAGCCGCATGATTGGTCTCTTATTGTGCTGGCCAGCCGCCCCTTTTCCAAGAGCGCTCCCGGAGACAGTGCTGCTCATGGAATTGAGCCCAGGAAGAGCTTCTGCTAGCATCAAGGATAGTTCATCCTGGGAATTGCCGGCTCCTCTAGCAACGCTCGCAGCCCTTCGAGCCAGAGTTCAGCTCATGGCATCACCAGAAACCACCGGCAAAATTGACGAAGGCCGATCCGTGGACCTGCTCGCGGTCCTCAGAGCCTCTGGGGTTCTGCCGTCGGCACAAGTTGATCAGCTTCAGGCCAGGGTGCAGGCTGGCCAGTTACCGGCCGATGCCATCGAACTGGCACACAGGCTGGTGCGTGACGATACGCTCACCGAGTACCAGGCCAACCGGCTTTTGAAGAAGAAACCCCACGGACTTGCTTTTGGTAAGTATGTGATTCTTGAGAAGCTGGGCGCGGGTGCCATGGGGCGGGTCTACAAGGCTCGGCACATGTTGATGGGCCGCAATGTGGCCCTCAAGATTATTGCACCTGAGATTTCAGGCAACCAGCGCGGCATCGGCAGGTTTCGACGCGAGATGCAACTGGTCGGCCGGCTCGATCATCCCAACGTGGTCAGAGCCTTTGATGCCGACCAGGTTGGCCGGACCCTGTTCATTGTGATGGAGTTTGTGCAGGGGCAGACACTCGGCCAGTTCGTGAGGCGGGAAGGTCCGCTGCCAGTCCTTGACGTAATTTCCTACGCCGCCCAGGCGGCTCGCGGGCTTGATCACGCCCATTCCCAGGGAATTGTGCATCGCGACGTCAAACCGAGTAACTTGCTGCTGGGAGACGACGGCCGCGTACGCGTTTTGGACCTTGGCCTTGGCGTACTTGTAGAGCCAGACCCCGTGAGCGGCTTCATGACCGCCGACGGGATTGCCGTTGGCACCATTGACTACATGTCTCCGGAACAGGCATTGGGCAGCGAGGTTGACGGTCGCAGCGACATTTACAGCCTCGGTTGCACGATCTTTCATCTCATAACTGGTCAACACGTCTTCATCGGAGAGACGAAAGTCGACCGGATGCTCGCACGCGTGGGCAGCCAACCCAGGCAACTCACAGAATTGGTTCACGATCTTCCGGCCGGAATGGGCCAGGTGATGAACCGGTTTCTGGCGCGTGATCCAGTAAACCGGTTCCAGTCGGCCGCGGATGCGGCAGACGCCCTGGATCGGCTCCTCGAAACGGCTCCATTTGCTGGCCAGACTCAGAAATTGGGCGTCGCCTCGGTTCGTACCCAGAACCTGGCTTCAGATCAGGCGTTGACAACGTCTGAATATGATGCTGAAGGTTCATCGGAACAGTTCGAAGAGGCCTGGGGCTGGCCCTCCGAACTTGCGCTTGGTATGGCCAGCCGACCAGTGCTGAGCCTGCTTCTGATGTTCGCGGTGCTCAGTCTGGCCTTTGGGCTTGGCCTGTTTGTCGGGCTCAAGTGGCGTGGCTGAGAACGCAAAGATCCCGGTTCCCGAGAGGGTTGCGTATGAAGGACAGCCGCCCTCGGCTGTCTCTTGGGGTAGTTGTAATCTACAATCCAATCAAAAGCCGCTGTCGTCATTCAATGCTTTCGCCAAATCCAGAAACCAAAGGTGATTTGGCTGCGGGACTGGCGGCAAATGAATCGAACGCTCCCTGGCCATGTGCCAAGGCAGGCAAAGATCGAATCCGCCTTTACGCGGTTGGACGGGTTGCTATCACGGTGCGGAGCACCTGGACAACGTGCTGGTTATCTTCGGCGGTTCGCACGGCAATCCGCAAATGTCCGCGGGTTTGGATCTCCTGCCCTGCCCCAGAGATGACCGCGCCCACTTCAAGGCCCCGGAAGTTGGAGCACTCTCGGGCAAAGACCCCCCGCCGAGCCAGTTCGTCTTGGAGTTGGGTCGAGGTCCACGCGGTATCGACCAAGCTGACCAGCACCCAGTTGGGAAGCGGAGGCGCACTGGCCGGCCGTTCGGATGAAGGCCAGACCGGCCTGATACTGGGTACGTCCCAAAGAGCGTTGCAAAGCCAGCTTGCTTGGCTGCCCATGAGTTCCAGCGTTCGTTGATGATATTCCGTGTCACCGAGGGCACTGATCAAGCCCGCCTCGCTGGCCGAATCGACACTCCAAGGGTTCTGGAACTGCCGGAGACGCTCAACCAGCGACGGGGAACCAACCGCGTAACCCACCCGTAACCCTGGAATGTCAAAGATTTTGGTCACGGAGCGCAATACGAGCAAATTGGACCGCTCAGGTGCAGCCTGAACCAGTGTTCGCTCAGATTCATCGGCCATGAACGAGATGTACGCCTCATCCACCACGAACAGCAGGTCTGGGTGGGCATCGATGGCCGCCAGAAACCGATCTCGACTCGGCCACACGTGACCAATCGGGCTCACCGGGTTGCCAGTCCAGTAAATCCCCGAAGCGTTGGGAGGAACGAATTCCGTTGACCAGGCGAGCGCAGGCTGTTTCCAGCCGGTTGTAGCCAGGCCGTTCAGGGTGGCGGAGCGTCGGTATTCGGCATAGATCGGATCAACCAGGTGCGAGACCGGCTCGTCTCCGTACTCACGAAGCAAGGATTCCCGCAAAACCTGAGCAAGCAAGCTGATAATTTCGGTGGTGCCAGATCCAACCATGATCGCATCGCCTGAAACACCTAGTTTTTCGGCAAGGGTCGCCACCAGCCTCGGTGAACCTGGTTCGGGATACGAGCCGGCCCGATCCAGAGCTCGGTGAGCGGCTTCAAGGGCGCGGGCGGGCGGGCCAAGCGGGTTCAGACTCACGGAGACGTCTAGTAACGGACGGTCTCCCAGGCCAAGCCGCTGACGAATGGCCCACTGGTTTCCTCCGTGGTGAATCACACGAGTAATCACGTCAGCTTCATCCTTAAAGGCGGACGGTTGTCTGGTCACTTGCATTGGAATTAGCCGGCCGGATGGCAGATCAAGACGCTTTGGGCACCTTCTTGAGGATCTCAAGGAGTGCCTGATGCAGAATAGGATAAGCGAACTGGAAGCCGAGCGTCTGCGCCTTTGTAGGCATCACCCGCTGTCCTTGCGCCACAACTTCGGCCACATCACCAAGAATCAGCTTCAAAAAGGCATCGGGTGGACCGATGGGTAGGAACGGCCGCCAGAGCGAATGTGCCAATTGACGTCCAAACTCCGAGTTTCGGACCGGGTTTGGGGCCGTGCCGTTCAGTGGGCCCACGGCGGTATCCTGATCGAGTGCAAACAAAAAAAGTTCTGTAATATCGTGAATGTGAATCCAGCTCATCCACTGTCGGCCCAGGGCTGGGAGCCACGGATGCTTCCCGCTCCCAATGGCTGCGGCTCCACCCGGCACATATTTGAAGACCGGCGTCAGCTCTTTCAAAATCCCTTCACCAGGCGCCAGCACGATGCCGGTGCGGATGGTTGCCAGCCGAACTCCCAGTTTACTCACGGAAGCCGCGGCCCCTTCCCATTCCTTGCAAACGCTGGCCATGAAGTCTGAGCCCGGAGGAGATTCCTCGTTCAAAACCTCCTCGCCATGCGGGCCGTAGTAGCCAATGGCTGACCCCTGAACCAGAATTTTGGGCCGTTGCGGTGCGCGGGCAATGGCTGCAACAAGGTGGCCTGTGCCATAGACCCGGCTATCCCTGATCAGCCGTCTCACTTCCAAAGACCAACGCGCTGAGAAAATGCTCTGGCCCACAAGATTGATTGCAGCATCACATCCATCCACTGCCGATTCCCATTCATCGGGGACCAGTGGATCTCCCTGAACCAACTCGGCCCCGGCCAAGGCCGGCAGGTCCTTAACAGATTCAACCCGTCGTGAGAGCAAAACAACCTCGTCGCCCCGGTCAAGGAGCCGACGTGCGATCGACCGGCCAATCAGTCCTGTGCCGCCCGTGAGAAAGACCCGCATATCAGAATCCTTGGCAAGCCGGATAAAACTGCCGCTCCGGCGCATGGGGCACAGGCTGAATCAAGCGATCTCAATCCGCCTGCTCAAAACAAAGCTCAAGCATGTACGGAGCCATTTCAGGCTGCAAGTTTACTCTGGATCAGTTCCACAATTCGGTCAACCGTATCCAGGTGATCAACGCCCGCCTCGTGGGCTTCCAGCTCGACGCCGAATTGTTTTTCGAGAAAGGTCACAACTTTGAGCGTGCCGATGGAGTCCAGGATTCCACCGGTGATCAGCGGTGTCTCGCCAGTGAGCTCGGCGGGGTCCTCGCCGGGCAGAAACTGTTCAAGGAGATAGGTTCGGACGACGGACTGAATCGGGACGCTCATGAAGAAGTTCCTGGGTCTTTGGGTACGGCGACCCATCTCTCACGCAACTCTGGCCTTGAGAAGATGGGGGTTGGGGGCTCACCTGGAAAGGGGTCAAATCTGAGTGATTTGGGCCTGGTTGGACTGAAAGCTGCAGTGTTCATGCCTTCGCCGGCAGGTCCAGGTCGCAGCGGTCGCCCTTGCATGAACCCTGGAACGTCGATCCCAAGAAACGTCAAAGCGGTGGGGGCAACGTCGGCCAGGCGGCCGGTCAGCACGGGGCCTGAGGTCATTCCGGGTGCCTGAATGGCAATGATCCCCTGGCGATAATGAGTGCCTGGCAGAGATCGGTCCACGCCAGAGAGCGCAGAACTGCGAGGGTCCCATTTGGCCTGGGCCTGAATTCCATCCACGGATCCGGCAAGAATATCGGGATTCCCCTGCTCAGCCGGATTGCAGCCATATTTTTGGGCCATGTCAAACGCCTCCACGAAGAGGCGTTCACCGGTTTCGGGATGCCTGGCTCCCTGAAGGTATTCCGCAATTTCCGCTCGAAGGCTGTCGGCTCTGGCGGTTGTGTGAACCTGATCCTGGTTCAGATACACACAGGCACTCAATTGGCCGAACGGCGCAAACGCCACCGTTCGTTTCCAATCACAGCCCACTTCGCCAGCGATTGTGCGTGAAACGGGAGGATTTTCCGTTCCCTGGCGACCGAGTTGGTAACGCCGCCATCGGTCCGAGAGTCGATGGAACCGGTACCGAAAACGGGTTCCGTAGCTCAGCCTGCGCTGGTAGCCACCGGCTTGAAGCAGGCCGTTGACGTTGATCACAGATTTGCAGGGGCCAAAACCGTGATCGGAGAGGGCCACAATGGCTGCCCCCCGCTGGTCGGCCAGGTCGATCAGGCGGGCACACGCTTCATCAAGCGTACGGAGTGTGCGTTCAACGGATCGGGTTCCCGCAGGGCTGGGGGCCGGACCGCCATCTACGTTTAGCTCTGGCCAGGCCCGGTGAAGCAGGCCATCCAGGTTCTGAAATTGCACCATCAGGGCCGTCCAGTTGACCTCGGAGTCGGCCATGATTGCCGCCCTGGCCAGTGACTTGAACTGGGCCTCGGTTTTTCGACAGGTGGTATCAAGTTCTTCGGGCGTGGCTGGCCGCGTTTTCCACAGGTTCCTGGTGGTGAAGCCGGGCTCAGCGGCTGCAAGCTTTGCGGCAAAACTGAGACAGCTTGAAATGGCAGCCCGGTGCCCTGGTGCGTCGTTCCCGCTGATTATCAGCCCATCAACGGCCGGCGCGGGATAGGTCATGGGCAAGTTGATCGAGACCACCGACCGGCCATGTGCCCCAAGAATGTTCCAAAGGGTATCCACCCTGATATTTTTGGCGGTATTGGCCTGAAAGCAGCGGCGTTCTGAATCGAGGTGAAAGAACTCATGAATTCCGTGCAGGCCAGGTTCACAACCGGTCAAAAATGAGGTCCAGGCAACCGGCGTGACCATGGGCAATGTGGAGACCAGAGACCCATGCGAGGATCGTTCCCACAGTCCGCGCAGGTTGGGCATGACTCCGCGATCGAACATGGGCTGAAGAACGGTTTGTGTTCCCCCGTCTAGCCCAAGAAAAAGAATGCGGTCGACGCGAGGGTTCATGCCGTTTGGCACTCGTCAAGTGTGGCGTTGCCGCAAGCGTGCCGTCTTTTGGATACGGACGCCCACAGAAGCTTGAGTTTCGCGGAAGCCGGATTTTTGCGAAAAATAGCTGGACTGGCTGGGTTGGTCAAGTCCGACCTGACCTTGAGGAAAGCGGGCGAGCGGGGGTCCCGACACGCTTTGGCATCTTGACAAGATTGTGTGATTCTTGTGATTCGGCGGCCATTCCTGATGCTCTTGCCGCTAAGTCGATAAAATCGAAATCATGGGGTCGTGGGTCCACGTTGCCCTGGTTCGCTCCAAACCTACTCAATTGAGTGTTCATGAGAACCCACGCACCTTCCAGGCAGATTCAGGCCGTGTTGGCAATCAGTCTGAGTCTGGGCGTTTTGCTCTGTGTGGGTTACCTCACGTTTTATGCTAGCTCAACCTCGCGTTCGGAATCTCCGTTTGCAGAGGGATATGCCGCGGCCAGATCTGGTGACTGGCGGCACACGGCAGATCTGGCCAGGCAGCGGCTGAAGGCTTTGCCCAAAGATCCAGACGCGCTGCTCCTTCTGGCCCGGGCATCGGTCCAGCTTGGTCGGGAAGAGACGGCTATCGGAATTTATGGCCAGGTGGCTGGTGAGCGTTTGCAAGGTACCGATCGAGCATGGCTGGCGAGCAAGCTGGTGGAACGAGGCAATAAGCCGGGCGCAATCGAGATGCTGAAACCGGGGGTTGGCACCGACATCGAGGCCCCCGAACAACTTCACCTTCTGGGCAAACTTCAGGTGGAGGCCGACCAGTTGGCGGAAGCGGCACCGGTGGCCAAGAGGCTGGCGGCCTACCCAGGCTGGGAGGCACGCGGTTGGCTGCTGCTGGGTGAAATCCAGCAGGCGATCTCCGACCCCGTGGCCGCCGCCGAAGCGTATGGCAAGGCTTTGGAAACGGACCTCGCTGGTGTCAGTATCGCCAGAAAGGATCTGGTTCTGAAGCGCGTTCGGATGCTGATGCGGGCAGGTTCGTTTGAAGAAGCAGAACAGGCGATTTTGCGGCTGGATTCCCAGGCGATGGAAAAAACCAGTTCGGCAACCGGCGAAACCGCCTGGCTTTTAAGCCGGATCTTTCTGAATCAGGGAGATCGGACCCGAGCCATTGAATTGCTAGCGAGTTCAGAGGGGTATCGGGCTGACCCGCTCGATCAGGAGCCTGCCCCCTACGCTGGTTCCGCAGCCTGTGCCGAATGCCACTCCCAAATTCACGAGTCCCAGCAATCTAGTCACCACGCGTTCACGTTTCTGGCTGGATCGGCCCTCGCCAAGTTTCCGGGAACCGCAACCCCGGTTGCGGATCCCGTGGATTCTCTGGTGAGCTACCAGGTGGAAAGCGGGACAAGCCCGCTCACGATCACCGTTGAACGAGACGGACGTTCAGACGCGGCGACCGGGGAATTCGGCTTCGGATCCGGCGATCGGGGAATGACCGTCGTAGGGCATGATTCCGCCGGAAAACTTCGAGAGTTCCGGGTTTCGTTCTATGCAGATAAACCTGGCTGGGACCTTACCACCGGGCATCCCCAAATTCCAAAGGAAGCCAGGGGCGAGCCGGAAAACCCGTCCCATTACCTGGGCGAGATCTTGAAGGATGACGAAGTCCGACTCTGTTTTCAGTGCCATACCACCAATGCCCGCGCCGCCCGCCAGCGAATTGCTCCCACGGTGGCCGACCGAGGCATTGGTTGCGAGACCTGCCACGGCCCCTCAAGCACCCATATCAGAGCCATGAAGGCCGCGCCAGCTTTTACAGACCTGGCCATTGCCCGGCCACGTTTGGCCTCTGGCGAAGCTACCGTGAAACTCTGCGGTCGCTGCCATAGCCCAGGCGGACTTGAAGTTTCGGCCAAGGATCCCACGGCGGTCCGATTTCAGGCCACCACCCTCACATGGAGCCGCTGCTATCAGCGGAGCCAGGGGGAATTCAGTTGCATTACCTGCCACAATCCCCACCGCGATGCTGTTTCGGACGCTCAATTCTACGAACAGAAATGTCTGGAATGCCACTCTGGAACCGGACCTGTGCCAACCCAAGATTCCACGCGTGACGGTACTCGGGCAATCGATCTGGCTGCCGGCGTTCCTCGCAAAATTTGTCCAGTGAACCCCACCAGTTCCTGTGTGGAATGCCATATGCCCGAGATTAAAGACGCCTTACCTCACACAAAGTTCACGGACCATTTCATTCGCGTACATCCACGGGAAAAGTCTGGGCAGCCCAGTCATTAGGGCCTCGTCCTCAATCCAACCGATCTCCATGGATGTGGGGCCGTTTTTGAGCCTGGCACCACTTCCCAAGGGCCCTGGGGACCGAATTCAAGAAGGTTGGCAAGACCGCCCTGGGTCGGTTCTAGCCTTGCTGTTTTTTGAAGAGGTGCCGATCATGGAGTCCATTCACCCCGGTTTGCGTACGACCAACTGATGCCAAACCGGGTGCAGGCCAGAGCAATTGCGGTTGCCGCCACCTGCCTGGCCCATTCAAACGATTCGAACACTTTTCGGGGATCTTCGACGATGGCAAATGCGCACGGGACGGCCGATATTGGCCTGATCGGCCTCGCGGTGATGGGTGAGAACCTGGTTCTGAACATGATCAGCCACGGCTACACGGTGGCCGTATTCAACCGAACCACGTCCAAGGTCGACGCTTTCGTTAAGGGTCGGGGTGCCGGCCTTTCCGTGGTGGGAACCCACTCGCCCCAGGAACTGGTTGCCGCACTCAAGCGGCCACGAAAAGTCATGATCATGGTCAAGGCCGGCGACCCGGTTGATCAGGTCATTGACGAACTGGTGCCGCTGCTCGAACCGGGCGACATTCTGATTGATGGTGGGAACGAATACTACCCAAACACCACCCGCCGTACCCGGGCGCTCAAGGAAAAAGGGATTCTGTTTGTTGGAACCGGCGTCTCTGGTGGCGAGGAAGGGGCTCTGAAGGGCCCATCGATCATGCCGGGCGGAAACCCAGAAGCCTGGCCAGCCGTGAAACCGATTTTTCAGGCCATTGCCGCCAAAGTGGGTGACGGAGCCCCCTGCTGTGACTGGGTCGGACCCGAAGGTGCCGGCCACTTTGTCAAAATGGTCCATAACGGCATTGAATACGGGGATATGCAGCTCATCGGCGAAGCTTACTGGCTGATGAAGAACCTGCTGGGGTTGTCGGCCGATTCCTTGCATCAGGTCTTCTCCCGATGGAACAAGGGGCCGCTGGATAGCTACCTGATTGAGATCACGGCCGACATTTTTGCCTACAAAGATCCCGAAACCGGACGGCCGCTGGTGGACGATATCCTGGATGCGGCCGGCCAGAAGGGCACAGGCAAGTGGACCGTCACCAATTCTCTCGATCTTGGTGTTCCACTGACTCTGATCGCCGAGGCCGTTTTCGCCCGTTGCCTGTCGGCCCAGAAGACGCAGCGCGTTGAAGCTGCCAAAGTGCTGCAGGGACCAGGCACGAAATTCGAGGGCCAGGCAGAGCAACTCATTTCCGACATCGAATCGGCGCTTTATGCCAGCAAAATCGTTTCGTACGCTCAGGGCTACAACCTGATGGACGCCATGACCGAAGAGGCCGGCTGGCCGATCAACAAGGGTGGCGTGGCTTTGATGTGGCGCGGAGGCTGCATCATCCGGAGCGCCTTCCTGGGCAAGATCAAAGAGGCATATGACAAGCAGCCCAATCTCCCAAACCTGATGCTTGATCCATATTTTGCCGCTGAACTTATGCGGTGCCAGGCAAGCTGGAGACGCGTCTGCGCCGCGGCACTCACTCATGGCGTGCCACTGCCGGCCATGACCTCGGCCCTTGCCTATTTCGATGGATTCCGCTCGGCAAGCCTGCCGGCCAACCTGCTCCAAGCCCAGCGCGATTATTTTGGGGCTCATACTTACGAGCGCATCGACCGCCCCCGCAAAGAATTCTTCCATACCAACTGGACCGGCCGCGGCGGTTCCACCGCAAGCACCACCTATAACCGCTGACCTCCATCTCTGAACCTCATCTCCAAGAATCATGGCGGAGTGGATTCAGATTCGGTCTCCAGGAGTTTCGGATCTCCCAACAGACGTGTGTCATCCCCGATCGG
>CAIYJE010000135.1 GCA_903926465.1 uncultured Planctomycetales bacterium
CAAGCAATGCTCAACCTAAGAGCCACGTACCTGAACGAGGAGTGGGACAGGTTTTGGGGCTACCACATCGTTCAGGAAAACGACCGTCTATATGGGAGACTTGGGAAAACCGGATAAAGCGGGACCGGTAGTTACACCCATTGGATTGGTGGTTTGTCTCCCACCTGCGGGCAGGCCGTTCACGAATCAATCGCTTGACGTTATCTCCAGCGATTCGCCAAGGCGAGGAAGGTTGGCGCCCAAAGTCCTACGAAGATGCCAAAGCGCTCTCCGTGTGCAGCATCTGGCTCTTTGCTAACGACCCAGATTGCGATACTGGCTGCGATGCTGATAAACCCTGCGTAAAAGCAGATGGTCCCGGCAATTTTTTCGCGCATACAAACTTCCTTGGGTGAGATTTCATGAAGGTTTTAGCCTAAACAATCCAAGCTAAATGATCAAGAAGCTGACGAGTCTGGCAGGCGACTTCCTTCGTCGGAACCACCTCGAAATCCTCCCTCATCGGTATTACCGCCATAGGGATCGCCGGAAATACCATCCCCGTGGAAAACTGCCGTGTTTGGCAGACCCCTAACCGGCACGGTTGTACGGGGCATGCGCCCGAAACAAACCTGAACCTAATCGGAAAATAGCGCACACACGAACACCTTGCCGTCAAGTCCGGCACTGCCGTTCCGGAGTGAACACTTGGTGCGCATGCGTGCGATCGTTTCAGAAGTTGCCCGCCCTGGCGTTACTCAGACTTCATACGCTTCATCCGAACGGTCACCGGCCTGGAATGAGCCAGGATTCGGATCAGTGTATCCTGATCATCGAAGTGTTGTCGGATTCCCAGCTTGCTTTCCTTGCCATCTTGCCCGTATGCCACATACGAGAGCACAGCATCCCCTTGGTCCTCCAGTTCCCAACGGGTTTGGAACGTTGCACCCAGGCTGTCTGCACCCGTCTGAACAAGCTGACCGGTCTTGCCCTCAATCGTTAGCAGGGAAATCACGTCTCGTTTCGGCTCCCTGGTTGTGACTTCAATCACCTTATCCTGGATCTTCCAGGCGAAGGTGGTTTTGACACCAGCCCCGTTGGTTTCGGCATCAACCCACGTACCGATCAGACGGTCCCACCTGGACCGGCGCAGGATCTCGCCCAGGTTTTGTCCGTCCAGATCCTCGGCGGCCTGCGAGTCTTCCGTGACATGAAAAATAAAGTCATTACTAACTAGGCCATCCGGGTTTTGCACCTGCAAGAAGTGCATTCCCGCCGGTGGCAAGGTCTCTAGCTCCACTTCCACCGTCTCACCGCCGATCTTCAGCGTGCCGGCCACACGCACGCCATCGACTATCAGGTGCGCCTGGTCTTGAAGATGACGACCACTGAGCGTCATGACCTGGTTGCCCGTGTAGAGAATCGGAAATTTCTGGTGCCCACGCTGCTCTTGAATGGGTCCCAGGGTCCAGAGCGCGGGCTGAGGGTTGTCTACATCGACATTGGCCCCCATTCGGGCGGTGAAGGTGCCAACAAAGCGGCCTTCGGCAGCCAGTATTAGCAACTGGCCTCGGGTAAATGAACGATGATCGCCTGCGGTTTCGACGTAAACACCGCCCTGGTACTGCGGGGTAAACTGAAGCGCCACCGGGCTGGCCTGGGCCCCCTCAATCGATACCCCTTCCCCCTGGAGTATCACGCCGCCATCGCGGGCCGCCCGTTCGAGGGCATCAAGCAAGTCATGCGTGAAACGAAGGTGCTCGCTCTGGCCACGCGTGGTCACCGTATTGAGCGTGAGTTGCCGAGCGAATGCACCAGAAAATCCGGTGCTCCCTTCCAGCACCATGTTCCAAACCGGGTCGAACCGTTTCCGCCCTCCCCAAGAGAGGCGCCATATTTCACGTTCAGGCGTACCAGCCTCTGTGAGCTTTCGGTAGAAATCGAAATCGATCAGGTTCATCCGGCCCTGTGGCAAGATTAACCACCGATCGTAAGCCCCTCTCCACGTCGGTGTATCCATGCCGGTTCCGGGCGTATTCGTGCTCACCAGAAACGGCATCCGATGGCAGTCTCCGCAGACATTGGGCCTGGGCTTCCCATCATGATCTCCCTCGATATGGAACAGTTTGAAGCCCTTTTCCGCTTCGCTGGAGATCACGTTGGTATATGCACGTTTTTGCGCGGGCGGATAAGGCACGCCGAGCAAAAAGATTGCCATGTCGTCCCGCTCTGTCTTGCTCAGCCGGCCGCGTTTCCCTTCATCGTTGGTGGTTTCGTCACCCACTCTGTTCATGGTTGAGGCCAGGCCACCGTCTACAAGGTTCCTGGTACTACTTTCGGGTGCTTCTGGGCGGCTGTTGGGCGGACTATTGCCATGCACATTGGCGCTGTTGTTCCCGCCATAAGGGTCGCCAGGAATACCATCCCAGTGGAACGGCGCGGTATCGCGCAGGCCGCGAACTGGCATGGTGGTGCGTGGCATGATCTGGTTCCCGCCCGTGACCACCGGCGTATCCAGAACCCAGATCAACTGGTCCGTATTGCCATCGGGATGACAGCTCGCGCACGAAAAGGTGCCCGTGGTCGAGGAGGAAGCCGTTTGAAACGCGATGCGACCACGTTTCACAGCTGGATGGGTAGGATCGGCCAACACAATCGTCTCCACCACCTTCGGATGGGCCGAGTGTGAAAGATCGACCACAGACACCGTATTCGCCGCGGCATTGAGAACCCAGGCCCGCGCCGGCTTGCCGGCCACGTCAGACTCCAGCGCAATCCCCTGCGGAACCGCTCCCACATTAGCGCGGCCGACCACGGCGCCTGTCGCCGTATCGACCGTGAACAACGTGTCGGAACCGGCCGCCGAACCGACCAATGTTGAGTCATCTCCGCTCACTTCGACCGCGTACGGCGTGGCAATCGCGAATCCTGGGGCAGGATCTGCCGGTGGTAATGGCTCAAGGTCGATGAATTTTCGTGTGTTTGAAGCATCGCCTGGCTGCACGCAAGTGATCCGGTTCAAGAACGGGCGATTCCCCAACTCAGCCAGGCCATGCTTCTTGGTACCCGCTCGACCGTTCACATCATTACGGGCATCGGTTTGCGCGATAAATACCCTGCCCTTGGAGTCGACCGTCAGTCCATAGAGCAGTGTTCCAAGCCCTGAGACAACCTCAACGAGTTTGTCTGTTTTGGTATCGAAAACGTAAAGGTCGCGATCTGGAACGTTGGGATGCTTGACAACATCTACCACCGCGCCAATTGAGAGCACGTTGTTGTTTTCCAGCACATGCTTTCTGGCGTCAAAGGTGGTCAGATCTCCATCCAAGGGGCCAGTCCCACCCGAGAGTTGCGTCTGATTATTAGACTCGAATGGAACCACGTAGAGCCGGTCGCCCCGAACCACGATAGAGCGCGGATCCTGGGCGTTGATCGCCAGCCGTTTTTCCACAAGACGAGTTGCCACGTTAATGACTGCGACCTGATTTTCCGATGACAGCGAAACGTAGGCTTTCTCATTGCTGGCGAAGGCAACCCCCACAGGCTCGTCGAATCGAGTGGCATTGGTAGCCGGATCGAAGTCCTGGACCGTTGCGATCACTTGCAGGTAGGTCTGGCTGGCGGGGTTCGTATCGATCACGCTCACCGAGTCGGAAATGTGGTTCGCAACCCAGAGTTCCTTGCCGTCTGGACGCACAGCCAGCCCCACTGGATTCACGCCGACATTGATCCGATGAATGATGGCATACCGATTCGGGTCGATCACATCCACCGTGTCGGCCGCAGTATTGGCGACGAAGAGGCGGCCACCCGTTAAAACGATGGGGGATGCCTGTGGACTCATAAAAGCGGCATGACCAACGGCGGCCGGCGGTTGGATTGAGCTGTTAGAATTTTCCGCCTGGACCCTTCCGGTCTCAGACAGAGTCTGAACGGATTCCGATCGACCCAACGCGTAAAGACTGCTCCAGCCAATCAGGGCGACGAGTCCAGGGAACATCAAAACGATGCACGATCTTCTCATGGGTACCTCCGTAGACAGAAGCCTAAACTGAATATCAAGCCTTTGGCCAAGGCTTGACAATGATGGTAAGAAGCCAAATGCCTTAAATCTAAGGCTATCCGGTATTCCGCCTCCGCTCCTGGGTTCTTCGAAACGTGTGACTTTGCTGAGGTTATGGCGGTTCACGAATTGGGATGCACACAGAACCAACCCCAAGAGACAGCCGAAGGCGACTGTCCCACATCTACCACCCCATCATGAACCGCTGTAGATCTCGACAGCACCAGTGAAACGCCAATCGCTGGGCTTCAACACTCTGTGTAGATACGAAAATGCGCTATGCCTGCTACCGGAACAAGTTCCTTGACCCCGTTCGCATGGTTGAAGGCTGCGAAGAACTACTGAACCGCTAATAGAGATTTGCCACCAGTGCATGGACTTTTCTTCTCCGGGTTTGGGTGAACTATTTCTTGCGGACCAGGATAAATCGCAACGGCTGAGCAAGTTGAAGGGTGATCTCGATTTTATCTTTGGAGACCAACTTGTGTTGAATTTGAACGGTTCCCGGTTGGCCATCGGCCCCCGTGAAGGCCAGACTTAGAACCGCGAAGCCTTTGCCATCCATCTTCCATTCTCCGAGAGAAGACGCTCCTTGTTTGTCCGCGCCCACCATGAAGGCTTGTCCGTTCGCTGCATTCACACCCATCAAAGACACGCTCTCATTGCCAGGGTCTTTGGTGTTGACTTCGATGACCCGGTCTTTGATCTTCCAGGAGTAGGTCGTTGTGTTATTTTTGCCCCCGGTTTCCTCATCGACCCACGTTCCGATGATTCCATCCCATCCTGATGCTTTCAACTTATCCATTAGCGTATCGGCGGCCGACACCTGGGTCGTGCACAGCCCCAAGGCAATGGCGAATACACCGCAAACAATCATGAACTTCATCGTCGTATCTCCCGAGCCAGTTGAGTGATGCCGCGAAACATGGCTCGAATGCTTCGCTGGCACTGAATGAGGCCAAGACTAGGACTCCGAGACCGATTCGATGATGACGGCCGTGAGCAGAACAAGTCGATTTGCAAGTGCAACGCCTGAGGCATATCGATCCGTGGACGCCCGCTCCGCAAGGCTTCCTCTAACAAATCATCGCTCAGGCAGATAACGCGGCCAATATCTGGAGCGAGCGACATCCATATTTTCTGTATAAGCCAGTCGATCCCAATTGCGAATTGGTTATTAGCATCGTACCCGCGATACGTCTGAATGCCACCACTATCGAATTGACTTAAGAACATATATGGGCATGATAATTCATTTAGTGAACAATCAGGAAGCTCCCACTTTCGTTCAAGTTGCTCAGCGTTCCCTGGAGAGGGCTGCTCTTGGACATCGCTGTATCTCCAACGCAAGGGGTCGTGGCTGTAGGTCGACAAGCAAGCCAAAGAACTTTTGAAAAGTTCCGTACGACTGCTCTCAGCCACAACCTCGCTCTTTTTGATAACCGCTTGGGGGTTTCCGCTACTGGCCATTGGTAGGGCTACAGAGGCAATCAACATGATGGCCGCGATGAATGCAATGCCTACCTGTGTGCTGGGTATCACTTTGGCGTCTCTAGCGGCTCGTCTGATTCACCGTCTGTATGCCGCCTCAGAATCTCTGCGATTTCATCTCGGGTGCGTCGAACTTGTTCCCTGTCGAAAGGTAGATTCAACAGTGAATAAACATGCTCGTAGATCCCTTCCAACTCAGCACTCCACCTCACAGTCACGATCTCCGAGGGTGTCATGCCATGACCATTCGTTTGATCGAAAACTGCTCCAGCGTTCAATAGCAGTTCGATGACCTTCGGCCGACAGAAAAAACACGCCAAATGCAGAGCAGTGCCTCCTGAGTGGTTTCTCAATTCAAGATCCGCCCCTGCGTCAATTAACAGTTTTGCCACTTCGGGCTGACCATAAATAGCAGAGAGGATCAGCGGGGTACTGCCGCCAAGATCCTCTTTTTCATTCAGAGGTGTTCCTGCGGCAATGTGTTGACCGATGGCCGCCGTGTTGCCCGTCATTGCCGCTCGCCAGAGACTGAGAGTTGGCTTGCGATCAGACGCAATACGGTCCGCGGTAGTGAGCAGTTTCAAGATTTTTGGCCGCTCTGCTCGAATCCGCTTGAGGTCAATTGTCGTCTTCAATACTTTCTCAACGCTATGATAGTACCGTTCCAGACCTGTGCTCCACGTTATGCCAACAAGGTCGCTGGCGTTGAACCCTAACCGATTACGGATTGCGGGGTCAGCACCGGCAGCAAGAAGGTAGCCCACGATCTCCGTGTTCCCTAAAAATGCGGCCATATGCAGCGCGGCATTCCCTTGGTGGTCTGTGAGTGACGTGCTTGCTCCCTCAGTCAACAATAGTTCGACAGCCGCTTTCTGGTTGAAAAGTGTTGCGATATGCAGGGGAGCCAGCCCACATTTCAATTTCGCATTGATTGACGGATGATCGACGAGTTCTTCCTGGATCGCGGTCAGACTTCCATCAGCAGCAGCAGCCCAGATGTTTTGTTCGGTACGAGAAACTTGACAAGTCAACTGGCCAAGCGACGGATAGGCCTGCGCCGCCTGTTGCGGCATATTGAGGACGACAAGTCCGAGCAAGACCGCTGCGGCCAATGTTGAAACGCCGGAAACCCACTTCCAGATTGTCAAAGTAGATCGCGAAGCGGGTTGATAGGCTACTTCAGCAAACTTGGTGACCGCCTGGGCCTCTTGACGCAGAAGAGCATCAATGTCTGCCTGGAGCAGGAATTCGTCCTGCAACTGTTCGTCTCGTCGAAGACGGGATTCAAGCTCTTGAACTTCGGCTTTTGAGGCGATTCCCAGAAAGTAGCGGCTGATCAGTTCGGTCGACTTCATGATTAGTTTGCCTCCCCTGCAATTCTGAGGCGAACACACTCTGCTAGCTGCTCGCGAAGTCGTCCCAACATTTTGTACAGTGAATTCACCGACTTGTTTCGGCGCTCGGCAAGGTCAACAACCGTATATGTTGAGCAATGCGGGGCCAGAAGCAACTCGCGATGTTCCGCCGAAAACTGATTCAAGCAGTTATGCATCGCCTTTCCCCACGCCACTGCCGCGTTTGCCGCCTGGTTCTCTCTCCGATCAGTCAGCGTTTCGAGCAAGGCGTCGCTGAGGAGAGGGAGCCGCGATCGGAGTTTTTCCACCTGCCGCAGACATTTGAATCGCAGAATCACTTGAGCCCACGGAACGAATCCATTCCAATTCTTTAATTGACCGCGCTTCTCCCACATCGTGACGCATGCTTCTTGCAATGCCTCGTCGACTAAATCCCAGTCGGGTACAAGACTGCGTGCATACGCACGAAGCGCCGGCTCATGCTTGACCAGCAACGCTAGAAAGTCAGGCTCCGACAGGTCGAATTGAGTTTTTTTATCGTCCATACCTTTTTATCCGGGCTTGCTCCCAAACCTGCCACGAATTCTGCCGTTTTTTTTTCAGCATTGCGGGATTCACTCAGAACTCGGCTCAGTTCCCTTTTCTCGTTGCCTACTCGCCACGCTTGTAAAACAAGCTGGTTCGCTCTTGAACAAAAACAAAACCGGTCGCGGTCGGGGAAGCCCTTTCGGGCTCAAACCCGTCTCACATATCCGAGCTGGCGGAACAGCCTTTCCTTCGCTTCTCCGAGCTTGCTACTTGGTCGCTTCACTGCGGCTTTTCGCTTCACGATGAAGCTACCGGTCCATCGCTTCCGCCTACAATAGACTGGCAAAACTGATCTTTGAATGGGTACGTTGTGACGGTTCGGGTTGCTCGCACACGCCGGCATTGTAGGTCGGAGCCGTGCGACACCCTCCGCTTGCGAAAGGCCGGCAATGCGCCGGATGCCCGCTATGGTCCAGATCAAGCTGCCTGATGGTTCGGTCAAAGAGTATTCCGAAGGGGTCACTCCTCGCCAGATTGCTGAGGGGATTGGAAAAAGGCTGGCGGATGCCGCGGTGGCCGCCGTGGCCAATGGCCAGATTGTCGATCTCGACCGACCGCTGGAGCACGGGACAGATGCTCCCATTGAGCTCAAGCTCTTGACGTCCCGCGACCGCGAGGCGCTCGACGTTCTTCGCCACTCCTCGGCGCACATCATGGCCCGTGCCGTGATGAGACTCTTTCCAGGCACCCAGCTTGCGTTTGGACCGACCACCAGCACCGGCTTCTATTACGATATGCGGGTGCCCGGGCGGTCGATCTCCGAAGAAGACTTTCCAGCCATTGAAGCCGAAATGGCCAGAATTGTGGAAGCGGCCGAGCCGTTCGAGCGGTTCGCGCTGCCAGTTGCAGAGGCCCGCCAGTTCTGCGCAGGGCTCGATCAAACCCTCAAGGTCGAACATATCGACGAGGAACTCAGCCTGGATAAGTACGGCGGAATTCTGAGCTTTTATCGCCAGGGGGAATTTGTGGACCTTTGCCGGGGTCCGCACATCCCGCACGCCGGCAAGCTTGGTGCGGGGGCCTTCAAACTGCTGACCATCGCCGGCTCTTACTGGAAAGGCCGCACCACCGGCCCAGTGCTCCAGCGGCTTTACGGCACATCGTTCTTCGACCGCAAAGAACTAGACGCCCACCTGGCCCAGGTTGAGGAAGCCAAGAAGCGAGATCATCGCCGGATCGGCAAAGAACTGGGCCTTTTCACGATCTCGCCCCTGGTCGGATCCGGACTCATTTTGTGGATGCCCAAGGGAGCCGCCGTTCGCGGCCAGCTGGAAAGCTTCCTGAAAGACGAACTGATCAAGCGGGGCTACCAGCCGGTCTACACCCCACACATCGGCAAGGTGGACCTTTACCGAACCTCCGGGCATTACCCGTACTACAAAGACTCTCAGTTCCCGCCCCTCAAGCTCCTCAATGATGAGGCGATCCAGCTCGTCCTTGCGCTTGAGAAGAAACTGGAAGACCAGGCAAGCAGCAGCGAACTGACCGCCGAGGCAGAAGCCGCGCTGGTGAAGTCGGCTGGAATTGGCCTGACCTGGAGCGAATGGTCGGCCCTTTCCACCCGGGCGAAAATCGAGCTGGTCAACGAAAAAGCCACGGCCGAGGAATACCTTCTCAAGCCGATGAACTGCCCGCACCACACCCAGATTTATGCTGCGCTGCCAAGAAGCTACCGCGACCTCCCGGTTCGGCTGGCGGAGTTTGGCACGGTTTACCGTTACGAACAGTCGGGCGAACTCTCCGGCCTCACCCGCGTCCGGGGCTTCACTCAGGACGACGCCCACCTGTTCTGCACGCCAGATCAGGTTCGGGGCGAGTTCCGGGCCACCATGGAACTCACCCAGCACGTGCTCTCTAGCCTGGGCCTGTCCGATTACAAGGTCCGGCTTTCTCGCAGCGACCCAGAAGATCCCAAATACCAGGGGGCCGCGGGCGATATCTGGCGCAGGGCTGAAGACGATATCCGCTCCGTCCTGGTCGAAATGCAACTCCCGTTCGAGGAAGCACCCGGTGAGGCCGCGTTCTACGGCCCCAAGGCCGACTTCCTGGTTCGAGACTGCCTGGGCCGCCAGTGGCAACTGGGTACCGTACAGCTCGACTACGTTCTGCCCGAGCGATTCGGCCTGGAATACATCGGGGCCGATAACCAGCCCCACCGGCCCGTCATGATCCACCGGGCCCCCTTCGGTTCGATGGAACGCTTCATGGGCATTCTCATCGAACACTTCGCAGGCGCATTCCCGCTCTGGCTCGCCCCAGAACAGGTGCGTGTGCTGCCGATTTCCGAAAAGGCCGAAGCCTACGCCCAGACCGTGCTTGCGGAACTCCAGAAAGCCGGCCTGCGGGCCAGCATCGACCTTCGTTCCGAGAAAATCGGCGCGAAGATTCGAGACGCCCAGCTTGAAAAACTGCCCGCCATGCTGGTAGTTGGCCAGAAAGAGGCCGAGTCTGGCCAGGTCAGCTACCGCGACCGGCTCGAAGGCGACAAGGGGGCCATGCCCCTGAGCGCCGCCATCGACCGATTGCTAGAAGAGAACGCTAGCCGGGTCATTCGTCAGGCAGCCGTGGTTGCCCCAACCGCGCCAGAACCACCGGCCAGCGAAGAACAGCACGCTTATTGACGATCGGCCCCAAAATGATCGCAGATGAAAGAGCGTGGGAACCGGCTTCGGCCGGGCCCACGCTCTTCGTCGTTTTGGGGCCATTTCTATTCGAGTTCAGAACTGGCTCATGAACCTTCCTTGAACCACTCACGGGATTCCGCATAAACCCCAACAATAAAGGCGTTTAGCAAGACTTACTAGAAAGATTTCACCGGGCCAAACTGTACAATCGCTAATTTTCATGCGTCCGTTTGCAGGTTTTGAGGCTCTTTGGCGAGTTTCTACAATGGGGGCCAACTACGATCTCTGCCAACCATCGATTCCTACGAGGTCCGCTGGGCACCAGCCGGGGGCCCGCCCTCTCTCTCGCCTCTGTCCGCAACTGGCTTTCCGCGCTTTTCGACACCACGGTTGATCTGGAAATCACGATGACACACCCTGGCTTTCACGCAAAATCAGCCTCCCGATCTACCTGGTTCGCCTGTACCCCCTGGCTTGCCTCGTTAACCAAGAGAGTTCGTCGATATCTGGGCGCACGCTGCCAGCCACGGTCGGTGATCCGGAGCGAGTTCTTCCAGGAACTGGAGGATCGGCAGCTTCTCTCTACGGCCACTATCACCAAACAGATACTGAATATCGTTCTGGATCAATCGAACCAGAGGCTGTCCGTCTACTCAGATACGTCAGCCATGCGATTTGCCCTCTCGACCGCGGCACGAATACCTGGTCGACGGTGACCGGCGATGGGCTCTCAGCGACGGGTGCCATGCCGACCGCATCGAATCTGAATGCAATCACCACAGTCAGTATCAAGGACTCTGTCGCGGGTACCAGTCTCGACTTTTCCAGAAGAATGTCGACATCGTCTTGAACCACGGCGCAAACAACCCGTCAGACTCGACGACCGATGGCGCGGTGGTGATTGATTCAAACGTCACCGACAGATTTAGTGCACGATCTCTGTAAGTCTCCGCGGATGGCCCGGTGAAGCTCAATAGCGGCGCCGGGCTAGCAGGTAGCACCATCAATATCACGGTAACCAATCCCGCGGTCGTTCAGTTGAACGACTCGGGGCTAACAGTCAATAACGCCTGGCTCCAGGCATACGGTGTTCCACGAAACTGTAAGCCGCTATGAACAGAAGCACTGGAGCCGCTTTCTTGGCTTGGATGAACGGGAATGGACCTGATCCAACGATCAGCATAGACTAACCAGTGTTTTCCAACCGTCTATTCGAGCGATCTCCAGAAACACGAGACCATTCCCAGGAAATTCCGACCAATCCGGAAGATCCGCGGTCTTGACAGACTTTTCACATTGGTTTAAGTTTTCGTATTGGCTGCAACAGGAGCGTCGGGTCTACCGCGGCGTAGGATGCTCCTGAGTCAGATTTCAGCAAGGCTGGCAACCCTCGTTGCTACCTTGGTGTGTCTGCAAAACCAGCCGATTCGATCCGTCCCGGGGAGAGGACGCCATTCCACCGCTAGACCGCACTCAGACACAAGAACGTGGGCTTCGCGTCAACGAACAAATCCGGATCACGCCTGTCAGGCTGATTAACGGTGAAGGAGCCATGCTTGGGGTAGTACCCACAGGCAAGGCCATGGAACTTGCACGGGAAGCCGGGCTCGATCTCGTTGAGGTTGCTCCTGGTGAACGTCCACCGGTCTGTAAGATCATGGACTACGGCAAGTTCAAGTACGACCAGAAGAAGAAGGTCGCCAAGCAGAAGACCCACCAGGTGCAGGTCAAGGAAATTCGGGTTCGTCCGAAGACCGGCGATGAAGACATCCGGGTCAAGGTCCGCAAGGCCCGTGAATTCCTTGAAGAAAAAGACAAAGTCCAGGTCAACGTCCTCTTCCGCGGCCGTGAATTGGCCCATATTGACGAAGGCCGCCGAGTCATGGAAGAGGTTCTCCTCTTGCTTGAGGATGTTGCTAAGGTTGAGAAATCTCCTTCCATGGAAGGGAAGCGTCTCACAGCCTTGGTGGCACCTCGAACCTGACCTAACAGCACACCCCTGGCTCGCTGCAACCCGCAAAGACCAGATTCTGGCCTTTCGATCGCGGTGAAAGCGAGCCACGGACGTGTGGGCTCTTGTGATTTTTTTTGACGTGGCCTGAGATGATATTAAACAGGCCACTTGGCGAGCAGATGAAGCTTTGCTACAATACGCGACTTGCCCGAACAGTACGTGTGGCCAGTTGATGAACCGATCCCCCATGGATTGTTTCTGGTACACTCTCCAAGGCTAACGATAGATGTGCGGTAATCTCGGCGATTATCGCACTCGATGGAACGACGGTACGAGCCCGCGCCTTCAGGCGCCGATGAGCCATGCCTAGCCAGAAAATGAAGACCCACAAGGGGGTCAAAAAGCGGTTCAAAGTGACCGCAACCGGAAAAATTTCCCATAAGCCTTGTGGCTCCTCGCACCTGAATAGCCACAAAAGCGGGAAAAAGATCCGGCGTCTTCGCAAGAAGGCCTACCTCAAGCTCCGCGGAGTTTCCAAGAATCTTCGGACCGTGCTGCTTGCCGGTACCGCAAGACTTCCGGAGATGATTGAGGAACAGGTGGTTGTTGAGGGTAGCTCTGAGACCCCAACCTCCTGACCACGCTTGAAACCTACTGATTTTGCCCTTCCATGAGGTTGTTTTTCGGCAGTTTTGATCCGGGTGCTTACGACCCGTCTCCTGCCCGAAAATTCTTTCAGCCCATGGAAGTCTCTAAACCTTCATCCAGCTGTAGCGAGTGACGAGCAATGCGTGCTAAGAATGGCGCGGCCCGCAATCAGGCCAAGAAACGACTTTTCAAGGCTGTGAAAGGATTCGTGGGCGGTCGCCGTCGTCTCCTCCGTTCGGCCAAAGAAACCTTGCTCCGGGCGGGCATGTTCGCGTACCGCGATCGACGCCACAAGAAACGTGAATTTCGGAGCCTGTGGATTACCCGGCTCTCCGCCGCTGCCGAGATGAGAGGGCTGCGCTACAGCCAGTTTATCAACGGGCTCAAGCGGGCTGGTATCGCGCTGGATCGCAAGAGTCTCTCTGAGATTGCCATCCATGACCCAGAAACCTTCGATGCCATCACGGCCAAGGTTCGGGTAGAACTCGAACGTGCTCAGGCTGAACTGGCTCATAAGAAAGTTCCGGTTCCTGCCTGAACCTGAACTTCAGAGCATGCCGCTCTGAATCGGTGCGGTTTGAGCCTCGCATCATCTGCTTCCCCGCCGCAGTGAGATCGAACCCACCTCTCTCAAGACAGTCTGCAACGAAATGGAAGGGAAGGACCCAGGTTAACTGGTCCTTCCCTTTGCAGGTTCCGGTTTTTTGCCGCCTTCGCGTCTGGGAAGCCGCAGGCCTTGACTGAGGAATACCGGTTCATGGGACCGCTAGAGTCTGCCTCGGATTCGATGGCCGAGCTCGACGCTCTCGAGGCTGAGGGCGTGAAGGCGTTTCACTCCGCGGCGAATGCCGATGAGCTGGAAACTGCCAGAATCGCCTTCCTGGGCCAGAAGCAGGGCCGCGTCAAGTCGGCGCAAGAGCGGATCAAAACCATTCCCTCGGACGCCAAGAAGGCCTACGGCCAGCGTTTTAACGCGGTTCGAGGGGCACTTGAAAATGCCTGGGAAGATGGCAAGAAGCGGTTCGATAAGCCGGCCGCTATTATTCAAGGGCTCGACGTCACCTTACCGGGACGTGCACCGCGGCTCGGACATCTTCATCCACTGACCCAGACCGCCACCGAGTTGATCGACCTCTTCGGTCGCTTTGGATTCTCGGTTGCCCGTGGTCCAGAGGTCGAAGATGTGTTTCACAACTTCGATGCCCTCAACATTCCAGATTCCCATCCAGCTCGGGATCCCCTCGATAATTTCTACCTGCCTGGCGGCTTCATGCTGCGTAGTCAGACCAGCACGGTCCAGATCCGTGTCATGGAAAAGCAGCCGCCACCCGTCCGCGTGATTGCCATCGGTCGGGTTTACCGCCCAGACACCGTAGACGCCACGCACTCGTTCATGTTTCACCAGATCGAGGGCTTGATGGTTGACCGAAAGGTCACCATGGCCGACCTGAAAACGGTGCTCAGGCTCTTTGCGCAGAGCTACCTCGGGGAAGACGTCAAGATCCGGTTTCGACCCTCGTTCTTCCCATTCACAGAGCCCAGTGTGGAGGTTGACATGCAATGGCATGGCGGCGACCGATGGGTTGAAATGGGTGGCGCGGGAATGGTTGATCCCAACGTGTTCCGGGCGGTGGGTTATGACCCAGACAAGTATTCGGGGTTTGCCTTCGGCCTTGGCATTGAAAGGCTTTGCATGCGCCGGCATGGCATCGACGATATCCGCCTGCTCTACAAAAACGATACCCGGTTTCTGGAACAGTTCTGACCGGCATTTCTGGTCGTGACCAATTTCCCTGAAGAGTTTAGCCGGGACAGACTCGTTCCTGGGTCGGACAACTCTTAGTATATGGATTAGCTCTGCCTGGGTTCTCTCTACCGCCATTAGTAGGGAGAGTTCACAAGGGCAATGCTTTCTCTGCCCGGTACCGGGGTTTGATCGGGTCGATCAGGCGCCAGGCTTTCCACCGAGGTCATGCATCATGTTTCAGGTCTCGAAGCTGGCTTCGTTTGCACTGATTGTCGTCGGCCTGTGCCCAGCGTGGCTCCTGGCGCAATCGGCCGCTCCCTCCGAATTGGCCAAGTATGTGGCTCGCCCCGACGCGGTCTACGCCTGGACGCTGGAACATAACAATGACACGGACCAGGGAAAAATCCTGGAGTTCCGCCTGATCTCTCAGGAATGGCGGGGGATCACCTGGACCCACCAGCTTCGGGTATACGAGCCTGCCGGGCTGCAGCCCGAGAAGATGAAGACGGCTCTCCTCTTCATCACCGGTGGCAGCACCGACAGCAAGCCCAGCCTAGAAGATCACACGTTTGCCTTTACCATGGCCAAGGCTTGTGGCGCACGCGTGGCGGTACTTCCCCAGGTCCCCAATCAACCGCTGCTCAACGGTAAATATGAAGATGACCTGATCGGCGAAACTTTCGTCCAGTATCTCAAGACCCAGGAAGCAGACGTTCCCTTACTCTTCCCGATGGTTAAAAGTGCCGTCCGGGCCATGGATGCGGTCCAGGAATGGTCGCGGCAGACCAAGGTCCCTGTTGAGGGTTTTGTCGTTACCGGAGCCTCCAAGCGCGGCTGGACCACCTGGCTGACAGGGGCTTCCGATGGCCGGGTGCGTGGAATTGCCCCCATGGTGATCCCAACCCTGAACATGAAAGAACAATCCAAACACCAGCTTGACTCTTGGGGCGAGTACTCGGAACAGATTGCAGATTACACCCGCCGGGGTCTGACCGACATTTTTGATGACCCCATTGGTAAGCAACTCTGGAAAATGGTTGATCCGTACTCCTACCTGGATCGAATCCGGATGCCGATTCTCCAGATCAACGGAACCAATGATCGCTACTGGACGGTGGACTCGGTGCGTGTCTTCTGGGATGCCATCCGCGGCACTTCCAGCCATCTGGTTTATCTGCCGAATGCCGGGCATGGCCTGGACAAGAACCGAGACTGGGCCATTCAGGCGGTTGGTGCCCTCTTCCGCCACATTGTCGCTGGCGTGACCATGCCACGGTTTGACTGGTCCTATAGCTTCGATCAAACCCAGCCAACCGTGAATCTGTCTGAGCTCCAACCCGCTCCCCGCCAGATTTCGCTCTGGGCGGCACGCTCGGCAAACCGAGATTTCCGCGAGGCAGAGTGGAAGAAGATTCAGAGCCTGGATGGAGCCACCAAGTCTCCCAAATTCAGTTTTGATCTGCCGAACGGCGAATTTGTGGCGATGTTCGCCGATCTTGAGTACGAATTTGATGGGGCACGGTTTCACCTTTCCACCCCCATCGCCGTGTTCAATGAAACCGGTGAACTGCGGCCACTTCCCAGCCCCAAGCCCTGACAGCGGCCGACACGCCAGCGCCCAGGGCACAAGCAGTGGCTGATGCAGGTGAATCTCAGCATTGCACTCGAATTCAGGACGATCAGGCACAATGCTTGATTGTATTTTGATTCAACTTCCACCGATCGAGATGAACGACTCATGATCGTGAGCTGGAACTGGCTGACTCAGTATGTGACCCTGGATATGCGGGTCGAAGACCTCTCTGATCTGCTGGCGCTCTCTGGCCTGAACCACGAGAGCACGACGGATGTTGGTGGCGACCTGGCGATTGACCTGGAAGTCACCAGCAACCGGTCAGATTGTCTATCTCACCTGGGCGTGGCCCGAGAGATTGCCGTTCTGTACGGAAAGCCCATCTCTCTGCATCACCCAAAACCGGTCGAAAAGGGAGTCGCGGTCGAGACTCTCACACGCGTTCAGGTCGACTCGCCGGCGGAATGCCCACTCTTCACCGCACGGTTGGTCTCTAGCGTCAAGGTTGGGGAAAGCCCGTGGTGGATGAAACGCAGGTTGGAAACCCTGGGCATTCGACCCGTCAACAATGTTGTAGATATCACCAACTATGTGATGTTCGAATGCGGCCAACCGCTGCACGCGTATGATTTCGACAAGCTGGAACAACGGCGCCTGGTGGTCAGGAATGCCGCTGCCGGCGAGTCTCTGAAGGCGATCAACGGCAAAACGTATGAGTTGACCCCAACCATGCTGGTGATTGCCGATGGTGCCAAGCCGGTCGGCCTTGCCGGGGTCATGGGTGGTCTAGATTCGGAAATCAGCAACAGCACACGCAACGTTCTGATTGAATCGGCCATTTTTGATCCTGTTTGCGTGCGGCGCACTTCGCGGGCACTCTCGCTTTTCAGTCCTTCAAGTTTCCGTTACGAACGCGGGTTGGATCGGGAGCGCACCGAGTGGGCAAGCCGCCGGTGCGCGGAATTGATCATGGAACTGGCGGGTGGAACCCTGCACCCTGGGTGTATCAACGTTGGGGCTCAGGCCGAGCCTCGGCCACCCGTGACCTTGCGGTTTGCACAGATCCCCAGGGTTCTTGGTATAGACGTTGCTCCCAGGGAAGCCGCTTCCATCTTGCAGTCACTAGGCCTGGAACAACTCGAACTGGCCGAGGATCACCTGGTTGTCAGGCCCCCCAGCTGGCGACACGACCTGACCCGTGAGATCGACCTCATTGAAGAAGTGGCTCGAATTCACGGCTACCATCATATTCCCGAAGATCGAGCCGTGCCGCTGGCCCGCTCCACCCGCGCACCCAGAGAACGCCTGGAGGCCGAAATCCGATCGGCCCTGACCGGTATGGGCCTGGACGAGGCCTACACCTTCAGCCTGGTGGCAGAGCCGCTGGATGCGCCTATCTCTGTGGAACCGGCTCAGCCAAGCCTGCGTGTCGATCATTCCAGTCGCAAAAAAGAGAATGCCTTACGCCAGGCAATTGTTCCAAGCCTGCTGGCTGCTCGGGCCTACAACGAGGCCCATGGTGTTTCAGACGCCGCCCTTTTCGAGATTTCAACTGCGTACGTGCCTACCCAGGCTCAGGCGCTCCCAGAGGAATCGGTCCGACTTGCCTTGGTCTCTGGCCTGGATTTCGGAGGCCTGAAAGGGGTCGTTGAATCGCTTGTCAGTCGTCTGCACATCAAAGAGCCTCTGTCGTCTCAACGGGTCTCGCTGGAGATTCTAACCGAAGGACGTGCAGCGGAATTGAGGCTTGGTGATTCGCTGTTCGGCTATCTAGGCGAGGTGAGTGAAACCTGGCGTCAGAAACTGGGCCTGAAGGGTTCCTGCTCGGCCGCGGAACTGCGGTTACAACCGCTGCTAGAGCAGTCGGTCTTGGTGCCCCAGTACTTTGTCCTGCCTCCGTTCCCGCCCGTCCATCGAGACCTTTCACTGGTGGTCGATCGAAGCCTTGAATGGGCGAAAATCGAACAGGTCGCACGCAATTCGGCGGGCGAACTACTTGAGCAAATCAGCTACCTGGATACCTTCGTCGGGGGCAACCTTCCCCAAGATAAGCAAAGCGTTCACTTTGGTATGCGGTTCAGACACCCAGAGCGGACCTTGAACAGCGAAGAGGTCGAAGCTGCCGTTGCCCAGATTATCTCCGCGTGCGAGCGAACCCTGGCAGCTACGCTTCGTGCGTAAGGCGCAAAGAACTCCTTGGCCGCGAGGAATAACCACCAGGGATTTCGAATCCGCACAGAACAGAACAGCAATGCCCAGTCGCCGGACTGGGCATTGCTGTATCAGCGAAGATTCAACAGACCAGGCAAATCACTCGGCCTTGGGCTTCTCGCCGCCATCAGCCTTTTCTGCAGCCGGTGCGCCAGCGGCAGCAGCTGGAGCTTCGTAAGCGTCCGATGAACCGCATCTGGAAAGCGGGTTGACGATTCGCAACGATCTCTCAATGCCCGATGGTACCGGGCTTGGAGGAGATCATTGATGCAGCAGCGAAAGATCACAATCTCGGAATGGCCCGACGTTCTCAG
>CAIYJE010000136.1 GCA_903926465.1 uncultured Planctomycetales bacterium
AGCTACTCGGGCGGCAGCCGCACGCTGCGGCTGTACGTGCAGCAAGACGCGAACTTCAACGTCACGGCGTTGGTCAGCGCCAGTGGAGTCGTCCAGGAGCGGTACCTGTACGACCCGTACGGGTCGGTGACCATCACCGATGCTTCTTACACCGCGCGTTCCAGCAGCAGCTATGGCTGGATCTACCTGCACCAGGGAGGCCGTCAAGACGCCGTGACCGGCTGGTATCTCTTCCGGTTCCGCGACTACATTCCGGGCGAAGGACGTTGGGCCCAGAGGGATCCGCTTGGACTTGCCGCTGGCGATCTCAACATTTATCGTTATGTATCAGGTCAGCCAGTCGAGTTCAGTGATCCAAACGGCCTAGAGGTCCCCGGAGAAAATCATTGTTATGCATTGCACCTGGGTGGCCATCCTCGCCTGCAACCGACGTACTACCTTGACGAGGCACAGCATACGCGATTTCATGATTTTTGGAGAGAAAAAGGATTTGGTCCACACTCAGGTGACGCCGGAAGAGCAGCATGGGCGAAATTGCCTTTAGAGGAACAAAGGCGGTACCTAATTGACGCAATGCGGCACGCGGGGATTCCTGAAGAGTGGATTCGGACTAATATAAGCGCAATCTTGGAGTACGCGAAACCGGGCTTTAATTTCTCGCCCTACAGAAAAGCCTCACTTCTAAAGCTGAGCAAGCTCGGGTTATTCGGTGGTATTGTTTTCGATATACTTGCAAATCCATCAATAGCCCACGGTGCATACATTGAGATGGACTGGAGGGATAGTACGATGCAGAAACTACACGCCAACTGTAAGAAGCAGGCTCAGGTTGCAGTCTTTAAACGGATAATTATGGTACCAACAACCATTAATCTTTTAGGTTCGGATGAACTGGTTGGCACTTCCCTGGTGGACGACTGGATGGACGCAGGGCAGGTAACAGCAGAAGAAGCTTCATTTTCCGAGGGTGTGTTAGAGCAAAAGATAATCTATAACGGATGGGCATATACTGTTTATGAGGAAACCTACGCAGTAGTACGGTGGGGTGGGGTACAATGGGGATTCCCAGATTGTTCGTGCAAATCCTAAACAAAGAGGATCGAAGGTTCGTATCCGCATTAGGAGCTAGAGATGGCAAATTGGCAATCCGTACCATGTGAGTTTTTATATCTGAGAGAGATGGCGGAAAAGTACGGGCACCTCGCTTCCATCGACGGTTTGAAACGAGGGCTAAAAGCTCATGAGATCAAGGAATTAGGTCAACTGGCATCTGAAATAGGGTGGAAGAATCACTTTTTTTTCATCGAATCCTGGTTAATTGGAATAATGTTGAAAGGAGAGCAATACGACGTGAGAAAGCTTGTAGATGGTTTGTTTTTTCTGATGCAAGCCTATGGACTGGATGCCTCTGATTGCGGTCCCAAGAAGGAGCCAGAGCATACACTCCAACTCTGGGCGTCGCTAGACTTCAGGTGCCTTCAGACTGACGAATTGCGCCAGGTTGTTTCAGACGAAGTCGCATTTCCAATTGTTGTGAACACCCTTGAGCGAGTCCCAATCGAGGACTTGGCTATGTTTTCGTGGTTTAAGCTCGCGCCATTTGCGAGCAGCCAAAGCCTTGATTGGATTGAATCGCATCAGGCTGCGATTCCCATGGATGCCCAAGAAGTTTTCTCGCCTCTTTGGTACTGGGGATCCATCGCGGCGATTTCGGAATTCTCCTGGGATCGCGCTAAATCCTGGATGGACTCCGGAAAAGATCTTGGTTGCGTTGCTTTGGCTGCAATTCGTCTACTTGATGGTGAAACCGACAACAAATGGATCAAAGAAGCTCGTTCGTATCTGATCGGTGCTGTTCAACTTGAGGCAACCGCTCCCATCTTGCTGCAATTTGCTCAACGAGAGTCCGATCCACGAATCGTCGAGGTAGTTGAAAACATTTTGAGTAAGTGGAACGCAATACTTAAGCACTCCTTACTTTCGAGTTAACGGACAATGAAAGAGAACGGAAGGACGGGGATTGCGTGCTTGAACTGGCCCTGTCGCTCATGAAAGAAGTAGAAAGAATGGTACTAGTCGATGACTTACCCCAACGGCCGAAAGATCGACTATGTTTATAATACGGGGCTAGACGCCACCATCAGCCGGTTGAGCGCCCAGGCCGACGACAACGCGGGCAGCCCCGGCACCACGCTGGAGGCGTACGTCTACCTGGGCCTGAACACGATCGTGGAACGCGACCACCCCGAGCCGAACGTGAACCTGACCTACATCCAGCAAACCGGGCAAACGAACACCCTGACCGATGGGGGCGATATTTACACCGGCCTGGATCGGTTCGGGCGGGTCATTGATCAGAACTGGTGGAACCCCTCCACGACAAGCTCGACGGACAGGTTCCAGTACGCTTATGACCGGGCCAGCCAGGTTCTGTACAAGAACAACCTGGTGGCCCCCGCGGAGAGCGAGCTTTATCACGCCAGCAGCACAGCGAGCGGTGACAACAACTCCGCCTATGACCTTGTGGGACGGTTGACCGGCTTCGCCCGGGGCACACTGTCGGCCTCGGGGAACAATGGCAGCGTGCTGGACACAGTGGCCAGTTCGTCGCGAAGCCAGTCCTGGAGCCTGGACGCCCTGGGGAACTGGACCGGGCAAACGACCAACGGCAGCACTACCACACGCGGGTTCAACGCCCAGAACGAAACGACCAGCGTTTCTGCGGGCACCGCGCCGGGGTATGACAGCAATGGCAACACCACCAGCGACAATAGCCAGACGATGGTCTACGACGCCTGGAACCGCCTGGTGGGTGTGAAGAGCGGCTCGGTGACGGTGGCGGCGTACGCGTACGATGCCCTGACGCGCCGGATCTCAGAAACGTACTCAGGCACAGCCACGAGAGGAAGAGGAAGAAGGACATGCATTGCGCCCTTGAATTGGCTCTGCCGTTTGCACAGCCTGGGAAAGAGAACAAAAGGACACACACTCCGCCCTTGAACCGGCTCCGTCAGTTGGGAAACAAGA
>CAIYJE010000137.1 GCA_903926465.1 uncultured Planctomycetales bacterium
AGAAGCGGTTAAGGCCCGGTTATTCCTTGGTAGATTGGGCACGCGTGCATTGGCCAGATCCTCTGCCAAGACAGGTACCAGACAAGTGCTGGGCCGGCCTCTCCTGGCTTCTCCCGCGGTGCGGGAGAAGCGGTTAAGGCCCGGTTATTCCTTGGTAGATTGGGCACGCGTGCATTGGCCAGATCCTCTGCCAAGACAGGTACCAGACAAGTCCTGGGCCGGCCTCTCCTGGCTTCTCCCGCACGGCGGGAGGAAGGTGGCCGGCACGGCCGGATGAGGCGGATCGGGCCGATTATGCCCGCGCGGTTGGCCCAGGCTTCATGTCCTGGATGAACTGAAACAGGTCATCCAGGACACAAAGGACAAGTCCAAACAGAATCAACGGGCTGCTCTGAGGAAGGCCAGCAGGTCGGCCAGTTCCTCCAGGGTGAGCTGCTGATCCAGGCCGGCCGGCATGATCGAGATTGTGCCGGGGCGGATCTCCTCGATCTCTGAGCGAGGAATGCGTGCTTCCTGATCGGCCCCCAGAGTAAGCACCAGTTCCTCGGCGGTATCGTTCTTGACCGTGCCGGTGAGAATGCGGCCGTCGAGTGTAGAGACGGTCAGCGGCTCATAGCTGCGGACAAAGCTACTGCTCGGGTACACAATCGCTTCCAGCAGGTCGTGGTCATTGCGGATCTGGCCGATCTTGGTCAGGTCTGGGCCAATCCGGCCGCCCATGTAGCCCATGGCATGGCAGGTTGAGCATGCGGCCTTCGCGCTGGCGAACACCTGATGTCCTCGGCGGATGTCGCCGGGCGGCAGGCCCTTGATCATGGCGTCGAGCCGTTGCTCCTGCTCGGCCAGGCCCACCTGATTGGCGGCAATGAACGCCTTGGCCTTTTGCTTGACCAGCTCTGGGTAATTCTTGAGAACCGGGTCAAGCTGCTCGGCCCGCAAGGTCTTGGCATTGTCGGTTGCCCCAAGCGCATCCAGCAACGCGGCACCCACCTCGGCATCGTCCGACTTCTGGTAGGCGGGCAACAGCCGCACCAGTTCCAGGGGTCCGGCCGTTCGCAAAGCGGCCGTCAAGGTTTTGAGCTGCGCTGGAACCAGGGCCGCCTTCACCAGCACGTCGCTGGCGGTCAGCCGTGTGGAGACCGGTTGCTCTGGATCCAGCCGGCCAAGCAGATACTCAAACAGAGTCGCATCCGCCTCGCCAACCCCGTCAGGCATGCAGGTCAGTGCGGCCAGTCGGATGGAGTCCGGCAAGGTGGCGAGGTTGCCAAGCTTGTGGAGCTGCAACACCAAGGCTGGACCATCGGCAACCGGCAGTTCACGCCCTTTGATGGCCGCAATTGCGGGGGCAAGCTGGTCCTGGTCGGCCGCCAGCAGGCTTTTGAGAACCCTGGCCCAGTTTTCCGGCAGGGCTTTGAGCTTGGCGGTGGCCATGGCCTGGAGCGCCAGCGGCTGGTTGGGGTTCTTGAGGTCGGCCGCAATGGTGCCCAGCAGATCCTGGATCGCGTCGCCGCTGGCCAGGCTGGCAAGCTGTTCGACCAGTGCCACTTGAGATTCCGGGGTCAGGTTGTTCTGCTGGAGCTTGCCGCGGAAGAAGTTGGCCAAGGGGCCGCCCCATTCCGGGTGCCTGCCAACCACCCAGGCCGCCGAGGCCCTGAGCCCGGCATCGGGGTCAGACATCCAGGCCGCAACTTCCGCAGGGTCGAGCCGGTCGGCCGCCCCCATCTGATCCAGCGCTACCATCGACGCCCTGCGCACTCGGGCATTCTCGGCCGAAAGCCCTTCGGCCGTCCCGGCCCGGTCAGCAATCGAAATCAAAGCATACGTCAGTGCATGGTCCAGGGCGCGGTCATTGTTTCGGGCCAAGGCCATCCGCAGCATCGGCACGTCGCTGCTGCTACCAATCATGCCCAGCAGCTCGGCCGCCCCCCGGCGATTCAGCTCAGACGCAGAGACCAGGCTGTTGGCCGCCAGTTCGTGGGCGGCTGAATCTTTGAGGGTTCCCAGGGCATTGAAGGCTGCCTGGCGCACGCCAGGGTGAGAATCTGCCAGTGCAACACGCAGGTGCTGGCCTCTGAGGTTGGCATCTGGGAACTGGGCCGCAGCCCAGACCGCGTTCATGCGGCCCCTGGGCTCAAGCGGCTGGCTGCCGGCCAGAGCCTGCGAAAGGATGGCCTGGGCATCGGCTGGCGTTCGGCTGGCCAGGTTGGCAATGGCCAGATGCTGCACAGCGGGCCGCGCATCGTCCAGAAGCTTGAGATAGGCCGGCGGGCTGACTTTTGACCAGTCGATCTGCAGGCCGCGGGGGTCATTGAGCGTGGGGGCACCGGTGCGTTTGATGCGGTAGATGGCCCCCAGCACGTCTGGCTTGTGAAGCTGCGAAGTGGGGCAACAGAGCTTGTACCAGCCGCCGGTGTTCACCACCAGCAGGCTGCCGTCGGCGTCTTCAATGATGTCGGTGGGGTGAAAGTCCACGTCGGGGCTGGAAAGGAACTCTTCGGTGGTTGCTTCAAAGGTTGAGCCCTTGGGGGCCAGCACGTGCCGTGTGATCTTGTGCATGTTGAAGCAGCAGGCGAACAGGTTGTCCAGGTAGTCTGGGCCAAAGGCGTGGCTTTCGTACCGGGTTAACCCAGAGGGGGCCGCAGGGCCCAGGTGAACCAGGGGCGGCATCAGTTCGGGGCTGGTCCAAACGTGGTTGTGCTCACGGAGCGGCCCGTGGTCTTTGCCGTAAATGCCGCCGTAGATGGCGTGGATCAGGCCGTCTCGCTGGCCGCCGCCGGGGGTCACCAGAAACGTGGTGGTGAAGATCCGCTCGCCTTCGGGGGTGAACACAACATCGACCGGGTTATCCATGCCGCCGGTCATCACTGGTTCGATCGGGCCGGTGCCATCCGCCTTGCGTCTGAAGATGTGGGCGGCGCGGGTTTTGAAGTCGGGCTTGCCGGGGCGTGGGTAGGTTTGTTCGGCAAACGCCCCCTTGGTCCAGTAAATGTACCCCTCAGGGCCCAGGTAGGGGCCGTGCAGGTCATTGGCGCAGCCGGTCAGGGTTTTGGCGTCGAACCAGACCTCGCGGCTATCGGCCACGCCGTCGTTATTGGTGTCTGTGAATTTCCAGATCTCGGGCGGGGCGCACACGTAAAGTGAGCCGGCGTGCCAAAGGGTTCCCTCGGGCAGCATCAAGTTTTCTGCGTACACGGTGCGGGTGTCAAAAATGCCGTCGTGGTTCGTGTCTTCCAGGCGCAAAATCCGGTGCGGGCGGTCGACCACCTGCTGCTTGACTGGGTCGTTGGTGCCCGAGCTTTCCGAGACGTACAGCCGGCCGAGCTCATCAAAGTTGGCCGTGATCGGCCGCTCGACCAGTTCCGGGCCAGCCGCGCGCTCCATGCTGAACCCCTCGGCCAGAATGAACGGGTGTCCGTCGAGCTCAAGCTCACCTGCGCGGGCGTGAGGGCTGCTGTGAAAAACTCCGGTGGCTGCAAGCAAGAGCCAGCAGAGGGAGTTCCGTCGAGAGATCTGGCGTGTCATCGCGGGGCGTATCCTGTGTGGGCGTCTGGCAGGTGTGGTTCGCGGCCCGGTACGTTTCACAGGATAGCCGATCGGCCGGCCACGGTGGAGAGAGTTTGGGCATGGGGGGAACCTCGTCCCCCCAATCCGGCGTTCCAGGCTAGGGCCGAACCCGCCCTGCCTGGGTCACTTCCCACTGCCGTCGCAAGTCGCTATCGTGAATTTGCTCACTCAGGAGCCAAGTTCGTGAGTCAAGGGTTGGACTCCGTTGTTTTGCCTCGTCAGGATTTTCCCATGGATCAGGTTCAGGCTAGTTCGAAAGACCAGAGCGAGGCGAGCCCAAGTTCCCAGACGGTGTTTGTGAGCGGCTGTTTTGACATGCTGCATAGCGGCCATGTGGCGTTCCTTCAAACGGCCGCCTCGTATGGCAAGTTGCACGTTGCGGTGGGTTCCGACGCCACCATTCATGGCCTCAAGGGGCGTTCGACCATCTGCAGCGAGGCCGAACGGCTTTATATGATTCGCGCCCTGGGGTGTGTGAGCGACGCGTTCATCTCGGCCGGCAGAGGGGTTCTGGATTTTGTTGAGGATCTGCAGCGGCTCAGGCCCGACCGCTTTGTGGTGAACGCCGACGGACACAACTTTCAGAAGGAACAGCTTTGCAAGGACCTGGGCATCGAGTACACGGTTTTGCCGCGTGAGCCGAGCGCAGGGCTGCCTGGCCGCTCGACCACCAGTTTGCGGCAGATCGACGCCTTGCCCTACCGCATTGACCTGGCGGGCGGATGGCTCGACCAGCCCGCGGTTTCTTCAATGTACCCAGGCCCGGTTCTGACCGTGTCCATTGAGCCGACCGTCAATTTCAACCATCGCAGCGGCATGGCCACCAGCACACGCAACCGTGCGCGTGAACTGTGGGGGCCACGCATTCCGCCGGGCGACCCCGAACATCTGGCAAAACTGCTGTTCGCCTACGATAACCCGCCCGGAACCAGCGAAGTTTCGGGCTCACAAGACGCCATTGGCATTGTGTTGCCGGGCCTGGCCTACTCTTACTATGAAGGTGATTACTGGCCGACCCGGATTGTGCGCAACCTGAATGACAACGTCCTGAGCTTCCTGGAGCAATCGCTTTACCTCGTGCCGCTTGGCCCCCGCGAAGACAGCTACCGGGCCATTGAAAACCAGCAACTGACAGTTGGTGCCGCCAAAGCCCTTTCCGAGGCCGCTCACAATTGCTGGCAGGCGATTCTGTCCAAAAACCGCCAGGCACTCGGCCAGGCCATGCGTCAATCGTTCGAAGCGCAAGTGGAACTCTTCCCGAACATGGTCAACTCGGCCATCATGAACCTGATCGAACGGTACCGCCACAGTACGGCCGGCTGGAAACTTTCGGGCGCGGGCGGCGGTGGGTACCTGATCCTGGTCAGCGACCAACCAATCGACCGGGCTATCCAGGTGCAGATCCGCCGCAGTGATGCCTGAAATCTTATGGCACTTCCCGCACAGCTTGAAAACCTGAGATCCAGGCCATCGATGTACCTTCGTGTCGTCAATTATGACACGATGGCAGCCTGTATTCAGGGCTATGACCTGGCCAAGGACCTCAGTTTTCTGGACGGATTTGGCGACTGGCTGCGAGAACGCGTTGATCCACGGTATCACAATATGACGTGGTCGGTGTTGGTGTTGTGTATCGCCTTTCCAGATTCCGGGGTTCCTTGGAAGAACCTTGACACATCCGAGGGGAATTCCAGGGCGATCCAGGCTCTCTTCGACTGTTTGGACGGGTACAGCAAAGCCACGAACCGAACACGCTAGGCTATAAAAAAGGTGTCAGAACTCGTTTCGCAGCGAAACGAGTCCTGACACCCTGTAAGACAAGCCAGCAAAAACAGCCCTCGGTTCCGCAAGTTACGCAAACCGAGGGCAAGGGTTTGTCAGGCCGTCAGCTTGTTTCCGATGCGGCTCTTGACTTGAGTCACATCGTTGGACGTCAGGGTTCCGTCGCCGTCCACATCGTACATGACGAGGTAACCCACGCTGATCTGGCGAGACACCAGCATCTGGTCCAGCGAACTGACCAGGCCGTCATCGTTCACATCACCCGGCAAAACATCCAGACGCTTGCTGTAAGTTGCCACACTGCCGCTGCTTACTGCAACCGTCACCTTGTCGGCATTCACGAGCCCTGAACCACCCAGGTTGATCATCCAGGTATTACCCGAACCCGAAACGCTGCTCACGCTGTAGCTGAAGCCGGCCGCACTCTTGATCGTGATACTGCCGGCCGTCAGGCTGGCAATCGACTGATCGAGATTCAAAGTCAGCTTGTTGATCCCCAGCCAGGGAATATCCATCGACCGGCCCGCCGGCAACAACCGACCCGAACCGGCATCCACCAGGGCTGCCGTTTGTGTGCCCCAGCCCACCGATATGCCCGTCACGTTGGCGACCACAGCAACCGTCAAGGTCGCGGCGTTGGTCGTTGCGGTACCCAGCGTGTTCGTGAACACGGCCCGGAATTGTGTGCCACTGGCCTCGGTTCCGGCGGTCGTATAGCTGTTGCTGGTGGCACCCACAATATCGTTCCAGCCACCCCCCGTGTTCTTCTGCCACTGGACGGTGGGAACCGAGTAACCTGAAGCTGTTGCCGTGAAGGTGGCGGTCGCTCCGATGTTCGCGATCATGCTCGCTGGCTGGCCCGTGATCGCGGGGGCGGAGTTCACATGCAGCAAAGCGGCCGATGTTGCGGCAGACCCAAGGTTATTGATAAACACAGCGCGGTACAGACTGCCGTCGTTTCCCACGGTCAGAGCCGGCGTGGTATAGGTGGTGCTGGTCGCGCCGCTGATCGTCGCCCAGGTCGTGCCGCCGTTGGTGCTGATCTGCCACTGCACGGTGGGCGCCGGGTTGCCAATTCCAGACGCCGTGAACGTGGCAGTGGCACCGGCGTTCACTGTCTGGGCCGAGGGGTTCCCCGTAACGAGAGGCGCGGCTGCGACAACCTGCGTCACTGCCGTGCTTGTACTGCTGAAGTGATTGGCATCACCGCCATAAACGGCCGTGATGCTGTGACTACCCGAGGTCAGGCTGGAAGAGCTGTACGCGGCCGCGCCGCCGGAAAGCGTCACCGTGCTCAGAGTCGTCGATCCATCCTTGAACGTGACGGTTCCCGTGGCGCCTGCCGTCACCGTGGCCGTGAACGTCACTCGCGCGCGATACGCACTGGGGTTGGCGGAACTGGCCAGGGTCGTTGTGGTGTTGGCCTTGAAAACATAGAGCGTGGCGGTGCTGCTGGTGGCCGTGCCATAAGCGTTCGTAAACACCGCGCAGTATTGGTAACCATACTGAGGGAGTGTCGCTGAGAAGCTCAGCGTGGTGCTATTGGCACCTGGAATATCCACGAAACCGCTGCCCGTGTTCACTTGCCACTGGACGTCGGGAGCAGGCGTTCCGCTGGCTGCGGCCGTGAAGATCACCGTATCGCCGTAAAACACGGCCTGAGAGACGGGGTTGGTGGTCACGGCCGGGGGAGGGTCTGACAAGGTTACCGAAGTGGCCGTGTACTGGATGACCAGGGTACGGCCATTGAGTGTCATGGTTGTGCCATCGTCCAGGCCAGCGAACGTGCCGCTCAGCCCGGCCGGGGCCGAAACAATCGTAAACACGTCGCCTGCTACCGACTGGTAAGCGTCGCTCAGGTTCAGGGTCATCCCTGCGAGATCGACCGGAGCACCGGCCACACTGAACTGGGTATATCCCGAATCCACGGCCGGGCCGTTGATGGTGATATTCACTGATGGGATGTTATAAATGTCCAGCAAGCTGGGCGAGCTCAAGCTCAGGTCGACCGAACCGCCGGACGGCGTGAGGCCAGCCGAGGAACTGGCCGTGGCCAGGCTCAAATTGGAGCCCGAAGGGACCGTCATCGCCGCACTGATGCTGATCGGCCCAGTATTACTATCTCCCAGGTAAATCGTGCCGCTCGAAATGTCGTTCAGCTCGGTGTTGCTGATGGCGATCGGACCACCAAGCGTGTCGCTTGTGGACCCCAGGTTAAAACCGACGCCGCTGGTCTTGGGGATGATCGAGAGGCTGTTGCTGGATTTTGTTTGAACAGCGTTGGCCACGCCAAGTTTCAAGCTGTTCGTAGTGATTGTCAGGTCGCCGCCGTTGGTCGCGGTGCTGATGGTACCACTGGCCACACTCACACCAACCGATGCGGTGCCGCCCGAACCGCCACCCCCCTCGGTGCCATTAACCACCACGTTGCCGCCATTGGTACCCGAGAGAATTCCATAACCGCTATTGGAAGTGACATATACACCATAATTAGGACCTGCGCCGCTTGAGCTTGGGGAACCACCCGTACCGGAGACAGTCACCGTGCCGCTACCGCCCGCAGTGATCGTGGCATATCCGGCCAGCCTCAGACCGGAATTGTTGGTTCCCGTGTTACCACCCCCGGTACCGTTCACCACCACGTTGCCACCGCCGCTGCTGATGGTGCCGCTGTCCGACCCTGCATTACACACGTTTACGCCGTAATTACTGCCGGCGGCGCCGGTGCCGCCACCCTGGCCAGTCACGGTCACCGTACCCTTGCCGCCACTCGTGATCGTCGATGTATACACCACCGAGTTGTATGTGGCCGTTCCGTTGATGTAGATACCATAGTTATTTGTGCCGCCGGCGGCCGTGGTCGCCGTGCCAGCAACCATCACGTTGCCAGTACCGCCACTTGTGATCAGCCCCCCCGTTCCAACGTTAACTCCGTGGCCGTTGCTGCCACCACTCGCCATTGTCCCGCCGCCCGTTCCCCGCACCTCCAGGTTGCCGCCGCCGCTTGTGATGGTGCCAATGCCGGTATTCGAACTGGCCACACTCACGCCGTAGTTGCCGAATGAGGTGGAAGCTGTACGAGCATTCCCTGTGCCACGTACCAGCACCTTGCCGGCTCCGCCCGAAGTGACCGTGCCACCGTTCGTCACATTCACACCCATGGCAAAGCCGTTACCCGACGTGGGTCCACCGCCGCCAAAGCCATTCACCGTCACCGTGCCGGTACCACCGGATTTGAGAGTACTGGATGTTCCCGTGACGTATACGCCTTGATTGCTGTTACCCGTGGTATCGCCACCGGTGCCCGTCACGCTCACAACACCATTGCCGCCACTGGAGACCAACCCGCCACCCGAGATCGCCACGCCAAAGTTGCTGGCCGCAGTGCTTGAGCCATTCCCAGTGCCCGTCACACTCACAGTGCCGCCACCCGAGGTGATCGTCGAGGGATAACTCGACGACGCACCGACCCCTTTGACGTAGACTCCGCTATTGCCGTTGGCGGTATTACCCGAACCGCCGGTGCCGTTTACCGTGACCGTGCCCGACCCACCGGCCGTAATCACGCCGCCGGAGTTCAGATACACACCAACACTAACATCAGAGCCGCTGGTGATCGCACCTCGCGCAACGCCGTTCACCGTCAAGTTGCCGCCGTTGGTCGTGATCGTTGAGTCGCTGGATCCTGTGTACCCATTGACATACACACCAGCATTGCCGGCCGTTGTACCGTTGGTCGGTCCCCAGCCTAGCACTTGGTTGTTGCCGCTGCTGCCCCCGCTGACCTGGCCGCCGGCCCCAGGGCGATTGCGCGATTCTAGGTAATCTGGCATGATTGTGCCGGTGTGATTTCTGCCGCTTCCTGGAGGACAGCAAGGGTAGAAACTATCGCGACCGCAAGGAATCCGTGCCATGGCCAAAACAAAGTCTGCTCGCA
>CAIYJE010000138.1 GCA_903926465.1 uncultured Planctomycetales bacterium
TACGGGGGTCAGGGATGGCCGAAAGATGTGCCAATAGCGAACTGCTCGATGCCGCATCCATGCGTCTGCCTCAAGTTGTTGAACAACCAGGTGAATGAGAAACTATCTATAGCCTCCAGACTGAAACTGTCAACAGCCCTGCTTGTCCAAGGCGTGAGCTGTTCAGGGATTGGCGGAGTCTTGGGCGTCGTGGCATCGACGAAGCGACAAGCCGGGTGGTAGCATCGGCTCGCCGATTTGCGGGCCCCGTTTGGGTAGCGTAGTCGGCCGACCAGCATCCTCCTCTACCTGGGAACAGTCGCTCATGCAGGGCATGTACGAAGATCATGGCGTCCGGTTCATGTACCCGCACACCTGGGAACAGGAAGAGAGCGAGGATGGGACCAGGACCCTTCTCACGGTGAGTGAGCCGGGCGGTACGGCCTTCGCCATGATCTCTCTAGACACGGAGTGTCCGGCGCCGGTTGAGTTGGCTGACGAGGCGCTGGAAACGCTCAGGGCCGATTACCCGGATCTGGATTCCTACCCAGTGATTGAGGAAATAAGCGATTTCAACGCCATCGGTCATGACGTTGAATTCTTCTCGTTCGACTTCCTCAATATTTGTGTGATTCGCTGTTTCCGCACGCCCAGGCGCACCGTGTTGTTTTTGGCGCAATGGTCTGAAACGGCCGATGGCGAGGGGCTGGAGCGGATCTTTGCGGCGATTCGCAAGTCGTTTCAAGAGACAGACTCGGATCATGAGCTTGGCCTGGGTTCGGCCGGTGACGACGAGGACTGAAGCAAGGCCTGGGGTCCCTTTCTGGCGAGTCACCGGCCAGCCAACGGTGAACGGACGTTTTACGCTTTCCCGCCCGGTTCCTGGGTGGCCTGCGTCAGGAAGGCCAAGATTTCTGCGGTCAGGTTGGGGCCGCCCTGGTCCCAGATATCCTGATGGTTGGCCCCAGGAACGGAGATGATTCGGGGTCGGGTGGGAAATGCCTGGGCCAACCGCTCGATCTCGGCGGCGGGTGCAATGGGGTCGGCGGAACCGGCCAGAATGAGCACTGGCACATGACAGTGGGCTGCCAGCTCAAGGGGCGATGGTTGGCCAATCTGGACCCCGGTCAGGCGAGACGCCCGTGCGAGCATCGGCCGGGCCAGGAATCCGGGGATGTGCCGGCGTTTGAGTACGGCCGCCACCGAGCTTCTGAGCGTGGTGTAGGGAGCTTCCAGGACCAGCGTACGAATGGAGGGGTCGGGGTTGGCCTGGGCCACCGCCAGCGCGATGGCCGCTCCCATGGAACGGCCCCACAGGCAGAAGGTTGCGGCTGGGCCAACCTGCGGCTGCAAATCTCTGACCACGGTGCCGATGTCTTCCGCCTCCTTGGTACCAAAGGTGCAGTGTTGGCCGCCACTTTCGCCCCGGCCTCGTGAGTCCATCAGCACCACGTTCCAGTGCGCTTCCGCCAGCCTTTGCGCACGGGGAAACAGGGCCGACCGATCCTCGCCAAAACCGTGGAGCAAGAGCACCGTACGCCCGGCCGATAGTGGGTCAATTCGCACATCGCCCACCAGTACTGTGTTTTGATCGGCTTGAACTGTCAGCCGCTGGAAGCCTGTGAGCTTGGTTTCGGTTTGTGTGGAGGTGGATTTTGGGCCGGATTGGCGGCGCCCTGGTAGGACCAGCGTCCAGGCTCCCCAGTCAATAATCACCCAGGTCACGGCGGCCAGGGCTCCCAGCAGGAGAGCCAGGCCCAGTTGTAGACCAGTGTTCAAGTGAGAGAATCCTGAGCTATACTTGCTGGTCCACAGTCAGAGGCGGCAGACGGCCCTTACAGACGCATGGCGCATCCAACCGATCCCAGGGGTCAATCCCGTGACCAGTAAGCCCCTGTATCGTAAGGTTGCCTGTCCTTGCTGTCATCGGCAAGATTTCTCGCGTTTTGTAGACGGGGCGCAGCTTGATACCTACCGGTTCTACGCGCACCTGGAGAGTTTCGATCAACTCAATTTCGAGATCTGTCAGCGCTGCCGGGTGATTTTTTCGACTCCGCGGTTCGTTTATACAGACTCACTCCTCAATGATCTGTTCCCCGATCATGTGGCCAGGCGTGCTCAGGCCTTCGCGAGCAGGAAGCCAAAACTTGCCGCTCAGAAGGCCCATCGGGTGAACCAGGTTGCAACTCTGCTCAATGAACGGCGTGGGCGGTTCCTCGAAATTGGCTGCGGGTTCGGGTCAGGGCGATTGCGCGATTCTAGGTAATCTGGCATGATTGTGCCGGTGTGATTTCTGCCGCTTCCTGGAGGACAGCAAGGGTAGAAACTATCGCGACCGCAAGGAATCCGTGCCATGGCCAAAACAAAGTCTGCTCGCA
>CAIYJE010000139.1 GCA_903926465.1 uncultured Planctomycetales bacterium
CCTCTGGAACAATTTGCCCGCCACCAAACAACCGAAACGTGACCTTGTTGCCCGGCTCCAGGCGCTCACCTCGCACCAGCCGCCGGCCCTGATCTATCACCTGACACTGCTCCACCTGTTCAAGAACCTGGGCGAAGAACTGGACGAAGAGCGGATCATCAAATCGGCCACTGGCATTCGCAATACGACGGTCTGGAAGAAGCTCTTCAAATTTCAGCGAGATGGTGTGATTGGGGCCATTGACAAGCTCGAACGCCTGGGCGGCTGCATCATCGCCGACAGCGTGGGCCTGGGCAAAACCTTTGAAGCCCTGGCCGTGATCAAGTATCACGAGCTGCGCAATGATCGCGTGCTGGTGCTTTGTCCCAAGCGGCTTCGTGACAACTGGACCCTCTACAAATCGAATGACCGCCGTAACATCCTCGCTTCTGACCGGTTCCATTATGACGTGCTGAACCACACCGACCTTTCACGCGATGGCGGCCTCTCGGGCGACATCGAACTTTCGCACGTGAACTGGGGCAACTATGACCTGGTGGTGATTGACGAATCGCACAACTTCCGCAACAAGAAAACCCCGCGCAAGGATGGAGAAACCCGGTACGACCGCCTGATGCGCCGGATTATCAAGGAAGGGGTCAAAACCAGGGTCCTCATGCTGTCAGCCACGCCCGTCAATAATCGCCTGGCCGACCTCAAGAACCAGATCGCCTTCGTGACCGAGGGAGACGAAACCGCCCTGGCCGGGCACGGCATCCCCAGCATCGATGCCACCGTGCGCCAGGCCCAGATCCAGTTCAACCGCTGGCTAGGCCAGGAAGACGCCGACCGCACGTCTGGTCGGCTCATGGAGATGCTGGGCTTTGATTACTTCAAGCTGCTGGACCTGCTCACCATCGCCCGCTCACGCAAGCATGTGGAAAAGTATTACGGTACCGAGGAAACCGGCCGGTTCCCCGATCGTCTCAAACCAATCAACATCAAGCCTGATGTGGATATTACTGGCAACTTTCACACCATCCGCCAGATCAATGACGAGATCCGCCGGATCAACCTCAGCGCCTATGCTCCCCTGCGGTACGTGTTACCCCACAAGCAGGCCGCCTACGACCAGAAGTACAGCACCCAGATTCGTGGCGGCGAAGGATATTTCCGCCAGGCCGACCGTGAAGAAAGCCTGGTTCACTTGCTGCGGGTCAATTTGCTGAAACGGATGGAAAGCGCGGTGCCCTCGTTCGCACTCACGCTGCGGCGCCAGCTTGCCGACGTCGAGGCCATCTTGGCCCTGGTTGAGTCTCAGGCCGAGTCCGTCGAAGAGATCGAGATCGAAGACGTGGATCTGGATGACCCCAGCTTCGAGAGCCTGCTCGTGGGCAAGAAGGTCAAGGTGTTGCTGCAAGATGCCGACCTGGTGCGCTGGCGGCAAGACCTGATCGAAGACCGGAACCGCCTGGCCACGCTCTATGCGGCCGCCCATCAGGTGAGCGCCGCACGTGATGCCAAGCTCGATGCGCTCCGGCAAGTGATTGAAACCAAACTGCAAAACCCACTCAACCCGGGCAATCGCAAGGTGATCGTGTTCACGGCCTTCGCCGATACCGCGCGTTACCTGTACGAAGAACTGGCCCCCTGGGCACTCAAGAAACACAGCCTGCACGCGGCCCTGGTCACCGGTACCGGCCAGAACCAGACCACGCTCCCCAAACTCAGGCGAGACCTGGCCAGCATTCTTTCCGCATTCTCGCCCCGTTCCAAGGAACGCCCCGCCGAACTGGCCAGCGAAGGGGAACTCGATCTCTTGATCGCCACCGATTGCATCTCCGAAGGCCAGAACCTCCAGGATTGTGATTACC
>CAIYJE010000140.1 GCA_903926465.1 uncultured Planctomycetales bacterium
ATGCGAGCAGACTTTGTTTTGGCCATGGCACGGATTCCTTGCGGTCGCGATAGTTTCTACCCTTGCTGTCCTCCAGGAAGCGGCAGAAATCACACCGGCACAATCATGCCAGATTACCTAGAATCGCGCAATCGCCCTGGCAGAGGGGCCTTGAGCTCAACGACGTGTGCTTCCTCAGCTCCAATCAGCGGTGTACAGGCTGCGAAGCCAACCATACCCAGGCAGATTGCTCGGGCCCCTAAAGTCCATCGTTTCATTATGTTGTCTCTTCGTCAGGTGTGCCTTAGCGGAATGTTGTCACAAGCAATCGCTTGTGAACAGCGTCTGAAGATTGAAGTGGGTCCCTCTCTCTGGGACTCTAACTACAGTGCGTTCTAGCGGCCTTGGCACATGGAAGATCATGTGTTACAGCCGCTCACGGCAACAGCAGGTTGCCAGGCTGTGGGAAGCCGGTTCTGATGTTCACGAACATCACGGTCGTCTGGCCATAGTGAGCGCGGATGTCGTTGGGACCGTAAAATGGCATATTGTCCAATGATACGATCATGTCGCCTGGTTCAAGCTGAAGGTAGGCACATGGAGAACCAGCCACTGGATATCGCGTCAATCGTGCTCCATAGGTCATCGGAGCAGACGGTGCGTAAGGTCCTGGGTATCCACCGGGTGGAAAGTTTGGGTTGTATGCCCCATCTCCATTGGGTGCTGCCGCCGCCGCCGCAACTGGCCCTGCGCCCTGGCCGTAATACCCGCCACCATTTCCGTAGGGGACCAATCGATACCAGATCCCCAGGTTGGGTGCGTACCTTTCATAAACCGGTGCTGGTGCGCCAGGAGCCTGTGCATAAGCGGCTGCTTGGGCGACTGGTGCCGGGCCCTGGCCCTGTGCCAGCGCTTGGGCTGGTAGACAAAGCCCCGCCAGCAGCAAGCCCAATCCACTGGCCACAATCAACTGGGGTTTGCACTTCATGGTTTGTCCTCTCATGGATAAATAAACATAACCGGAATCAAGGCGAACGCTTGAATACCGGGCCACCAGCCTTGGTATTCGCGTACTGCTTGTTTTACTTCTCAGGCACCAATCCAGCGGCCGGCGTTGAAAATCCGATATGCTCGGCAGGTCACTTGTTTGGCAACGCTGAGTTGGCAGACCTCATACACACGGCGCGTACTCCTCCCGTGCCTGCTGGTCAGGCCCGGAAGGAGGCAATGTCGTCAGCGGTCAGTTTTTATCGAGCTGGATAGATGTAAAGCTGGCCTGGGTTGGATGGGTAGTAGTAGTACCCTGGGTACTGGGGGTGTGGAATCAGCGTCTGCTGCTGAACGGGCTGTTGTACAACTGGTTGCTGGACCACAGGTTGCTGGTACACCACCCCTGGGGTTTGTGGTACGTATGGCTGCTGGTAATATGGGTAGTTGGGCTGCACCACGGGTGGCTGGTAATAGTAGGGGTTGCCATAAAGATCCTGACGGATCGCCTGGCGGTCCATATTGATGTACTGCTGAGTCTGATCGATCTGATTGACGTCGCGCAGCACTCCAAAGATGTTTCCGTTCTGTACGTCTTGGCGGAGGCGATACTGCTCTTGTTGGAGCGCTTGTTGATCCATTCTCAGAATCTGGCGATCTCGTCCGTACTGCGCCTGGGATGGACTGCTGCTCGCAGTGATGGCCAGCGTCGCAACGCTCAAGAGCAACAGACTACGGACAGGTTGCAGAATCATGGTGCCATCCTCCTAACAATCACTGGGTGCGGAGGGGCCATTGAGCCAGTTCAGAAGCTCGGTGGCCCACCCCAATTCATAGACAGGCATTGGCCGCCGCAACAACATCGCCGGTACTGCTTGCGCTCTTCACGGCGTCTGATCTCGCGGTGGCTACTCCTTTAGACCGTATTTATCTGCCCAGCCCGCCGACACCGTTCACAGTTCGTCTGAAATCTTCAGTTTTTTTAAGCTTCGAAAAGATTTCTTCTAAAATGCGCAGTTTTTATGTCCGGTTTTGCTTCCGGTACGCATCTCTTTTATGGAGGGACCGTATATCGGCCGCGCTTCTCACGCAGATCATGAACGTCGAGACAGGCTATCCGTATGAATCCGGTAATGGCGTCGGTCGAACAACTGCTTTGCGATCTCAGATCTGGTAATGCCGTGGATGCATCCGCCCAAGGTTTGTGGTCGCACTTTGCAAATCGCCTGCTCTGCATCGCAGCCCACGCGTTGCGGGGTTATTCGTATTCACTCGACGAGGAAGATATTGTCAGTATCGTCTTTGCATTATTTTGTCAGCAGATTCGAACCGGACGGCTGGCAAGCATTGATAGCGAAGAGAGTGCCGGTCGCATGCTTGCGATCATGGTGGCGCAAAAAGTGGCGACCTTGATCGAGCGTGAACGTCGTCAGAAGCGTGGCGGTGGGCGGGTTGTTACCGAATCCGCGCTGGGGAGTCGTTTGCCGGATGGGTTTAACCTGGATCATTTTCCCGAACCAATCCATTCCTGCGTGTCTGAAACTTTACCGCTGTGGCTTTTAGATCGCCTGCAAGACCTGGGGGCTTCCTCTCACCAACTGATCGTCCTGCGCAAGTTTGAGGGGTACACCAACGAAGAGATCTCGCAGGAGCTGGGGTGTGGTCTGCGCACGGTGGAACGGCACCTCCAGGAGATTCGCAAGCACCTGGCTCATTCGAATCAGGATCATTGAACCGAAGACGCTGAACTTCAGGATCTGGGCCGGCGGCGGCATCCAGACCGGCCAGGTGATTGGTGCTACCGACAAGCGGGGCGAAGATGTGACCGACGGCCTGGCCGGCCCTCAGGAGTTCCTGGCCACCATCTACCGCCACCTGGGTATTGATTACTCTCAGGTGCTCATCCGCGACCAGCTCGGCCGACCGGTACGAATTGTCTCGTCCGCCGCCCAGGCGATTCCGCAACTGGCGTGGGTTTCCTGAGGTCCAGGCCACCCATTGCGGTTGGCCACGGCCGGCGCAGAATCCCAGCCCGGTCCCGAATTCCCAGCCCATTCCGCCTGCCGGCATTGAGTCTGAACAAATGTTCTTTGCCTGGTCACAGAAATGATCTCGGCCGGCAAAAGTGAGTTTTTAAACTCTCAATGCTTTTGCCGGCCGAACAACCAACGAGGGGTTGTACATTCCCACCCCTTTCCCTTTGAGATGCGCTTGGCGCCCAAAAACGAACACGAATTTTGAAAATAACTCCGCTCAAGCCCGATGTTTTCTCCGTATCTCCCTACGGTTAAATGAGTAAAGAATTTTGAGGAGAAGCTGGCTCCTGGGCGGTCGTTTTCAGGCATAGCACGTCATTCATGATTCAGTGCGTGCGTGCGTAAGTGGATTGGCTATGTTGGCTTCAAGAGTTTGCGGTCTGGGCCGACCTTACGGTGGTCAGTTGAGCCCCGGTACTGTCTGGGGGGATCTCCCAAACCGTGAAGCTGGCCTTCACAGGCAAGAACCCGGTCCGGCTCAAGCCGGTCGTGTCATGGGGGGGGGTAGGGGTGGCATTTTCTGGCCTGGGACCACAAAGTAGTTACGGCATTTCGCATCGGTTGCGGGGTGAGAAGTGTCGTAGCGATCGCCTGAAAATGGATAACCCTGATTCGTATTGAGACCCAGAGACCAGCGATCATGCCCCAACCACCGGAGATTCCCGATTCTGAATCGCTTGGATCGGGGCTTTATGAGCAAGTGGTGGACGCGGTTCTGGAATCTCAGCTTCAGGCGGTGTCTCGGGCCTCGTTCCTGGTGGATCGGACAGAGCTGGATCCTGGAGAGAGTCATGTCATTCTGGCGGATCATCTGCGGCAGGTGGTTCGCCAGGCGCTTGCGGGGTTCACGGGTGACGACCGGCTGCCCAGGCAGATTGAGCTGGTGAACCGGATCGTCCGCGAACTTGAACCAGATTTGCCAGCCGCCGATCGCCGGGTTCTGGAGCCTGCGCGCAGGTTGCTAAGCATTTGGCCGGGCGCAGGTACCGAACGGGCGGTTCCGGAACGTCCGGATACCCCAATGGCGCTGGGGTGCTTGCTGGCCGGGACCCGGCTTGACCCCAGCCTGGTCTCTCAGCTTGTGAAGGAACTGGCCTCGGCCGACCAGGTCGATATTCTGTGCTCGTTCATCAAGTGGAGTGGGATCCGGATCTTGGCGGACCATTTGCGGGCCTGGACCGCGCGTTCAGGGGCCCGGTTGCGGGTGCTGACCACCAGTTACATGGGGGCCACCGACCTCAAGGCGATCGAGTTCCTGCGTGCCTTGCCAAACACCGAGGTGCGGATCTCTTATGACACGCACCGAACCCGTCTGCACGCCAAGGCGTACATGTTTCATCGCCAGTCTGGTTTTGGTGCGGCATACGTGGGTTCCGCAAACATGTCCAGGCCAGCGCTTACCGAGGGGCTAGAGTGGACCGTCAAGGTGAGCCAGTATGAGTCGGCCCATCTCTGGGATCGGGTGTCGGCCACGTTTGAGACCTACTGGGAAGACGGAGAGTTTGAGCCTTATCATGAGTCTGAGCAGCCGCGTTTGAAACAGGCGTTGGAGCAAGAACGTTCAGGCGATCCAGCGACCGCCTTGCCGTTTCTGTTCGAGCTGCGGCCCTATGGGTTTCAGCAAGAGATTTTGGATCGACTCGACGCCGAGCGCTTGGTGCAAGGACGAGACCGGCACCTGGTGGTAGCGGCCACGGGGACCGGTAAGACGATGATTGCCGCGTTTGACTACCGGCACTGGGCCCGCCAGCAAGCAGGAGAGACTGGCGTCTGGCCCAGGCTGCTGTTTGTGGCCCATCGTGAAGAGCTGCTGCGGCAAAGCCTGGAAACGTTTCGCGCTGTGCTCCGAGATCCCAATTTTGGTGATCTGCTGCTGAGTGGCCATGAACCCGAACAGCATGATCACCTGTTTGTCTCGATCCAGAGCTATAAAAATCGGGTGATGGATGAGTGGCCCGCCGACCGGTTTGATTATGTGGTGGTCGATGAGTTTCATCATGCCGCAGCGCCCAGCTATGAACGCCTGCTTGACCATGTGAAGCCCAGGGTGCTGCTGGGTCTTACGGCCACCCCTGAGCGTGGAGATGGGATTGAGATACTGTCCCGGTTCGGCGGCCACATGAGCAGCCAGATCCGGCTGCCAGATGCCATCAATCGCAAGCTACTCTCGCCGTTTCAATACTTCGCGGTGAGTGACTCGGTGGACCTCAGCGGTTTGAAATGGCAGCGGGGCGGCTACCGGCTAGATGAGCTGAGCCAGATCTATACCGGTAACGACCTGCGGGCCGCCCTGGTGATTGAGAAGGTGCGGTCGATCTTGTTACACCCACGCAAGGCGCGTGGGCTGGGGTTCTGCGTGAGTGTGGCCCATGCCCAGTTCATGGCCTTGAAATTCCGTGAGGCTGGGATTGCCGCCGAGGCCCTGTCGGCCGAAACCCCGCGCAATGATCGACTGTTGGCGCAAGACCGGCTGCGGAAGCGAGAGGTGAACTTCCTCTTCGTGGTCGACCTTTATAATGAAGGGATCGACATCCCAGAAATTGATACGGTGTTGTTTTTGCGGCCGACCGAAAGCCTGACCGTTTTTCTGCAACAGCTTGGCCGTGGCCTGCGCTTGTACGATGAGAAGGAGTGCCTGACCGTTCTCGACTTTGTGGGGCCCGCGCACCGGAAGTTTCGGTTTGACCTGCGCTACCGGGCTTTGCTCACAGATGCCGGCGCGTCTGTTCAGAAGCAGGTTGAGCACGGCTTCACGCATCTGCCGGCTGGTTGCAGCCTGGTGCTTGAGCGGGTGGCCCGGCAGCATATCCTTGAGAATCTTCGCCAGAATCTAAGCCAGTCCAAGCAGAGCCTGATCTCGGCCCTTCGCGACCTGGCCGAATCTCTGGGCCGAACCCCGACCCTGGCCGAGTTTGTGGACCGGAGCGGTGTTGGGCCAGACGACCTCTACCGGCGTGGGGTCAGCCTGGCACGCTTGACGACCGATGCGGGCCTGCGTGGGTCCTTTAATGATCCCGACGAGGAGCGGCTGACCAAGGGGTTACGGCGGGTGGCGCACATTGCAGACGCCAATCAGATCCAGTTTCTGCTGAACGCGTTCGATGCTCGCAAGCCTGGCTCGGTTGCCGGTCTGGCTGCCGCGTTGGAACGCAGGTTATTGATGCTCGATCTGAGTCTTTGGGGCGAGCAGGGGGTGCCCGGGTCGGCCGAGGAAGGGTTGAGCCGGCTTGGCCTGAATCCCGTGCTGCGCGAGGAATTGCGGGGGTTACTGCAGTACCGGTTGGGCTGCATTGAGAGCGTGCCGCCGGTGCTGGAGTTGCCGTTCACGTGCCCAATCTCGTTGCATGCCCCGTACACGCGTGACGAGGTGCTGGCCGCGCTCGGGCGCTGGACGAGGCAGCAGCGGCCGTCGATGCGTGAGGGAGTGCTGCACTTGCCAGAGATCAAGGCTGACGTATTCTTCGTCACGCTGCACAAGACTGAGAAAGAGTATTCTCCGTCCACGATGTATCAGGATTATGCCTTGAATGAGCGGCTGTTCCACTGGCAGTCGCAAAGCACGACCTCGGTAGAATCCGAAACCGGGCGGCGGTACCTGGAGCATGAACGGCGTGGGTATACGGTGCTCCTGTTTGGCCGTGAGCACAAGAAGCGAACTGGCAAGAGTGATGGCCTGGCCGAGCCTTATCATTTTCTGGGCCCGGCGCGGTATGTGAGCCATACCGGAAGCCGGCCGATGAGTATCACCTGGCGGCTTGATTATGCGCTGCCCGCAAGGCTGTTCCGCTGCTTGGCACGGCTAGCCGTGGCATGATTCTGAAAACCAATCAAACTCTGATCGGGTATGGATCTGGGCGCTGTTGAAAACCTGCTGGCTTTGCGGTCTCGGCCGGTTTGGGCACGCGTTTGGGCTGGTTCATCTTCCAGAGTGCACCGGCAAACAGCAGGGCCACCACCACGGCCGCGCTCCAGAGCAGGGCCTTGATGGTGGTTGAAAGCGGGGCGGCCTCGGTGGTGCGTAGGTACTCGTCGAAGGCGAGCGTGGGGGTTGCAGGCATCCCCCCACGCTGGCTGGCCGGTTGATCCCGTTCGAAGAGCTCGTCGGACTGACGCACCTTCATGGTCGGGCCTCGGCGACCGGCTCCGGGGGTAGCGCTCATCACGCAATGCTCCTCATTTGAGGTGAGTTCAGAACCGATCAGGGACGGGCCTGGAAGGTCCAGTCCCAGCTGGGTGGATACTCAGCAAATGCATCGCCCCCGGCAATGTCGTCGTCCCAAGGGTAGAGCAGTTTCACAAGCTGGATGTCGGTGAAGCCGGCTTTTTGGAGCCGATACTCCAGCTCAAACGGTTGCCAGAACTTCTGAAGGATCTTTTCGAACTGGAACCGCCCGAAGGCGAATTCGAACATGTGGTGCTCAACCAGGGCTGCGGCTCGCGCTTCGGCCGCCGCCGGTGATTTTCCTTCATCCAGGGCCCGGTCCATGACCAGCATGGTTGAGTAATGGATGGCGTCGATGGAAGGGACCACGCCCATGAATACGCCGTCCGGCTTGAGGCAGGCCCGGATCGCCTTCATGGTCTTGTCGATATCGCGCGTGTCCGGCATGACAATGGAGTTGATGGCCACCGCCACATCCTGGGTGCCGGCCAGGTTGGCCAGGTCATGCATGGGCTGGTGTAAAAACTCAACCTTGGCCGCATCGTCTCCCAGCCGTTTGCGGGAATGCTTGATCATACCGGCGGCGAAGTCGAGGGCCCGCACGGTCCCGAAGCGGTTAACCAGATGGGGCAGCAGGGGTCCGGTCCCACAGCCCAGGTCGATGATGGACTTCTTGTCTGGCTCTGGGATGGCCAGAATGGCCTCAAGCACGGGGTTCTTGACGCCAGGGCGAAAGGGGTCGAGGAAGACTTCCTCATAAATCGGCGCGTGGTGGCTCCACTGGCGGCCGAGTTCCTTCATCGACGGGCGGGCATTGGCCGACTCTGATCCTGAATCCACGAAACTCGACCGATGCGGTCGCCTCGAATTGTCATTTGAGAGAGAGCCCGTTGACAGCAAACTTATTCTAGCCACCTTTGGCCCCGAATTCATGCAGTCCACTTCCGGAGGTGCAGCAAACGGCGGAATCGGCCTGGTGTTCAGGGTAGCCTTGCCGCAGGCGGTCGCATAATCTGGAATGAACCGCGATAGGCCGCGCAGGCGCTGGAATTTTGGATCAAGGGGGGCTCCGATGGCTGCGAGCTTGACGATTCGCGATGAGACGCTTACCGGTGGCGTTTCTCAGGAGTGGTCGCTTGAGTTCTTGAGCGAGACCATCACCGTGCGTGACCTGATCCGCGAACGGGTCTACCAGGAAGTGCAAGATTACAACGTCAAGCGGCAGATGGTTGGTCCCTACCGTGGATTGATCACCCCTGAAGGATTCGAGCAGGCCCTGAATGGCCCGCACACCGGTGCCAGGCCGCGCCCCATTGAGTGGAAAACGCAGTATGAGCGGGCTCTCCAGGCGTTTGAGGCCAACCAGGTCCTGATCCTGATCGACGATCGCCAGGCGGAATCACTGGACCAAAGTTTTACCATCGGGTCTGGCACGGCGGTCACGTTCTTGAAACTGACCCTGCTGGTGGGGGGCTAACTCATGGCTCGTTCCAAACCAGGTGAGGCCGAGCCGACCGCCTTTTATGACGGCCTGATTGAGGATCTGCTGCGCGAGCGGCCGGCGGGGAATGATGTCTACTTCCATGATTATCAACTGGCAGAGACCGAGATCGGGTCCAGGCTGCTGGCGCTCGACCGAGAAGACCAGGCTGAGGTCGTGCACCGGTTGGCTGATCGGTTGACCGACCTGCATCTCAAGCTGGATAAGTTAGGCCCGGCACACCCGGATCGTAGGCAGGTTCAGACCCTGCTGAGCATCTGTGGGCTTGGGCTTCGCGAATTGCTGCGCCGCAAACTGCCGCTGAGCGATCGGGCCGTGCTCTCGCTGGTGGGCTTGTTTCGCCAGGCGGACTGGGAGGTGATTTGGTGGATACCGAAGAGCGGCATTGCTTCGGCGGTGGAGAATTCTGCCGCCGAGGCACCTTTGACAACCGCCATGGTTCAGGCTGTGAAGACGGCGGTGAGGAATCTCAGGGGTGGGGATCGAAGCGACGCAGAGATTCGGAAAACCGCCGATCGGCTTGCGAGTCTGGTCGAGACCGAGAAATCGGCCCATATCAACCCCGGTGAAGCCTGGTCAGACGCCGCCTTGGCCGACCTGGCGACACTTGCGCCGGCGGAGCGGCGGGCTTGGTCGGCGTTGCTGGCAAGCTGTCAGGGGGCCGGGAATGGGAGCAAGCCTCCGGCCCGGTGGCGGAAAGAAATCGGAGCGCTGCTTGATGCGGTCGGGCACGATCCCTTCAAGGGCCAGATTGTCCGCTGGTTTGCCCTGGTTGATCGGCCTCGGACCGTACCGATCCCGCCGCGAACCCCCTGGGATCCGCCCCGCGACGACCTGATTGAGCCGCAGCATGTGGAGTTGCTGAAGGGGTTGGCCTGGTGTGCCGGGTTCAAGACGGATCGGGATCTGGCGCGGGCACTGGCCGCACTGGCGCTGAGCGCGTATCGCAAGATTCCGGGCCATGGGCCGCGGTTGGTCTCGCTGGGGAATGCGGCCGTGGGGGCACTGGGGGCCATGCCAGGCATGGATGCGGTTGGGCAACTGGCAATATTGAAGGCCAAAATCAAGTTGAGTTCGGCCCAGAAAGAGGTTGAAAAAGCCCTGACTGCTGCCGCCACGCGTGAAGGGTTGCCGCGTGAAGAGATCGACGAACTGGCGGTGCCTGCCTATGGCATGGACGAGGTTGGCCGGCGTTGCGACCGGCTGGGCGAATATGTGGCAGAACTGGTGGTGGAAGGGCAGGACGCGGAGTTGCGGTGGTCCAAGGCCGCCGATGGCAAGCCGCTCAAGAGTGTGCCTGCGGCTGTCAAGAAGGAGCATGCAGACAAACTGAAGGAACTGCAAGCCAGCGTGAAGGATCTGGGCAAGATGCTCACGGCCCAGCGCGAACGGCTTGATGGCCTCTACCTCATGCGGAAGTCCTGGCCACTGGCGATCTGGCGAGAGCGGTACCTGGATCATCCTCTGGTGGGCACCATCGCCCGGCGATTGATCTGGCAGTTTGAAACCAGCGGGCAGGCCGTTGCGGGGATCTGGAGCGAAGGCCAGTTGGTTGGGGCCAATGATGCCGCGCTGGATGCCCTTGGTGAGCAGACCATGGTCTCGCTCTGGCACCCGATCGGCCGGTCTATTGCTGAGGTTGCCGGCTGGCGTGACTGGCTTGACAGCCACCAGGTTCGGCAACCGTTCAAGCAGGCGTACCGCGAAGTTTATGTGTTGACCGACGCCGAACGTGCCACGAACTTCTATTCCAACCGGTTTGCCGCGCACGTGTTGCGGCAGCATCAGTACCATGCGCTGGCCACGGGCCGAGGGTGGCGCAACAAGCTCAGGCTGATGGTCGATGATACGTATCCACCGACAAGCAAAGACTTGCCTGAGTGGGGCCTGCGTGCCGAGTTTTGGGTGGAGGGCCTGGGCGATCGGTATGGCCAGGATACGACCGAGGCGGGATCGTTCTTGCACCTGGGCACCGACCAGGTCCGGTTTTATGAAATCGGAGCTGCGCAACGGCACGCCCACGCCAGCGGTGGTGGCTACTCCGCAGGCTGGAACCAGCCTGATGCCGAGCCTGTTCCACTAGCCCGTGTACCGGCGCTTGTGCTGTCTGAGGTATTGCGAGACGTGGACCTGTTCGTGGGCGTGGCCAGCGTGGGGAACGACCCAACCTGGTCCGATGGTGGCCCCGAGGGCCGTCACGTTGATTACTGGACCAATTACAGTTTTGGTGACCTTTCGGCCACGGGCCAAACGCGCAAGGCGGTACTCGAACGTCTGGTACCTCGGCTCAAGATCGGGCCCCGCTGCTCATTCAGTGATAAGTTTTTGGTGGTCCGTGGCGACCTTCGCACGTACAAGATCCACCTGGGGAGTGGGAACATTCTCATGGAACCCAATGATCAATACCTTTGTATTGTTCCCAAGCAAGCTGGAGCCACAGGCTCCGGCAGTGTCTTCTTACCGTTCGAGGGAGATCAGACCCTGTCGATCATCTTGAGCAAGGCGCTGATGCTGGCGGAGGATCTGAAAATCAGCGACCTTACCATTATTAGTCAGATCAAGCGGTGAGCCAGAAATTATTTCCATTTCCGCTCAAACTCAGGCTCGATCAGAACGTAGCTCTTGAGGTCTGCTGATGAAATGAGGGGGCCATGGCTGAAGCTGGATCATTCAATCGGGCGGTTCTGGATCATGGAATTCTGCGGAAGACCTCCATGTTCTGAAATCGTTTTTCCATTCACTCCCACCCGTCTTCAATGGCCCAGCACTTGTTTGGCCCAGTTCCAGATTCTGGCCCGTTCTTGCCTGGGAAGTGCGATGGCATCAAGGTCGGCCAGGCCGAGTGCGCCGGAGAATCGCTGTTTGCCGCTGCGGGCGGGTACGCCGGCCAAGTCAAAGCCGGGTGCTGACCCGAACGACCAGTTGGTGACCTGAAGTCGCTCGCGGGTGCGAACCGGCAGGCGGTTCAACACGGCCGCAATCCAGGCGTCGATCGGGCAAGCGCTTTCGATCACCAGTCGCCGTCGCTGCTGCATGGCGTACACGGCGGCGTCGATGCGGTGCGGAGAAATCTCGGTACCGGCAAGGGCTTGTAGATCGACCGGCTCGGGCTCGGGTAGATCGAACGCTGCCAGGTTTTGCCCGTCGCAGTCGACACTCCACCGGGTCTGGAACCGGTTGAGCCAGGGGAACGGGGTGGCACCGGCCTGGAGGTAAGCCCGCGCGGGGATGAACAGGGCGTGAAACCCTAACGCTCCGGGTCTACCGCGGTCGTCGGCACCTTGCTCGCTGGTGCCAATCAGCATCCACGGGCCTTTGGCCAGTTTCTGGGCCGACCAGGCCCCGGTGGCCTCGGCCCCGGTCGGTCGCTCGCCGAACTGCTCGCAGGCCTGCTTGAAGGCGGCAATCCAGCCTGGCTCGCAGCCTGCAGAGCGCGCCAGCAAGCCAAACCCTTGCGTCCGGAACGGAAAGCTGCCGTAGACCGCCTGTTCCACGCGGACCCAGCGACCGAGGGTTTGTGCTGGCTTACCAGGACGCGTCAAATTCAGCACGGGTTCACTCCGGTCGGGGTAGGGCCGGTTCCTGGAAATCGGATCGGAACAGCAGTTCCGTCTTACCCCCTTTGACCGGCCGAACCGTGCCCGAAAGCAGGCGCATGGCCAGCTTGTCGCCCGGCGAGGTGGTGAAGGTGAAGACGTTGGTATCGTTCCAATAATGATCTTGGATCTTGATTGTGATCGGATCTCCATACTTCCAGCGCACTGGGCTGGGGAACGCGTACTCCCAGATTGGGGTGCGGGTATCACGAATCACCGGCGATGGCCCGTATTCTACGCCTGCCACGGTGATGGTCACACTGAGGTCGGGTCCGGCCCCGGCCAGCAGTTTGCCCGCGCCTGGCTCCACACGCCCGCGTTTGAGGGTGACACGATAGGAACCCTCGGTCGAGATCCGCTCCCACCAGTGGATGTACTGCTGGGCGGCGGCGGCAAACTCACCGCCGGGGCTGGCCTCAAGGTAGCCGCGGAGCAAGCCGGCAATGGCCGGCACATCATCAGGGTGAGAAACCTGGTGCTCATAGGCCTGGCGGTAGAGCGTCAGATCTCGCTCACGATCAAGCGCCTGGATGGCCTGGCGGGCCTCGGCCACAAACTGGCCGTCGTGGGCGTGGGCTCGAAGATAGTCGGTGTACTTCTCGCGTCGGGCGGTGTAATTGGTGGGATTGGTACGTGAGAACTGCCGAGCCCGCTCAATCTCAGTCTCATCGAGCCTGGTGATGCCGGCTTCAAGCAGTTCTTCGATCTCCGCGCGATAGGGACTGTTCGGACGCTCGTTCAGGAGTTGCCGGGTCTCTTCGATGAGGTCGCGCCACGAGACTCCCGGCAGCGACATCGTCCGGTTGAGCCGGTCGATGGCCGCGCGATCGTCGGTAGCCTCGCGTTTCGCAATCGTCATCTCCAGTTGTTCGGCGAGCGCAACGGCGGCAGCTTTGTGCGGAGTGTCTGGGAACTCCCTGAGAAACCGGCGTACGCCGGCCAGGTGCGTGGCCGGCTCTTCAACGGCCAACACATCGGCCACTTGCAGACTTTTCCAGGTGGCCTCTTGCTGGGCCTGTTCTGCCCTGGCAATTTCGGGGGCCAGATCCGGGGCCTGTTCCTTGATCCGCTGGATCTGCTGGGGCAAGGTGGGGTCAGTCGATCCTGCCGAAATTCGCAGCGTTGCCGCGCGAACTTGCCACTGGTCGCGATGTTTCAGGGCCAGCCGCGCCTTCTCTGGAAAGAACACAGGAAGGGTGGGGTGCTGGGCCACCAAAGAGTTCCACTGCGTTTCCACGGAGGTGGCCGGCTGGCCTGATTGCTCATATTTCAGGGTGGCGTGGTAGCCCCAGGCGTCGTATCCGGCTAGCCCAGCCAGGGCCACGCCGGCAGCCAGAGCGGTACAGGTTCCGCGCAGAAGCCAATGGCGGCGTTGAAGGCTGTCGAGCTGGTGTTTGAGTGGGTGAATGGCGGGGCTGCTGGGGTAGCGACGCTCGAACGCGAGCAAGCAGCGACCGAGTCTGGCGGGTTCGCTGGGTGCCAGGCTGAACAGGCGGTTGAGGCGTTGCGTGTCGATTTGCTCAAGCTGTTCAGCGAGCCAGGTCAGTGGTGCGGCCAGGCCGGTTGGGCGCAGCTCACTGGGGGGCCGGCCGTTTTCGGGGCTGCCTGGGCCATACGAGCTCAGGGCGAACATGGCCGCGCCCGGGCTCTGCTGTTCAAGGGCGTGCCGGGTCATGCCGAACCGCGCCTCGACGAGCTGAACGAGCTGGGTTTCAGTGGGAGTCTCTGGCTGGCTGACGCGGTCGAACCGGGTAACCAGCAGGGCGAACGGGGGTACATGGCCGTCCACGGCCCGATCCTGGCACCGTTCCAGCAGGGCTTCAACCTCTTGCTGTCGGCGTCTGGCGTGTGTGGAGTTTTGGGCGGCTTCGGCGTCCAGGCAAAGGAGCACGGCATCGCAATCGGCAAAGAACTCTTGAATTGGGGCGTCGGAGCCCAGAGTGACATTCTCACCCTGGTAATCTTTGATCATCAGATCGAGTCGGGACTGGCCTTGATAGAGCTGGAGCCTGAGCGTGGTTTCCGCCAGGGTACCGGCAGGCGATTCACCGGCCTCAATCTGGCTGATCCGGTCGGCCAGGTACTCGGCCGTGCTGGGGTCTGCCGCGGCCAGCCGCACGCCTGGAATTTGGCCGGTCGAGGCCTGGCGGTAGAGCATGGCGAGGAGCGTGGTTTTGCCCACGGCACGATGGCCGAACAGGGCAACGCGTCGGGGTTCAACTAGCCGCGTTTCCAGCGTGTCGAGGAGGTCTTTGCGTACGTTTGCCATGAGAAGCCTGTCCTGCTCGCGTCCGCGTGAACCGGAAGTTGTGCTTGGTTAAACGGTCCGACGCTGGCCGTGTGACGGCCGCAGGGTCTGGAAGATGCGCAAAGGCCAGGCCAGAAGCCAGCGGCCGGGCTGGAGCAAGACCCGGAGCGGGAAGCCGATCACCACCAGGAAGGCCGCAGCGGCCACCATTGCCAGCAACCCGCGGAGCAGGGGGTGGTTATAGGGGCCCATCAGGCCCGCGGCGGCTTGGTCCAGGCCGTGAGCTGCGCCTGTGGCCACGGCCCCCGCCAGCATCACGCCGGCGGAGGCAAACTGCTCAGCGGCGTACTGGGTGGCCCGGCCGGCGGAATCGACAAATTGCTCGGGGGCCGCCAGGAACAGGGCGAAGACCCCGGCTGCGGCCAGTTTTCCTTTGTGGGGAAGCACTTGCTCGGTAAAGAACGTCCAGCCGGTTCGGCCAGCCTTGCGCAAAACTTCCACGGAGTCTGGTCCTTCCTTGGCCAGCACTTCGGCCACGTCATCACCGTAGGCCCGCACGGCCGAAAGCCCTTCAACGCCCAGCTTGCGTACCATGGTGTCGGCCTGGCCAGGATAGCGGCTCGCAATTTTCTGGGCCGCTTCGCTCATGCCGAGCACGAGCCGGCGTTCTTGGGGGGCAAGCTGAGCGAATGCACGAACCATTTCGGGATCCTGGCCAACCAGTTTGCCGAACCGGAGCCGGAGCGCGGCCTCGGTCGGCTCATCGAGCTTGGTGGCCAGGCGGGCAACCGCGTCTGACCGGGTGGCCAGGGTTGCCAGCGATTCTTCGCTCTCGCGAACGAACAGCTTGCCAGCCATTCGCCCGGCCTGTCCTTCAGCGCGCGTGGCGGAGCGTGCCCCCACGCTGGCCTCACGCATCACCTGCTGCACCACCTCATCGAGCCAGGAGAGCGAGCCTGCCTGGCAGGGGTTGGTGGTCAGGCCGACGATGATCAGCAGGCCCCAGACCGATCTTGAAATTGCAAGGCGATGCATGGTCATTGCCCCGTGGTGTCAAAAGGTTGAGTAATCGGTTCTGGAAGCATGGGGAGCTCTGGACGCGATCCGTGGTGGGGCCGGGATTGAGGGGGAGACAGCAGATACTCTTCCATCTTTCGCATCCCAACCACGCCCACGCCGGCCTGGGCCAGGTTGACCCCGGCATACTTGAGCCAGCGGTTTGGTGGAATGCGGAGGAGCCAGGTTGAGCCGTCTTTCACCAATTGGACCGGTTCCCAGGTGGAAAGCTGCAAGCCGGCCTTTCGGCAGAGGGGGCCGGCCAGGCGGTTGAGAGGGGCGGCGGCTGGCCTTGCCAGCTCTGCGGAAGCAAGGCTGGCTTGGGTTGAGAGGCGTAGGCTGCGGCCGGCCACACGTTCGAGCAGGTTGCGACCGGCGGCACCGGCGGCTTGGCGGGTGGTTGATCGTAGCTCGGAGCGAGCCACTTCGCCGGCGAGGGTGGCCTCTGGCTGGGCGGCAGCCAGGGTGGCCACGTCCCAGGCAATGAAGCCGGCGTCCAGCAGTGCCCAGACCATTTCACCAGAGGTCGGGGTATTGCCGCGGGCCACTACGCCTCCCAGGTGGAGCAGGTCATACAGCGGCAGGAAGGCGGCCATCGGTACGTCGGTGCGGTTCAGTTCGGCCGCGCGTGAGAGCCCTTCTTTGTGGATCAGGCGAATGGTGGCCTGGCCATTCTCGCCCGAGAGGCTCAAGACGCGCTGGGCGAGTGATTCGGTGAAGGTTTTTTGGGGATTTTGCTGGAGCAGCAGCAGGACTTCAGGTCCCACGTCGGCACGGGCGATGGGGGGAATGATCGCCTCGCCATCGCGTGCCAGGATCTGCTGGAATTCGGGGTCGGTGGCATATTTGGCCAGCATGGCCAGGGCCATTGGGCCGTGGCTGCCCATGGCCTCAACCGCACGCTGGCGCAACGGTAAGCTGGGGAATAGGCTGTAGGCGAGGTCGGCGGCATCGGGGCCGGCGGTAGCCAGGGCATGCTCGCCGGCGGTGCCGAACTCCAGGGCCAGTCTGAGTCCATGCGGGCTCGACGCCGCCTCGTCGAGAAGACCGAGGCTGCTGAGGTGGTGGAGTTCACGCGCCAGTTGGGCGCTGGAGTGCTGGCGGAGCAGCCGCTCAAGATCGTCACTGTTGGTGCCCAGTGTGAGCAGGGTGTGATCGAGTGGAACCGCGTCACCAACCGCTTCGAAGATCGGGCCATAGAGCCGGATCAGGGCAAACCCCTCTGGGCCCATGCGTTCAAAGGCACGCAACGAAAGGTCGCGATCTTGCTCCAGGGTTTGCAGGGCGTGCTGGAGATCGGTTGGACCGGTTTCCAGGCTGATGCACTGGAGCAGTTCGAGCGTCCGTTCAAGTTCGGCCAGTTCATGGCCCCGGCGTTCGATCAGATCGGTGATGCCGGCCGGTTCGGCCAGAATCAGAGGTAAAGCCTGGGGGTAGCGGCTGGCGGCACGCCGGGCGGCAGCCGGCAGTTGCGTGATCTCGGTGACCAGTCGGGTGTGATCGGAATCGGCCTCTTGCTTCCATCCCAGATATTCTCGCCAGTGAACCAGCAGATCCGCAGCCGCCTGGTCGTTGAGGCAGGCCGCGAGCTGCCAGAACTCGTGTGGGTGTTTTTCGTAGAGGAACACGGCTTCCAGATCCAGGCGATCCAGTAATTTCAAACCCCGGAGCCCGTCTTGCGCCTCGATCTCCAGTGCGGTCCGGCGATAACGGGGTAGAACCCGGTCAAGCAACTCGCCCTGGCTTGGATATTTTGCCCGTATTGCCTGTTCAGCCTGGTCGGTGTTGGTGCTTGAAGCTGTTGGCGGAGTTGCCGCGGGTTGGCGCGCGGTGCCGCGGTCCCGGTCGGCGAGGGGGGATTTCCCTCCCAGCTTGGCCAGGCTGACCAGGCAACCGCCCAGAACTATCAGCGCCAAAAATCGCCGCATATCGTACGCCTTCCCGGCAGGGTGGTGCTCACATGGGTCAGCGAGAGCCGGAACCTCTGCGAGGATCCCCGTTTTATCTTTACGTTGGTCGCGATGATTCGGGACAGGGAATTTCTAAACTGGACGAGGTGTGCCGCAGGTAATACTGCGAGGATCGTAGGCGTTTTGGGGAATCGATGGCCGTATTGCTCATTGAATAATCGTTTAACAAATAAGAAATAGAGAACGGAGTTTGGATCTGCCTGGAATTCGTTGTGGTTTCTGCTCTTGATCCAGAACGGTTAGGAATGGACGATCATGATGCCTCACCCAAACCTCTTACAATGAACGAGGATCAGATCGAATGGTTGAGCCGCAGGATTGGCACGAGTCCATTGGTAAAATTCGAACCAAAATTGTCGCAACACTTGGGCCCGCCTCCAGTTCGCCCGACATGGTGCAAAACCTGATCTTGGCCGGAGTGGATTGCATCCGAATTAATGCCTCGCACGGCGACCGCACGGTCCGCGGTCGGATGTTGCGGGTGGTCCGCCAGGTTGCCGAGACGCTCGATCGATCGGTGGCGGTCTTGCTGGATCTGGGCGGGCCGAAGATCCGGCTGGGGCCAATCCCCGGCGATGCGGTGGATTGCACCCTGGGCAGCACGTTCAAACTGGTGAATCACCGTTCAGGCGATGATCCCCATGACCTCACCTGCACCTACCCAAACCTGGCTGATGACCTCAAGCCAGGTGACATGGTGCTGTTTGCCGATGGCACGGTGGCCATGCAGGTGAGCACGGTTGAGCCTGGCTGTGCTTCGATGGTGGTGACTCTGGCCGGGCTCCTGCGGTCGGGTCAGGGGTTGAATCTTCCGGGTGCGGAATTGAAAGTTTCGGCTCTGACCGACGCCGACCTTCTGGATCTGGACTGGGTGGCTGAGAATCCGGTGGAGTACGTGGGCCTTTCGTTTGCGCGTTCGGCCGACGACGTGAAGCGGCTTCGAACCGAGTTGAAGTCTCGCGGTGCCAGTGCGCGGATCATCACCAAGATCGAGAAGCCCCAGGCGGTGGCCAACTTTGATGCCATCCTGGAGGTGACCGATGGCATCATGGTGGCGCGTGGCGACCTGGGCGTTGAAATGGATGTGGCCCGCGTGCCAGCGATTCAAAAACGGATCATTGCGGCCTGTAACCGGGCCCGCATTCCGGTAATCACGGCCACGCAGATGCTGCAGAGCATGGAGCTGTCGAGCCGACCGACCCGCGCAGAGGCGTCTGACGTTTTCAACGCGGTGCTGGACGGGACCGATGCCGTGATGCTTTCGGGTGAGACCGCCATCGGCCAGTATCCGGTGGAGGCGGTCACCATGATGAGCCGGATTCTGGGTGAGGCCGAACTCACGCTTTCTGACCACTGGACCGATCCAGGCCCGTGCATTCGGCCTGGTTGGATCACTCCGGTCACCGAAGCCATGGTGGATGCGGCCAGTGTGGCCTGCCGTCGGCTAAACGCGGCCGTGTTGGTGGTGGCCACCCGATCTGGTCGGAGCGCCATGGCGCTTTCCAAGCAGCGGCACAAAACGCCAACCCTTGCAATTGCCCACACGCCCGAGATGGCCCGGGTGATGGCACTTTACTGGGGCGTGACGCCTACCTATCTTTCCAGTCTGATGAGTCTGGAAGACGTGCTCAACCACCTGGATGAGTGGGCACGCCGGTACCACTTCATGCGGCCGGGAGACCGGGTGGTTCTGATGCGTGGCACGGTGCCGGGGAACCCGGTCCAGAACGCGCTGGCGGTACACCAGATCAAGTAAACCGCCTGGGCGTGGGTTGACAGACATGGAAGGCTGGGATTGATCGCAATTGCCGCGGTTGACCCCGGCCTTTTTTCGTGGTTTGAATCGGTTCATTCCACCAGGAAGACCTGGGTGGCATAGCCTGTAGACACGGCCCCGGTGGGCACGCTGATCTGCGTCTGGCCGGCGGTGCTCAAAGAGCCGGCGATGATCTGGGCCTGATAGGACCCACCCCCGGTCATGCTGAAACTCATCCACTTGCCGTAGAATTTGCCAACCAGGTTCAGGCCGCTGCCGCCACCAGAGATGGAGGCACTGCCGCCCGACTGATCGGCGTTGATTCTGCGTCTGAAGAAGAAGAGTTGGTTGTTCCAATCGCTGCGATATCCAGGGGCGCTGCTGGACAGACCGTTGAGGTTGATGTTGCCTCCAGACTCATTGATCTGCAGGCTCGCAAAATTGACCTTCTTGAAGTTGGGATCGGGTGGTGCGGGAATGGTCAGAGTGGTGGCATTGATCTCCACCGTGTCGGTCTGGTCATAGAGTCCGGCGGGGGAGGTGCTCAGGTAGTTATCGCCCGTGAAGTAGAACATCACGCCGTGGCCGGTGACGGTGGGAGAACCTGCAATGCGTAGGCCTTGGTTGGGCTGAGGATGTAGACGCCGGGACTGAAGGTCACATTGGCCGCCCCGGCAATGTTGATGTCTTCATAAACCCCTGGTGTTAACGTGGCGCTGTTGCCAGTGCCGTAGCTCACGGTGGCGTTTCTCACAAACGCATACCCGCCCGCGAGAGTATTGGGAAGTGGCACGGCGATACTGGCCAACGGATCGGGGATCAGGAACGTTGGAGATGCGGTCATCAGGCCGGCATCCAGTGGTAGTGTGGAAGTGTGGACCAGGTTGGGATAGTCGGTATAGTTGTAGAAGTTGGAAAGCACATCGACGCCACCGGCCAGGCGAATCAACTGGGCAAACACCGAGCTATTGTTTCCTGTTGATGCGCCATAGGCCGAAAAACCTGAAGATACGTAACACTTTAGCCGTCTGTAGTGGCTTTGGCCGGTAATGGAGGTAGTTTTCCGGTTGCGAGGTAGGTGGCAACTGCATCCACCACCGTTTTAAGCGGTGCATGTCCTCTTTGCTGAAGAGTCCGGTATACACTCATCAGC
>CAIYJE010000141.1 GCA_903926465.1 uncultured Planctomycetales bacterium
AGCGAGCAACCCTGTGCCAGGCAAACCGCGTTCGATTGGCTCGGGCAAGCGCGGTGCCGTGGCGACATGCGCCTGACAGTCCTCGCAGGCATATTTGAGCCGGATGTGCTCGACAACATGGAGGCTCGCGGGCTTGTAGTCAAGTTGCTCACGGGTTTCTTGACCAATTTCCTTACGCTGCTTGCCACAACAGGGACAGGCACGAGCCTCTTCATCCAAGACGTGGATCTTCGGCACACGTGGCAGGGTCGCGGGCAGCTTTTTGCGACCATGAGAGCGGGCCGTCGCCGGAATCTCCGCAGCCTCTGGGGCTACCAGTAAATCGACCTGAGGAACTTCCTCAGAGGCATTTGTGAAAAACAGCATTTGAGCAGGATCGAGCTTTTCACTTTTCTTGCCGTACCGCTCCCGGAGCAGTTGTGCGAGCTGATGCTGCATTCGCTCGATGAGAAGCTGCTGTTTGCGCAGTTCCTCGGCCTGATCGCGAATCTGGCGATGGGCCGTGGCAAGATCGTCAGGAAGTGGGCTGTCTACCGGATGAGTCATACTATTTCATACGGTAAAACAAGCTCTTTTGTTTGCACTATCACGAAATAATTCTATTTTTCGAGCGAGAAACGCGGTCTGTGTCGTGCTCCCTTGAGATCGATGCCTCCCAGAACGGCCGCAAGTTCGGCCGTGCTCCATTCAACCTGCTGAGCCTCAGCGCTAGGCCAGCGGAACGTGCCTTGCTCCAGGCGTTTCATCCAGACGGCCAATCCATCTCGATCCCAGTACAGGATCTTCACGCGGTCTCGCCGCCGGTTGGAGAAGACGAACAGGTGCCCCGAGAGGGGATCTTGCTTGATCACATCGCGTGTCAGTTGAGCAAGCCCATCAAACCCATTGCGAAAATCGATTGGAACAACCGCCACGAAAATCCTCACGGTGGCCGGAAGACCGATCATCGTCGCTCCTCCAGTACGTCGAGGAGGCGTTCCAGAGTGTAACAATCGAACCCCGCAGATACAGCGAGGCGACGACCAGCGGGAAGAATCAGGACGAGGGCGTTGTTGGGCTCCGGATGATACTGGGGGATCGGCTTGACGATCACGGGAAGAAAAGTGGGTGGTGTCTCGGCCTTTTTCGCTCGATGGACTCGGTTGTAGCGGTGATAAATGAAACTGGGTAACGAGAGGCTTTCACGTAGGCAGAAGGCCTTCTGGGACAGACCACTGTCCTGAAAACGACTGAGGACCTTGGGCCATTCCGAAACAGAAATCTTTCGCAGTTGCATCAATGATCTCCTTCAAGCCCAGAACCATCGGGCATGGAGGGATCGTCGCGACTCATCAGCCGGTTCGCCAGATGCGGTTCATCGGACGCTTACATTCGTTGGGGGTCACGCCCATGTTTGGCAGGCGAAGTCTATGGCAGGGCTCTGGGTAAGAACCGATGGTTTGTGGAATGAACTATCGCTTGGTTCCACAGTTTCAGGTGTCTGCGGCACCGACTGGACCGACCCACCGAACTTGAGAAGGCATTCCTTGAATTAGCGTGTGGACTCATTTGGTTGAGGTTCCTGGTCGATCCCCAAACTCATTTACTCTCGACGCTCGCAAACCGAGCTGGCCATACCAATTGTCTTGGGCAAGCCGCTTAGTGTTAATTGACAAGCTGGCCAACGATACCTTCTGCTGGATCAGATCATAACCGCATGAAACACACACGAACCATTGCTCTTCCATATCCCGTACGCAGGTGGTGAATTTCACCACCTGCGTGATTTAGCGTCTGAGTGCCGGGCTCAATGCAGTCGCCGATGGTCCGTCAAATTATTGCGTGAGGAATATCTGAACTGTCAGAGTGCTTATCAAAACGGTCAGAGGCTGCTGAGCATTCAACCGCCTCTGACCGTTTGTTCGTACAAGTTTGATAGCTCAATTAGATCTTCAACGATCATTTGTTATTGAGGGTCTCAACAGCACGCGATGCCGAGTGAGAATAAACTCAGTGAAATGAAAATGATTCTCTACCGCCTTACCTGACCCGCAGTTGGGCCGAAGGCTGGAGCAAATGGCACGCTTGATTGGTCCATGATGAACTTGATGTTGAAATGGTCAAACCTCTGATTAACAGGTTCCCTTACGAGAAAACTTGCCGTTTCGTCTGGTGCCAATTCCAATGGCGAAATGCCTCCCATGGTCTCCGCAACCATCTGCCCATTCAAGTCTTCAATCGTGACGTTGGCGCGGATGGATTTGAGTGGTAGGCCTGACACATTCCGAACCCGGCCCTGAATGATCACATATTGCCCACTCTCAGTGAATGACCATCCAGCATCGATTAACAAGAGTTTTGCTTTCTCTCGGGTCGGAGTGTTCGTACCGTTGTTCTGACCTCCACGCGTCACCGGAGCAGTTGGACCGGTGGCACCTGCGGTTGCCATGGGAACACCTGAATAAGGCGGGACGGGCATGCTCGTCGAAACTTGCCTGTTACGCTGTGGTCCGAACATGTTCACTACACCATTGAGCCGGCTCGCTTCCTGAGCAGCAAGAGCACCAACTTGAGACTCGATATCAGGATCTTGGCCATTCCGGGCGTAGTACTGAGCGAGCCTTGCTTTGGAAGCATTACTCGGATCTCCCAGGCAAACCAGGCAAGCACTAATGATGGAAAGTAGCATTATGATTCTTCGCTTTCCCTTTCTTCACTGAGTAGCAGCCATGAGCCGCTATAAACGTAATACCCACCTACGCCTACTATAGAATTCGACAACAACAGTAAGATTACCGATGTCGAAAAACTGATAAGAGGCGTAGATTCCCCTAAACGACCTTACCCTACGTCCTGACTATACCTTTGTCAATGGTATATATAAAGTGATTCTGGCAGATTTTCAAAGTTATCGTTAAGCATTCAGCTTGGTAAGGCGGAGACGAACTCACATAACTTGGTAGCAAGGATGAACATCTTGATGGACCGCCATTTGACTGTCTGAGGTCACACGAATTAGGATGCAACGGTCTGGTCTAAAAATTCCAGGTTCTCAGTTAGGATCAAGAGGAGGATTCATCATGACTCCAGGCCCCATCCTGATCAAGCAATGCAAGCGCTGCCTGAAATCATTTTCTGAATCGACCCTCGGGTCGGGCAATACATTTGGCGCGACTTTCTGGACCGACGGGAAGATAGAAGGACCGATGCTTCCCGATACCCCAGATCTGGTCAAATGCCCCCACTGTGGTCAGTTCTTATGGATCGCTAAAGCTTCTGTAGTCGAGGAGATCGATCCGTTTCATTCCGGCGATGCTTGGCCCGACATACCCAGTTACGAAGAATTGACAGAGGCCGAATATCTTGAGGCCCTGAAAATGGGGATCGCGAAGACGAAATCCCAGCAGATTCGCACGCGCATCTGCGCCTGGTGGAAAGCTAACGACCCGCTTCGTGATAGTCATTCCCCAGAGCAAACAGGCCACTCTGCGGCTACCGTCGAGAATATGAGGGCTCTCTTTCAACTTCTTGCCAAAGAAGAAGGAGATTACCAGAGAATCACCATGGCTGAGCTGGCCCGCGAACTTGGTGACTTTCAAGCGGCTCAACAAATACTGACGGCCCGTTTCAGCGATGATAAACAAGACATCGTACGGAAAATTTCTGAGCTGATCACAAAGCGCGACACACGCGTTGCCAGTCTCGAATTTGATTGAGCATCCCCGCCGGAATCTGGCAAACATATGATTGTCCGGTGAGGGGAGAAGTGAATTCGTCTACGAGCCACTCAGCGTGATTGCCCTTTACCTGTCTTCCGCCCGCTCGAACGCTTCCAGGAACGTTTGCGGGTGTTGCGCACCTGACAGTGTGACCTTCTGATTGACGATGAAGAACGGTACGCCGTTGACCTGGTGCAATCCAGAGTGGTCGCCTGCTTCTTTCAACGCCTCCAGTCCGTCATTGCCATGCAGCAAAGCCTCGGCTTTTTCCTGGTTCAGCCCCGCCTCGACAACCACTTCAACCAGTGATGGCAGGGCACAGATGTCACGCCCCTCAATGAAATACGCCCTGAACAACCTTTCCACGACCAGGTCCTGAACCCCTTCCTTTTCAGCAAGCCAGATCAGGCGGTGGGCAGCCAGGGTATTGGGTGTTCGCTCAATCCGGTCGAATGCGAACGCAATTCCTTCCTCCTTCCCAACTCCGATGACTCGTGCATCAAGTTCCTGGGAGCGTTCCCAGCTACCGAATTTCTGGATGCGATACTCTCGCCTGCTGATCCCTTCCTTTGGCATCGTTGGGTTGAGCTGGAACGGTCGCCAGCGGACTTTGATCGGCTTCCCATGCGTGGCTATCGCACGCTCCAATCGCCTTTTGCCGATGAAGCACCAAGGGCAGATCACATCTGAAATCACTTCAACGGTAAGGCTCATCTTCGCTCCAAAATCTTCCGGTAGGCGAGGTCGGTCCGTTCGTACACGGGTTCAGGCTATAGGACGGCCAGCCCCGTGTGATCTAAAAGCGGATGCGGTATTCCACGCTGAAGCTACCAGCCCAGCACACACATCCACGCATCCATGGCCTGGCGAAGGCGGTTGGGCTGCCTGCCAGCCTGGCCCTACCTAAGATTGAAAGCCTGAGTCCTGCGGCAACTGAACCGTAAATGCTCAACGGCGGTTGCTTCTCGCCGCCATCGGAACGGTTTTGCTCGCCTTGGCCCCGTGCGGAAGCGGGGCCAAGGGGTGGCACAGTCCTGGGATGCAGGTTCAGCCAAAAAAAACAAAGCCCGCACCGTTTCCGTGCGGGCCTGTTCAGAATCATTCTATCTATAAATGGCGGCGAGGAGACTTGAACTCCTGACCTGCGGGTTATGAATCCGCCGCTCTAGCCAGCTGAGCTACACCGCCAATCAAACTAACTTGACTGATCCCCGAGGGGCATTCCCAAGTCAGTTGTGATAAGATTACCGGCTGGAGGGCAGGGTTTCAAGCCGAGGCCGGTCGTATCTGGTCTTTTACGGTCAAATCCCCTCGCCGCACGCGGATTTCGTTCGATCCGCCTTCTCACTGGACGTATCTACTCGTTTGTTCTCACGGATAGGGCCTCATGCCTCCCCAGTACATCTTCACGATCGAGAACCTGACCAAAGCGCACTATAAAAAAGAGGTTCTCAAAAATATCTGGCTGTCGTTCTACCCCGGAGCCAAAATCGGCGTTCTGGGCAACAACGGGGCCGGCAAAAGCACGCTGCTCAGAATCATGGCCGGGGTTGATAAAGATTTTCAGGGAATCGCCAGGCCGGCCGCCGGGACCCGAATTGGGTTTCTGACCCAGGAACCAGAACTCAACCCAGACAAAACCGTGCTGGAAAACGTTGAGGAAGCGGTCGCAGCCACCCGTTCCCTGCTGAACCGGTTCGAAACGATCAATAACCGGCTTGCAGAAGGGCCAGACGAAGACGAAATGAACGCCCTCCTGGACGAACAGGCAAACGTTCAAGACGCCATCGACCATGCCGAAGGCTGGGAGCTAGACCGGCACCTGGAAATTGCCATGGATGCCATGCGGTTGCCACCGGGAGACTCGGCCGTCACAAACCTCTCGGGTGGTGAAAAACGCCGGGTGGCTCTTTGCAAATTGCTGCTGGAACGGCCCGATATCCTTCTGCTCGACGAACCCACCAACCACCTCGATGCCGACAGCGTGGCCTGGCTAGAGCGATACCTGGAAGACTATTCAGGCACCGTGGTGGCCGTAACCCACGACCGCTACTTCCTGGATAACGTGGCCAAGTGGATTCTGGAACTCGATCGCGGCTCAGGCATTCCCTGGGAAGGTAACTACACCTCCTGGCTTGAGCAGAAGAAAGCTCGGTTCGAGAAGGAAGAGCGTGCGACAGACGCCAAACGCAAAACCCTCGAAAAAGAACTCGAATGGGTGCGAATGTCGCCCAGAGCCCGCGTGGCCAAAAATAAGGCCAGGCTCCAGCGCTATGAGCAAATGGCCGCAGAACAGTCTGAACGCCGGGATGAGGCCATCACCATCCAGATCCCACCCGGCCCACACCTGGGCACCCTGGTGGTTGAAGCCGAAAAGATCAGCAAGGCGTTTGGCGATCGCCTTCTGTTTGAAGACATGACCTTCCGGCTGCCGCCCGGCGGTATCGTGGGCGTTATCGGGCCCAACGGAGCAGGCAAAACCACCCTGTTCCGAATGATCGTGGGACTGGAAAAGCCAGATTCCGGCATCCTGCGGGTTGGCGAGACCGTGGTCCCCTCTTACGTAGACCAGAGCCGAGAGAGCCTGAACGGCGAAAATACGGTCTTTCAAGAGATTAGCGGCGGAAAAGATATCGTCGAGATCGGGAAACGCAAAATCCCGTCCCGCGGCTATGTCTCTTGGTTCAACTTCAAAGGGGCCGATCAAGAGAAGAAGGTCGTCAACCTTTCCGGTGGAGAGCGGAACCGCGTCCACCTGGCCAAGGTGCTCAAGAGCGGCGGCAACCTCATGCTGCTAGACGAACCTACCAACGACCTTGATATTGATACCCTGCGTGCGCTCGAAGACGCACTGCTGGAATTCTCTGGCTGCGCCGTGGTCATTAGCCACGACCGCTGGTTCCTAGACCGGATCGCCACCCATATTCTTGCCTTCGAAGGAGATAGCAAGGTGGTTTGGTGCGAAGGAAACTACCACGCCTACGAAGTTCAGCGCAAAGAGCGGCTCGGGATGGAAGCCGACCAGCCGCACCGCGTCAAGTACAAGTCACTCACCAGATAACGGGTCGACGTTCACGCTCCCCCGCTTATGGACAAGAAGACCACAGTCGCTTACGGGCGGCTGTGGTCTTTTTGTTTGGCCAGCAATCGACTGGTGAGGAATTCCTAAATCAAGAATTATACGCTTTCTAGTCTGAAATAGCGCGTTTTGCGTACGAATTGGCACATACCGTTTTCATCAATAAGCGTTCATCGCGACTCTTCGCCAGCTCTGCATGGCTTTCTCCTCCAGTGCCTCGTAGTCCCGGTAGAAGTTGTTCGACCAGTCGTGGCTCTTGAGGTAATGCCACAGATTCTCGATCGGATTTAGCTCAGGGCTGTATGGTGGCAATTTCACGATGGTTATGTTGCCCGGGATTTTTAGTTTCAAACTGGTATGAAATCCCGCTTGGTCCCAGATTAGAACAGCGTGTTCATCTGCCCCAATTTGCTTCGAGAACTGATCGAGAAAGACGTTGATAACCTCGGCATTCAGACACGGACTTATCAGGCCGTCACCCTTGCCCGTTTCCGGGCAAATCGCGGCTAGAACCCACAGATATTGGTACGCCGTTTGTCGAATAGCTGTCGGCCGGCTTCCTTTTTTTGCCCAGACATGCGTGATCGTTCCCTGTTGGCCAAAACGGGCATCATCTTCGAAATAGACACAAAGCCTTTTGTCCGGATGAGTTTCAGCAATAGATTTCAGTTTCGCAGGCAACTCCTGCCGGAAAGTCTCCTGTGCGGTGTGGTCCGATTTGGGATGTTTGGGCCTTGGTTTCAGACATGAGTAGCCAAGCTTATGCAGGAGCGAATAAACGGTGGCTAGGGACCGGAGTACACCGAATTCCTTCTCAAGAATTCGTCGAAAATCAACGCCCCGCAGCGCACAGACTTCATCTTCGGGAGTCGGTCCTGTTTCAATGCGCTGACGAAATTTCTCAGTATCTTCTGATCCGAGGCAGGATGCGATCACGTTGCCTCGTCGATCATCCAGGCCATCCAGACCTTCCTCATTATAGCGGTAAACCCAGCGTTGGCAGATACGGCGAGAAAGTCCAACCGCCTGGCTGATGGCGGGAGCCGTGTAACCCTTGAGCGCGAGCAGCACAACGCGAATGTGTTTCGCTTTGTGAGCATCTTTCTCGGTGCGTTCGAGCCGCTCAAGTTCTTCCAGCGTATGACGGTCTTTAACCCGCATGGGGATCTCCTATGAAAGACGGACGATCCCAATATCATCATAGGTAAGATAGGCAGGCGCAAAGGGATGCGCGCCAGTTTGAGCTGGGAAGCGTATTATGGCTGTTTTTTAGGGTGGAAAGCCCGTTTCAAGATAGACCAGGGCGTTACCCGTTGTTCTACTCAAGTCCATTCGCCGCTCGTGAGTGCAGGCGGATGTTGTGATCTTGTGAGCGTGTTCTAGATCGGCCCGGTCCCCCATCTGATCCGGCCGTGCCGGCCACCTTCTCCCGCAGTGCGGGAGAAGCGGTTAAGAGCCTGAACCAACTCTCTTACATCGCCGCCCGGGGGCCAGGAACACCTGGTTAATCGCATGCGCGGAAGTGCTCCTAAAGAGCCCGGAACGTTAGTGACGGGGCAATCTGGAAGGTGTTAGCGCGGCCTGGAACAATACGAGCCCGAAGCGTGAGCGAGTGGATCTCTGGGGGCTTTCTCTTACACCCTCACCACAACCCGCAACCGACGTCCAACTCGAAGCCGGCGCGGGTAAGAACCGGGCCGGTCTCCCTCATCCGGCCGTGCCGGCCACCTTCTCCCGCAGTGCGGGAGAAGCCCTTTTGCGCTCTTGCCTCACGTTGGTCCGGCTCACCGGTAGGTTCGCCCTCCAGGGTATTTATTTTGCCCATGTTTACACGCGTAGTCGGCGCAGATAAGAACCGGACCGGTATCGGCCCTACAGGGCTCAACCGAGTCCGTCTTGCGGGTTTGGGCCGAATTCGGCTGAAGAGTTACCAGAAATTCTCGCTCAGGGAGCGAGCCGCTCAATCGACCAGCTCTCACCCACCTTACGATATCGGAACCGGTCATGGAGCCGGCTGGGCCGCCCCTGCCAGAATTCAATGGCGTCCGGGACCAGGCGGTACCCACCCCAGTGCGGCGGCCGGTCAATATCTCCTTCGGGATGCTCTTTCACCAAACGCTCCATCTCTGCTTCCAAGACCCTACGGTCTGGCAAGGCGTGGCTCTGGCGAGATGCCCAAGCCCCAAGCCGAGATCCCGGCGGTCGGCTATGAAAGTAGTTGTCAGATTCCATCGGGGTGGTTCGCTCCACAAGCCCTTCAATACGCACCTGACGCTCAAGGTCATGCCAGTAGAACACGAGCGCCGCGAACGGATTCTCCGCCAGCTCCGCCCCCTTGCGGCTATCATAGTTGGTAAAAAACGTGAACCCGCGTTCATCAACACCGCGAAGCAGAACCATGCGGGCGGAAGGACGCCCCGCTCGATCGGCCGTTGCCAGGGTCATTGCCTCTGGTTCGGGCACATTGGCGGCCACGGCCACATCGAACCAAAGCCTAAACTGCTCAAGTGGCTCGCGCGTAAGGTCGTCAATCTCCATGTATCCACGGTTGTATTCCTTGCGTCGTTCAGAGATTTCCATGGATGGAATGGCCTCGACTGGGTTCTTGAAGTTGGGACAGGTTTGAATTTTGAGCGGGGGATCAAATGTTTACACCGGTCATCTGGGCCGTCAATTCCCAGAGCCGGCCGGCTGCGGCCAGGTCGGTTGCCTGACGCGCAGGTTGAATCGGTTGGCAGCGGTAGAAGTACTCTCCAGAGTGACCAGCCGCATCCGGCGAACTTGCCAGAAAGATCGAGGTCTGGGCCCCTCGCTCTGGCGAGATGGCAAACAGACTGGCCGTCATCCGGGTTGCGGCGCCTGGAATTCCAGGCCATGCAAAAAAGTTGGACGCCACAAAGCCTGGGTGCAGGCAGTTGGCCGTGATCGAAGAACCAAGCAACTTCCGGCTCAACTCTTTAGTGAACAAGATGTTGGCAAGCTTGGACTGGCAATAGGCAAAAAATGGCCGGTAACGGGCCCGTTCGTACTGCAGGTCGTCCCAGTTCAGGCCCCGGCGGGCGCCGCGATGCGCATCTGAGGCCACATTCACAATGCGGGCGGCCGGTGCGGCCTGTAACAGCGGCAGCAAGCCACAGGTCAGCCGAAAATAACCCAGGTGGTTCAGTGCCCAGGTCAATTCATTGCCGTCGGGGCTCAAGCATTTCTTCAAATACATGGCTCCCGCATTATTCACCAGCACGTCGAGCCGGTCATACCGCGTGCGAACTTCGGAAACCAGGTTATCAATTGATCGGGGATCGGCCAGATCGGCCGCATGGTAAGTCATTGTGGCCGGTACGCCGGCCCCCAGTTCTTCGGCAACCCGTTTGCAACGGTCCAGACTCCGGCTCACAAGCACCAGGTCTGCACCTTGCTTAGCCAGTGCTTTGGCGGTTTCCAGGCCAATGCCAGAGGTGGCTCCGGTAATCAGGCAGCGCTTTCCTTGCATGTTGGTCTCTTTAAATTCGCCTGCTGCCATGATCTGCCCCCCAGGTCGCCGGTCTTTGGCTTGTATCCTCTCATGATAGGCACCAGCCCGCGATCCGACGAGCCACGATGGCCTGGACTTGTAAGGCGGGATCCTGGTTACCTTGCCGCCGCCGACGGCATTCCGTACGCTAGTAGATTCAAGAGTGAATTGATACGCGCCTGGACTCCCGCACATGTTTGATGACATCCAGAAACGGCTTACATCGGCTATCGGAAAGTTTCGCCCCCGGGGCTTGCTGACCGAGGCCAATATTCAGGACGGCTTGCGCGAGGTTCGGACAGCGCTTTTGGAAGCCGACGTCAACTATAAAGTTGTCCAAGACTTCATGGCCCGGATCAGCGAAAAGGCTGTCGGCCAGCAACTGATCAAGAGCGTTCGCCCAGACCAGCAGTTCGTGAAGATTGTGCACGACGAGCTGCTGGCCTTGATGGGGCCCACAGATCCGTCGATCCGTTTTGAAAAGAGCGGAACCACGGTCTTGATGTTGTGCGGTCTTCAGGGGGCCGGCAAAACGACCACCTGCGGTAAGCTGGCCAAGGCGTTGGTGGCCCAGGGGCGTCGGCCAATCTTGGTTGCGGCCGACCTACAGCGGCCGGCCGCCGTTGAGCAACTCAAGGTTCTTGGCCAGCAACTTGAGATCCCGGTTTATAGCGAGACCGACTCGAATCCGGTCAAGGTTTGCCAGAATGCGCTGGTGGAAGCCAACCGCCAGAACCGCGATACGATCATTCTGGATACCGCGGGCCGATTGCACATTGACGATGAGCTCATGGGAGAGCTCAAGCAGATTGAGAAGAAGGTCAAGCCGCACCACGTCTTCCTGGTTTGCGACTCGCTGACGGGCCAAGACGCGGTCCAAAGTGCCCAGGCTTTTAACGAAGCTCTGGAACTGGACGGCGTGATTTTGACCAAGCTCGATGGCGATGCCCGCGGTGGAGCCGCGCTCTCCATCCGGCAGGTGACCGGCGTACCGATCAAGTTCGTCGGCATGGGTGAGAAGCTGGACAAGCTCCAGCCATTCGATCCCCAGCGGCTGGTTGGCCAGATGCTGGGCATGGGAGACATTGTTGGCCTGGTAGAGGCTGCGCAAGGGGCCGTTGATCAGGAAGAAGCGGAACGCCAGCAAGAAAAGCTTTCCAAGGGGAAATTTGATCTCAACGATTTCCGCAAGCAGATCGTGATGATCAAGAAGATGGGGTCGGTGAATGACCTCATGGGCAAGATTCCGGGGATGAGCCAGTTCAAGGAGAAGATGGAAGACGTTGATGCGGATATGGAGGTGAAGCGAATTCAGGGGATCATCGACAGCATGACCCAGAAGGAGCGAGCCAACCCCAACCTCATCGACATCTCTCGGCGGCGGCGAATTGCCCAGGGCGCGGGCGTGGAAGCGGCCGACGTTTCCGGCCTGGTCAAGCAGTTTGACGGCATGGCCGCCATGGTCCGGCAAATCTCCCAGCTCTCGATGATGGACCGGCTGAAAGCACTCACCGGCCTGGGCCAGGCGGCGGCGTTTAACCCCAACGCCAGGCTGATTTCCCCCAAGCAAGGGACGGGCAAGCGTCTGACCCCCAAGGAAAAGGCCAAGCTGCAAAAGCAGCGTGAGAAAGACGAACGCAAGGCCCGCAAAGAAGTTCGGGATCAGCGGAAGCAATCGCCGGGGTCTCCAGAATGAGCAAGCCCAACCCTGGTCCAAGCTACAAACCGGCCCCCGCGTTTTCCCCGAATGAACCCATTGAGCAGGTTCGAGCCCGGGTTCATGGCCGCCTGCTGCTGATGCTCATGGCCTTGGTGGCCGTGCTGGCCAGCTTTTTGATCAGTATGTTCATTGGCCGTCCCCGGACAGACCTGACCGTGGCCGATTGCTTGCCTCCGGGCGTTTCGCTGGAAACACGGCTTGGTTCCGAAAATCCGGGGATGAACGTTGGTCAGCAACTTGAGGCCCTGGGGGTTCAGGTCCAGAATGGTGTGCTGATTGACCGTGATGGCGTTCCGATCGGGTTCTCTTCGGAGGAACTCAAGCCCAGAGAGCCGGAAGGGCTCTCGAAAAAATCTGGGGCTTCCAAGAATAAAATGGGGATGCAATCGGCTTACAGAGTCATTACAATCTCCAAATTCGATCCCGCAAAACCGTCTGAAGCACCCTGAATGGGGTGTGTCAACCGTTTTTCGGTGTTCGCTCGACCTGGTTTGTCCGTTGACAGGGTTTATTCCAGCCTCTGGCGCTGGAATGCGGAATCGCCGTAGGCCCGGGACCGATTCTGCCCCCAGTACTGGGGTTCACAAAGCAAACCCGCTGGACTCGCCATGCCTCCGGGCCGGAGGAAGTGGTTCGTGGTTCGTATACGCATGAAGTCGATGGGTCGTCGTCACCGTCCGTTTTTCCGCATTTGCGCCATGGATTCTCGCACCCCACGCGATGGGCGAACGATCGAGGAACTCGGGTGGTATGACCCGATGGTCCGCAATGAAGCCGCCCGTGAGTTTCTGGAAGCCAACCGCATTCGTTACTGGCTTTCGGTGGGCGCTCAGCCTAGCGATAAGGTCGCTGCCATGCTCAAGCGGCACGGCATCTTGAAGCCAGGCCCAGGCGAGCCCTGGGAACTGCCCACCCCACCCGCTGCAGCAGCCGCTCCCACGACTCCCGAAGCCTGAACCTGAGGAGATCCCGCTCTCGTGGCGAGGACTTTTCAACCATGGACCTTGAACCGGAACGCGAGGAACGGCCCGAGCCGTCTCTGGATCCATTACGGATTCAGTTCGATGTGCTAACGCTGTTCCCCGGCCTGTTCGGTGGGTTTCTGGACGAGAGCATTCTCAGCCGTGCTATTGAGCGTGGATTGGTGCAGGTCAGGACCTGGAATATTCGAGACTGGGCCGAAGGGAAGCATCTGCAAGTCGACGACCGCCCGTTTGGTGGCGGTCCAGGCATGGTTCTCATGGCTCCTCCGGTGGTTTCGGCGGTGGAAGCTGTGCAAGCCAAAGCAGAAAAACCCGGCCGGCTCATTGCTCTCTCGCCTCGTGGTCGTCGCTTGGATCAGGCTTTTGTCCAAGAACTGGCTCAAGAATCTCGGATCGTGCTGCTTTGCGGCCGGTATGAGGGGTTCGATGAGCGGATCATTGAAGTTCTTGGCCCAGAACTGGTCTCCATTGGCGATTACGTGCTTTCTGGAGGCGAGGTGGCTGCCATGGTTGTTATCGACGCTGTGATGAGACTCATCCCCGGCGTTCTTGGAGACGACCAAAGCGCTCTCGATGAATCTTTTGGTCCCGACGGCGGTCTGGAATATCCCCACTACACCCGGCCTCGGCTTTTCCGCGGACTCGCGGTGCCCGAGGTCTTGCTCGGCGGCAACCACAAGGCAATTGCTAGCTGGCGCCTGAGCAATCGTTCCCAACAACCGACCGAATCACCCGGATGCCCAACATCGCATCCGATCGATCCATGACCTGAAAGGACCTTGACCGCCATGCAAAACAAATTCATGGAACACGTCGAATCTGCGTGCCTGAAAGAAAAGGTACCCAGCTTCGAAATCGGCGATACCGTCGATGTTCACGTGAGAATTCTCGAAGGCGAGAAAGAACGTATTCAGATTTTCAACGGCGTGGTGATTGCCCGTTCGGGCAGCAGCACCCGTGAGATGTTCGTCGTCAGACGCATCGTGCAGGGCGAAGGCGTGGAGCGTAAGTTCCCACTGCAGTCTCCCCGCATCGCCGACATTGTGGTGAAGCGGTCTGGCAAGGTTCGTCGCGCCAAGCTGTACTTCCTCCGCGACCGTACCGGCAAGGCCGTACGGCTCAAGGAACGGGCTCCAGCGAAGCTCACGGCTGCTCAGGCACAGGCTGTCAAGCAGGAGAAGCGCGAAATCCGCAAGACCAACAAGAAGGCCAAGGCCGACGCCAAGGTGGCTCGCGCCGCCGCTGCCGCCGACTCCAAGGCCAACTCCGCCGAATCCGATTCCTGAGCAACGCTCGGGGTCGATTTTTGCAAGGTATCCAGAAACGCCCGGGCCCCAAACGGCCCGGGCGTTTCTGTTTCCCGGCTGAGCCGTTTTGGCACCAATCAGCCAAATTCAGAAGCATTGAGATCCGAGAGTTCCCGTCTTGTCAGAACGATTCTTTTAGCCCAGGGACCAAGAAATCCTGAGAAAGCCGCACGGCTCTTACGAGCCTTGAACTGCGTTCATCGAGGCTCATCTTTGCAGGAACAAGAACTCGCCTCGGAGAGGCGAGCGACTTTATCAGACCCGCTCCTCCAAGGTGTGAGGCATGGGCAGCCCATCAACCCAGCCCTTTGATCTGGGCTCTTGGAACCGGGCCTTCAAGTCCGGAAAAGAGCGAGGTGACCTGGAGAAGCTCGGGGCATTCCTAAAGTGATGGTCCGCTCGCTCGCGTAACGGAACCTTTCGGCGCTTTGAGGGTTGGCTTGCTTCAAACTCCAATTCGCCGCAAGCCTGGGGCGCGTTCTGAAACGTTCGCCCGCTTCTGGAGACCCAGACAGATCATTGCGGGGCCTCACCAGTTTCGAGGCCTGATCCCCTCGCTGAGCCCACGGCTGACCTCGGTATCTCCCCAGTCCCAGAGCCGGGCATGGTCCAGATCCGAGTTTGTGGGCTGGCCGTGCCATGTGCTTGGGTAACAGAGAAACCCGACAGCCTGAAGCGATCCGGCAATCAGCAAAGAGGCCCAGAACAGGGTCAGCCGAAACCGTGTCCAGCCGGTTCTGCAATCGAGACCGTAGGCCAGCAAGAGCGCCAGGATGGGCGTGGCGTCGATCCAGAACCGGGGCCCAAAGCAGTGCCCTGCCCACCAGCAGGAATACTTGGAGAGCAGCCCAAGGTTTGCAACCAGGCCAAGGACCAAGGCCCCCTCAAGTGATTTCCAGCCTCGCAGGCGGAGCACCTGGGGAATGGCAAAAACGGCAATCAGGACCCAGGGGCAGTAAACCAGCAACCCGTGGCTCGGGCTGAGCAGCGTTCCCAGCAGGCCGGTGCCAAGGTTCCCGGTCCAGGTTCCTCTTACTCCGTGGGCCCAGGGGTGCATTTGCTCAATCTGGGCATAGCCGCCGGTCAGCGTTTTGAAGAACCAAACGTTGTAAAAGGCTAGCGGGAGCGCCACCAAGAGGCCGGCCAGCATGAACGCCAGGAACCGACTGCGACCAAAGGCCCACCGCACCCAGCCAGCCAGGGGGACCACAAACACCAGGTCGATGGGGCGGCACGCCACCATCATGGCCAGGAAGAAGCCACTCAGGCCCATGGGCAGGCGTCCTGGATTCGGCAGGCTGAGTGCCAGCAACGCCAGCGAGAAACAGAGCATGGCGGGGCCATGCTGCCAGAGCGCCTGGCTGCCGGTTGACCACTGGTCTGAACCTAGTGAAGCGGTCAGCACAACCGGGAGCGCCACCCGCCCGAGCCCTATCCGCTGGAGCCAGAACCAAAGCACCACGGCCGTGAGCGCGGCCATGGCGGCGGCCGCGTTTTTGCCCAGAAATGTGGCCATTTCAATAGCCTGTGCGGGCGCTGCATCCCAGCCTGGGCGAACAAGATCGAGCAGCAGAATCTGGGGCCACTCAAACGGCAAGGCCACAAGCGCAGGCCCAAGTGGGTAGCGGGAGACCGCATGCCCGCGTACCTCGGTGCCGTAGCCGGGAATTCGGCCCAAGGGATCTCGAATGGCGGACGCAAACCGATCGAGGTAGGGCCCGTCGCCTCGTACGATCGCCAGCGGTAGAAGCGTGGCGGGGACCGTGTCTCCGCCGCCAACTTCTCGCCCATTCAAGCAGTAAATCAGAAACAGGTTGAGCCCCAGAAGCCAGGGGACCAGCCAGCGCTGGTGGCTCTGAGTTCCTGGAGTCTGGCGTCTCTCGGGTTGCTTGATCATCCCTGATCACTCCTGACTTCCGTGAGTGTTGCGAACACAGAAGCCGCGTTCGAACTCAGCCGAGCAACTTTGCCAGCGTGAAGGCCGCGGTGGCCGCGAGCCCCCCCACGCCCACCGTTTGCCAGGCGCTTCGGAATGGCGTGCTGCCCGTGAACCGCCCCTTGATGTAGCCAAACACCGCCAGGGCCAGCAACGTGACCAGCACCGAAACCAGCAACGCGTTGTGCAGTGAATTGATGAAAAAGTAGGGCGAAAGGGGGATCATGCCACCGGCGATGTACGAGATTGCAATCGTCAGGGCGCTGTTCAGGGCTCGACCGCGATCTGGTTTTTCCAGGCCAAGCTCAAAGCGCATCATGAAGTCGACCCAGCGGTCCCGATCGCCGCTGATCCCGTCGACCACTTCTTGCACGGTGGTTTCTGGTAGGCCGTACTGCCTGAAGACGATCGCAACCTCTTCACGCTCTTTCTCAGGGATGTCGTACGTTTCCCTGATCTCGATTTCTCGCTCATTGTCGTAATGTTCAGCGTCTGTCTTGGCGGCCAGGTAGCCGCCCAGGCCCATTGCAATGGCGCCGGCCGCCACTTCGGCCAGACCGGCCGTGATGATCACGGTGGTGGAATCCACTGCGCCAGAGAGCCCGGCCGCCAGCGCAAACGGAACGGTCAGGCCATCAGACATCCCAATCACCACGTCGCGAACACTCTCTGACGCTGTGAAATGCTTCTCTACGTGGTGATGAATCACAGGTCTCTCATCTTCTCAATCTGTTGAAACGCGGGGCCAGAATCCTTTTTTCCAACGGCAGCACAGGACTCACATCTTGCCGGGGAAAGGGCATTCGTTGCAAGCTCACCACAAGGTCGTGCGCTGAATTCGGCTGACTGTTGACGTTTTTTCAGTTGCGGAGAACGCTGCCGCCGCTCAGCGTTTCGACCGTAGCTTCCGTCCGAACCCGGATCCGACCCCACTCGTCTATTCCTGCTCCCACCCCTTCAACTAGCCGATCCGGCAGTTGAATCCGCACCGGCTGATCCAAAAGTAGGTCCAGTGAACTCCAGAGTGCGGGCAGTTCTTGATCTTGGCTGGCCAAGCGATGAATTGCCTCGTCCAGCGTTTCAAGAACCAAGACGCGATATTCTGCGAGTCCGGAAATCGTTTGAGTATCGCTGGCCCTTGGTTCGGGACCGTTGCCAGCCTGTAGCCTGGCCAGCGAGGTGGCCATTCGGGCCACCTCTGGAGGAGCAGCATTCAAGTTTGTGTGGATGTTGAGTCCGATTCCGAGCAAGATCCTGGGCCCTTGCGAGGTCTGGATTCGCTCGGGAAGCAGGCCACCAAATTTCAATCCGCCGGCTTCTAGATCATTGGGCCAGCGCATGCCGGCCGCGTAGGGCGGAATCTGGCCAGATCGCTCCAGGTGCCGGATCAGAATTGCGCCGAAGGCAAGGCTAAGACACGGTTCTCGCTCGGGGCTCAGGCCACGCGCCACCGGATCAAAGGCAATCGTTAAACCGAGGCTACCAGCATCGGAATACCAGCGGTTGCTGCCGCGGCCACGGCCAGCCGTTTGCAAGTCTGCAGAGACCACAAACGGGACGACCTGCTGGTCCACGGCCAGCAGCATCTGGCGCGCGGTTGCACTGGTAGAGGCCAGCGTATGATGATGAAAACATGGGGCTTGCAGGAACCGCTCTGTCATCGGATGGGGCTCACTCGGGAGCCAGGCGGATTAAAAGTTCACCGGTTTCAACCTGGCGTCCCACTGCGGCAAGAACCTCGACAACCCGCCCTGCCCGTTCGGCATAGAGGGTGGTTTCCATCTTCATGGCTTCGAGCGAAAGCAACTTCTGCCCCTTGCGCACCGGGTCTCCAACATTCACCGCCACCCCCACAACAAGCCCTGGCAGTGGAGCACCAAGCTGGTTGGAGTCACCTGGATCGGCCTTGATTACTTCTCGTACGGAACCGGCCAGCGAACGGTCGGCAACCGTGACTTCACGAGGCTGACCATTCAGCTCAAAGAAGACGGTCCGTTTGCCGTCCAGGTGCGGCTCACCCACCGCCAGTAATTTCACGATCAGCGTTTTGCCTGGCTCAATCTCAATCGCGTGCTCGACCCCCTTCTCTGGGCCGAAGAAGAAGACCGGCGTTGGCAGTACGGAGGTGTCTCCGTAGCTTCTCTGATGGCTTGCCAGGTCTGGGAACACGCGGGGATACATGAGGTAGCTCATGACGTCGCGATCTGAAGCTGGGGCCCCCAGCAACGCGGCAACCTTCTCTCGGGTGGCCTCAAGATCAATGGGCGGCTGGGTTGCACCTGGGCGTACGGTCAGCGGCGTGCGACCCTTGAGCACTCGTTCCTGAAGGACGCGTGGGAAACCGCCGGGGGGCTGGCCAAGCCGCCCCTCAAAGAACTCAACAACACTCTCGGGAAACGCCAGCTCTCGCGAGGGGTCAAGCACATCGTCAGGGGTCAGGTTGTTGGCCACCATGAACAGGGCCATGTCACCCACCACCTTGGAGCTGGGTGTAACCTTGACGATGTCGCCAAAGAGCTGGTTCACCTGGGCGTACGCCTCGCACACGTTCACCCACTTGGCCTCTAGCCCCAGCGCCTTGGCTTGCTGGAACAGGTTGGTGTACTGACCGCCCGGCATTTCATAGGCGTAAACTTCGGCCGAGGGGGCCTGCAGACCTGTTTCAAAGGCTGTATACTGCGTACGGACCTGCTCCCAGTAACGGCTCAGCTCCATGAGCTTCGCCGGGTCGAGCCCGGTCTCGCGGTCCGAGAACCGCATCATCTCCACGATGGCGTTCAGGTTTGGCTGACTGGTGAGCCCAGACATGCTGGCCATGGCCCCGTCTGCAATTTCCAGCCCCACTTCGGCAGCCTGGAGAACACTGGAGACCTGCCCAGCGCTGATGTCATGGGTGTGGAAGTGGACCGGCAGGCCAACCTCTTCCCGGAGCGCCTTGACCAGGGCCCGAGCGGCAAACGGCTTGCACAAGCCGGCCATATCCTTGATGGCGATGGTGTGGGCACCATGCTTGGCAACCTGACGCGCCATCTCAACATAGTAATTCAGGCTGTACTTGGTCCGTTTGGGATCAAGAATATCACCGGTGTAGCAGAGGGCAGCCTCGCAAATGGCTCCACTTTCTCGCACGGCTTCCAGGGCCACGGCCATGTTCGGCACCCAGTTGAGGCTATCGAACACCCGGAAGATGTCGATGCCCGCCGATGCCGCTTCCTTGACGAAGGCCTTCACCACATTGTCTGGGTAACTGGTGTAGCCCACGGCGTTGGCACCACGGAACAGCATCTGGAACAAGATGTTGGGAATCCGCTCACGCAACTGGGCAAGCCGATCCCACGGATCCTCTTTGAGGAACCGCATGGAGGTGTCAAAGGTAGCCCCACCCCACATTTCCAGCGAGAACAAGCCAGGAGCCAGCCGCGCATAATGGTCGGCAATTCGGAGCATGTCGCGGGTTCGCAACCGTGTGGCCAACAAACTCTGGTGTGCATCTCGGAACGTCGTATCGGTGAGCAGAAGCCCTTTCTGCTTACGAATCCAGGCGATGAGTGCTTCTGGGCCACCCTCCAGCAGAATCTGACGGGTGCCGGCGGGGGCCGGGGCCGCAAGGTCGCACGCGGGGGCAACCGGATCGAGATTCGAGACAATACCCGCAGGGCGTTTTACCCCGGGGAAGCCGTTGATATTGACCTCTGCCAGGTAGCCGAGCAGCCTGGTGGCGCGGTCCTGACGAATGGAGAACTGGAAGAGGGACGGCGTCTCGTCTATGAACCGGGTGGTGCAGCGTCCCTCAAGGAACGCGGGATGGGTAACCACGTTGAGCAGGAATGGGATATTGGTTTTGACGCCCCTCACTCGGAATTCCTGAAGTGCCCGCTCCATCCGGAGCGCAGCCTCTGAAAAATTCCGTCCCGATGCAGACACCTTCACCAGCAACGAGTCATAGAAGGGGGTAACCAGTGCCCCGGTCATGGCCGAGCCGCCGTCCAGGCGAATTCCCAGGCCACCAGGCGAGCGGTAGTGGGTCACTCGGCCGTAATCGGGCGTGAACTTATTCTGAGGATCTTCGGTCGTAATTCGGCACTGGAACGCTGCGCCTGAGATCTGGACCGATTCTTGGTTTGGAATGCCGATCCGTGGGTCGGCCAGCGGGAACTTTGCGGCGATCAGGATCTGGCTCTTCACCAGGTCCACGCCTGTCACGATCTCGGTGACCGTGTGTTCCACCTGGATGCGAGGGTTGACCTCAATGAAGTAAAAGGAGCCGGTCTCTGCGTCAAGCAAGAACTCGACCGTGCCGGCATTGTCATAGCCAACCTGCTTGCCAATCGCCAGCGCGGCATCGCAGATACGGTGGCGGATCGCGGGGTCTAGAAACACGGCAGGCGCAATTTCAACGACCTTCTGATGCCTGCGCTGGATCGAGCAATCTCGCTCGAACAGGTGCACAAGGCCGCCAGAGCGATCGCCCAGCAGTTGCACTTCGATATGCTTGGCGGCGCGGATGAACTTTTCCAGGAAAACCGCGGGGTCGCCAAACGCCGTCTGGGCTTCTCGGCGTGCTTGGTCGAGCGCTGCATCTAGCTGTTCGGCCGACTCCACCACCCGCATACCTCGTCCACCGCCTCCCATGGCGGCTTTGACGATGACTGGGTAGCCCAGTTTGCTGGCCAGTTCATGGGCGGCCGGCCCCGGCTCGATGGCTTCTGGGCTGCCGGGAAGGATGGGGACGCCGGCTTCATGCGCCACGCGCCGAGCGGCCGTTTTGTCTCCCAGAATATCGAGCAGCTCGGGACGAGGCCCTACAAAGACAATACCGGCCGATTCACAGGCTCGGGCAAAGGCTGCGTTCTCGGAGAGAAATCCGTATCCGGGATGGATCGCGTCCACTTTTTTCGCCCGGGCCAGATCCACAATCGACTGAATATCCAGGTAGCTCCGGATTGGCTCACCGGAACGGCCAACCTGGTAGGCTTCATCAGCCTTGAGCCGATGCATGGCGAACCGGTCTTCGTGCGAATAGATGGCGACCGTGCGAATTCCAAGCTCGTGCGCCGAACGGAATACGCGAATGGCAATCTCGCCACGATTGGCCACCAGCAGTTTCTTGAACGGAGATTGTTTGGCAGGACGGGCAGAGTCGGCGGAGGCCGTGCCGACTGGGGAGGACGGTAGGCTCATAGAAGTCACGATTCCGGTGGGCGTGCAACCCGGCGACTGGGTTGGTCGGAGAGCGGCCAAACCGATGCAGGACTTGCTATTCTAGCTCATCAAATGGTCGGCCGCGAGGTCGGAGGTCGAGATGCTGCAAGTCACGAGCTGGAGCGACGATTCTGCAACTCGGCTCAACCCGGTCCCGTGCTCGCCAAACGGATACAATCAGGAGAATCCGCCCACGGAACCGGCGAGGTCTCTGGCCGAATACGCCCAGAGATCCGCCTGACGTGGGAGATGGTGTTCCAGGGCCTTGAATCACGCAATCGGCTGCGTGAGTCAATTCAATTCTTGATCAGGAACCGTTCCATCAAGCGCCAGCCTTCTTCCAAAAACGGGCCATTGACCTCTGCGGCGGAGACTTCGTTGTAGGTACCGCCCGAGGCGGCAAGCCCGTTACCGCACATCGCCCAGGCCACGGGTGCCCGGTCGTGGGCTTTGGTTCGAACCAGCGTGGAATGGTCTGGGGAAATTAAGAGCCGAAAATCCCCTTGTTTCCTGAGCGCTTCCAGCATCGGGCCCACGATCTCGGCGTCTATCCGCTCCAGCGCTTCAACCTTGGCGTCTGCGCGGCCCTCGTGGCTCGCCTCGTCTGGGGCTTCCACATGAACGCACACCAGATCGTGCGTTTTCAAGGCGTCGATCCCGGCCCGACCTTTGGCCGCGTAATCGGTATCCAGGTAGCCGGTGGCCGTGGGAACATCGATCCGATCCCAGCCGGCAAGCTGGCCGGTCCCACGCACCAGGTCAACCGCCGAGATGATCGCCCCTCGCAGTCCGTGCAGCTCACGGAACGCAGGAACACGAGGCGCTTTGCCTTGCCCCCACAGCCAGATTGCATTGGCCGGGCGATGTCCTTCGGCTTCACGCACGCGGTTGTAGGGATGATCCCTCAAGACCTCGGCCCCAGCCGCCATCAGGGCACGCAACCAGTCGCCCCCTTGGCCTTTGGGCAGGAACTCCGCAACCAGCTGATCGGGGATGTCATGCGGCGGCGTGGTGTGGGTGGTTTCACCCAGGTGGGGGGTGCCCCCCTCAGCCTCACGCACAATCATGATATTGCGGTAGCTCACGCCAGGATGGAACTCGATTCCGGTGAACTGAGCGAGCAGCTCTTTCTGAATCGCATCAATGAACACGGCGGCTTCCGGACTGGTCACGTGTCCGGCCGTGAAATCGGTCATCCGGTTGTCGGTAATGTTCACAAGGTTGCAACGAACCGCCCAGTCCAGCGAACCCAGCGGCAGCCCCATGGCCACAACCTCCAGGGGCGCCCGACCCGTGTAGTAACGCACCGGGTCATAACCGAACAGGCTGAGCGTTGCCACATCGCTGGCCGGGATGAACCGATCTGGCACGTTCCGAGATCGGCCCAGTAATCCGTTGCGAGCCACCTCGTCCATGTGTGGAATTTTGGCCGCCTGCAGGGGCGTGCGCCCGCCAAGTGCAGCACAGGCCTCATCCGTGGCTCCGTCGGGAATGATCATCGCATACTTCATGACACAAACTCCCGTTCAACGGCCGTAGCCGGGGAATCACTCATCCACGCCCAGGCAGACGCTCGGGGCCCGCACGACTTCGAGTTGATCAATCTCAACGAGAGCAGCACTCATGGCCGATTCCTGCGCGCAATGAGTCATCAGAATCAACGAGACCGGAGCATCGGGTGAGTCATCTCGCCCGGTATCGTGCTGAATAATGCTCGCGATACTGATCCCGCAGCGGCCCAGAATCATGGCAATCTGGCCGATGACCCCCGGTTGGTCCGCAATGTTGAAACGAAGATAATACCGGCTGGAGGCCTGATCTGGATGTGCCAGCCGGGTCTGACCGCGATCGGATTTCCAGAGGTTCTGGGTCTCGAACGTCGGATTGGCTCGACCGCAAACCACGTCAATGATATCGCTAACCACAGCCGAGGCCGTGGGCATGGCCCCTGCCCCTCGACCGTAAAACAAGGTGTCGCCCACGTAATCACCCACCACCCGGATGGCGTTGTAGGCATCCTTCACGTCAGCCAGCGGAGTTCCCTGCTTGACCAGGCGGGGGGCAACCCGCAGTTCAATCGAGCCATCCGGGGCCAGCTTGGCTCGCGCCAGGAGTTTAATAGTATACCCCAGTTCACCTGCACAGCGAATATCGGCGATATCGAGCCGGTCGATTCCCTGTCGGGGGATATCGGAAGTGACCACCGTGGCATCGAACGCGAGCTGGGCCAGGACCGCCAGTTTGTGCGCGGTATCTGTGCCGTCCACGTCGAGCGTGGGGTCGGCTTCGGCGTACCCCAGCTGCTGTGCCTGGGCCAAAGCCGTCTGGTAGGTGATTCCTCGCAACGTCATCGCCGAAAGGATGTAATTGCATGTGCCGTTAAGGATTGCGGAAATACTTTGGATCTGGTTGGCGGCCAAGCCAATCGAAACGGCCTGGACTATTGGGATTCCACCTGCCACACTAGCTTCGAACGCAACCACCTGCCTCGCGCTTCGGGCGGAGCCAAAAATCTCCCACCCTCGCTCCGCAAGAAGCGCCTTGTTTGCCGTGACGACCGGTTTACCCGCCTCCAGCGCCGCCTGCACGTAGCCTACCGTTGGTTCCACGCCGCCCATGAGTTCAACCACGAGATCGACTTCCGGGTCGTTGACGACACTCCGCCAGTCGGTGGTGAGTTTGTTTCCATCAAGGGAAACAGACCGAACTCGTGCCAGGTCACGCACCAGAACTCGCTGGATTACTAGCGGACGGCCGGCCCTCCGGGTAATTCGCTCCGCGGATCGTTCCAGGATTGTGGCAACGCCTTGGCCCACGGTGCCAAAGCCAAGCATTCCGATTCGCACCGGTTGCATCAATATTTCTCGTACCGAGGACTCGCTTTCAATGAGATTCCAAGAGTAGCCAAAAAAGAACGCTATCCGCAACCAAACCCCTGAACATCATTGCCGGACTATAGCGATTGAAACGATCTTTCCTGTTAGTCACCAATGAGACCCAGCGCATGAGCCGGGCCACCGGTCGCAAAGTTGCGGACGTCGAACAAATGTTTTACAATCAAGATCATACGCTTACTCAGGGCAAAAAAACTGACCTCAAGCAGCCAGTTAAGGGTGCCTGAATTCAGACGGCTCTATCCGGTTCATCTCAACGACCTGGAACAGACCGTTTGCCGCGAGCTAAGGAGACTCTCCATTGAATACGGAATCTAAGAGCAGGATGCGCCTTTTCAGTCTCTCACTTTTGACGATCGCTGGGTTTGGCGGTGTCTTTTTCCTGGCTAACGATGTCTGGACCAGGCTTCAACCGGAAAGCCTACTTGACCGACTTCCACGCTCGGTGGCCACGCGAAGTGACCTGTACACCAAGATCAATGCTGGCGGCCAGATTGAGAGCGTGGATAAGACTCTCATCGAGTGCGAACTCGAAAGCATGAGCCTTTACAGCGGCGGCCGGGTTCTGACCGCTCGAAACGCCTCGACCATCATCGAGCTGGTGCCCGAAGGCACTCGTGTGAAGGAAGGCGACATTCTCTGCCGGCTCGACTCGTCCGATTTTGAAGAACTGGTCCGGCAGCAGGAAATCAAACTGCAAGAATCTCTGGCAGAGCAGCAAAAGGCCATTTACGACGTCAAAGCCGCTGAAGTATCTCTGCTCGAATATCGCGAAGGCACCTTGGTTCAGCTACGACAGGGAATTGAAGGCCGGCTGACCCTGGCCATGTCTGACATCCAACGCCAGCGAGACCGTGTTGCCTGGGCTGAAAAGATGGTCAAGAACAGCTACATGGCCGAAGGTCAGCTAATCATGGAGCGGGAATACCTGCTGCGTAGTGAAATCACCTTGCGTCGGGTCCAGGGAGAAAAGCGACACCTGGAAAACTACGTTTCCATTGCAACTCTGGCTCGTCTTGAATCCTCCGTGAATCGAACCACCACGGAGTTGGAATTCCAGAAGATGCGGCACAGGATGCGTGAAAAGCAGATGGAGAAGTTCAAGGAGCAGGTGGATCGCTGCACCATCCGTGCCCCTCATGACGGGTTGGTGGTTTACGCCACCAGTCCAGACAGCAAGATCCGCATCGAACAGGGAAGTGAAGTCCACCAGAAGATGGACCTCTTCTATCTGCCCAATTTCAAGGCCATGGAAGTTTTAACGGTTGTGAACGAGTCATTCCTGAGCAAGATCGCCTCGGGAATGCCGTCGTTGATCCGCCTGGAAGCGATGCCCGATGAGCAACTTGAGGGCCAAGTGGTGTCGATTTCGCCCCTGCCCCTCCCCCCATCGGGCCCCCGAGCAGGAAATGACGTCAAGAATTTCCTGGCCATCATCAAGCTGGTCGATACCCCTGAAGGGGTGATGCCTGGAATGACTGCCGAGGTCGAGATTGAAACCGGGCACCACACCCAGGCCCTGGTCATTCCATCCAGCGCCGTCAAGGTGGAGGATGGCACCGAGATTTGCTACGTGGCCATGTCTGACAACACGGTTGAACGCAGACAAGTCGATGTTGAACCAGCGACTCAGGACCTTGTGGAAGTGACCGCAGGCCTTGAGGAAGGCGATGAGGTCATCAGTCAGCCTTACATGATTGATGAGTCTATCACCATTGTCGATCGGGTTCGGAAACCGGTGGTCACCGCTGTGAACCGCGCCTGGAATACTCAACCGGTGGCCTGGGGCACCCAGGGACATTAACGGCGGTCTGGGCCTTGGAGGTTTTTCCTCAACTGGCAGTGGTGAAGCTGACGATGATGCTAGGTGAGACACACCGATAGATCGGCTGTACAACCTTGAGCTCAGATTCAGGTATTTCACCATGGCTGCCACCGGCTCCTCCAAGGCCAACTCCGTTCGGTCGTCACAAGGGTCAACGGCCCTCTTCAATGCCGTGCTGCTTTCTGGAGCCATGACTCTGGGCCTCTGGTTGCTCGTTTCCAGAGGCCTGATTTCATGGCCCCCTACCAGACTGATGGGCTCTTTGGCAACGGTGGCCGGCTGTGTGGCCGCCTGTGGGCCCATTGTATTAATTCGCCGGGGCCGGACCGAACTTGCTACGGGCGACCTGCTGTGGATGGTGGGCGGAATCTTGGTTTGGTTGCACGCTGCGCTGGCTTTGATGGCGGGCAACTTTCAGATTGAGGTGGTTCCCACGCCGCTGGCCCCCAAAGTCTTGGCAACATTCATGGGCACCGTTCTGATTGCAGCCTGGTTGCTGAATGGAACTGGCCGAAACTGGACCTGGACCAATATCTTGGGCTGGCTTCTGGGATCTTTCTGGGTTGGACTTGGCGTGGCCTCCGTGATGGGTGTGAGCCCGGTCCCAACTCGTTGATTGTCATGCTGTGGACTCCTTGACGCACCAAGAGGCCGCGTGTACCGTTCAATAATCTGATTTTGCTTGATCAAGCCTTATTCTCAACGAGACGAGCTAACTCGTGGGAACCCACAGCACCATGTCTACGCTCGGGTCTGAGATCTCATCACTCGATCGCCCCGATAATGAGCTTTCCTCTTATCGTGCGATTACCCCGCCAGCCGTCATCTCCCTTTTGCTGGGAGTGCTTTCGGCCCTCTCATTCGTTAGCCATACGTTCTGGATTGCGGCTGTATTTGCCGTGATTCTAGGCGTTCTGGCAATCCGAGCGATCTCACGCCAACCCGATGCCCTTACGGGTGCCACCATGGCGCACGCTGGCATTGCCTTGGGTTTGATCTTCGGGCTGTCATCCTTGGTCTGGGGCGTTGTCGACAACCTGATGCTACAGCGGAGAGCCAGCACCTTTATGGTGGACCGGTTGCTTCCCATTTTGAATGAGCGAGACCTGAACGCCGCCCTTTACTACAAGGAAGAACCTGCGACCCGTCGCGGTGTAACCCCTGAAGAATTCCGAGCCAAGATCGAGCGTGAAATTGGTCCCAATAACCAGATGATGTTTGAGCAACAGGCCGGGGCCGTGGCCAAGCTCAACCGCCATCTTCTGGAAGAAAAAGACGCCAAGCTCAGCTTCAAGAAAATCGAGACCACGGTCATCGAAGGCACAACTCCCGTGGCACTTGCGCTTGTGCAGATCAACTGGCCGCAAGAAGCAGCCCACGATCATGGGGAAGCTGGGCATGACTCTGAAGCCGAGAAAGCCCACGAAGAGATGCTGCGAGAGCGGGGCGAAATGCTCGGGGTCGTTCTTAAAAATCGCCGCGAAGGTCGGCGGGATAGCTGGTGGGTGGAATCCTACATCTATCCCTACAAAGGCCAGGGATACGTGGCCACGGTCAAACCCGTGGATGACGGCCACGGGCATGGACCTGGCGGCCACTGAGTAATCATCGCTTTTGACTTGGGTTCACACGCCTCGGCGGGGATGCTCGGAATACGAGGCCTGATTCTTCTCGGTTTCCCAGAAGATCACCTCAACTACGGGCAGCCCCACCTTTTTGGCGTAATTGAACACAAGTTTTGCCAGGTTTTCCGCGGTCGGGTTGTCATCCATGACAAACACCCGTTCTCCACGATCACGAAGAACCGGGAGCAGCGGATCTTCACGGCTCAGGATCATGGTGTGATCCAGAGACTCATCCACCCAGGTCTGCACCAGTTCCTTGATCAAACTGATATCGAGCAGCATTCCATTGGGGTCGAGCTGATCTCCCTCGACCACAATCCTGGCGATTCCGTTATGTCCATGAAGGTTACGGCACTTCCCCGAATAGTTCATGAGCCGATGGCCGTAACAAAATGGAATGTCGCGGCTGAGTTGAAACATCGTTCCTGACACCTTTTCAAAAGACAGATCACGCGAAGTTCTCAGAAGTATAGGCACCAAGACCGGTGTCCAGGCAAGATCACACGGGGCGACTTCAGACGATGGTTTGCGTCAACGTCGAGATTTTGCTAAAATAATTTCCCTTAAGAAAACCTAACGCCCCGTGGCCCGGTTCAGACGGGGCTAACGGCTTGAACGTGCGTGCAGCGAGGACAGTTCCGATGCCTGAGCAGATGACCACCGATGTGCGGACATTGCTGGACCGAGATCCTTTTGATGCTTCGGCAGTAGCGGACCTTCGGGAAGTTCTCGGACGCGACCCCTCTCGATACGTCACGCTTCGTGACGCGGCATCCGCGATCATGGATCGCGAGCGAGGCAAGATGACTCCCACCAGTCATCTTCGCCTGGGAATTGCCGACTGCTTGCTGGGTCGGTACCGAAGTTCCCTGGAACACCTGGAAAAGACCAGCGACCTGGGCCTGGCCCAGTACTTTCGCGGGATCGCTTTCGAGAATCTCCAGCGTTGGCCTGAGGCGGAAGAAGCCTTTGGCGAGGCGGCACGACTGGGCTATGAGGTCAAGCGGTCGGAACTTCGCCGAATTGGAGCCATGAGACGGTCCGGTAAGGTTGAAGAGGCCCGCAAACATCTTGATAAATCTGCCGCCAAGGCAAGCCCTATCGCCGAATACTACTACCAGGTAGGCAGCCTGCATGTGTCCGATGGTGATCTCAAGCTGGCAAGCGAAAGCCTTGAGAAGGCCGTGGAACTGGACGGCGATCACACCGAAGCGCTGTTCGAACTGGCCTACATTAATGACCTGTACGGCAACGATGACTATGCCGTTGACCTTTACAAGCGTTGCATGCAGAAACCACCGGTTCCGGTGGCCGCTTATATCAACCTTGGCATTCTTTACGAAGACGATAACAAGTATCGGGATGCCGAAACCTGCTATCGCCGCGTGCTTCAAACTCATCCGAACCATCCCCGTGCTCGCTTGTTCTCCAAAGACGTTCAAGCTAGCAAGCAGATGTTTGTGGATGAAGATTCCGAACGCTTCAGCGACCAGATGCAGAAGGTGATGCAGGTCCCTGTTACCGATTTCGAACTGTCTGTCCGAAGCCGGAACTGCCTGAAGAAGATGAACATCAGGACTCTGGGCGATCTGGCCAGAACGACTGAAGCTCAGCTTCTTTCCAGCAAGAATTTTGGAGAGACCTCGCTCTCCGAGATCAAAGAGATCATGGGGGCCAAGGGGCTTCGACTGGGCTTGGCCCTTGAAGGAAGCGAACGGCCAAGCGGTCCGTCTTTCCAGCAGCCTGCCTACGATGACGTTAGCCCCGAAGAACGGGCCCTGCTCTCCAAGTCGATCAGCGAACTGGCGTTCTCTGTTCGTGCTCGCAAGTGCATGCAGCGCCTGAATATCCAGGCCGTTTCTGACCTTGTTCGCCGCAGCGGTGACGAACTGCTGGAAACCAAGAACTTTGGTGTAACGTCCCTGAATGAGGTACGCGAACGCCTGAACGAACTCGGTCTCAAGCTCAAGGGTGACTGATCAGGATCTCCTGATCGCACGTCGACCTTGACTAATAGCCTCGTGTTCATCCATGACATGCCCTGAGTTCAAGGACTCTTGAAATCTCAGGGCATTTCGTTGTTTATGAGTCTCAGGGCCCTTCTGTGACATCCCCGGTTCATTTTGAGTTGCTGACGCAGGATCTGGGCACCGCTGGCCGTTTCGGGCGGCTCTACACTCCGCACGGATCGCTGGAAACCCCGGCTTTCATGCCGGTGGGCACCCAGGCGACGGTTAAAGGCCTGACCCCAGACTGGCTCACGCAACTCGGCACCCGCATGCTTCTGGGCAACACCTATCACCTGGCGCTCAGGCCGGGTGCTGACGTGGTTGCACAACTGGGTGGGCTTCATTGCTTCATGGGGTGGGATGGCCCAATTCTGACCGACTCTGGCGGCTTTCAAGCCTTCAGTCTGGCCGCTCGGAACAAGCTGACCGAGGAAGGTGTGACCTTCCGCTCGCACATTGATGGCCGCCAGTTGCAGCTCACACCGGAATCGGCCGTCGAGATCCAGCAGAAGCTTGGCGCAGATGTGGCCATGTGTCTGGACCAGTGCCCCGCGCTGCCGGCCTCCAAGGAAGAAATCGCCAAGGCCACCCAGCGAACCATACGCTGGGCCCAGCGCTGCCGCGATGCTCACACACGGGCCGATCAGGCACTCTTTGGCATCGTTCAGGGAGGCAGCCATGCTGACCTTCGGGCCGAATGCGCGGAACGCCTGATTGAGATGGACTTTCCCGGATACGCCATTGGCGGGGTGAGCGTGGGTGAAAGCCGTGAGGAAGTCCTCAAGGCGCTGGAAGTAACAGCCCCGTTCCTGCCTGCGAACCGCCCCCGTTACTTGATGGGGGTGGGGCGACCGCAAGACATTCTGGCCGCTGTGGTTCGCGGTATTGACCTGTTTGATTGCGTGTTGCCGACGCGGAACGGTCGCAATGCCAGTTGCCTCACCAGCCAGGGGCAGGTCAAACTCAGGAACGCTCAATACAAGCTAGATGATCGTCCGGTGGAAGAAGGCTGCCCCTGTCCAACTTGCAGCCGATTCAGCCGGGCTTACCTCAGACACCTGTTCATGGCCAACGAAATGCTTGGCCCAATTCTTGCCTCGGCGCATAACCTGGCCTACATCCATCGCCTGATGGAGCAGGTCCGGCAGGCCATCCGCGACTCTCGGCTTCGCGAGTTCGTGGCCGAAACCCTTGAAGCAATTGGGCCTTGAGCATTAGATTGATGTTAAGCAGACCAGGAATTTCGAAACTCTTTTCGGATTTCTGACCTCACGTTCTGACTTTGATTGGGCGAAAGGAACCGATGACCGGGCTTGCAAACCTTGCGACAATGGTAGTTTCTCAGCAGGCAGCCACGACTAAAACTCCCCCCGCTGGCGCGAAGCCCGGAGCCGACACAGGAGGGAATATACTCGTCAACCTGCTGCCGTTTCTGCCCATGGCTCTGCTGTTTTATGTGATGTTATGGCGGCCCCAGCAGCGCCAGGAAAAATTGCGCCGTGAGATGATCTCGGCTCTCAAGAAGAACGACCGAGTGTTGACCTCTGCCGGCATCTACGGCACGATTGTCCAGATTGACTCGGATAGCGATAAAGTTGTCGTTCGGGTGGACGACGACAAGGGGCTGAAACTCACTTTCACACGCAGTAGCATTGTTCGGCGGGCCGATTCCGAGGAATCGAACTCAGGCTCAGCCGGCAGCACGAAGTCGTGAGCTCGCCTAGCGATCTCACACGACGACTCGTCCCATTGTTGATGAACGGTTCCCGCTCGGAGGCGGTCATCGTACCCGCATCTTTTTTGACAGAACCACCGGACAAAACCGGGTCATTGTATCTCTCCATCCTTCGACCTGGGCTGGGGTCGGCCGCGCCGGCAGTCCTCGCTGGGCGGATCGCTAGGAATCCCTCATGAAGAGCTTTGTGCGTCCATTTGTGCTGATCGGGATCACGGCCCTGCTGGGCTTGCTGGCCGCGTTGCCACCCTCTGAGAAGGTCAAGCTCGGCATTGACCTCTCTGGCGGGACGATCCTGGTCTACCAGGCCAAGGAAACGGCCGACAAGACGTTCAACATGGACGATCTGATCACGGCCCTGAAAAAGCGAATCAATCCTGAAGGATTGAAAGACATTGTGGTCCGAAAGGTTGGCAACAACCGGGTCGAGATCATTCTGCCCAAGGCCGCCCCGGAAGAAGTTGAAGACATCAAGCGGCGCATGACGGCCGTGGGCTCCATGCAGTTCCGGATCCTGGCCGACTCTCGTGACGACAACGACGAGCAACCGATTCAGCGAGCGATGGGGGACGGCGGCCTGCTCAATCCTCCGGCCAAGTATCGCTGGGGCAAGCTGGCCGAAATCGTGGAACGCTCCAGGAAAGATGCGAGCGATACCGCCTGGGCTCGGCTCGAAAGCAACCGGCTGAGCGATCCTGGCCAGTCTTGGGAGCGAGACCATTACGCCGGCGCCATGGTCACCCTGAAGGGGAAGAGCGCGAACGGAACCCGCATTGTCTCCTACCCGGTCCTGAGCAACGACCTCACCTCCCTTTTGCTCGATCCTGATCGTGCCACGGTGATGAGCGCAGGCCAAGAATCGGTCAGCCGCCGCCCTTCGGTTTCTGGTGACTTCACCGAAATTGAGTCTTACACGATCAACCTCAATCCCAGCCGGATCCTTTCAGATCCCAACCTGGCAATTCGTTCAGTTCCGCGCGGGAATGGTGTGGAAGAGCGGTTCGTTTTGTACAAGGTGGAGCCGGAAAGCCGCAGTGTGACCGGCGACATGCTTGAAAGCGTGTATCCCACCACCGACGAAAAGATCCAGCCGGCGGTTGGCTTCATCTTCAAGCCCCAAGGTGCCAACCGGTTCGGTCGCCTCACCCGCGAGTTTTCACCCGGAAACCGCGGTGGCGACTTTGCCTACCATCTGGCCATTTTGCTAGACGACCAGGTGATGTCTGCTCCCGTGATCCGTCAAGAGATCAGCAATCAGGGGATCATTGAAGGGATGCCCCTGAAGCAGAGAGACGATCTGATCGACATCCTGCGGGCCGGTAAGCTGCCCGCCAGTATTGATCCGATTCCGCTCCAGCAGGCCAATATCGGTCCAACCCTTGGCCGCGACACTATTGAAAAGGGTGTACGAGCGATCGGCTGGTCGATGCTGGTCGTGCCGATTTTCATGATCATCTACTACCGGTTCGCCGGTGTGGTCTCTGTGATCGCCCTGGTCTTGAACATGATCTTGCTGATCGGTTCACTGGCTTTCACGAATAGCTCGATCACGCTGCCGGGCCTTGCCGGTTTAGCTTTGACCATTGGTATGGCGGTCGATGCCAACGTGCTCGTATTCGAGCGTATGCGTGAAGAGAAGGAACGGGGTGCCAATCTGGCAACCCAGATCAGGAACGGCTTCGACCGGGCCTGGACCACCATTCTGGACTCTCACGTAACGACCCTGGTCTCAGGCATGGTGATGTGGTTGATTGGCACCGAAGAAGTGAAGGGGTTTGCCCTGACGCTGATCATCGGTTTGGCCTGGAACCTGTTCACGGCCGTCTACGTCTCTCGCGTGATCTTTGAATTCGCTTACCGTCAGGGGTGGATCAAAGAGCTCTCGATGATGAAGCTCATGGGGAACACGAACATCGACTTCGTGGGACCAAGACGATACCTGATGGCTGGGTCACTCGCCCTGATCTTGTTCGGCCTGTTCGCCTTCTTCAACAACGTCAAGAACAAGTTCAACATCGACTTCACCGGCGGCACCTTGGTGACCGTGGCCCTCGACCCGACCGACTCCAAAATTGCGTCTCTCGATGACGCAGCCAGGGTCGAATTCGTGCGTGATCAGGCTACCACCTCTGGGCTGCCTAACGTCTCGGTTGAAAGCCTTTCGCTGGAAGGTGAAAAGAGCGGTACCCGGTTCAACATTCGTACCACCGATGTGAATCCAGGCTCTGTGCAGCAAGCGGTTCTGAAGCAGTTTGGCTCTGCGCTTTCTCGCCTGACGATGCAGGTTGGGGCAGCCCAGCCAATTGCCAAGGCCGACACGGCCAAGGCCGATCAGGCCGACCGGTTCGCCGGCGGGACCAGCTATCCGCTCACGTTTAGCCGTGAAGTTGACCCGGAATTGCTCCGGATCAATTTTGCGAACTACATTCGAGCCATGAATACGGGTCGGCCAGAGGATACCATCACCAATCCCGAGAGCCGATTCGAGGTGACCCGGGTTCGTAAGGCCGATCAGCCAAGCCCAACCGCTTCGAGCGAAGAATTGATCTTCCGCACGAACATGGATCCAGCGCAGGCTCAACGGGTGCTGGGTGACCTGGCCACCAGCCTGCCCAATGACCCGGCTCTCAACTTCCTGCGGCTTGAGAACTTTGGTGCCGCTGTGGCCGGAGACACTCAGCTCATCGCCATTCTGGCCATTGTGACAAGCTGGGCCGCGATCATCATTTACCTGTGGTTCCGGTTCAAGTCGATCACCTTCGGTATGGCGGCAGTTATCGCCCTGGTGCATGACGTGCTCATCGCGCTGGGTGCGGTTGCCCTTTCGCCTTACAAGATTGACCTGCCGATGATCGCCGCCTTCCTGACGATCATTGGGTTCTCGGTCAACGACACCATCGTCATTTTCGATCGAATCCGTGAAATCAAGGGAAAGACCCCTTATCTCACCGAGGGGATCATCAATGCCGCTGTGAACCAGACGCTGAGCCGGACGATTCTGACCTCGTTCACCGCCCTGCTCGTCGTCTTGATCATGTACCTCTTTGGTGGTGAAGCACTCCGAGGATTCTCGTTCTGCCTCCTCGTGGGCTTCATCTCAGGTATTTACAGCACGGTCTACATCGCCAGCCCAATCTTGATCGACTGGATGGGCAAGAAGGAAACCTCAGAGCCAGCCTCGCCAAAAGGCTCGCTGGCCACTGCCGGCAAGTAAGACCTGAACGGTCTTCTCTGCGATAAAATCAGAAGGCTCTTACCTCGTTCTCATGCGGGGTAAGAGCCTTCTGGCATTTCTGGCCCAACGGGAAATGGACGGAATGGACTGGGGTTCCTGGATTCCACCCAAGGCACCTGGGATCAGGGAAAATCATCGCCTGGCTTGATCGTGTTGCTGTAACAATACGCCCCCACGAACTCGTCACCGCGATACGTTGCCCCTTCGAATCGTGTTGCTTCAACCATTGCCCCTTCGAAGCAGGCCCTTCTCACGTCTGCATTCCGGAAATCCGCGCATTTGATATCCGTCAACCGGAAGCTCGCGCCCCTGAGATCCGCATCGCTGAAATTTGCCTCGTACAAAACCGATCCGTCAAAAACGGCATCAACGAGAGTGACGCCTTGGAATATCGATCGTTCCAATGCGAGATCCAGATCCGTGAATCGTCGCTCACCCAGGGCATAGCGACGAATCACCTCCTGGGCAGATTGCGCAGGCACATAGTTGGAATCTGTCATGGTCGCACCTCAGGATATTCCGTGCTGATTCCTGACCCACGCTAGAGCCTGCTCGTGCGTGGTCAGACTGCCGTTGAGCTGCTCATCCCGAACCTGCTCCAGCAGGTGCTTGAAGATGGGCCCGGCAGGAATCCCCAGGCTCTGAAGATCTCGCCCGTTAAGCAATGCAGGCGGATCGAGCGGGCCCTCTGGCAACGTTCCCAGGTAATGCTCAGCGAACTCCACTTGCCGTGTGGTTTGCTGCTCTGATTCGGCGTGAGCCCTGGTCAAACAGATCAAGTCGCAGATTCCAGGATGATGCAATAACCGCTTCCGGACGGCGGGCATAACCTCGGCAATTCTTTCAATCGCAGCCTGATTTTCAACCAGCCAGCTCATTCGTTCGCAATCGGCACGAGAGAGTTTGAGCCTGAGCCCTACCAGGCCGGCTCGTTCTGCACCCCAATGATCTTTCTGCACCAGTGGGCTTTCTCCGGGCGATCGCGGGGCCAGATCGCATGAGTCTCTCCCAAGTTCGTGCAGCAGCGCAGCCAGCCCCAGAACCGGGCTGGTTCCCGGTTCGGGCACCAAACGCTCCAAGACCCGTTCCAGATGCTGGCCGATGCTGGATTCTTCAGTGCCCGCATTCCCAGCCTGGGGCCAGCCGTACATTCGATCCACTTCGGGAAGGATGGCCGCAAGCAGACCCGTTTGCTGAGCAAGGCGAATTCCATACGCGCGTGAGGGGTGCTGAAGGATTTTGAGAAGCTCCTGAGCAATCCGCTCGGCCGCCACCACGGCAATCTCGGCCGCATGCGTTTCCATGGCAATCTGGGTCTGGGTCTCGATCTGAAAACCAAACCGCGCGGCAAACCGGACCGCCCGTAGCAACCGGAGCTTGTCTTCTGCAAAGCGTTTGTGAGGGTCGCCAATGGCCCGGACGATGCCGGCTTCAAGGTCATTACGGCCGCCCACGTAATCAATGATCTCGCCCGAAATCGGGTCCAGGAACATCCCGTTAATCGAGAAGTCTCGCCTGGCCGCATCCTCGGAAGCGGAACCGAACTTCACATCCTCGGGCCGCCGGCCGTCCAGGTAACGCCCATCGGACCGGAACGTTGCCACCTCAATCTCTGTGCCCCGCGTGGCACCCAGCACCCGCACCACACCAAAGCTCAACCCCACGGGCACGGTTCTCCTGAACAGCTTCATCACCTGTTCAGGGACAGCGTCTGTGGCAACGTCATAATCACTAGGGCTCTTTCCCAGGAACAGGTCCCGAACACAGCCTCCGGCCCACAACGCCTGGAAACCTTCCGAGCGCAAACGTTGCACAACCTCGATCGCAAACCGATTCGCGGCCGAACCGTTGCGCCAGGCTCCATTGACGGCTGATTCCATGATCAAACTCGGTACTCGCAAGCTTCAGGTCAGGTTGGAATCCAGTGGCTCGGCTGGTAAGACGTCCTCGGATACGGCTGGGCCAGGCTCGGTGGCCCGGGCTTCTTCGGATGCGGCTGGGCCAGGAACCTGGCCAACGGCAATCATCGTCCCGCCGTAATACCTGACATCCCATTCCACACCCTCGTTCAGGCACTCCGCGGCGCCATGTTCGGGGCCCTCCACAACCACCATCGATTCCTGAGGCAGGCGGGCCATCAGGTTGGCAATCACCCCGCTTAACCGCTTTGCCTGATTCTCATAGTCTCGGTAGGGCGGATCGACAAAAACTACCATCGGCACTGCGCTGGAAATCTCGCCCGTCTTGGCCCATTTGTAGGCATCGCTCATCAATACAGTCGACCGATCCTCGTAGCGTAGGTGGCTGATGTTCCGACGAATCACCTCAGCGTTGCCTCGATCTCGCTCAACGAATATCGCCTGAGATGCGCCTCGACTCAAGGCTTCCAGACCAAGCGCGCCCGTGCCCGCAAACAGATCAACCACCGGTCGGTCGCTCACCGTGTCGGAAAGGATATTGAAAATCGATTCCCGAACCAGATCGCTAGTAGGCTTTGCCTTCCGATTTGGTCCCTCAAGCTTGTGCCCCCGTCGCTCTCCCGAAATGATTCGCATCGCGCCATCCACTCAAACATTGCCATCGAACTTCCATGCGTTCCTGATGTTCAGTATAGCGAGACCGGCGTCGATCTCAGTGATGTCTCGCACAGGACCAGTCCGGAACCAGGTCTGATCTAGCCATTTTTGAACACTTGACCACTTGTGGTTGCAGGGCTCGAACCCAACCGGGGTTGACGCGACTGGGCTGCCGAACCATACTCCGCCCGCTCTCTTGCACCTGCGCCAAAGCTGGTTGAACTCTGCTTCCCATGAGGCCAGCACCACCGATGGAACGGTCGATCCGTCATGATTCCCAGCCATCAGCCCGATCGCGATCAGGGAGGGACTCGTTGCAACGCGCACTCTGTCACGCCCTGATCTTCGTGGCGGTACTGGCTCAGGCCCAAGCGGTCGAGGAACCAGGATCCGGGAACGCGTCCGCAAACCGCGTGGTTGCCAGCGTTCGCACATGCCTGGATCAGGGGCAAGGAAAACGTGCCGTCCAGCTCATCGAGGATGAACTGGCCAGCAACCCGGGAAGTCGAACCGAGCTGGTCGATTGGCTTAAAAAATCTTACGAAGTCGCCATCAATGAGGCGGCCAGGAACGGTCGAACGGCCGAGGCTACCGATTTCCGAGAATGCCTTGCCATTCTTAATCGACGGCCCAAACGCGCGGAACCTGTCCGCCCCCAAACCACTCAGCCGCCGCAGACAAGCACAGCCCCGAGTCCTGTTTCCACCCCGCCCGTGAAAACCGTAGCGCCAACCGCCTCCACCAATTCAAGCACCAAACCGCCCACGGGATCGCCACTCCCAAAGCCCGACAACCTGCTGATTCACGAGCCGGAAGAGCTAGCCGGACTGAACCCTTTGCCAGCCCCTGCGGAATCCAGGCCATTATCAGATCAGGCCCCACCCAGCTCCACGCTCGATCCGTCTGCACCGGCTGGTAAGTCTGCCAAAAACTCCACCGTGAAAGACGTTTCGGTGGAAAAGGTGGTTCGAGAGCAATCAGAAAACCCAATTGCTGGCAAAGCAGACGCAAATCCAGCGCCAGCCGTTACGGACGAGCACGAAGCCGACCCGATGGCCCAGGCCGATGCCCTCTTCCGGGATAAGAAATACGAAGAAGCGGGCCTGATTTATAGCGCACTTTATCGAGACGAAAAACTGCCGGAAAGCCGGAATCCGATCTGGGCGTACTGCCGCCGATTCACCGTGGTGAAACGAATTAATGCTGGGCCCAGATCCGCAGCTGAATGGCAGTCTATTCGCGAAGAAATTCTGCGGATTCAGCAGTTTTCTCCCAAACACTGGTATGACCAGTACCTGCTTGAGTTCGTGCAAGAAAACGCCCGCCGCACCGAAGCCGGTCAGCGACCCGCCACCATTCGTGGCGCCTCGCCTGAAGAACCGAACCGCAAGGGAACAGGTAAGAGTTCTCGCTCACCTGCCGGCAACCCCGGAACTGGCCGGGTTCAGCCAAAGCCCCAGAAGGGGAACCTCGACTCCGAGGAACCACCGACCGAATTGACGGTATTCCCTCAGGAAACCAGCTATCAGGGCACCCAAGATTCCTCGCTGATCTCACTCCGTGACCTGGGCATCATCCGCCGATAAGCCCCGCCCCAGAAACGTGATACTCCAACGCACGTGCTTCGAGCACCCGCCGCAGCTCGGCATCCAGTGCCGTACCAGCGCAGTCTGGCACCGTTTCCTCATCCCAGGAACCGTCTTCACCCAGGCTCAGAATCATCCCCTTGACCGGCTCACCCGTTTGTTTCATCAGCCGCTCGATCATAAGCTGGGCCTGAAGCTGAGCCAGCTCCAGACACGTCTCACGCAACTCACTCAACAGCGGCACCACAATTCGTAATTCACCACCAAGGTCACGGGTCAACACCAGGCTCGGAACCCGAAGCTCGACCGCCATCGACCCGCTGGCCTCACCCAGGGTTCGGTGGCCAATCCAGTCTTTGGCCCATCGTCTAAGGGCCGGCTCGGCGCACCGCACTTCCGCATCCGGAATCCAGCGCGTCAGCCGTGGCACAGCCCGCTGAATTTGCCTGACCGATGCACGCGGAACCACACGACCGGCGGCTCGTTCAAGGATCGCCTCAATCGCTTCCTCACCAACCGTGAAAATCTCTGGATCTCCGAGCGCCTGAGTCAGAAGCTGTAGAAGTTGCTGGTCTCGCAAGCCCACACCGGGTTGTACGCCAAGATCCAGAACCTCAGGAACGAGCCGATCCAGATCCGGTTCGTCCTGCTGAGCATCGCTGGCCAGGGTGCGATCAATGGCCGCGGCCACGGCAATGCCGGCGGCATAACGTGACCGTCTCTGCTGCGTCCGGTCCAATTCCGACTCAATGACCTGCGGTGGAGTATTCACCGTTCCCAGCATGGGCGGAGCTTGTGCGAAGGCCTGGTCCTCCTTCTGATGGCCCGTCACCCGGTCAAAACGCTCGTCCATCAGCCGCATCGCATGAGACTGAGCCTTTTCTCCCGTTCCCATGCCGGCCGATAAGATCAGGTAATCTCGGGCACGCGTTGTGGCCACATAGAACAGGCGTTGAGATTCCTGCTCCTCTTCCAATGCCCGCAACGCGCGGCTAAGAACCCAGCCCAGGCTTTGCTGAACGTCTCCAGAGCCGCTAGCCTCGCCACCATCTGGACCCTCGTGCTCATTCTCTGCCTGCAGTTCCACTTTGGTACTGGCGACCAGGCCAAGCTCTACATGAAAATCCACGCTTCCACGTGGCCCAACGTTCTTCCTGTTCAAATCTGGCACCACCACAATGGGGAACTCCAGCCCCTTGGACTGGTGAATGGTCATCAGCCGGACCGCATTCCCGTATTCATCCGTGGTGCTGGCCAGTTGCTCTCTGGGCGGCCGTTTACGATCGGCAATCAGCCGGGACACCAGATCGGCCAGACTCCATCCCCCCTGCCGATCAAACTGCCGAGCTTGCTCCACAAGCTTCCGGCAATTCGCCCGCTTCCGTTCACCCATCGGTTCCGCCAGCAAAGGAACTTCATATCCCGAATCCTCAAGCACCCGCTCCACCAACCGCGCCATCGGTACGCTGTCTTTGATCTCGCGCCACTCGGCAAATAATCGCCGGGCCCTGGCCGCTCGCTCAAGGTCTCTCCCACGCAGTTCGGGAATCTCAACGAGCCTGGCAAGCCCACGCGGAAGGCTGCCAAATTCCGAAGTCGAGAGCCAGAACAAGCCGTCGTCACTCACACCAAACGCAGGACTTCGAAGCGACCCCAGCAACGCAAGTTCGTCAGACTCATCCTCAATGGCCGACAGCAGGTTGATCATATCAATGATCTCCTGCTGCGCAAAAAACGCGGCACCGCCCACCAGGTAGAACTCTAACCCGGCGTCTGCCAGTGCACGCTCATAAATTGCAGAGTCGTTCAGTGTCCTGAACAAGAACACCACGTCGCCGGCATGGGCATTCCGGTAAACCCGTGCACTAGAATCATAAATCGTCCACCCGTTCTGGAGTCGGTCGGCAACCAACCTGGCCAGCCAGCTTGCTTCGGTCACGCGCGCATCGCGTACCCGCGTGGTCACGCCTGGTTCGTCGCTTTCAGTGGCCCACACACGCTCAACACGCGGCCCAACGGAACCAGGGGTCCGCTTGCGGGTTGCACTCAAGCGATGCTCATCGCCCGGAAACACCGGTTCAAACAGGGTGTTCACAAAGTCGATGATCTCTGGCTCACTTCGAAAGTTTTCCGTGAGGCCAAGCCGACCGGTTTGCGGGAACTCTTCGCGGAAATCGGTCAGTAGCTTTGGCCGTGCGCCTCGGAATCCATAAATTGACTGCTTGGCATCTCCCACCAAAAACAGCCGCCCATCACCAAACCCCGCACCCGCCAAAGCGCGAAGGATCTCTGCCTGCACAGGGTCTGTATCTTGAAATTCATCAACGAGCAAGAACAGAAACTCACCCCGAATCCGATCCAGTAGCGCAGAATCTCCGTCGCGAACCAGTTTCAGAAGTCGGTCCTGAAGGTCGGTGAAGTCTAGCACCCCGCGCTCGGATTTCTGGTGGTCATACACCGCCACACATTCTGCGGCCAGACGAGCCAGCGTGCGTCCTTGCTCGGCCAGTATATGATCGGCTTCCGGACTCGATTTCAGGTACTTCAAGGTCGAGTCGATCTCGTCTTTCAAATCGCGCAATGCGGCTTTGACCAACTCCCAGACCTCGGGCGAAGGCCAGTGCTTTGCCTGGACACCTGTCAGAATGAGTAGCTTCCGGACCTCCTCCAAAAATTCTTCCGTTAACCGGCCATTCAAAAGCTGGTCACCCGAAGCCCGGAGCTGGCTCATTCGCACGATCATGGTCTTGAGTGAGCAGGGATGTGACGCGATTAGACTCTGGCATACTTCGTATTTTTGCCTCAGCTTCACCTGGCACGCAGGGATAAGCTGCTCATCGCGAAGGCGAGCCCACGATTCCAAAATCTCTTCGATCGGTTTTTCCGCGAGCGCCTGATAATCTCGACCTGCCCGATCCGAGAGTAAGTCGGCCAAAACTTCCTGCATACCAGTCAGCCCAAGCCTGAGCGCCTGATCCAGAAATCCAGGGTCACTGGCCGCCAGCCACTTGCGCAGGCAAATACGAACCGCAGCCTCACGTAACGACGCGGAGATGGTTTCATCGGCCACCCGGAAGCCGGGCTCCACGCCAGCCTCCAGTGGGTAGCGTCTCAGCAGGGTGGTGCAATAACTATGGAAGGTATTGATGGGGGCCGCTTCGAGCGCCCACAAGATGGTGCGCCAGTCATGATCGGACGAACCTTGCTCAAGTTTACGCCGGCATTGAGCCCGCACGCGATCACGCAACTCACGGGCCGCTTTTTCGGTGAATGTGAGTGCCACCACCTGCTGAACCCACTGAAGTTCCGTAGATTCCAGATGGCCGAGATACCGATCCGTGAGCACCTTTGTTTTGCCGCTACCAGCGCCGGCCACCACGGCCACGCTAACCCCCTGGGCATCAAGGGCGGCACGCTGTTGCGCGGTGGGCGGATTCAGGGGAACGGGGTGACCTGTCGGGTTCATCTTCAATCCCCTCCCTGCAAGATAGGTAATGCGCGGTCGAACGTCTTCGGCTGCTTCAACGACCTCAGTTGCCGGATGCGGCAAACCGAGCCGAAATCGCAACGGCTTTCACAGTGATCTTGCCGGGGGGCCACCACAAACGCGCCAGACTTCATGAGCTCATACAGCTCCAGCAGAAACCGCGTGAGCTGCTCCTCCATCGCCTGCCAGAGTTCCTTCGGATCTTCGGAACTCCGCTTCTTGGGTGGATACAACACACCAAAGCCTTTCCCCTTGAGCGACCAGTACGCCACATCCAAGGGCAAGTATTCGACATCGGTTTTCAGAAACTGACTGGCCGCCAGCAGGTAAAGCGGAAGCTGTAACGCCATCCCTTGGTCAAGCTCTTTACGCCCGGGTGCCGTTCCTGTTTTGTAATCAATAATTCGCACATATTCAGCGTCATCTCGACGAACCAGATCCAGCCGATCGATGCGGCCCGCTAGCCGGATCTCGCCGGTCTCTGGCGTGCCCAGAGTCAACGGCGGGAACGGGTCGTTGGACTTGCCAAACGCGAGTTCAAACCTGAACGGCTCTGCCCCTTGGTTTTTGGCCCGATAATCCATCCATTGATCCACATACTTGAGACAGATCTGCTTCAGCTGATCCGCTTCAAGCTGCTGTAACCCGGCTTCGAGATCGGTTCTCGGTTGCGGGCCGGCGGACCGTAAACCGTCCAGGATCAGATTCAGGCGTTCCCGGAGCGTTGCAGGTACCGCGTCAGGCGGCAAACTGCCGCCCTGAATCTGGTCATGGAACTGCTCAAGTGCCTGGTGAATGTTGAACCCTCGTACCGTTCGATCCTCCACAAACTCGTCATTCACGGGCACCGGCCTGAGCCTGAGCACGTTTCCCACGTAGTACTGGAATGGACAGGTCGAGAACGTCTCAAGTTCGCTGATACTGTAACTGCGATTTCCCAGCAGCTTGGAACTGATCTGCTGTACCACAGCCGGATCTTTCAACAGCCCATCAAACTGCCCAAAACGCTTCCTCCGGACCCGCAGATGGTTCACGCGAATGCCATTGGAGATGGCCGCAAGTACCGGGCGATGACCAGGCTTCCGGGCCAGCGAACGGACCGCCGCCAGAACATCATTCTCCAGATCGGCATTCTGAACCTTCAGCGCCTGCGCAATTGTGCTGAGCCTCTCATCATGAAGCGAGCCCTGAAGTGAGCTGTTCAGCGTTGGACTCAACCGGGCAAGCTCGGTCAGGCCGGCCTTCCACGCCCCAGGGATGAACAGCCGCCTTAGCTCTTCCAGAAACCCGGCGGGTAACAGGCGTTGCCCATCAGCGGAGGTGGATGGGTAGACCAGGGCCAGGGTTTGCTGTGCGCAGGCCAGTACAGAGACGAATCGCCGCATCTCTCTGGCCAGTGAGCAAGGATCCAGCCAGCGCTCTTGCACGGGCGCTTCCGGATCTTCCTCCAACGCGCTGACCAGGGGCTTTTCAAGAACCTGACGGTCTGGGAATGAACCCTCAACCAGCCCCGCCAGGATCAGGTGCGGCACGGAATCGCCGGCAACCTGATCGGCGGTTGCCAGCATTACCCCAGGACGGACAGGTGCCGTCCAGGTCTGCTCGGCGGCGATCTGCTCAACCTCTACCAAGAACCGAGCGGTTGTCCAGGGGGCGTCAGGCAATTCCGCCCTGCCCCTGATCTCATCCTGATCATCAAGCGCCAGGTATAACGCATCAAGCGTCAGCACCGATTCTTGCCGGGTCAGGCCCAGCGCCGCGGCAAGATTCTCTAGCCGGTCGCAATGCTCAGACCAGGCCGCCGGCTCCTCGAACGGCTCAAGCAACAACGTCAGCCGCTCCAGCACCTCGCGGGCAGACACGCGCCAGCGTTTGCGTTCGGCCTGACGGGCCTCTGCACGCTTGGAAGTCTCTTCAGGAAGCTCCTTCTCAAGAATTGATTCGAGCGCCTGGCGGCCTCGAAAAACCTGCGTCTCTCGGAGCCCACAGGCCGCTTCGGCCAGAACCTCTCGCGTACCGAACTCCGCCCATTCTGGCGCAATCAAGCCGTGCCGAAGCAAATGGACCAGCTCCGAGGTTTCCCAGCCGCTCACCGGAATTCTTAACGCCCTGAGTAAGAGCGCGACCGCGGGATCACGCGAGAGGGGCCGAGCCCAAGACCGAGCCACCGGAATGCCCCATGAGGTCAGCGTCTCCTCGATCCGATCTACCAGCTCCCCTTCCTGGGGGTATGTCACCAGAATCTCATGGGGAGAGGCCCCCGCCACCAACCGACTTCGGACCGCGCTTGCCACCGCGCGAGCCTCTCCCTCTCCTTCAGGCATCCCCCACGCCTCAATGCTTGCAAAGGCCGGAAGCGTTCCTTCCCTCTCGACCTGAAACAATGACGACGTCACGTCCGTCATGGCAGACTCAGCCACGGAATCAAAGGCCGGAAGCTCCACACGCTCAAGCCCCCAGTCCAGCAACTTCCGCTCGATCGGTTGGAGATCCGCAAGCATCTCTGGACGCGCTCCCTCCTGACCCGGGAGCCAAACGCCAAACGATCGGGTATGCCGTTGAAGCACGCCCATAGCTCGCCAGGCCAGCGGTCCAGAGCGAGAGGGGTCAATCACCAGAACAGAGGGATAACTGGTGAGAAATGAGCCCGAGTTGGTGCCAATCTGGGAAATGGCCCAGAGCGCTGCTCCCAGTTCATCTTCGCCACCAGCTAAGGCAAGTAGCTCACGATCTCTCAGGTAGCAGGCCCACACATCGGGGTCGGACCCGGCCGGTTGCTCTTGCTCGGCAGTAAGACCAGCCAGCCGCCAGGCTGAGAACTGCTCCAATAAGTACGTGCGAAATCCCACGGTGTGGCTGATCTGGGCAGACTGGACGAATCCACCCTCAGCCCGGATTTGCCGCACCGCTTCGCATAATGCGGCTCGACGCGCAGCTTTGGACAGAAAGCCGGGTCCAACCTCTGAAGCTTCACGCACCCTGGCCCATACATCGGGCCAGGTGACAAAGCGAGCCTTGAACCGCAGCCCCGAACCCCACTGGGTGGTCCAACGCTCACGCAGAAATGCAGACGGTGCAATGCACAGAATTGGCCCTCGGCCAATTTCCATCAGCAGTTGCAGTATCGGCACGCTGCCGCACCGACTGACCCAAACCCTGCGGAGCGGCTTCTGTGGACTTGTGGGTGCCATGGCGGGGTGCCAACCAGAACAGGATTACAGCGGACAAAACGAATAGGTATACAGAAAAATACCATAGGCGTTCCGAGCGAACAATCCTCAGCAGCCAGAGGATGGCCACATAGCCGACCAGTCCAGCGATGGTGGATGCCAGCAAGATCTGTGCAATCTGAGAAGAACTGAGTTCCATATGCAGCAATTTACGAAGCTGGAGCAGCGTGGCCCCACCAATTGCGGGAACCGCGATGGCCAGGCTAAAGCCAACCGACCAGCTTTTGGTGCAGCCGCGCATCAGTGCGGCGGCAATGGTAAGCCCGCTCCGACTCACACCCGGAAGTGGCGCCAGGGCCTGCGCACACCCGATCAGCAGCGCATCGACCCAGGTCATGGTATCTGGACCCTTCTTGCCACCGCTCAGGAAGTGGGTAACCAGCAATACCACCGCCGTGGTCAGGAATCCAAAACCAACCACATACAGGTTTTCATAGGTCTCTTCGATCTTGTCCTTGACCAGTACCACGGGCAAAAGCGGCAGAAGCGCCACAAAGACCAGCCCGGCGAGCCGAAAAAGCGCGGGTCGCACGTAAAAGTCTGGAACGTGCGGATCGCCCAGGAATCCTTTGATGCCAGCCGCAATCTGCTTGCGGTAATGGACCAGGATCGCCACCGTGGTTCCCACGTGCAGCATCACATCGAAGAACACATGGTAAGGGCCGGTTTCTTGGGATTTCTCACCCCATCCCTGGGAAAGGATTTGCAGCAACGAAAGGTGACCATCGCTGGAAATCGGCAGGAATTCCGTAACACCTTGAATTAGACCCAGAAGGATGGCGCGAACCCATTCAAGCATGACCAAAACCTCAAAAGAACACGCTGGATTGATGCGAACAAAAACTGGCTTGGAAACAAACGAGGCAATGCCCCTGAACCGAAGAGACCAGATCCTTTAGACAGGAAGCATTAACTATCCGTCGAGGATTCCGCTTGCAGCAGGGGCCATGCGGCAGCCACATACACCAGCCCGCTGTAAACCGTGAGCAGCACAGTGATCCAGATCAGGCCATCACGAACCCAGGCAAATTCCGCAGGTAGCTGCCAACCAAGCCCCAGCAAGACGGCAAAGATCGCAAGGCATTGGAACGTGGTTTTAAGCTTCCCGGCCATACGCGCACCGAAGGCAATACCGCGTCCTTCAACCAGGCTGCGCAGGGCTTGCACCACCAGTTCTCGAACCACTATCAAAGTGACCGCCCAGGCCGCCAACCCACTCTCTGGAATGGGTAACAAATAGATCATGGTGCCGGCCACGATCACCTTATCAACCAGTGGATCAAGCTGGCGGCCCAAGGCCGAGGTTTGGCCAAGTGCGCGGGCCAGATAACCATCCATGGCATCGGTCAGGGCGGCAATGCTGAACACAACCAGGGCCGACCGATACCACTGAAATTCGATGAGCGCAAAAACCACGGCCGACAGAAAGAGCCGCCCCATAGTGAACGTGTTCGGTACGTTCCAGAACCGCGGCTTACGCCGATTCGACTCTGCTTGATGCACGCCCGAGAGCACCTCGGCCATTGGATGAACTTTCTTCGCTTTGAAACCGTTTCAAAATCAGGACAGGCCTGGTGTCTGTGCCAGGCCCGGCCCTCGTTTTGAACTTATCTCTCAAATCCGATCACACGTATGAACCGCCTCGAACGAACTGGGATCCCTCGATCACGAAATGATCGGAAGAATGCTGGAGTTCAGGGATCGGCCCTTGCCGGTGCGAGCCGCTTGGCCGCCACGAACCGGCGTGCCGATGGCTTTGGCAGCCAGATCATATCCCTGAGACTCGGTGATCTCCGCTTTCACCATGTCGCCAGGCCGGAGCCCCTTGCCACGCAGTGAGACCACGCCATCAATATCAGGCGCATCCGCATAGGTCCGACCAATCCAGCGCCCCTTCTGGTTCGGATCCGCCCGGTCGATCAGAACATCCAGTTCACGCCCAACCAGAGATTGATTGAATGCGAACGCAATGGGCTGCTGCTCGGCCATGATCTGGTCACGACGCGCAAGCTTCACATCCTGATCCAGGTGCCCAGGAAGACGGGCCGACGGAGTATCGGATTCATAGGAGTAAGGGAAAACGCCCAGCCGCTCAAACCGGGTGGATTTGACAAACTCACGCAACTCTTCGAACTCGGCCTCCGTCTCGCCAGGAAATCCCACGATGAACGTGGTTCGAAGCACCAGGCCCGGAATCTCCGAACGAAGCCGATCAATAATCTCAACCGTCTCTGCCCGAGAGTGCCGGCGATTCATCATTTTAAGGACCCGGTCACTGATATGCTGCAAGGGCATATCCAGGTACGGGACCACCTTGGACGATTCTCGGATGGCCATCACCAGGTCCGTGGTGAAGTGCTGTGGATAGTTGTACAGCACCCGGATCCAGTCGATCCCTTCCACCTCTTCAAGCGCATTGAGCAGGTCGGCCAGGCGGGTTCGGCCATACAGATCGAGCCCATAATAGGTCATGTCCTGAGCCACCAGGCTCAGCTCTCGTACCCCGTCGGCCGCAAGTTCCTTGGCCTCTTTGACCACCTCTTCAATAGGCTTGGTCACATGCTTACCACGCATGTACGGGATGGCGCAAAAGGTGCAAAGGCGGTCGCAGCCTTCAGAAACCTTGAGGTATGCCAGGTGCCTGGGGGTGATCCGGAGCCTGGCGGTATCGTCCATGGCCCGGATTGCGGCCGGCCTGAAGAGGGACCGCTGTTCGTGAATTTCTCCCAGAATCCGCTCGGCCACGCGGGCAATCTCTTCTCGGCCGAAGACGCCGATGATCTGATCGACCTCGGGGACCTCCTCAAGAAGCCGATCACGCTCACGCTCGGCCAGGCAGCCGGCCACAACAATACCCTTGATCAGACCCGCTTTTTTGCGGTCGATCATCTCTCGAATCACGCCAAGGGATTCCTGGCGGGCCGAGTCTATGAACCCGCAGGTATTCACAATAACCAGGTCTGCCAGCTCGGAATCTGGCACCAGCGAGTAGCCATCCTGGGCCAGCAAGCCCAGCATGCGCTCGGAATCGACCAGGTTCTTGGGGCAACCCAGGCTTATGAAGGAAAAAGTGCCTTTCACGCGGTCATTTTCGGACATGGATGCATTCCAAGCAGAGATCAAGGCCTGGCGAACCGACCAGGGCGGGACACAGCGTTCGCCACCTGATGGAGAGAAACTCGGGATTCTTCTTCCCGGAATCGCTTCCCCCCGATAAAACTGTTCGCTATAGTATGACCTAGGGCGTGCCCAACGCATAAGGGGTTCGCCCGACAGAATGCACCCGTAGCTCAATTGGATAGAGCATCAGTCTTCGGAACTGAAGGTTATAGGTTCGAGTCCTATCGGGTGTACTGCATTCAGCCTGCGAACTTTGGGGAAGACGCCAGTTCGCGATTTCAGAGTTTTTCTTCTTTGAAGATTTTCGATTAATAGAAAATCTTTTTGGTGGACTCTATCGTTTTCGTCAATGCGAGATTTTGGGTAGCCGTTCTTCTTGCGACCTCAAAATATACCGCAGCTTCACTCAGTGAACCCAAACTTAGATTGCGATTCACTGTTGCGTTGGACAGGCGGAATTGAGAAGTCTTCGCTTCAGGGTCTGGAACTCTGAAGCAGCGGTTCCAAGATTGCCCAGCCCAGTGGGCAGGGTAACCCGGTTTTAACACCAAACATCGCATTTTTCAGACGTCTGTGGGCTCAAGCGTTTTTCTTGGGGGGACCCTTTACCCAGCCCATTGGGCTCGTTGCATTACACAAGTCAGAAGGACCGTGAAGAAAAGAAACTATGGATCGTACGGCTGGAAGAGAAGAATGGACGGTATGGACCAGAATCCGCGATGGCTGGCGGTGTTCCCGGTCCATCACTCCTGTCCACTCCGTCCATCAGGTCCATTCCTATCCTGACCTGTGCAGGCCATCACCCTGCTTCCAGAAAAGCAGATCAGACTTGTGTCGAACATCGAGCCTGTTGAGATGGGCTATGTTGATCCGCCACTAGCGTTTCAAACCTGATTTTTGAAATCGATCCCTGAACAACCCGGCAATCTTGCTATAGTCTCGATTTTTTTGAAAGCATTACCAGGGGCACAGGATGGTTACGCCGACCGCATCGGGAGCGGGCACAGACAAGATTGGCTGGCGGTTCGAGAACACGTACTCGCGGCTGCCAGACGTTTTCTTCAGTCCGGTCAACCCGGCCGAGTCGCGAGATCCACGCGTATCGATCCTGAACAACAGGCTGGCCAAGGATCTCGGCCTTGACCTAACGTCCCTTTCGCCAAAAGCTGCGGCAGCCCTTTTTGCGGGCCAGGACTTGCCGGCCGGTTCCTTGCCAATCGCCCAGGCTTACGCGGGGCATCAGTTCGGCGGCTTCACAATGCTGGGCGATGGGCGGGCCATCCTGCTGGGCGAGCATCGAACACCGGGTGGCCAGCTTGTTGATATTCAGTTCAAGGGATCGGGACGAACGCAATTCTCGCGCGGGGGCGATGGGCGTGCTGCCCTCGGGCCGATGCTCCGCGAATATATTGTCAGCGAAGCGATGGCTGCACTTGGCATCCCCACCACCCGCAGCCTTGCAGTGGTCACCACCGGCGAGCCAGTTTACCGGGAATCGATTCGGCGAGGCGCGATTCTGACCCGCGTGGCCGCCAGCCACATCCGGGTCGGCACCTTCGAGTATGCTGCGCGTCGGGGAGTATCGCCGCTCCAAGAGCTGGCAGACTATGCCATTGCCAGACACTATCCGGGACTTTCCGAGAATCCGCAAAAGTACCTGGAGTTCTTACGAGAGGTCACCAACCGCCAGGCCGCGCTCGTCGCACGCTGGCAACTGGTCGGGTTCATTCACGGAGTGATGAATACCGACAACGTGGCAATCTCTGGAGAGACGATCGACTACGGTCCTTGCGCATTCATGAACACTTATGATCCCGCCACGGTGTTTAGCTCGATCGACCGTTCAGGCCGGTATGCCTACCGCAACCAAGCGAACATCATGCAGTGGAACCTGGCCCGGTTCGCCGAGACCCTGCTTCCGCTCCTCGATCTCGAACCAGACAAGGCAGTGGCGGTCGCCATGGAAGTGCTCGATGCCTTCCCTGACCTCTATGAGCAGTACTGGCTTGACGGGATGCGGCAAAAACTGGGGCTCCAGACAGTCGAGGCCGACGACTTCGAGTTCATCGCAGCTCTGCTTGAATGGATGCAGAAATCCCGTGCCGATTTCACCAACACGTTCCGCGACCTGTCGGCGGAAGAGCCGTTAACCGATGACCGTTACCAGGACACAGACTTTCAAGCTTGGTATTCCCGTTGGCAGGAACGGCTTGACCGTAACGGGCAGCCGAAATCAACCGCCTATTCCCTGATGCAATCCGTGAATCCAGCCGTCATCCCCAGGAACCATCGGGTAGAGGAAGCCTTGCTGGCTGCAGAAGAGGACGAGAATTTTTCGTATCTGCACAAATTGCTGGCGGCGTTGGCGCAACCGTTTGAGGAAAAGGCTGAGATGGCCGACTACCGAGACCCGTCCCCCGACGATGGTACATACCGTACGTTCTGCGGGACATAACACCGCAACAGATCGGTAATTCTTAAAGCTAAAAAGAGCTCTTCCCCCAACAATCAGGGGGGAGGATGAGTTGCGATTCAGGAACTCTCAGGAACCAACGCAGCACCCAACGCTTGTTAACTTTTGTATGTACGGCGTTGAACAGAAAAGCCGACCCCGAAAGCATGCTTCCGAGGTCGGCTTCTCAAGAATGGCGACAGCTCAAGACTGGCAAGACCAAGCACTCAGGAGTTCACGCTGATCACAACCTTACCGGTCAGTTGACCAGCCCCGCCGAGCGTGTTTTGCTCAAGGTATTGTTGAGCCTCGGCCGTTTTCTCAAGCGGGAAAACCTTGCCGATGATCGGTTTCAACCGCCCCTCAGCGGACCAGCGGTTCATGTCTTCCGCACAGACACGCTGGGCGTCGGCCGAGAAGTTGAACATTGCGAACCCGAGAATGGAACAATTGCGCGTGTAAAACGAACCGAGCGGCAGGGTTGGCTTTGCGGTCCGGCCGGCCATCAGGATCATTCTTCCCCAGCGCTTGAGCAGGGGGATGTTCCGTTCCAGGTCTGGCTCACGCAGGGTCTCAAACCAGACGTCAATTCCTTCCTCGGAAAAGGATCGAAGGCCGGCAACCAGGTCATCCGTTTTGTAATTCAGAACAAGATCCGCCCCCAGAGATCGACAGAGTTCCATCTTTTCTGCGGAACCTGCCGTGGTGGCCACACGCGCTCCAGCGGCCTTGGCGATCTGGATAACCATCGAGCCCACACCGCCACTGCCACCCGAAACGTAGACCGTTTCACCCGGCTTGAGAGCCGCCCGGTTGAACAGGCCCAGGTGGGCCGTCAAACCGGTCAGGGCCAGCGCGGCCGCCTCGGCATCGGTGAGGTTGGCGGGAATGGGGTAAAGCCAGTCTTCACTCACAACGGCCAGCTCTGAGGTTACACCTGGGCGGCCCAGCAGCCCCTGATTCGAACCCCAGACTCGATCTCCCACCTTGAAACGGCTGGCTCCTGGCCCCACCTTTTCCACGGTTCCAGCCAGGTCGCACCCCACCACGTAGGGAAACCGCATCGGCATGGTCACAATGCCCGCGCGGATGTAGAGGTCGATCGGGTTGAGCGAGGTCGCCCCCACCGCAACACGGACCTCACCAGCACCTGGCTCAGGATCGGGAAGCTCCGCCACCCGGATCACGTCTGGGCCACCGGTCGCTTCAAAGAATGCTGCTCTCATGGTTCAGGCTCCTGAGAAAACGTGACGGGGGGGGGTCAGGGAAGGCCAATCTCAATCGAGTCATCCACCACACGAACAGGATAGGTGGCGACCTTGCATTTGGATCCTTCGATGTGCCGGCCATCCTCCAGGCTGAACCGCCAGCCGTGCCAGGTACAGGTGACCGCTTTGTCTTCCACAATGCCGTCACTCAGGGGGGCACCCTGGTGGGGGCATGCGTCGTCGATGGCGTAATACTGCCCTTGGGCCAGGAACAAGGCGATCAGCCGATCGTCAACCTCGACAAGTCGGCCTTCCCCTTCGTACACATCTCCGACCTTCGCAACACTCACAAACCGCTGGGACACCGATCCCTCCCCTCTCAAATCACAAAAGCCGTCAGTCCAAAGCATGTCGTCACGCGGCGGACCTTTTCAGGCTATCATAATGAGGGATCTCTGCTCCTGCGAAGGGGCCGATCGAGCCAAATTCCAGAGGCTTGTCTGATGACACTCCCACACAAGCCCCGTTTTGATGGTGGAAAGGCCAGGACTTGGAATCTCCAAAACCTGATTTTCGTATTTGCGTATTTTGCGGCTCAAGGTCCGGTACTCGCCCAGCCTACATCGAGCTGGCTCAGCATCTTGGCAAGGCCATCGCCAGCGCGGGGTTTGGCCTGGTGTATGGCGGCGGCCGGGTGGGCCTGATGGGCGAGGCTGCCAACGCGGCGCTTGCGGCGGGCGGTGAGGTGATCGGGGTCATTCCCGAACCGCTTGCACGCAAAGAAGTTGCGCACAACGAGGTGACCGAGCTGATCATTGTCCCAGACATGCATCAGCGTAAGGCTCTGATGGCGGCTCGCTCTGATGCCTTTATTACGATGCCTGGCGGAATTGGCACTTATGAGGAATTCTTTGAGATTCTGACCTGGTCGGTGCTGGGCCTGCATGCCAAACCGATCGGCCTGTTGAACGTGGATGGCTATTTTGATCCCCTGCTCGCACTCATGGAACATGGAGTGGAAGAGGGGTTCATGAAACCGACCGATCTTCAGCGGATCCTGGTTTCCACCGATCCCGCGGATCTGGTTCAGCGGTTGCCGAGTTTTGAAGTGGCCCCGCTCGGCCCGCGCTGGATCAACTCAGACCAAACCTGAGCGAGCGCAAATGGCTGAGGCCTGGATGGCGAAGCCTGGGACGCACATCTTATTGTACTACACAAATCTGAATCACGCCTAAAAATAGGGTTGCCTGGCACGCGGTAGGTCTGGAGGGCTGAAGGCCCGAACCCATGTGAGCCCAGCCCAACGAGCTCGGTAAGATAAGCCCCGAAAAAACTCTTGGGCTCAACGGGCGATCCAATTCCACTGGATCGCCCATGGAGCCAAAAACACCTAAGAATAAAAGGTATACGTTGGGATCCCGATTACCCAGGGCGTTACCCTGGGCTAATATCAACGCGCCCCTTCAGGGCTCTCGGATCCACGCCTGGCACAACTCTATTGCCTGCGTGGGACATAGGCTCTAGGCCCTGTTCTTGGACTTGTGTAGTACGACGAGGGCGCACATACCGGCGTGATGAGCGTATTCCAGACTTGCTACTCACGGTTCCCTTGAGAAACCTCAGGGGCCGTGGGTGGCTGATCTTGGCCAGGCCCGGCATCCTGATCGAGCCAGGCTTTGAGGTCTTCTGGCTCGATATGATCGGTTACCGGCACCGAACTGCGAGCCTTCCAGCCTGGCTTGCGTCCAAAGGCCGTTCTGGCAAACATCCACCATCGCAACAAGCCGAAGACCAGAAGGGCACCCAGCGCCAGCAGCCACCACGGTTTGATAGGCCATCCACTGGGCTCACCACTTTGCGCTGCGGGCACGGCCACGGGCCTGATCCGGCCGATTAGCAGGGGAGCGAACCGAAAAGCGTCGCCCGCCCTGTACCCCATCAGCTTGAGAAAATAGCCGTCGAAAACTACAGGCTGAAAGATATTATCCCCCAGCGTGAGCCCTGAGGGCGCGTCCTCAAACGCCACCCACCAGGGAAATCCCTGGCTATCGCCGGTAAAGATGAACGCTTCATAGTAATCGGTGTTGGGCCAGATGCTCGATCCCTCGGCCGATTGCCGAACAATCCGGCGCGCGGTGCCTTGAATATGAACCGGCAACCCCCGATAGCGGGCCGGATGGTCAAGGAACTGGCTGAAAACCAGGTCGTTCCGACTCTCGGCATACAACTGCTCAACGGGCGTTTCTCGGACCCTGTCGACCAGTAACTTGTAAGCGGGATTTTCTCTGGGGTTCAGGGCTCGCTTATCTTGAACCCCCTGAAATTCAACCCGGTCATCGGCGGGCGGCACCGGATCCAGATTCGCAATCAGCGGTGCAGGTCGCTCGACCTGGCGGCTCTGCCAGCTCAGAAAGGCAACCCAGCCGATGACCATGAACGAGGCAAGCATCAGCAGGCGGGGTAGTTCGGAACCACGAAACAGGCCTTTGTTCCTGGTCAAAATTCAGATTCCTCAAACACCGCTCATCTCATTGAAACTGAGCTTGGTAATACCGACCTCCGGGCCTGCAAACACATCAATCACGCGCATCAGGTCTTCATAACGCAGACCGGGGTCAGACTGAATCACAGCCTGGTCGAATGGCAGCGTTTTATCGGCCACAATTTCCTTGAGACGGGTTTTAAGCTGCTCAAGAGACTGGAAGTCATTCTCACCAATCGACATCTCGGCAAGCGAGCCATCCAGGTTGGACTTCAACTGAACTGTCAGGGTGCGCAAAAAGGCCGGCGTTTCGGAACTGTCGGTTGCGTCGGTCGTTTTATCGGTCTTTGCCATGTCGATGGAAGGCGAACTGGGAAGCAGATTCATGGAAAACTGGCCTTCGGTCGGCATCGGCCGGAAGGTCAGAATGAAGAAGGTCAGAAGCTGGAACGCCATGTCGAGCATGGGCGTGATCTGGACCTCAACCTCTTCATGCTTCATTTTCTTCATGGGATCAGCCCTCCCCGCTCATGGCCTTGAGGGCAAACTTCACAAACCCCTGGGTCTGACAGGCCGTGATATACCGATAGATTTGCGTGAACGGCACATTCTTATCGGCGCGAAAGACGACGGTGGTCGGCAACGGTTCGCCGTCTGCTACTTCTTTCTTCTGAATCTTGAGGTTCAGGCGAACAAGCTGGGACTGAGTCCTTAGTTCTTTCATCGCCCGGTCGATGTCCAGCGACTCGCCGTTCCACAAGAGCTGGCCTTTACCATCAATGTTCAAGATCAAGCGGTCTTCGGCCGGCTTCCCCTCAACCGGCCTGGCCGAACCGGCCACCGGCAGCCGCACACGCTGATCATAATTCTCGCCGCTGATCTTGAAGACCATCATGAAGAAAGTGATGAGCTGAAACACCACGTCCAGTAGGGGAGTCATGTTGGGCTCAGCCTTGATCTCTCCCGAAGCGCTTCCGCCCATCGGTCTGATTCTCCGCTACGGCCATGAGACAAAGGGACTAGCCAGAAGACTCGAAGCAACCTTGATCAGGCTTTGACGGAAGGAGCGGCCGGAGCCGGTTGCTGCTGCTGCTTGGCGGCCGACCAAAACGCGCTGATGGTGCGGTCTGCAATCTTGGTGGCTTCCATGGCAAGCTGTGCGATCCGGTTCCGGAAGTAAGCATAGAAGAAGATGGCGGGTACGGAGATTGAGATCCCTTCCAGGGTGATAAAAAGGGCGGTGGCAATACCACCGGCCACCTTATCGGCGGCTGGCTGCTGGCCACTGGCGGTTGCAATCTCCTGGAAGCTATGAATCATGCCCCAGATCGTACCGACGAGCCCAATCATGGGACCAAGCGTGCCGATGGTGGCCAGGTAACTGGTTCTGGCTTCCATAGAGGTCACCAGTTCCTCGGCCGTGGTGTTCATGGCTTCCTTGGCTTCCGCGCGGCCGTTGGGCAGGTTCGCAATTCCCGTACGAAGCAATCGGGCCAGGAACGAATTGTCGTCTTTGCAGGCGTCATACGCCTCCTGAAACTTCCGTTCTTTGATTGAGGCTTCAATCTTGTCTACCAGGGCGGGCGGAGCAGCCTCTTCAACCCGAAATTCCATGAAGAAGCGAATGACCTGGGCAAAGAAGTAAATGGAGATACCCAGCAGGCTCAACCCGATGAACGCGGCCAGCGGGTCGCTGTGCGCTCGAATCAGGTAAGCAAGCATCGACACTTTCTGCGGGGCCACGGCTTCTGTGCCGGCAGCCTTGGCGGGCGCGGGGGCCGCAGGTGCAGCAGCGGCAGGTGCTTCGGCTTCCTTGGGCTCATCTTGCCCAAAAGCCTGCATCATCGGCAGGAGAATCATCACAAGCCACGTCGCCGCGAAGAACCGGAGCACGGCCGACCTTGGGGTGGGCTGGCCAAGTCCCTGGACGAGCAGAGGCATATGCAATCTCCTTGAGGAATGCAGGAACGAGAGGAAGGGTGAGACAATGACCGCGGTGGGCCATGAAGTGAGGGGCCAAACCAGGTCTCGGTCTGAATTCCATTCGAACTCAAGACCACCCGATTAGCCTATAACACTCTCGGCCGTTCACGCGGGCGTGTCAATGGGCCGAAAGAGAGACTTTACCCAAGTTTGGGAGGCACGACCTCAGTTGGCCGGAATCGACCGCTGAGGTTGGGTCAGGAATTGGGGTAGTGGCAGATGCCGCAGAACTCGACTCTCGGCGGTGGCCGGCACCAGCACATCGTCATCCCAGGGCAGCAGCACTTTCCAGAGACCACGCACCGAAGCGGTCCCTTCTGGCTGCCGGACCAGCGGAGATTCGGGATTCCCGGCCGTGATCACCACGTCTTCAGACTGGGTATTGCCAAGACCACCAGAGAGCCTGAGCTCGCCATCGGCATTGAGTGCAAACCCAAGCCCAAGGGTTTGAAACGCCACAACTTCCGTGTTCGATGACACGGGCATGATCGGTCGGAAGTTGAGTTCATCCACCAAACCGGCCAGCAGTTCGGGACCAATCGAACCTGCGCCTGCTTCAATCTGGCCCTGGGCCTGGGCCCAGCCCCGTCCCTGAGTGCCGGGCAAGTCCGACCAAACAGCGGATTCGATCTGGAGCCGAGCTTGGCCACGCAGTCTTCGACCTGGAAAATGCTGTTCAACAAGCTGTTGCAGCGAGACCGCGCGAATTTCTCCCTGAAATTCCAGGGTCTCCGGCGCACGAGGGCCCCAAAACGCCCGCAATTCGCCCCGCATCCGGGCGTTCGGGCCAAACCACTTCTCACCATCAACCAGCGGAGCAAGCACCGAAATGGGCAAGTCTCCCTCCATCGTCTGGATCGAGAGTTCGGTTCGCGGCAGTGCGCCTGACCCATGCTGAGCCAAACGCAGTTCACAGCGGCTACCGCCGGCCTCAACACTGGAACCGTGCCGATAGCTGGTAGAGAGATCGAAGTCTGCCCCCTTGAACTCGGCCACGGCTGCCACGTCATGAACGGTCATGGTGGTGGCGCGGTCCGCCCCTTGAAAATGGATGCGAACCTCTGGGGCAATCAGTTCCAAACGCCCATCTTTGGCAAGTGGACGCGTGAGCGCCAGCCACTCATCGGCAATCTCGCCTGGATTGTCGCCGTGAAGCTGCAAACCATCGGCCCGAACGATCAGCCGGTCCTTCTCACGTTCCAAGGTCAGCCGATCAACCCGCACCAGCTCCACAAGCCTGGATCCCCCAGACGCTTGCTCACGGCGCAAAATGACGCCCGTGAATTCGTCGGTGTCTGGCTTCGGGTGCCGAACCGCCGATACGGTCACGTGCAGGCCGAGTAATCGGCCCAGGGCCGTTTCCACCTCACGAAGGTGCCCCGGTTGGTTCACTTTCCAGATGTAAGCGAACACACCGATGGTTGGCACAATCGTTGTGATCGCAAGCAGCAGCGTCACGGCAATCGAGCGGGCGGGTCGAGGCAGGGGGAACATCCATGTCTCCCAAGATTGCTGAACAATGGCCTGGAGTGGGTGGTCGAATTAGCGGGACGGGCTGGACCAATTCTGGGCCAGGTGCGTGCGCTGGAGGTCGTGAATGGCAGCCATGCTGGCCTTGAGCGCGTCGAGACTGGTGCTGACGTACCGATCCAGCAAAGCCGCGGCAATTTCGAAAGCGACCACACTTTCCAGAATCACGCTGGCAGCCGGCACGGCACAAACGTCTGATCGCTCATAGGTGGCGGGGTGCGGTTGCTTGGTGGCCATGTTGATGGAAGGCCCACGCGCAGCCAGGGTACTGATCGGCTTCTTGGCCGCCCGCACCACAATCGGCTCGCCATTCGAGGTCCCGCCCTCAATTCCGCCTGCATTGTTCGTAGGCCTGCGAAAGCCCTGCCGCCGATCATCGGCCGCATGATTGGCGTTGTATTCGATGGGGTCCATCACCTGAGAGCCTGGCCGTCTGGCAGCCTCAAGACCGAGCCCGATCTCAACCCCCTTGATGGCCTGAATACTCATGACCGCCGCCGCCAGCCGTGCATCCAGCTTGCGATCCCACTGAACATGGGTGCCAAGGCCAATTGGGCAGCCGGTCACCACGGTCTCCAGCATCCCACCCAGGGTATCGCCGGTCGCACGGGCGTGATCAATGGCCGCGATAATGGCCGGGTCGGCGGCGGGATTGAGGGTATAAACAGCGCTGGCGTCACGAACGCTCTGGTCCAAGCTCTGGGGTGGAGCCGCCACGCCGCCGAGTTCGGTGACGTAGCCTATGACCTCAATTCCCACCTCTCGCAGCAACCCCTTGGCAAGTGCTCCCGCGGCAACCCTCATGGCCGTTTCGCGGGCACTCGCCCGCTCAAGCACCTGACGGATTCCGGTCTGGTAGCTGATCGAGCCTGAAAGGTCGATATGACCGCCTCGGGGTGAGGCTGGCTCGTGAAGCCGCTCTAGCTTGGCATCTCGATTCACAAGCCGCAAGGTGATGGGAGCCCCGGTGGAAACACCATGAAAAACCCCCGAGTCAATGATCACCTGATCATCTTCCAGGGTTTGCCGCTTGCCGCGGCCGTATCCACCCTGACGACGCTTGAGTTCTTTATTGATCAGGTCCACGTCAATGCGCACGCCGGAAGGGAACCCCTCAACCAGGGTGGTAAGGGCCGGCCCATGACTTTCCCCAGCCGTCAAATAGCGAAGCATGGTGGGATGATGCGGCAAAACCGCCGGTTTGAACAGGTGAAGTTGCAGCAAGGCCAGGCCCCTTTTGAGTGGCCCTCAGCCTGGGTTCGGCAACAGGCCGAACCGATCCGCGTGAACCGTCCAGAAGGCGGTCACCACGCAAAAGTTTGCCCACTGATCCGCTCGTAGCATTCCACGTACTTTTCAAGCGTGCGAGAAACCACCTCGGCTGGCAATTCAGGCGGTGGGCTAGACTTATCCCAGCCCGTGGTTTCCAGCCAGTCTCTCACGAACTGCTTGTCAAAAGAGGCCTGGGCACCGCCCGGCTTGTAGGCCGAGGCCTCCCAGTATCGTGAACTGTCTGGCGTAAGCACCTCATCAATCAGCAGAATTTCGTCCGTCTTGGGATCTCGGCCAAACTCAAATTTGGTATCGGCCAAAATCAGGCCGCGCCCTTCGGCATGCTTGGCAGCCATCTGATAAAGACCGAGGCTAGAGTCCCTCAAAATCTCGGCATCGGCATGCCCGAGCGCATCTGCCATGACATCGTAAGACACGTTTTCGTCGTGTCCGGTTTCCGCCTTGGTGGCCGGGGTGAAAATTGGCTCCGGAAGCCGATCACTTTCCCGCAACCCCGGCGGCAGCGGCTGACCACACACGGTCCCGGAAGCCTTGTACTCTTTCCAGCCACTGCCGGAAAGGTATCCGCGAACCACGCACTCAAACGGGAAGACCACGGTCTTGCGGGCGATCATCGAACGGCCGCGCAGGGGGTCGAGTTCGTCGGCCGTAAGTCCCAGACCCGCCGTAGCGACATCGGTACAGATCAGGTGATGAGTCAGCGGGCACTTGCCAAACCAGAAAGCGCTCAATCCGGTGAGAATTCGCCCCTTGTCGGGTATACCGGTGGGCAAAACCCAGTCAAAGGCACTGATGCGGTCGGTGGCAATCAGCAGCAGTCGGTCGCCCAGGTCATAAACGTCTCGAACCTTGCCCTGTCGCTTTGGATAGCCAGCCAGGTGCGTTTCAAGCAAGCAGGACATCTGTCATCCATCCTCGTCAAGTACAGGCGAACGAAGTTGTCTTATCTTAACGAACAGCCATCGAGGTACAAGAATCAGACGCAATCTGGGTCCAGTCGACAGGTGGATGAAACGGCTTTCGGAACGCCGGGACTGGCCCTGAACCTGGAGCAAACGTAACCATTTCGCCAAATCCAGGAACATCGAGCTCCGACAGTTCCCGTCCCGATAAGCACGGTTCTGTCAGCCCGGGTACCAAGGCCAATCCTTTTCTGAGAGCAAGAACTCGCCTCGGAGAGGCCAGCGACTTTGTCAGAAAAATCACTCACCTGAAAAGGCCAGCAAAGCTTTCCGTTAGTCTTGGCCCCTGAATAAGTTAAGGCTCTACACTTGCCGTACCACCGTGTATCTGGTAATTTATTAAGAATATGCCAACAGGCTTGAACCCTTGTTGAACCAGTGTGCTTCGTTGCAAGGACAGTTTCGATGTCGATGGATAAGAGTCTGAAAAAAGGTGGCGGTCTGGCACGGGTTCGCAACGTTCTGACTCGGGCCGAACGGCTCGCAGTTCTTCAGATCGACGACAAGTGGACCGCCGAGAAGGGTGTTTTCAACATCCCTAAAACCAAATACGCCGTTCTGCCCCCCGGCTACACCGGCCCCAAGCGGCCCGGTTCTGACGACTGAGCGAGTTCCACCGGGCGGGTTTTCCCGCCCGGTTCGCTTTTCCCTATGGTCAACCGGCCAACCTCGTTAGCCTTTCCGAATTTGCGTGGTCCGGTTTTGATCTTTGAATTCGCCACCAAAGTGCTTCAAGCTTTTATTCGAGCTTGAGCGAGGCAAAATCTACTCGTTCGCCTTGGTGCTTCTGCCGGGACGGGTTGATTTGGCTTGGTTCGCAGGCACAAGATTTTCAGCGTCCGAGATTTTGTTTTTTCCAAGCACTGGTGTTGGAAAAAAACATTGAATTATTCGGACAGAGTCCCCTGCCCGCTTTTGAACAGCCAAGGGTTGCGTGCGAACTGGCTTGGCGGGCTTGATGACTTCCTTCCTCAACCAGGAACACCTCGGCAGCAGGTCGCAGACGGCTGCGGTTTCCGCCTGCTCTGGATGATTCGCGAATGGTCGTCTATCTGACGCTGTCTTGTATCGCGATTGCTGGAGCGAGCGTGGCTGGTGGACTTGCGCCGCTGGCCACCGTGTTAACCCACACGCGGTTGCAGCTTTATCTGAGCTTTGCCGCCGGGACCATGTTGGGTGCGGTTTTTTTTCACATGCTGCCCGAGGCGGTCGAGTCTGGCGGTCCCGCGATATTACAGTGGGTCTCTTTTGGCCTGCTCTCGCTGTTCTTTCTCGAACGATTCTTTTCATTCCACCATCACGAAGCCCCCGACGAGTCCTCTACGCCGGCTTGTGGTCATGAACACAGTGAACATCACCATGGCCATGCCACAAATATCTCTACCCATTCGGCTTTGAACTGGGGGGCGGCCGCCATTGGGCTGGCCATTCATACCTTTGTGGGCGGGTTTGCACTTGCCAGCGCAGTGGCGCTTGACCAGGGGTCTCCGGCGGAGCATGGCACCTCAATTGGAGTATTGCTGGCCACCCTGGTCCACAAGCCGGCCGACGCCCTGACCATTGTTAGCCTCATGGTAAGAGCGGGGGTTTCTCGAACCAGTGCGCACCTGGTTAACCTGGCCTTCTCACTACTCTTACCACTGGGTGTTGTCGGCTTCTTTGTCAGCCGAGCCCTGATTGGCGGCGATGCGGGAACCCGGTTCACCAGCGCGGCTTTGGCCTTCTCTGCCGGTACGTTTCTCTGCATCGCGCTCAGTGACCTGCTTCCCGAGCTTCACTTCCACGAGCATGACCGCTGGAAGCTTTCGGTCTCGCTCCTCGCCGGCTTTGGCCTGATGGCCGGCACGGCTTATATTGGATGACAGTGTTCTGGAATCCTGCTCCTGTGCAGCCTGGTCGATCGTCACTCTCTTGAAGCCGCTTCCTCGTGCCGCACCCGTTCAGCAGAGTTTGCGAGCCAAAACTCTCAAACCTTTTGCCTGACGCCCTACAATACTTTTTCAATGTTTGCATCTACCCGGATTCGCTTCAATTGGGAATCCCTCGCCTGGGAGCAAGCGCATGGTCATTCCGCTTCTGGCCAGTCTCTGGCTGTCTATGATTCCTGGGGCCTTTGAGGACAAGCCCTCAACCGATCAGGGAACGATGGCAACGGTGCTGACCGACGTTTATCGTGGGCCCGATGGGCAAATTGTCACCTTGCAGCCCCCTATCGGTGGTGCCACGGTTCTGCTCGTTTACTCCACCGAATGCCCCATTTCCAATTACTTCAGCGCCACCTTGAACAGCCTGGTGGAGCGGTTTGGCGAAAGCCGAGTCCGCTGGGCGGGCCTCTGCGTTGATCCCGAAATCACACCAGAAAACCAGCAGAAACATGCCGCAGAGTATAAGCTCGCATTCCCGGTAATCGCCGATCGAACGGGACAGATCGCCCGCCAGATTGGGGCCACCGTTACCCCCGAGGTGTTCGTTTTCAGCCCGAACGGGGAAGTGGCCTACCACGGCCGAATTGACGACCAGTACGCAGCGCGAACCGTCAAAACCACCGCACCCAAAACCCACGATCTGGCCGCTGCGCTTGAGGCGGTACTGGCCGGCAAGAACCCAGAGATCCGCGAGGCCAAGGCCGTAGGCTGCCCGCTACCCGAACCCGCCAAGGTTTCCGGACAGGCCGTGACCTACGCCCGTGACGTGGCCCCAATCCTTTTCAACAACTGCCTGGAATGCCATCGCCAGACCCAGATGGGCCCATTCACACTCGGAACCTACGAACAGGCTCGCCAGCGAGCGGCCGACCTTGCCGCCGTGGCTGAGAATCGGCAAATGCCACCGTTCCGGCCCCGGTCCGGTTTTGGCCAGCGGTTTGCGCACGATCGCTCGCTCTCAACCCAGGAAATTGCCACGCTCAAAGCCTGGGCCGACACCGGCGCACCGGAAGGAGACCCGGCCGACCTCCCCAAAATGCCAACCTTCTCTGATGACTGGGCCATGGGCACACCCGACCTGATTATCGAGATGCCTGAAGACTTCCAGCTTCCCGCCACCGGAGCAGACATTTACCGCTGCTTTGTGATTCCCACGGAGCTTGGCAAAGATCAGTTCGTGTCGGGGATTGAGTACAAGCCGGGGAACCCCCGCGTGGTTCACCACATTCTGGGTTTTGTGGATACCTCGGGCGAGGCTACAAAAAAGGACCAGGCCGAGGATGGACCTGGCTACACCTGTTTCAGTGGCCCCGGAATTCGTCCTCGTGCAGACCTGGGTGGCTGGGCGCCCGGAGTGACCGCCAGTCAGTTGCCAGCGGGGCTGGGGCGGCCCATGCCCAACAATTCGCATGTGGTGTTGCAAGTTCATTACCACCCCAGTGGCAAGCCAGAGACCGACCGCAGCAAGGTTGGCCTCTATTTCTCGAAAACACCGGTCAAGCAAACGTTCCATTCCTCCATGGTGATCCAAGAAAACTTGCGAATTCCTCCAGGTGAATCACACTTCGAGGTGGAAGCGTCCCGGCCATTACCGGTGGATGTTGTGGCCTACACCATCGCCCCCCACATGCACCTGATTGGCAAAGATATGACGATGTGGGCCGAACTCCCAGGCGGCGAGCGGATTGACCTGATCGAGATCGACCGCTGGGACTTCAAGTGGCAAAACCACTACTACTTCCAAAAGCCGCTGAAATTACCGAAGGGGACCGTGCTCAAGCTCAAGGCTCATTTCGATAATTCGAGCGGGAACCCGTATAACCCGAATCGCGAAGCCCCTAAAGAAGTGCGCTGGGGTGAAGCGACCACGGACGAGATGTGCATTGGATTCCTTGGCCTGGTGAAGGATGGGCAAGACCTCACTCAACCTGGACAGGTAGACGACCTTCAGGAGCGGCTCTACGGCCGGTAATTGGCCTTGGATCCGTTCACGATCAACGAAGTGAAGCGGGGCGGTGTGAAAACCTGCCCCGCTTTTTTTTCGCTCAATTCATTTCGGGCAACAGGGGGCCTGCGAGAGGGCTCAGGTAGTACAACCGCCCTTTGAGCGTGGGCATGAACGAGCTGGGCACCCAGGGGTCTGGCCCATATCTGAGGGTCATCCAGAGGCTCATCCCCTGCCACTGCATGTTGCGGCCAAAAATTCCATCGGCACCGCCAATGATTCGGTCGGCCTCAAGAAACAAGCCAGGTCCGATGGTGTTGGCAAACGCAGGAACCAGGGTGGTACGGCTCCGAAAACTGGTGAGCGCGTTCTGCTCGATAGTCAGTGGATGCAGCCGGGCCCCCAGGCGATGCGTTTGCTGCTTCCAGTCGGCAACGCTCGCAAACTCGGCGGCGAAGTGGGGCTCCCAGAACGCAATGTGACATACGCGGCCAATCCCGAAGATGACGGTCAGTTCGGCTCCCGCCTTTTTCAGCTCGGCAATTCTTTCTGCGTAGTGCGGTAGGCGATCTGGAGTCGCGAACCAGCGGCGATTCGCCGACACCGTCGCTGAGCCCAGCGGGCCATAAAACGCACTCTCCATGGCGTTCTGAAACGCCCCTGGATCGTTTGAAGGCAAAGTTTTCCCGTCCCGATCGCTCCACTCGTCCATGTTGAAGCCATGAACGTGGTCGCAGCGAACTCCCCATTCCTTCAGGAAGTACACCGCCCAGCGATACATGCCCATGGGGCCAACCGGCAGAATCAGCGCGCATTCGCGGCCCTCGCGCCTGGAGTCTGAAATGACCCGGGCAATTTCATGGCCCAGCATCACGTCAAAGTCTTCCAGGGAACCGCAAGGGACTGGGTTGAACTCTGGGTGCCACCAAGGCTGCCGAACCCCGACCGACTCTGGTGGATGAGAGCAACAGGCGTCAATCTTTGCGAGATCCCAGCCGGCGGGCAGGAACCCTTCCATCATCGACCCGGCAAGCGTTGTCAGCAGATTCATCGGGCGACCCTTTCTGGTCTTGTTGAGATACGCAGCATCTTGCCACGCTGCCAGCCAGAGATCCAGCGTTTAGCCTGCAGGCTTGTCATCCGACGGCGTTGTCACCACTCCGGGAGTCCACAAACGAGGTGATCAAGGGGATGATCACGGCCAGTGCAATCAGGACCACGCCCGGAAGAATCCAGCCGAAAAGACTGAACACCAGCCCCAGCAAACCTGCACTGGTCCATAGCCAGCCCGCCAGGCGATGAGCATTGTCCCAAACCCGGTCGCTGGCCAAGGTCCAGGGAAGCCTGATACCCACGAACGGATTTCTGGGAATCTTCCCCATCACGGATCCCATTAACGCGAAGAAGAGGTACATCAGGCCCGCCAGCCAGACCCCCGCCTTCAAGTGACTGTTCCGCGCCTGGGCAATGGTCAACATTTGCAGACAGCCGAACAGGCTGATGACCAGCAGGGCGATGAACTCATAAACATGCCGGAAGCGTTCATTGCCAAGCTGACGCAGTGAGAACCTTGGGAGCACCAAGAATAGTCCCAGCATCAGCAACATGGTGCCCGGCAACAGCCAGACCCCCCACGACTTCGGAGCGTAACCGTCTACTTCGCCACGAATATTCCAATGGATCGGAATTTTGGCTGGAAGGCCGTCATACGCCAGAAACGTGCCCAAAAAGGTGGTCAGAATGAGTCCGAACGCTAGCCCCCATGAGATGGTTGACTTCAAAGTAGGTCCTTGCTCAATTTCGTGAGCCAAGAATGAATTCTGTTTCCCAGGGCTAAACTCCATCGTGACAGCCATCGCAACCATCGTCTAGCCGCAAGCGTCTTCCAACCAAATCAATTCTACTGGACAGCCTCATGCTTGGTAGGTTCGTTCAGAATCGGTATTCTTGGTTTGGCTCTCCCGCCCCCGCGCCAATCCTGTCACGCCTCGCACACCTCGTTGCAGTTCGACCACGCTTCACTTCCTGGAGCCCTCAAGATGTTGATGCTTTTCCGCGGATTGCCGGCCGTGCTGGCCCTGAGCCTGCTGTCTGGTGGCGTGTTCGCGCAAGATGCGCCCAAGGAACAGCCCAAGCCCGATCAAGCCGAGACCAAGCCGGCCACCCCGACCCTGTCTGAAATTGCTAACAAGATCAAGGAAGAGGGGCAGCAACGGTCACAGGTCATGCCAACCTTGAGCTACCTGACCGACGTGATTGGACCCAGACTCACCGCATCGCCCGGCATGAAACGCGCCAACGAATGGACACGCGATAAATTGACAGGCTGGGGGCTGGAGAACGCCCATCTGGAGCCATGGGGGCCGTTTGGCAAGGGCTGGACCCTGAAATCATTCAATGCCCAGGTCATTGAACCGCAGTGTATTCCACTCATCGCCTTTCCCAAGGCCTGGTCACCGGGCACCGCTGGCACCGTGGTAGGAGAAGTCATCCACCTGACCGCCAAGGAAGAAAAAGATCTTGAGGCCTTCAAAGGAAAGCTGAAAGGCAGCATCGTTTTGCTCGGTCAACCGCGAGAGGTCAAGGCCTGGTTTACCGCCCCTGGCGAACGACTTGGCGACGACAAGTTGCTGACCATGGCCAATGCGCCTGAGCCGGCACCCGGCCGGCGAGGCGGCGGCAGACCCAACCCGCGCAAGCCCGGCGATCCAGCTCCCGCCCCAAACTTCAACCAGATCCGTGCCAAGTTCCTGATGGACGAAGGGGTGGCACTAACCCTTGAGCCCAGTTTCCGGGGCGATGGCGGCACCCTTTTCGTGGCGCAGGCCAGTGTACCCGGCTCACCCGATGGCAAGCGAGTTGCCGCCTGGGAGAAAGACGCTCCTCCAATCTTGCCCCAGGCTGTTGTCACGATCGAACATTACAACCGCCTGGCCCGGATGCTGGAACAGGGCGAAAAGCTGAAGATGGCGGTTGACCTTCAGGTTGAGTTTCATGACCAGGACCTGATGGGTTACAACACGGTGGCCGAGATCCCAGGGGCCGATCTCAAAGACGAGGTGGTCATGCTGGGCGCCCACATGGACTCTTGGCACTCAGGCACAGGCGCCACCGATAATGGCGCAGGCGTGGCAACCTGCATGGAGGCCGTGCGAATTCTCAAGGCTCTGAATCTCCAACCCAGACGCACCATCCGGGTGGCCCTTTGGAGCGGCGAAGAACAGGGGCTCTACGGATCCAAAGCCTATGTGAATGAACATTTCGGACGATTCGAGGAGGCAGGCGACAAGCCAGCCGAGGAGACGTTCGAGCCAGGAGATGCCTCTTCAGAGCGACCGCTGCTGGTGAAGCCCGAGTATGAGAAGTTCTCGGCCTACTTCAATCTGGATAACGGGACCGGCAAGATCCGTGGTATCCACATGGAAGGGAATGAGGCCAGCCGCTCCATCTTCCGCAAGTGGTTTGCGCCATTCCAGGATTTGGGAGCAACCACGCTGACCCTGAGCCGAACCGGTGGCACAGATCACATGTCGTTCGACGGAATCGGCCTGCCTGGGTTTCAGTTCATTCAGGACCCCATTGAATATGACGCTCGAACCCACCATTCCAACCAGGATCTGTACGAGCGAATTCAGGCTGAAGACCTGAAGCAGGCTTCAATCATCCTGGCCAGCTTCGTTTACAACACTGCGGTGGCAGACGAGAAGTTTCCCCGGAAACCGCTGTCTGCACCCATTCAGCCAGAATCGGTGAACCCACCCAAGGCTGAAGCCGGCGCGGGGGCCGGTGCCGGCGGTCAAAACTGATTCGTTCCACCAAGTTCTGAAAGTTTTCCTGGGGGGCTCGGGCTCATCCTGTCAGGGGTGGGTCAGGGTCCCCTACTCTGTTTGCGAATCTGAAGCATCGGGCGCGGAATCGGCCGGCGAACGCTGCATCCCCCGAAAGATCGCCGGCGGCTGATCACCGCGTTCGCGGCTCGGCCTTGGCAGTTCACGCGCTGAGGCACCTATTAGTTGGGCGGTTTCGGCATAGAACCGCCTGAGTTCCTGATCACGTGTTCCACGCTCCAGTAAACGTTCCTCGGATCGCTCGAACCAGCGGCGGGCTTCGTTGGGATGATCCACTTTCCATTCGACCTGTGCCAGGAACAGCCAGTCGTGCGGCCCGCCCCCTTCCCTGAGCGACATCGACTTCTCAAGCGCAGTTCTTGCCTCTTCAAAATCGCCGGCCTCAAGCCACGCCACCCCCAGGGTGTTCCAGTAGTTTCCTTCCTGTGGGGCTATCTCAACCGCTTTCTTCGCAAGTTCAACCGCAAGCTGCGGATTGCGTAGCTCACGGTCTTCGCTCGTGCAAAGAAGCCAGGCCAGGTTATTGAGGCCGCGTGCTCGGGCCACCAGCACCGGATTTTTGAGCCCTTCGTTATTCGGTTCCTCAGAGAGGCTGTTCAGCCCTCTGCCGAAGAGCCGTCTTGCCTCGGCAGGTTGGCCGCGCGCGGTCAGAACATCGGCCTGTTCCAGATCATTCAGGGCGTTGTACACCCGCTGATCATCAGGATCGACCTTGGTCAAAGGGGCTGCCGCATTTTGCTGCGGACGAACCGGACCCGCCAGCAGCCTGCGGAGCCATGGGTCCCTCAGGCCGATATATGTAAACGCAATCCATGATACGTTCGCAATCACAGCCACGGCCAAGATTCCAGAAACGATCAGGCTCAATCGCCCACCGATGGCTGGCGGCTGACTGCTTACCCCTTTCTCGCCACGTGTCGCTCGCTTCCAAGGGGCCCTGCACCTGAACAGGCTGTAACCAACGAACAGAGCCAGCAAACCTCGAACAATCATGAAACCAATGACGGAAATCCGGGAGAACCCAAGAACGCGCCAGAACGAATTGGTTGGAAACTGAAGGCCGCTCGCCAGACCAGCCTGGGCGAGGTCGGCAATTCCAAACGCGAATGCGCAGACCATTGCCGCCAGCAACAACTGGGGCCAGCCTGTTTTCAAGAGCAGGCCTGCCAGCAAAACTGGCCATATCCCCAGAAGCAGTTCCGGTGGATCATCAATGCGAACGTACGTGCCAAGGGTAGAAACAGTCAGCATGCCGGTTTGGTACTGCTTCACCAGCCTGATTACCCAGGCCAGAACCGGCGGCAGCCAGTAAAGCCAGGCCAGCAAGAGAAAAACCCGCCTCACTCGGCTGACCTGGGGCACGTACCTGGCCCGGCTACCGGTCTCAGGCTGTGCATGTTGCTTGAAATCCATAGGAACCCCAGATTGCCAGCAAAGGGAATGAGAGGCACCGCATGCCCAGAACGGTAGGCGACTACAGTCAGTTTGGTCGGATGAACGGGGGACTGGCAAGCCTTGCTCGGGTTGGGCCTTGGTTGACACAGCGCACGGGCTTCCTTACGGTCAAGAACTTCCCCCCACGCAGAAGCCGCAGACCACTCCTTGGATTTCGGGCCGCACATGCACCGTGAGTATCAGCCGCACGCCTGGCATGAACCCTCCTCGAACGGACAAAAACGAACCTTCGAGGAAACTGGACTGCTCGCGTTCACACTCCTTCTCGGCGGCCTGATTGTTGCCGAACTGGTTGCGCCTTACGTCGGGTCGGGGTTCCCCAAAGGCATTGGGGGCGTAACCTGGGGCTGGATGGCGGCCACGCTCGCTGCGGTTCGAGCCTGCTACGCGGTGCTGGAAGGCTTGCTGGGCGGCCGAATTGGGGCCGACCTGGCACTGGCGCAAGCCAGCCTCGCGGCCATCGTTCTGCAAGAACCGCTGGTGGCCGCGGAAGTCATTTTCATCTCTGAACTCGGGAACTTGCTGGAAGCCGTAGCAGCGTCTCGCGCCTACAGAGCGCTCGGACGCCTCTTCGAGCAAATTCCACGCACCGCAAGGGTCCTGCGTGACGGTCGGTTCGCTGAGATCCCAATCGACCAGGTGATCCTTGGCGACGTGGTTGAGATTGCCCCCGGCGAGCGGGTACCGGTTGACGGGCAGGTCACGGAAGGGGCCTCCAGCGTAGACCAGTCCAGCCTCACGGGCGAGAGCATGCCGGTAGACGTGACCCCCGGGAAGTCCGTTTACACCGGTTCCATGAACCAGTATGGCCGGCTGGTCTGCGTGGCCCAGAAGGTGGGCAAAGAGTCTTCACTTGGCCAGGTCATGGAGCTGGTCAAAAAGGCCCAGGGGCGGAAAGCCCCGATCCAGCGGGCCGCCGACCAGTACGCCCGCTACTTCCTGCCGGTGGTTGAAGGGGCCGCCCTGCTCACCCTGATTACCGGCTGGCTGCTGGGCTGGCCGGATGTCTGGCGGCGAGTCGTCTCCATTCTGGTGGTTGCCTGTCCGTGTGCCCTAGTGCTGGCCACCCCTGCTGCGGTGCTCGCCAGCATGGCGTGGCTTGCAAGACGGGGTGTTGTGATCAAGGGTGGGGTTGCACTCGAACGCCTGGCAGCTTGTCGGACGCTGGCGTTTGACAAAACCGGAACGCTCACGGTGGGGCGACCCAGCCTCTCCAAGCTCACCGTATCCGAGGGCTGGAGTGCGGATTCGCTGCTCACCCTGGCCGCCAGCGCCGAGCGCGGCAGCCGCCACCCGCTGGCGAATGCCGTGGTGGAAGAGGCCGACCACAAGCAGCTTCCAGTCCATGAATGCCGGAACGTGACGCTGGAACCGGGGCTGGGGCTGGCCGCCGAGGTTCACAATCCAGCGCTCGGCTGGCAATCGGTTTTCCTGGGCAGCCCGGGCGCGGTTATTGAACGCATTGGCTCTTTACCGCCAGCCATTGAAGATGCCCTGCTGGAAGCCGATCAAGAGGGAGAAACAGTCATCCTGGTGGTTGTCTCCGGCCAGGTGGCAGGCACCATCCAGGTTCGAGACCGGACCCGGCCCGAAGCCCATGACGTGGTTCATGAGTTGAAGCACCTGGGTATGACCGAGATCGCCCTGTTGACGGGCGATCGAGCGTCCACGGCACGACGGGTGGCGAAATCGGTCCACCTCAAGACGGTAGAAGCTGAGCTTCGACCGGCCGATAAGGCACGCTGGATTGAGCAGAAGCAGGCGGAGGGGCATAAGGTTGTGATGGTGGGCGACGGAATAAACGACGCCCCTGCGCTGGCCCAGGCCGATGTCGGAATTGCGATCGCGGGCCCGGGTTCCGACCTCGCTGCCGAGGCGGGCGACATTGTGATGATGGGTTCGCCCTTGGCGGTTCTGCCAGACGTGGTCGGGATCTCAAGGAGCACGGTCTCCGTGATCCGCCAGAACATTCTCGGCTTCGCGTTTGGCGTGAACGGCCTGGCGATTCTGGCGGCCGCACTTGGGTGGCTGGGTCCAATCTCTGCCGCCTTGCTCCACCAGGGGGCCTCGCTATTCGTTCTGCTCAATGCGCTCAGGCTTTTGGGATACGGATTCTGGGGCGTGACCGGGCGTGAGCAACAGCTTGAGCGGATCGAGCACAAGCTGGCCCACCTCGACGATTGGCTTTCGCCGGCTCCCTTGCTCAACCAACTGAGCCGGCACCGGGTGGCCGTACTGACCACGGTTGGGCTGGCGGTTCTGGGGCTTTTGCTCAGTCGCGGTTTCGTGTCAATCAGGCCGGGTGAAGTGGGGCTGGTCTCAAGACTGGGCCAGTATCAAGGCTTGCTGGCACCTGGGCCACATTTGCGATTACCAGCCCCGCTGGAAACCGTCGAGTCTGTAGCGGTTGACCACTTGCGACGCGCTGAACTGGGTGTAAGAACGGGACGTACTGCGGGTCAGATCCGGTTGAGCACCCCAGTGCGTGACGAGAACTCTTCGGTGGTGATGACTGGAGATGAGCAGTTCATCCAGCTTGCCGCCGTGGCCCAGTACCGACTTCAATCCGATGAGCCCTCGATCCGGAGGTTCGTGTTTGAGACGGCCGATCCCGAAGGAACGGTGGAGGTTTTGCTGGAATCGGCCGTGCGGGCCGTGGCAAGCCAGTCGACCCAGCAGGCCTGGCTTGGTATGGAACGCCATTCACTGGAACTCAAGGTGGCCGAATTGCTCCAGAAATCGGCCGATGCCGCGGGCCTGGGAATTCATGTGAGTGACGTGGTGTTTCAAGAGGCTGGGCCTCCGTTGCCGGTGCTGGCGGCCTATCGCGATGTTTCAAGGGCTGAGAACGAGCAAGAGGCACGAGCCAAAACGGCCGAGACCTATCAACTGATTCGCGCAGAAAAAGCCCGAACCACCGCCCTGGTCCGCACCCAGAGTGCAGAGGTTGAAGCCGAGATCGCACGAATCAAGGCCAAGGGCTCGGCCGATGCGTTCACCATATTGGTGCCGGCCAGACTGACGAACGAAAATTGGACTGATGCCAGGCTGTTCTGGGACCGGCTTGAGGCCTCTCTGCGAGATCGGCCCAAGCTGATTTTGGATGACGATTCGATGAGCGGCCGCCGGCATATGATTTTGCCAGGCACTGAGACTGAAGCCATGCGCTGGATCGACCAGACGTGGCGGTGGATGGGAGGCACAAAATGAAGTGGCGAGTTTGGTGGACCCTGGTTCTGCTGATCATGCTCGGGCTGGCGCTGGCCTGGAACAGCCTGGTGATTGTGGACGAAACCCACTTCTCGCTGGTCACCGAGTTTGGCCGACCGGTGGCACTTTATGGTGACGAGCCGGGAGAAACCGGCCCGCACGCTCGCTGGCCCTGGCAATCGGCCCAGTTTATTGATAAACGAATCCAGATTGGAGAAATGCCACCCCGTGAGGTCATGACGGGTGACAAACGCAATCTTGAGGTCTCGCCATTTGTAACGTGGCGGGTGGCCGACCCGCTGAAGATGCTCCAGTCGGCCGGTACACTCGATGCGGCCGCCATCCGTTTGCAAGAGCGTGTGACCTCGGCCTGGAGTCAGACGATTGCCAGCCGACCGCTGGCCGCACTCGCCTCCACCGATGCCGAGAAATGGCAGGGCGATGCGCTCGACGAGGCCACCGCCACGCAGGTCAAAGAGTCTCTGCGGAGTGAGCTTGGAGTAGAAATTATCGCACTCGGTTTGCGTCGATTTCAACCGCCCATGGAGGTGCGGCCCGCCATCTTCGAGCGAATTCGAAGCGAACGGAGGCAGGTGGCCGAAACTCTGCGTGCCGAAGGCGAATCAGAGTACCAGGTCACCGTCAGCCGCGCGAACCGGGATGCCGAGCAACTCATTGCCACGGCCGAGGCCGACGCCGCCAAGATTCGCGCTCAGGGCGAGGCCGATGCCATGCGCACCCTGAACCAAGCCCAGACCGCCGCCCCTGACTTCTTCACCTTTCTGCGATCCTTGGAAACCTTTGACGCGCTCCTGGACAAGAACGCAACCCTGGTCCTGTCTGCGTCTAGCCCCTGGCTCCGTTTGCTTCGTGAAGGACCCAGTTCTCTTACCACTCCCGCCCCCACAGGGGCCAATGCACCTTCCGCCAGCCAGGCCTTCTCGCCCGCCAACTCCTTGCCCAAACCGGCCGGTGAGTTGCCATGAGCACCCCCTTCGTTCAGAAATCTCTGCTGGCGATCCTGCTGATCATGCTGATCGGTTATCTGGCGACCGCGTTGGAAACGGTGGGGCCAGGTGAAGTGGTGGTGGTCCGGCGGCTTGGCAGAACCGTTGAGCCACCATGGACCGCGGGCCTGCATGTGGGCCTGCCCAAAGGGTTTGAACATCGCGTGAAACTCAGGATTGACGAGGTCCGCCGGCTTCCCATCGGCACGGCTCGCGAGACCGAGAACAGCGCCATTTCTGGGCGTGGTGAATACCTCACGGCCGATCGCAACCTGGCTCGCGTGGGAGCAATCATTCAGTTCCGCGTGAATGAACCGGTGGCTTACGTGCTCAATGCCGCCGACCATGAGACCGTGCTTGGTGCACTCGCCGAGCGGGCGCTCTCGCGTGCCTGTTCTCAATTTGAAATTGATGACGTCCTCAGGAACAGACGCCAGCAGCTTTCCGATGCGCTTCTTGCCACGCTGGCCCGCGATTGCGAAAGCCTTTCGCTGGGCATTGGGCTCCTCTCTGTGAATGTGGTTGAGGCCCGCCCACCCGAAGAGGTTGTATCCGAGTTCAGTGATGCCCAGGCCGCAGTGAGTGACCGGGAGCGCAGGGCCACCGAGGCGGTGACCGAGGCCGAACGGATCGCCCTGAACGCTCGGGCTCGAGCCCTGAAAATTGAGGATCTCGCATCCACGCAGGCAGTGCAGACCAGAAACAACGCCCGCAGCCGGGCCGAGCGATTCTTGGCGATTCTAGGACAGAATTCGGGTGACACTCCCTCAACCCGCCAGCGGCTTTACCAGGAGGCCCTTCAGCGCGGCTTTCAACGGCTGGGCAAACGGGTCTTGCTGGAGCCCGGACAGCCCATCGACCTGAGTATTCTGGGCGGTCGGTAATTCGCTGCCGCGGAGATGGTGGAAACGCTCGATTCTGTCTGGAAACTTTTGTCCTTTCCCGGCCTTGAAAGAAGAGAGACATATGTCCGCCATCCAGGTCACACTTCCGTTTGCCCTTCTTCTGGTCGCCGCTTCCGTTGCCCATCCGCAAGAGGTGAAGAAAGACATCCCCTACGCCAGTCCGGCAAACGCGCGACAGGTGCTGGATGTTTACGCCCCCAGTGGTGCAAAAAACTTGCCCGTTGTCTTCTGGATTCACGGCGGAGGATGGCAGGCGGGTGATAAGTCCGAGGTGCAGGTCAAGCCACAGGCGTTCATGGATCATGGATTCGTATTCGTATCGACCAGCTATCGGCTCTTACCAAGCGTGGACATGGGCACCATCGTTCGCGATGTGGCAAAATCTCTCGGCTGGGTTCACTCGCATATTCGAGAACATGGAGGCGATCCTGACCGAATCTTGGTGATGGGCCATTCCGCAGGGGCTCAACTGGCCGCCCTGCTCTGCACCGATGATCGGTACCTGAAGGCCGAAGGAGTTCCATTCCAGGCGATCAAGGGATGCGTACCAGTGGATGGAGATACTTATGACCTGCCGGCTATCATCACCACCGCCGAAATCCGGCGCACCGCGCATCACCTTCCTCAGGCCAAGTTCGGCCACCGAGAAAAGTTTGGGAATGATCCGGAAAAACATCTCGATTTCTCGGCCGTCACCCACGTCGCCAGAGACAAGGGAATTCCGCCGTTCCTGATCCTCCACGTTGCCGATCACCCAGACACCTCGGCCCAGGCCCAGCGACTGGCGTCGGTGCTCAAAGTAGCAGAGATTCCTGCCACCATTTTTAGCGCGCAAGAGACAACCCACACCCGGATCAACGACAATCTGGGAAAGTCTGACGATCCCGCGACCAAGGCGTTGTTCGGATTCTTAACGGAACGATTGAAGCCCTGAGATTTCCGCAGGCTCAGAATCAGGTCCCTCTGCCTGGTCCTGGCCCACGGCGTGGACGCGGGCCGCTGGGCCGGAATCCGCCCGGACCGGCAGGTCGAGGGCCCGGCAGCCTGGGGCCTGGCCGGCGCCCAGGTTGAGGCCCACCTTCCCCTTCTTCGGCATCAAGTTCATTCCAGGGGCCACGGGTCCTGAATGTCGGTAACGGCAACCGCTCGGCCTCAGCCATTGCATCATCCCGCGAGAGGTTCTCACGACGAACCCCTTCGCCACGGTAAATCGTCAGGCCCCGCGCACGCCCCAGCAACTCGCGCCGGGACCGCCCTTCCGAAAGCTCTGGCCAGGGGGTATGCCGGGCCTCAAACGCAAAGAACACAGGCATAACGTCTCGGATATACGCCCAGTAGTCGGGGTTGTCCGTTTGCAAGAATAGATGACCGCCAGGCTGGAGCACCCGGTGCACATCGGCCAGAAACGCCGGCGTCATCAGTCGCATATGGGCCCGCTGATGATCATGAAAGGGCTGAGGATGGTAGATATGAACCTGCGACACCGACTCCGTTGCCACGTAAGTCGTGAGAAAGGTCTGAGCATCCTTGACGGCGAATCGGACGTTGGAAAGACCCCGCTGATTCGCGCGCCGGGTGGCGTAGCGAATAACCACCGGCAGAAGATCGATGGCAAAGTGATCCCATTCCGGATGAGCCACCGCGCTTGCCAGCGTGAACCGGCCATTCCCGCAACCGAGATCCAGAACCACGGGCGCTTCCCGACCGAAGATTTCCAGCCAGTTCAGTGGGCCAGATTCCGGTAATCGCTTGATCCCGGTCTTCGCCCATTGTTCCTCGGGAAGGACCTCGCCAGGAATGGGAACTCCGAACTCATACTCGATCATGGGCACCCGAATTCTGGACGGTTGGCGAGGTGAGACTGGCTTACAGCCAAGCGTATCCTTTTCTGCCTGGTTCACGCCACCCAGGGAGAGAAGCCGGTTCACCCACAAGGCTCCGTCCCGGTAAGATCCTACCCATTCAAATGGCCGAGTGGGGCTCTGCCCCCAGACCTGTACCAGGGAGCGATTCCAATGATCAACGGCACGGTGGTTGAGGCAATTCTGCAGGTGATTGCCGAGCGAAAAGCGATGCCACCGGGTAGCCGATCTTACGTTCGGACCTTGCTTGATGGCGGTGTGCCCGCCATTGGCGCCAAGATTACCGAAGAGGCCGCCGAAGTGGTGGAGGCCGCCGCGGAACCAGGCTCAGCAGGGCACGAGCACCTGGTCAAAGAGATCTGCGACCTGCTGTTCCACACCCTGGTGCTGATGGGTTACGCCGATGTGCAGTGGCCAGAGATCGAGGCCGAGCTCGGTCGACGATTCGGCGTCAGTGGGCTCGACGAAAAAGCGAGCCGCACCGCCCGCTAACGCGTTCGAGCCTGATCAGAGCAAGCCGGTGCGGCAATTTGGTCAAGCGATCACTCGACAACTGAACGCTCGGATTCAGCGGCCGCGTCGGCCTGCTCCGCTTCCGGTTTCCAGGGTGGCCTGGTGTTGGTAGTTCTGGCAAGCACCCGGACTCCGCCACGATCATCCTCAAAGTCGCGGACCTTCTCAATGGCTGGGGCGTCTGCCGGCCAGTGCTCAAATTCGGCCTGAAGCAGCAAGACGTAGCGCGGGTGAGGCGAATCCACCAGTCCCAACCACTGCGCAGAAACGATTTGACGGACCGGCCGACAGAGGTCGAATGCAAAATCGGCCGGCCAGGTGTGAAGGGTATAAATCGGCAAACGAGGTGGCACCCACTGGCCAACCGCGTGGGCCCAGGGCCCCTGAGCAATCCGATAGTCACGCTCTGGAACGTAAACACCAGCGTGGGCAACCTTCAAAGCCAGTGACAGCCCAACCAGGCTTGCCACACACCAACGCCGACGGCCTTCCCAGGCACCCACCAGGGCAAACGCCAGCGCAAATGCAGTGAGCGTAATTGAGATAATCGCCATCTCTCGGTAGTAACCCATGCTCGCCGTTACGTAGACCAGCCGGGGGAACGCCAGCACCGTCCAGAGCAGGTTGGCCACCACGGCCACGCCGAAGATCAACCTGGTCATCTGGGGCCCGACCCGCGCAGAGGTCAGAAACGCGCGAACGACTCCGGTTGCCAGCACAGCCACCGCCGCGGCCAGCGGGAACCACGCCACGGGGGCCAAGCCAGGCACCAACGTGCCCAGCAAACCGGTGACCAGCCCTACCTGGGCCCATGCCAAGGCCCATGACCTGGCTGAAGCAGGCCAGCTTGCTCGAAGCGCACCCGAAAGTGCTGCGACGGCAAGCCCCAGGCCTGGCAGCAACAAGATCAGGATCAACGGAAGTTCAACCCAGCCTGGCGATTGCCGGAGCGGAACGGTAATTGCCTGCCCCCAGACCACAGATGGGGCCGCCTTCAGAGCCCAGACAGACCAGGCCACAAAGGTTGCCAACGGGGGCAACAGCATGGGGACCGAAAGATAAGCACCCGGTCGACCCAGAATCATGATGGGGGCAGCAATCAGCACCAGGGCCGGCCAACCACCGCAGAAGACGGCAAGTGCGGCAAGAATGCCACTGGTCCAGTTCGAGCCACGGGTCAAAATCCAGCCCAGACTGCACACAACCGGCAGGCCAGTGAGGGCGTGAGCCATCATGCCACCCGGCAGCTCCATGAACAGGGCCGATCCGTTCAGCAGCAGGATCGCAATTAATCCCGACCCCGTCCCAAACGCCTTCTGGCACTGCCTGGCCATGAAGACCGAAATAGCAACCAGGGCCAGCGCACCTGGCCAAAGGATCAGGCCCGACCAACCAGCCCAGGCCTCGCCCATCACCTGATACAGAACCGACGATGGCAACACCCGGCCCGGCAAAATCGAGGGCTCCCAGCCACCGAATGCCTGGCCATAAGGACCCACTCGTTCCAGAGCAGAGAGGCCAATCCTGGCCTCGTCGGCCGTTACATCGCGATTGACAGAACCAACAATCTGCAAGCAGGCCGCCAGCACAATAAGCACGAGACTATGGTCAAAAGCCGACTGTCGCCGCTCTTTCGCATGAATGTCCACTCGGAACTGCGTGGTTGCAGACCGGCCCTTCTCTGTTCTAGTGCTGCGCATTGATACTCTCCTCAGCGTGGCCCGGCCGATAGCTCTCCAGGCGAGATCGAGGCTGGTAGAGTTCGTCGAACGGCCGATTCTCCAGCATGGCAAAGACGTAGCCCGGCAGCCATTCGTGCCTGTACGTGTGACGCCGCATCTCGTGCGTTACGTCTTCAATTGTCCAGCCGTTAACTTCATAGCGGAAAAGGGCCACCGTGGCGCCGGTTCGGCAGGTGCCGCGTGCGCAATGGACAAGAACAGGTCCACGGTCCTGGTCGGCGATTACTTCCAAGGCTTGCCGAAATTGATCCTCACGCCCGAATCCGTCGCCGGGCATGGGCAGCCAGAGCATGTCGACCCCCAGCCGCTTGAGTGTGGCCCGCTCGGCATTCACGTCGGGCGCATCACGCAACAGGCAGACCACCGTCTTGATTCCCAGCCGCTGGACGGCCGACTCCATCTGGGCCTCTGTCAGGTACCCGCTTCGGTACAGCGTGCCCGGCTTGACCACGTCGAAGTGGTCCCAGACCCAGGTTTCATAACGTGCGGCAACCACCCCCGCACTGGTAGCCGTGAGCGCAACCACAATGGCCAATAGCCTGATCACGCTCCGTGTCCGCACGGGCGGATCACCTGGAGCCGACCAAACCTGGGGCTGATTTTCCTGAGTCATGGCACATCCCTGCGCATGGAGCGGCCCGTATCCTTCGAGCCTGTAGATCGCGACAATAGGCGAGTTGACCAGTCTGATCAAGCCGAACTCCGCCACGTCCCCAACGGGGGGTGCAAGTACACTAATGCGCCTCCCGCAGGCCTCCCAAATTCGTCAATAGCGGTATCTGATCGGTTTTGCTATTTTGCTTGGGCATCTAGGTAGTTTACGCCGGTCAAGGAAGACCCACCATGAAGCGACACGCCCC
>CAIYJE010000142.1 GCA_903926465.1 uncultured Planctomycetales bacterium
GCCGCAACCGATCCAAGCCACTCGCGCCGATTCCAGGGTTGGGACACGTCTCTGAACTCTACTACTTGAAACAAGAGGTTACCAGCTTCTGCAAACTACCATGATGGTAGTCAAACCCGCAGGCCATTGCCACTGCTCACGTTTTCAAAAGGGACCGACCTTCTATCGTTGCAAGTTCGTTCCTACTGGCTAAATTCGCACGTCCCCATGAGCTTCTGGATCAGGAAACAGATAACCATCAGGCCATAAAGACCTGGGTTTGACTGGCAGCAAACACGAATGAGGAGATAAACGCCTGGACTCTATTCTCCTCTTCAATGGCACGCGCGTGGGTTTCTGTTCCACAGACCGATCCCGAATGGATTCGAAACTTGTTGAGCGTTGTTGCTGAATAACAAATCTTTCCAAGAAGACTGATCCGCGCCCACATCATCCAGTCACCACAAATCCGCATCGTTTCATCGGCCAAACCTGCTGCCAGGTAAGCATTGCGACGAAACAGGACCGCGCTTGCGTTTGGGATCGTATTAAAATGCAACAGAAATCGTGCGCACTCATCGAACCCGTCGTTTTTGAAGTCGGTTCTCCAGCGACCTGGACTGAGGCAATCAAAACGCCGGTCGATTGTTCCATCAGACTGCCCAAATTCATTGATGGTCTGGGACTGACAGTAAGAAAGTACAGCGCTGGTATCTTCATCCAAGCTGGAAGCCAGAGTTTCCAGCAACCAAGGCTCAGCATCATCATCTGACTCGGCAATCCAGATAAAGTCACCGGAAGCCATCCGTACCCCCAGATTCCATTGCTTGAAGGGGGAACCACTGTTGTGTTGGTTACGGACCACCTTTACGCAACTGTGATCTGCATATCGCTGAATCACCCGCAAGCTCTCGTCCGTTGAACAATCATCCAGGATGACCACTTCAAGCGGCTGCCTGGTCTGTTCCAAAACTGAACGAATGCGTCGGTCGAGAAATTGGGCGTGGTTGTAGTTTGGAATAATCACAGAAATGGATGACGACATGAAATCCCCCCCCCTTTCTCCTCCCACCTCATTGACTACTTCTCAGATTTTCAATCAGGCTTCAAACAGATGGAGAAATGATTGAACAATACCTGAGCCGAGGTCAATTTTGCTGATAACCTATTGCGGTTCACGATTGGGTTGCACACGAAAGGATTTGCTTGGTGTCACGCCCCAGTGTCTTGATCTTCGTTCGATGTAGGACAGCCGCCCTCGGCTGTCATCTTCTTAGCGGCCCAGGAATTCAGAGACAGCCGAGGGCGGCTGTCCTACATTCGGAAAAGGAACACCAGGAAAGGCACTCACTCTGTGTGCAACGCAAATGTTAACCGCTATAAGAGACGATTTCAAAACCTGGAACTAGCACCTCTCGGAATCGGAGCAGCATCGGTTTTGAAACGGCATCTCATAAAAAAACCATCGACCCCGTGGTTCAATCCACAGAGTCGATGGCAAGCAAAGTCATAACTCTAGAGCCGGCTCAGACTCGCTTGGCGAGCGGGACAATTTCCCTTGGTGGAGCACCGATGTACTGCCCGCGAGGGCGCATCAGGCGGTTGTGGTCGAGTTGCTCGATGATGTGGCTTGCCCAGCCGGCAACCCGGGCCATGGCGAAAATGGGCGTATACAGGCGGATATCAAGCCCAAGGTAGTGGTACAACCGAGCGCTTGGCCAGTCAACGTTGGGGGGCAACTGCTTCTGCTGGGTGACTTCACGCTCAATGGGCTCGGCGATTCGTTCCCAGCGATCATCACCAATTTCGGCGGCAATCTTGGTGCAGTATCGCTTGAGAATGCGGGCCCGGGGATCACCGTGCTTGTAAACTCGGTGGCCAAAACCCATGATCCGCTCTTTGCGGGCCAGAGCGGAGGCAATCCACTCTTCAGCGTGCTCTGGAGCGCCTACCTGCTCAAGAACCTTCCAGGCTTCTTCGTTGGCACCACCGTGGAGTGGGCCCTTGAGGGTTCCCACAGCCGATACAATTCCGGAATAGATGTCCGAAAGGGTGGAAACGGTCACCCGGCCACTGAACGTCGAGGCGTTCAGCTCATGCTCTGCGTACAGCACAAGTGACTTATCAAAGGCGCTCCGCTTGGTTTCAGACGGTTCGCCGCCATTGATCATGTTCAGGAAGTTGGCGGCGTGGTCGAGATCGTCGCGGGGCGGAACAAGGGGCTGGTTTCTCTCAATCCGTTCGCGGTAGGCCACGGCGGTAGCCATCTGGGCAATCAACCGCTCGGCCTTGCGAACGTTGGCGGCATGGTCGGTGGAAACGGCCCCGTTGTCCGGGTCGTAGTGGGCAAGCACGCTCACCGAGGTGCGCAAGACGTCCATGGGATGGACGGACGGCGGAATTGCGTGGAGCAACTGAATAAGGGCTTCAGGAACTGGCCGGGCGGACTTGATGCGAGATTCAAAGGAGATCAACTGGCCCGAATTCGGCAACTCGCCATGGAGCAGCAGGTAGGCGGCCTCCATGTAAGAGACCGATTCCGCGAGATCTTCAATGCTGTAACCCCGGAAGGCCAGCCCACCTTCACCACGCCCTTCAAGGCTGCAAATGGAGGTTTCACAGGCAATTACCCCCTCAAGACCCGGAAAATACTGATCGGTCGCGGGTGTGCTCATCTTGCGTTTCTGCCCTTGCGGACCAGCCAATCCTCAGCGATTAGCCAGCGAACGATGAAGTTGGTCGCTTGAGAAACAAATCCCACAAAACAGCAGGCTCGGAGTCATTCGACCCTGGAGGGAGTAGAGGCGTGGGACAGATCTCTCACAGAATTTCGTTGTACCAGTTTAGACTCTAAACGGAATGGTTCAACTACGCTTTCAAGAATCACTCACTTCGTGGCAGCAAGCACAACTCCATTGGCCAGGTTCAAGGCCAGGCAAAACCCCATCGCCGGCTCTATCCCGACCTCCGATTCCAGCTGCCTGGAACCAAGGGCCCTGCCTGAAATTATCAACAAAAAAAGGGGTAAGGCCTGGAAGCTCTCCAGCCTTACCCCTTTCATAACACGGCCCTGGAGCGACTCTCACCAACGAGGCAAGGTGTCCATGCTTTCCGCCCAAGAGGCACAAACCGTCGTCCAGGGTCGTCTGCACGTGGCTCGAAATTTTGTACTGAGGGTTTTTTAGTCATTTCAATCATGATTGAAAAGAGGCGCAGGAAAATTTTCCAGGAACTTTTTCCAGCCGGGGTTCGGGAACGGAATTCCAGGATTCGGGGCCCAGGCATCCCCTGGAATTTGTCGCGGGAGCCGTTTGGGTGGACCACAGCTCAGGTGCTCGAATCTTGAGGAGCTACATCCGCACCCAGCAGCCTGAGCAGGTCTTCAATTTCCTCGGGTTCCAGATCTAGCAACCGGTCGGCCAGCAGGTCGATCAGGCAAAAGAACCGATGAAGCTCCGTGGCACGTGGACTGAACGACGCCAGGGTCGGATCATGCTTGATCTGGCCGACTGTCTGTGTCAGTAACTCCAGCGTGGGATTGAGTTCACGGCGTTTCCGTTCCACGATGATGCGTCTGAAGAGGGTCCAAACATTGGTTTCTGCCCGATAATATTCGCGTCTTTCGCCCTGGCGATGGTTTTTGTGGACAATCCCCCAGGCCATCAGCTCCCTGAGGTTCATGCTCACGTTGCCACGAGAGATCCGGAGCTGTTCCCGCAGGTCGTCGGCCGACCAATCTTCCCCGGTCAAATAAAGCAGGGCGAAAAGTTCACCCATGGTGGCATTGATCCCCCACAGGCGGGACATGCCTCCCCAATGCTCGACAAATCGTCTCACCACGCTGGATTCTGTCAGCTCCAGGGGCGGTCTGGATGGGTCTGGGTTTAGATGATTCATCCTGAAATGATCCTTTGAGATTCGTCGAAAACTCAGACAATTTGTAGGCCGTCTGGCGATCTGGCAAGATCCGCCCATCGATCGGTAGCTTGAGAACTGGCGGAAAAACGGCCGCGGATCTGGCCACGGCTGAGCGTAAAGACCCCAGAAGCGTGGCCTTTCAAAGCAACAGAGACACAGGACCCTTTCAGGCACTCTCTCTAAGGGTTAATATATTGTGATCAGAGGCGAAGCCGCTTTGCTTGGGTTGAGTCGTAAGATCCCGCCCGAGAATTTATTCCATCTCAACTGGCTGACGGGTGACGAGGTAGTTCAATGCCAGAAACGGTCGTGCATTTTCAGATCCGAATGCCCCCCTCGCTTCATGAACAATTAGCGAGTTGGGCCAAAGAGGACAAGGTTTCACTCAACGCATTGATCGTCGGAATTCTGGACAAAGCGGGCGAACAGCACGCAAACCAGCCTCCTGCCAAGGAACGGGCTGTAAGCACGTCTTGAACGGGAACTTTCTCGGCTCAACCCTTTGTTGACTGGTTGATCTCAAAAAAATCTCCCAAAAACAAAAAATGCTCTTGAGTCGACTTCGATCTTTGGCTATCATTCCGCACTCCATTCCCCGATAGCTCAATCGGTAGAGCGAGCGGCTGTTAACCGCTAGGTTCTAGGTTCGAGTCCTAGTCGGGGAGTTTCTTGTGAACACTCTTTAACAGCGAGAGTTCACCCTGGGGAATTGTGTAACGGTAGCACGGCTGCCTCTGGAGCAGTTAGTCTAGGTTCGAATCCTAGTTCCCCAATCCACAGAAACCCGGCGTCTCGCCGGGTTTTTTTTTGGCACGAGATTTTACGGCAATTGAGCCTCAGGAGTCGTCCCGATGATTCGCGAGCGAAGTCTTTGCCTTGGAATCACCTTCGGTATTCTGATGGGCGTGGCAGGTTGCGGAGAAGACGTGGGCTCAAGGCCAGGCGGCGTGATTGTTTACGATCCAAAGATCAAGCTTGGAAAAGATCGTGACGATTCCGGCATGAGCCCGGCAGGCCTGGCCAAGTCCAAAAAAGAGGCAAGGGCCAATGAGAAGGAATCAGACAATAGCCCCGCCACCAAAGACCACTGAGCTTACATCTTCACTTACCGGCCACAAGTCGCTTGGGGTCTCCCTCAACCTCATGACGGAACTGAGGAATTCTGGCGGGTTCCTTTTTGCACCTAGAACCGACCTGCAACCTTGTTTAGCCAGGCCAGAGAAGCGAACATGACAACCGCTCGCCACGGCCTCCAGGCCGGGCGATTGTCGAATCCGAGACTTTTCCGTCATGCTTCGACCGCTGCTCCTTTTCGGAACGCGTCCAGAGGCCATCAAGATGGCCCCCCTTGTGATCGAGGCGCAACGGCGGACCACCGAACTCCATCCGATTGTCTGCCTTTCCGGCCAGCACCGCGAAATGCTGAGCCAGGTAACCGACCACTTCGGCATCACCGCCGATCTGGATCTGGCCCTGATGGTCCCGGACCAATCGCTGGCCGAATTGACCAGTCGGGCGATCGCCGCCATCGACCAGGTGATTGAGCGCCAAGAACCAGACTGCGTGGTGGCGCAAGGAGACACCAGCACGGTGGTGGCGGCCTCAATGGCCGCGTTCTATCGGCGGGTCCCGTTCGTCCACGTTGAGGCTGGCCTGCGAACCGGAAACCTGAATGCCCCCTGGCCAGAAGAATTCAACCGCCGGATCGTCAGCGTTGCCACCTCACTCCATTGCGCCCCCACCCAGAGAGCGGCCACGGCCCTGCTCTCCGAAGGGTACCCAGCTGACCAGGTGCGGGTTGTCGGCAATACGGTCATAGATGCCCTGCTCTGGACCATTCACCAGGAAGCCGCCCACCCTGGCCCCTGGCAAGACCAGTACGCCATGCTGGGTGAACAACCGATGGTCCTGATCACGGGCCATCGCCGAGAGAACTTCGGTGATCGGTTTCAGAATATCTGCCAGGCCATCGGCCTGCTGGCCAAGCAATTCCCAGAGACTCAGTTCGTCTACCCGGTCCACCTCAATCCCAGGGTCCAGGAACCGGTCCACCGCCTGCTCGCCGGCCAACCCAATATTCATCTTCGGCCACCTGCGTCCTATCCAGAGTTCATCTGGCTGGCAAACCGGTCGAACCTGATTCTGACAGACTCCGGCGGAGTCCAGGAAGAAGCCACGTTTCTGGGCAAACCGGTCCTGGTCATGCGAACCACCACCGAGCGCCAGGAGTCGGTGGAAGTCGGGCTGGCCGAACTGGTCGGAACATCCCCGCAAACCATCATTCACGCGGTTTCCAGGCGGCTCACCGAACCAAGCCAAAGCCAGCACCCACGGTCCACTGCCACCGCAAACCCCTATGGCGATGGCCACGCGGCAACCAAAATCCTGGACTGGATGCTGGAACGCCCCTGGAAGACGGCCTGACGCCAGGCCGATACCCTACACCGCTCGCTTCAGCACCACCAACCGCCAGCTCGCCCAGCGCTGGGTTTCTCTCAAGCTCCACTGCAAAATCAAGCCTGCCAGTGCGCGTTCTCAAGGAGCCACGGCCTCGGGTAGAATTAGCATCGCATTCAGTCAGAGAGAGTCCATGACCAGGACCTCTGGCCAGCAGGGGTCGCCTCGGAGTCTGTTTATGAACTGGCTGATCAGGTTCAGTGGTGCCGCGCTGGTGGCCAGCGGGTTTGCATGCGCAGACGAGCAAGCCCCGAGGCGCGTGAATTTTGCGGCCGAGGTCCGCCCGATCCTGGCGAAAACTTGTTACGCCTGCCACGGCCCAGACCAGGCACAACGCAAAGCCAAGCTCAGGTTAGACAACCGAGCCGATACCCTGGGCGATCGCGACGGCCATCGCCTGATTGTGCCCGGCAACGTGGAAGAAAGTGAACTTTTCCAGAGGCTCGTCTCTGAAGAGCCTGCCGAGCGTATGCCACCGGCCGAAGGGAAACGCCTGGATCCTGACCAGATTGAGACCTTACGGCGCTGGATTGCGGAAGGCGCATCCTGGGAAGACCACTGGGCGTACTCGGTACCGGTACGGCCGACTGTTCCGGCCGTTTCGGATCCGGCGTGGCCTCGGTCGCCTCTGGATACCTTTGTGCTGGCGCGGCTCGATCTCGAAAAGCTGCAACCCTCACCACAAGCCGAACGTGCCACCCTGCTTCGAAGGGTTTGTGTGGATTTGACCGGGCTGCCTCCAACCCCTGAGCAATCTCAGGAGTTTCTGGAAGACTCCTCTCCAGACGCCTACGAACGACTGGTGGACCGACTGCTGGCCAACCCTGCGCTCGGCGAGCGGTGGGGCGCAGTCTGGCTAGACCTGGCACGCTATGCCGACACCAAGGGATACGAGAAAGATCTCAAGCGGAACATTTACCGCTACCGAGACTGGGTGATTAACGCCTACAACGCCGACCTCCCTTACAGCGACTTCACGACCGAACAACTTGCCGGTGACCTGATTCCCGCCGCCACCCCTGAACAGCGGCTGGCAACGGCCTTCCACCGCAACACCCTGACCAACGATGAAGGCGGAACCGATGACGAAGAATTCCGCATGGCCGCCGTCAAAGACCGCGTGGATACCACCGTCCAGGTTTTCATGGGCCTGACCATGGGCTGTGCCAAGTGCCATAGCCATAAGTATGACCCGATCTCCTTGCGCGACTATTACCAGTTCCTGGCGTTTTTCAACCAGACGGCAGACAGCGATCGCTTTGATGACGGCCCCCTGGAACCATTCCCCTCCTCATCAGACCAGGCCCAGATCGAATCCCTGAACACCAAGGCCAAGCAAACGCGGCAGGCCATCCACGAAAAACTGACCGAGGGCACACCCAGCAGACTGGCAAGCTGGGAGACTGACTGGAATACCAGTCAGAACGCCTGGCAGCCTCAGCGCCCCGCCAAAATGGAATCACGAAGTGGGTCCGAAGGTAAACTGCTTGAAGACAGCTCAATTCTGTTCGCAGCCCAAAGTCCCGCTACCGAGCAGTACCGCCTGGAAATTCCTGGCCTTGTGGGACCCCTGGCGGCCGTTCGCCTTGAAGCCCTGCCAGACCCCGTTTTGCCCAGAAAAGGGGTCGGTCGGTCCCAGGATGATGGCAACTTCGTCCTGTCCGGCATCAACGCCTGGATCAGGTCGGCAGATGGGACCGAAACGCGCCTGGAATTTAGCGAGGCCCAGGCAGACTTCGCCCAAGACCAGTACCCAGTTGAGCACGCCCTGAAAAACCCTGACCCCAAAAAACACGGGTGGGCCGTTTCCCCAAGGCAAGCCGAACAACACCAGGCGGTCTTCAAACTTGCAGCCCCCGCGCAGGTGCCGGCCGGTGCCACGGTTGTGATCCAGCTCTCACACGAATTTGAACTCGGCTCCAAGTGCTACGCACTGGGCCGATTCCGGCTGGCAACGACAGGCCAAACAGGCCCAGGACTTACCCCAACCCTGCCCGCCGACATCGCAAAGATCCTGCAAATCTCCCAAGAGCAACGAGAGCCAAACCAGCTCGCCGCACTTGAGATGTACGTGGCCGGAACGATTCCCGAACTGAAGGATCTCAGGGAATCGCTCAAATCACTCGATATCGAGATCGCAGCCCTCAAAAACCGCAGCCAGACACCTGTTCTTCAAGAGCTGCCCCAAAACCAGCGTAGGGTGAGCCGGGTCCACAACCGAGGTAATTTCCTCGATCCCGGAGATCCCGTGGAGGCGGCGGTTCCCGAGAGTTTTCCTCCGCTGCCGTCTGGCGCTCCTGAAAATCGGCTAGGGGTCGCTCACTGGTTAGTACATGAGTCCAACCCGCTCACCACGCGAGTGGCGGTTAACCGAGTCTGGGCTCAATTCTTTGGACTTGGCCTGGTGGAAACACAGGAAGATTTCGGCTTACAGGGCCAGGCACCAAGTCATCCCGAACTCCTGGACTGGCTGGCCACCGACCTTCGTGATCACGGCTGGTCCCTGAAGCATCTGTGCAGAACCATCGTGACCTCGGCCACTTACCGGCAATCGTCCAGAACGACCCCGGAACTCCTGTCGAAAGACCGAACCAACCGGCTGCTGGCCCGTGGACCGCGATTCCGGCTGGACGGAGAAACCATCAGAGATTCCGCGCTGGCGGTGTCTGGCCTGCTCAGCAGAAAAATGCTCGGGCCGTCGGTCATGCCACTGCAGCCAGACGGGATCTGGCAGAGCACCTACAATTCGGACCGCTGGGTCTTGAGCCCAGGCTCAGATCGGCACCGGCGCGGCATCTACACATTCTGGAAGCGAACCTCTCCCTATCCGGCGATGATGGTGTTCGACGCCCCAAGCCGTGAATACTGCACCATCAGACGTATCAGCACCAACACCCCGCTCCAGGCCCTGGTCACCCTGAACGACCCGGTTTTTGTAGAGGCCGCACAGGCGCTGGCCAGGCGCATGGTTCGCGAGGCCGGCCCCACGCCTGCCAGCCGAATTGAGCTGGGCCTGAAATTGGCGCTGGCCCGAGAGCCGGCCCCACGCGAGGTCCAAGCCCTGGTCGAACTTTATGAGGATCGACTGGCGGACGGCCATTCGCATCCCGAACAGGCCGTGAAGCTGGCCACCGAGCCCATCGGGCCGCTGCGGGAAGGGGCCGACCCCGCCGAATATGCTGCGCTCACCGCCGTGGCAAACGTGATCTTGAATCTCGACGAATTTCTGGCCCGTCACTGACCTTCCACCCATTGGCCCTCAACCAAGGTCGAGACCCGGGACACCAAAATGAACCTCTCGCACGATCTGCTCAAAGCCCAGACCCGCCGCCATTTTTTCGGAAATACCGGGCTTGGCCTGGGTGCTATTGCCCTGGCCGGGCTGCTGAACAAAAACCGGGTCGGGGCCGCGCTGACCCCCGCCGGACAGGCCAGTTCCATGGCGCCAAAAGTTCCGCCGCTCCCTGGGCGGGCCAAGCACGTGATTTACCTTCACATGGCTGGTTCGCCCAGCCAACTCGACCTATTTGACGATAAGCCAACGCTCAAAAAGTATGACGGCCAGCCCTGCCCCAAGGAACTGCTGGAAGGGAAACGGTTTGCCTTCATCACGGGCGTTCCCAAGATGCTCGGCTCGCCGTTCAAGTTTCAGAAACATGGCCAGGCAGGTATCGAACTGAGCCAGGTCTGGACCCACCTGCCCCGGGTGATTGATGAATTTGCCGTGGTGAAGAGCGTGCGGACCGAACAGTTCAATCACGCCCCCGCTCAGCTGTTCCTGCACACAGGATCTGCGCAGTTTGGTGGGGCCTCACTGGGGGCCTGGGCCACTTACGGGCTGGGATCGGAAAGTCAGGATTTGCCGGGCTTCGTGGTGCTGACCAGTGGCGGAAAAACGCCCGATGCCGGCAAAAGCGTCTGGGGGAGCGGATTCCTGCCCTCGGTTTACCAGGGGGTGCAGTGTCGGTCGCCCGGAGATCCGGTTCTGTTCCTGTCTAACCCCGCGGGATTGGATACCGCCGGACGACGCGCCACCCTGGATACGCTTAACCGGCTCAACCAGTTCCAGGCCGACGCCATAGGAGACCCGGAAATTGTCACCCGAATCGCCCAGTACGAACTGGCCTACCGGATGCAAATTGCTGCGCCCGAGGTGATGGACATCTCTCGCGAACCGGCCCACATTCTGGAGATGTATGGCGCTCGGCCAGGGTTCGTGCCGGATTCTGATGCCGCGACCGATCCCCGCGTGGCCTACAAGGGAACCGATGCCGCGTTTGCCAACAACTGCCTGCTCGCCAGGCGCTTGATTGAGTCTGGAGTGCGATTTGTCCAGCTCTTTGACTGGGGCTGGGACCACCACGGCGTCAGTCCGGGCGAGGACATTGTGAACACGTTGCCAATCAAGGTCCAGCAGATCGATCGTGCCCTGACCGCACTGGTGACAGACCTCAAACAACGCGGCCTGTTGGACGAAACCCTGATCGTGTGGGGTGGCGAGTTCGGGCGCACCCCCATGGCCCAAAATAGCCCCAATCAGCCGTACGTCGGCCGAGATCATCACCCGTACGCCACCACCATGATGTTCGCCGGCGGCGGAATTAAAGGGGGTCAAACTTACGGCGAGACCGACGAGATTGGCTATTACGTAGCCGAGAACCCGGTTGAGGTGCGTGACCTGCAAGCCTTGATGCTGCACCTGCTGGGCCTGGACCCCTGGAACCTCACCTACAGCTATCAAGGGCTAGACCAGAGACTTATTGGGGTTGAGGGCAAAGCCAAGATCCCCCAGTCGCTGATTGCCTGACCGGCATGATACCCACCGAGAGCGAGCGTGGTATTTGGCCCGTTCTCGGAAGTTCACGCGGATTCGGGTGCAGGTGGACAACCAGGGAAGGCACACAAACAGAACAAGCCGCCCTTTCAGGCGGCTTGTTTTGATGGAACTGGTAACCCTGGGACAGATCAGCGGGCGGTTGGTCGGCCGTCGACCCGGATAGCTGCCCCGCCACCACCTGCTGAAGGAGGTGTCACCGGAGTGCCGGTGGTTCCCAGCGGCTTGGTCAGTTTGTTGAACTTCGTGCGGTCAAAAGCCTCAACCTGGCCAGGCCGGGGCTCACCGTACGTGTAGTTCAGCATGCGGAGCAACTTATCCAGAGAGATGGCTCGTACACCAGAAAGACGGGCCTCGGCGAGTGCCTTGGTTTTCTTTTCGGTGAAAGCTTTCTCTTCATCGGCGCTGGCTCCCACGTTTTGTTCAACCCCCGCGCGGATCGGCTTGCTGTCGTCGATCACGTAGTAATCACATTCAGGGGTAAGAACGCCACTTTCTACGCCAATGCCTGGAGGGGGAAGGTCATAAACGACTCGGCCACCGCGAGACTCGATCATTCGCTTGAGGTCGGCACGATCATCGAACCCGTTCCGGTCGACGTCGATCTTGCCGATCAGGGCGTATTCACGAGGCTGGGCACCGAATGCGGGCGAGTAAATCTGGTCCCCGGGCTGCATGGGATTCAGGGGATCGGTGGACTTGATGATGCGACCAATGCTTCCCTGATCGTCGACCTTGGTCAACTCCACGGTCCCTTTGACCTTCTCGGTTGGGATACCGGGAGCGTTCTTGTCAAACACAGAGAAGATGAGCTGTTCCTTGGCTCCATCGCGTCGAGAGAGGCTGGTTCGCACAATCCCGGTGGTGTAATCGACGTAGGTCAGGGTGCCGTTGGGAGATTCCAGCACCACCTCTTTTTGCTCGAGCTTTTCCCGGTTCTGCACAAAGGCAGCACTCAGTTTCTTCAGACGATCATCACGCACCTTGATCGCCATCTCAAGTTCATTTTCCTTCTCGCCGAGCTTGGTCGCCAGCTCCTGTGTCTTCTCTTGCAGGGACGTGATCTGGGAAGTCAGACTTTTGCGGTCTTCTTCGTGCTTGCCCATTTCCGACGAGCGATCGTCTTCAACCTGCTTCTTGGCCAGTTCAACAACGTCAATCTTGGACTTGGCCACCTGGTTCATGGCCTCAAGTTCCTTGCGGGTTGAGGCATAATCTGCGGCCACCGCACCCAGCAGCTTGGAGTTGTTTTTCAACAGAGTGCTCATCCCCCGGATCGACGAGAGCATCGACTTGTCGGGGCTAGTGGTCAGCATCTCGGCGGCGGTCTTTGAGGCGGCGGCAAATTCGTCGGCAACCAACGGTACTTGCTGACCGGCCGCGTTCTTGTACGCCTCGTAAACTCCTACCACTTCCTGGTTAATCGCGGTCACATCGGCAAGAAATTTATCCCGGTCGCCTTCGATCGTCTTTTTCAGCTCGGCATCGTTGGCCTTCTCGTAACCGGCGGCCGACTTCATATCATTGAGTCGGTTTTGGAGATCGTTGGTGGCCTGCTTGGCCGTATTCAGATCCTTGTTCGTCTGCTCGTACCGTTCCCAGTTCGCCGATGCGCCTGAGAAACCGAAGTAAGTTGCGACAGCAAGGACCACGGAGAGCGCGGCCAACAAGGCCGTGGCAATCTTGAGACCCTGATTATCATTGGCCGCGGGTGGCATGAGTTGTGGCTCCCGGAGACATCTCCAGACCGTGGAGACGCCGATACAAATGAACTGCTACAGTATGGCACACAGATGAGAATTTGCGCCACGTGATTGACCAGCTTCGACTTTGCCCAGCTTGCCCCACCTTCGAAACCGATCAGGTTGTAGTGACCAGGGAAATTGTAGGGGTCTCATGGTGGCCTGGTCAAAGGCCAACGGGCGGTAAGTCTGGTTTTCTCCACCCAACCGTTGCCTTCCCGACACTGCCCAACAATCTTTTACGCTCGAGTTACCAGATGAGTTCTCCCCGCCCCAGCCTTTACATTCTCGATGCGTACGCGATGATTTTCCAGGTTTTCCATGCGATCCCGCTCATGACGGGACCCGCCGGGCAGCCGACCAACGCCGTTTTTGGAATCTTTCGGGACCTGCTCAACCTGATCAGGGACAAGAAGCCCGATTATGTGGCGGGTGCCTTCGACGGCGAAAAGCCAGTGTTCCGATCCGAACTTTTCCCGGCCTATAAAGCGCAAAGGGCCGCAATGCCGGAAGATCTGGTGCCCCAGATCGCCGTGATCAAGTCTTTGTTCGAGGCATTTCGGATTCCCGTTTTGCAGGTGGAAGGGTTTGAAGCGGATGACGTGATTGCCACGCTGGCTCATCACGGAATTCAAAAAGGGCTCGATGTTTACACCTGCACGTCAGACAAAGACGCCCGCCAGTTGATCGGCCCCCACTGCTTTGTGCTGAACCTGAGAAAACAACTGGTGCTGGATACCGCCGGGCTTCAGGCCGAGTGGGGGATTCGCCCCGACCAGGTGGTGGATCTACTGGCCCTTACCGGAGACGCGGTGGACAACGTGCCCGGCGTGCCGGGCATCGGCATCAAAACCGCTGCCACCTTGCTGCAGAAATTTGGAGACCTGGACAACCTGCTGGCCAATATTGACCAGGTCCCCGGCGCCAAGAAGCAAGAAGCACTCAGAGAGCATGGCGCAACCGCCCGCCAAGGACGCACTCTGATCCGCTTGCGTGATGACGTGCCGCTGGAACTGGATTGGGACGCGCTCCGGTATGACGGCTACAACGCCCCCGCCCTGAAGGAACTCTGCACGGCTTGCGGCTTCCATCGTTTTGCGGAGGAGGTTGTGGATACCACGGCTCCCCCCGAGGCAAGCTGGAACACCAGCGATTACCAAACGGTGGATACCCCAGAAGCTCTGTCCCAGCTTGCAAAAACGCTGAGCAGCCTCCCGAGGTTCGCCTTTGATACGGAAACCACCTCTACCGATCCCTTGCGCGCGGATTTGGTGGGGGTTTCATTCGCATGGGCGGAAGGCCAAGCCTGTTACGTGCCGGTACGTGGCCCGCTGGGCAGCCGCGTGCTCGATCTGCAACTAGTGATCCAGAGCCTGAAGCCAATCCTGGAGCGTCGCGAGGTCGAGATCATCGGCCAGAACCTCAAGTACGACATGCTAGTGCTCAAGAAGTACGGGATCACCCTGGCCCCCGCGCTCACTGACACGATGGTGCTCAGCTACCTGCTGGAAAGCGGCGAGCGGAACCACAGCATGAACGAGCTTTCCAAGCGCATGCTTCAGCACACGATGATCCCGATTGATTCCTTGATCGGCAAAGGGAAAAACCAGCTTGGAATGGACCAGGTTCAGGTAGAGAGCGTAACCGAGTACGCGGCCGAGGATGCCGATGCCGCCTGGCGTCTGGAAGCCGTCTTGACCCCGCAGCTCCGGGAACAGGAACTCTGGTCGCTTTATACCGAGGTCGAACGTCCACTGATTGCCGTGCTGGCCGGCATGGAAGCGGCTGGCGTGGCGGTGGATGTTCGCAAGCTCAAAGCCCTGTCCCACGAGTTCGGTTCGCGGATCGACCAGACCCGGGAAGAGATTCACCAGCTTGCCGGCCACTCGTTCAATATTGCATCGGGACCTCAGCTTCGAGTGGTGCTGTTTGAAGAACTAAAGCTGCCGGTAACCAAGAAGACTCCCAAGGGGGAACCGTCCACCGATGCCGAAGTCTTGGAAGAGCTGGCTCCCAAACACCCAATTGCGCGCCTGATCGTCCAACACCGCCAGCTTGAGAAGCTCAAGGGAACGTACCTGGACGCCTTGCCGCTGATGGTGCATGCCGACGGTCGAATTCACGCCTCGTTCAACCAGGTGGTGGCGGCCACCGGACGGCTCTCGTCTAGCGACCCCAATCTGCAGAATATTCCGGTGCGAACCGAAGACGGCCGGCAGATCCGGCAGGCCTTCATTGCGGGCAAGCCGGGCCACTCGCTACTGACGGCCGACTATTCCCAGATCGAACTCCGAGTGCTGGCCCACTTCTGCCAGGACCCCGCTTTGCTGGCCGCGTTTGAGGCCGACCATGATATTCACTCGGTGGTTGCCGCTCAGATCTTCGGAATCCGGGAATCCGAGGTTACTTCGGAACAGCGTCGGATGGCGAAAACCGTGAACTTCGGGGTGATCTACGGGCTGAGTCCGTATGGTCTGGCCTCTCGCTTGGGAATTACTCAAACCGAAGCGGCGGCGTTCATCGACGCCTACTTCACCCGGTATGCGGGGGTTTCGGACTTCATCCGGAGCACGCTGGAAACCGCCCAGGCCAAGGGCCGCGTGGAAACCATTCTGGGCCGGCGGCGGGCCATTAACGGCATCAAGGATCCCAGTTCACGCAACCTGAACCTGGCCGGACGAACGGCCGTGAACACCGTGATTCAGGGCTCGGCCGCGGACCTCATCAAAAAAGCGATGCTGAGCATTGATCAGACCCTGACCACCCAAGGGCTGGCATCTCGACTCTTGATGCAAATTCACGACGAACTGGTATTTGAGGCTCCCGACGCGGAACTGGAAAAACTGACCAAGATTGTGGATCACGGCATGACCACCGCAATTCCGTTCAACGTGCCAATCAAGGTCGATATTGCCAGTGGCCCCAACTGGCTTGATGTGACCTCAAGAAATTGAGGGACCTGCAAAAACTCCCGGCTCCATGCTCAAATGTCGATTCCTCGGGTTTGCTCGTTGCGTCTGGGGTCGGGAATTACTATAACAGTAGATGTTCTGGTCACGGCCCGAACTTCTCACTCCCTCTCAACAGCTCTTCGGCTTCACTTCCATAAGCCGATCCGGTCCTACTGCAAGAGTTTCTCTTCCCTCTGGGAACGGTTACTTTTCAGGGTCCGAGCAGTTCGCTCTGGTCGAATCACAAACCCAGCTTCTACTGGCTTATCACGCGAACTTCAGTTCGTGGGTAGTAAGTGAATGAGCGGTTTTCAAATTCTGGATCAGACCTAGCCGCTGAAATACCGCCAATTCACAAGCCCTTCACCCGATCGACGGTACACCGTCCATGTCTTCGCGACCCCGCCGTTCTTCGTCCAAACCGGAACTCAGTCCCGTTCGGCGCCGAACTCAAAAACAAGCTGGTGGCCCCTGGAACTTTGGGCCCATTCCCGTGGTTGGCCTTGTGGGAGGGATGGGCTCCGGCAAATCCACCGTGGCTGAACTTCTGGCCGCGCGTGGATCTCAGGTGATCGATGCCGACAAGGTTGGCCACGCTCTGCTAGACCAAAAACCGAGCCGCACCGAAATCGTTGCGCGTTTCGGGGCCGATTTCCTAATGGTCGATGACCCGGACCGAATCAACCGGGCCGCGCTGGGTAAACTGGTGTTTTCCGATAATCAGGCACGCATCGCGCTCGAACGTATCTTGCACCCCCGGATGCGCAACACCTTTGAAAAAGCCATTGCCAGAACCATCAGGCGCGGTGACGCCAAGATGATTGTGCTGGACGCGGCCATCCTTTTCGAGGCGGGCTGGAACGACATTTGCGACCTCGTGGTCTTCGTGGAGTCTCCGCGCAATTCCCGGCTGACCCGGCTGCGGATCTCCAGAGGCTGGACCCCGGACGAGGTTTCCGCCCGCGAAGCAGCTCAGTGGCCGCTGGAACGCAAGAAGGAACTTGCGGATCTTGTGATCACCAACAACGGCGACCTGGAAAAACTGGACCGGGAACTGATCCCAATCGCCAAGCGCATCCGCCTGACCCGCGGCGACTGGTTCCGGGTTCGCAGCCAGACCGAAGAGTCGACCAAACAACCGGACCTGGCAACCGAGGCCAATGAGACCGGAGAACCTCGTACTCCTTCACCCGGTGGCCGCGCTCCCAGGCCGTCCCGATCTAGCTCCAGCTCCGCAGCCCCGGCCCCGACACGCAAGCGTCGTGGGCCCGCAAGTTCGCCCGAATCCGACGAGTCCTGAACCCAGATTCGGGCCGGTTCTCACTTCTTCTCGTTTCCGTGGCCAGACCTTCCCGCCTGCCGCTTGATTTTTCACATCTCTCGATCTTCTCGATTCCCACCGTTCTCAGGAGCCTTACAGTCATGGCCAACGAGATCCGCCCCCGCCGGGACTCGGCTTCGTCGTCCCGCCCGCGCAAGGCGGCCTCCTCGACAGGTGATGAAGCTCCAGACTCATCTCAACCCCCCTATCCTGGTGTTGGACCTGGCCGGGCTGAACGCCCCCATGAACGAGAGACCCCGGCAACACCTGCGGCAAGTGACCGAACGCCTCCTCGCCCCCCAGTCGAGCGGGAACGAGAGCCAGGGCCACTTTCGCGTGCTCGGGCCGTGGAACGGGAGCCAGGCCCAACCCTTCGAGATCGCCTTCAGCGCGACAAGAACCCAAGGCTTCGCGATCGCGTGATTCCGATCGAGTCGATCGAAGATCTATCGATCGATAATGCCCAGCCCCGGCGCACCCCACCTGCGGGAATCAGCCATCGCTCAGATGCTCACGCCCCCGCAATGTCGCAAGATCCTCGGATGCTGCCCGAACGGCCGCTCCCCTACGACGATGATCAGATTGAAGGGGAGGAAGATCTTTATGGCGACCTGGCACTCAATGAACGCTATGAAGACATCAAGCGTGGCGAGATCCACCTGACCGAATTGCAAAAGATGACGATGCCGCAGTTGATCACTGCGGCCAAAAGCGAAGGAATTACCGAGTACACCGGCCTCAAGAAGCAAGACCTGATCTTCAAGATCCTCAAAGAGCGGGTCAAGCAAAACGGCCTGATGTACGGCGAGGGAACGCTGGAGGTACTGCCCGACGGGTTCGGGTTCCTCCGCAGCCCAGACTATAACTACCTCCCTTGCCCCGACGATATCTACGTTTCTCCAAGCCAGATCCGTCGCTTCGGGCTCAAGACCGGCGCCACCGTGGCCGGCCAGATCCGCCCCCCCAAAGAGAACGAGCGCTACTTTGCGCTGCTCAGAGTGGAAGCGGTGAACTTTGAGGAGCCCGATAAGCTCAGCGAGCGGGTGGGATTTGACGACCTGACGCCACTCCACCCACAGGGCCGGATCCGGCTAGAGACCACGGCCGACGAAATCAACATGCGTGTGGTGGACATGGTCACCCCCATCGGCTTCGGCCAGCGTGGCGTGATTGTGGCCCCGCCCCGTACCGGCAAAACGATCTTGCTCCAGAAGATCGCCAACAGCGTGCTGACCAACCATCCCGAAGCCTACGTCATGGTGCTGCTGATTGACGAACGGCCCGAGGAAGTCACCGATATGGAACGCTCGGTCAAGGGACCGAACGCCGAGGTGATCAGCTCGACCTTTGATGAGCCCACCGCCCGGCACATCCAGGTGGCGGAGATGGTGATCGAAAAGGCCAAGCGGATGGTGGAATTTGGCAAAGACGTGGTGATCTTGCTCGATTCGATCACACGCCTGGCCCGGGCCTACAACACCGAGGCCCCGCACTCTGGCAAAATTCTGAGTGGCGGCCTGGACGCCTCGGCCCTTCAAAAGCCCAAGAGATTCTTTGGCGCGGCCCGCAAAATTGAGGAAGCCGGTAGCCTTACCATTCTGGCCACGGCGCTGGTGGAAACCGGTAGCCGGATGGACGACGTGATTTTTGAAGAGTTCAAGGGAACCGGCAACATGGAACTTCACCTGGATCGAAAACTGGTGGAGAAGCGGGTCTGGCCGGCCATTGACGTGAACCGATCTGGCACGCGCAGGGAAGAGTTGCTGATGGACCCTGAAGAACTCCGCAGGGTCTGGATCCTCAGACGCGTTCTCAACGACATGAACCCTGTGGAAGCCATGGAACTGCTGACCACCCGGATGAAGAAGACCTCTTGCAACGGGGAGTTCCTGGTGAGCATGAATATCACCTGAGACATCGGATTCTCAGGGGGGCCTGGAATCGAGAGAGGGCACGTGTTGCCACTCAAATGTTTCAGGCTTCCGAGCCACGATTTGCACTGACCGACCCATTCATCAAAGCTACAGAAAAGCCCCGAGATCTAGACATGCCCACGTTTGAAGGCGACTTCACCAAACCTGATGGCCGATTTGCAATTGTTGTGGCCCGCTTCAACGGCCTGATTACCGAGAGCTTGCTCGCAGGTTGCATTGATGGCTTCGTGCGGCACGGCGTGAACGAAGCGGCCCTTGATACCGTTCGCGTGCCCGGCTCGTTTGAGATTCCGCTAGTGGCCCGCCGGCTGGCCGAGACCGGGCGCTATGCCGCGGTGATCTGCCTGGGAGCTGTGATCCGGGGCGATACCGGCCATTATGACCATGTGGCCGGTCAGGCGGCCGCCGGCCTGATGAACGCAACCGTGAATACCGGAGTTCCGGTGATCTTCGGAATTCTGACCACCGACACGGTGGAACAGGCCCTGAATCGGGCCGGCATCAAGGCCGGCAATAAAGGCACCGAAAGCGCATTGGCCGCCATTGAGATGGTGAACCTGCTCAATGCGTTGAAGGGCCCCCAGTTGCCTGGGTTCGGGTTTGGGCCCGCCTGAGTCGCCAGGAAACCAAGGAAATTCCCTCCAGGGACGGTCTGCAAGGCGTTCATCCACCGCCTTGCTCTTGGCTCCAAGAGGTTCCTGAACACGGAGGCCGCCGCATGTCTTCAAAAACCCTGCTCCCACCGGCGTTCTGGTTCCGGTTCAACTTTGAGTGCCCGCGCATTCCTGGCATCCCACGCACGAATAAAAAAGGGGGCTTGCTCGACCTGCCCGAATCTTGCCGGTTACCGGCAACCGCACTCCTGGAAGGCCAGAAGCCCTGGGCCGAGATTCGAGCAGGCTGGAACCCTGGTGGGCTTGGTATCCAGGTAACATCCACCGGCAAGTCGGGCCCGATCATTCGCGACGAGGAACTGCCTGAAGGCTCAGACGGTGTTCAGATCTGGATCGACACCCGCGACACGCGCGATATCCACCGAGCCTCGCGATTCTGCCACCGATACTCAGCGGTACTGGTACCAAGCGGCAAATCATTCTTGGGCGTTGAACTTCGCCACCGCGAGATCCACCGAGCCGCCACCGAACCGACCGGGGTGCGTGCCGATAAGGTGCAAACCAATGCGGTAAAGACCGACGATGGCTGGCGGCTGGAGTTGTTTTTCCCACCCGAAACACTCCACGGGTTTGACCCCGATGTGAACCGCAAGCTTGGCTTCTATGCCATGGCCACCGACCCCTTGCGCGGGGATCAGCACCTTGGCGTTGGCAGAGACTTCCCGGTGACTGAGGACCCGAGCCTCTGGAATACGCTGGAGATGGTGGACCGCCTGGGTTAAGCAAATGAGAATCTGAAAGACCCTCTTTCAGAGGTCCACAATTGCGTTACATCAGACTCACCCAGCGGATGAGCCGAAATCCAAGCCCGAATCGCAGGTTTTGAAGTTGCGCCTCGGGCTCTGAAATAGGCTAGACACACATGCAATTCTAGCCAAGTACCTGGAAACCAAGGCCAAGAAGCCGACCACACTTGAGGCGCGGGCGCAGAACCGCTTCTCCCGCACTGCTGGAAAAGGTGGCCGAAGGCCGGATGAGGGCGACCGGGCCGGGTTTATGAGCGCCGACCACGAGTATAACAACGCACGCGTTCTCCAGCCCGATGGGCGAACCTCTTGGTGTGCCGACCAAACCTGAGGCAAGGCCGCATATTCGGAGAAGAGATCCACTCGTTAGCGTTTCGGGCTCGTATCAGATGAAGAATACCTCGCTCACACGCTTTGAAGTTGCGCTTTTCTGGGGGCTACTCACGCACTACCCCTGAAAAAGAGATATTCACATACCACTTGAGCCAAATTCAGAATCATCGAGATCCGACAGCTTCCGTTCTATAATGACGGTTCTGTCAGCCTAGGACTGCGAACTCCTCATAAAGTCGCACGGCTCTCCGAGCCGTGAATTGCGTCCACAACGGTCTATGCTTGAGGGAGTAATACGGATTCCAGCCGGAAATAGCGCGCCCTTGGCTCCAGGCAGTCGCAGCAAAGGTTACATGCCAGTCCGCTAACGCGCTATTTCCGGCTGGAATCCGTATAAGAACTCGACTCGGAGAGTCGAGCGAATTTGGCAGAAACGCCCCAACATGGCATGTGGAACCGGGCCTTCAGCCCGGAAAACAGCCAAGTGTCGATTGTTTAAGTGACTTCCATAACGGTTTATATTTTCACAAACTATCTCACTCGCTCACGAGTAGGGTAGTGAAGAGGGAGCCCTCCTCAACTACTGAGACGGTTTCTGCCTCCAAAAAGCGCAACTTCAAAGCTCACACGTCGGGCTAACAAGAGTACCGCGTCCGCAGTTTTTTTTACGGACTCGAGGCCCAAAAGCGCAACTTCAAAGCTCACGCGTCTGGCTCGTATCAGACACCAGTGCGTGACGCAACCGTGAACCGCTTTTTGACTAAAACAGCCCTGTGGTCTCGGGATGACCGGTCATCAGGTTGAAGTTCTGCACAGCCACGCCGCTGGCCCCCTTGAGCAGGTTATCCAGGCAGGCGATCACGAGAATCCGACCCTTCACCACCCGGATCGTGATGTCGCAGAAATTCGTGTGCGCAGACTCTTTGGTGGCGGGTAGGTGCCCCACCACGCGCACAAACGGGCTCGCCTTGTAAAACTCGCGATACATCTCCAGCAGGTCATGCTCTACGGCCGGCTTCTTGGGTATGGCGTATATGGTGGCCAGGATGCCACGGTCCATCGGCACCAGATGGGGCGTGAAGATCACATCCACTGGGTCACGGGAACCTGAGTGGGCCCCCACATCCGAGAGCACCTGTTCAATCTCTGGGGTGTGGCGGTGTCGGCCAACCCCGTAGGCGCTGAAAGATTCGTTGCACTCGGGGAAGTGGAACGAAAGCTTGGGTGTTCGGCCTCCGCCAGACACGCCACTTTTGGCGTCAATGATAATTCCCGATCGTTCGATCAGGTCGTGCGCTACCAAGGGCGCGAGCGCCAGGATGCTGGTGGAAGTGTAGCACCCGGGGTTTGCGATCAGGCCGGCGGAACCGATCCGAGATCGGTACAGTTCCGGCAACCCGTAAACCGCCTCGGCCAGCCCTTCGGGATCGGTATGGCGATGGTTGTACCAATCTGCATATGTCTCTCGATCTTTGAGCCGGTAATCCGCGCTCAGGTCAATCACCTTCACTCCGCGTGCACGCAGCTCTGGCACCACCTCCATGCTGGCAGCATGCGGGAGCCCCAGAAACGCGTACTGGCAGTGCTTGGCCACTCGATCGGCATCAAAGGGAGCGCACACCAGATCGAGCCGACCGGCCAGGCAGGGGTGCAGGCTGTCGAGCCGCTCATCCTGGCGAGACGTGGCCACCGCCACCCGTGCCCCAGGGTGGCGCAACAAGATCTTGAACAACTCCAAGGCTGCGTACCCGCTGGCCCCAATGACCGCCACATCCACGCGCTGACTCATGATCCGATCCTTTCAGATTCTGAAGAGCGAACCAGCATACTCTCACGGGCAATCCGCCTGCCTGGGAAAAACCAGAGCAGAAGCCAAATTGCCCAGGCGAACAGCGAAATCCACTGCCCCAGGCGCACCGCACGCCCCTCATACCAAAGATGAAGCGTCCACAGGCCGGGTTCCGGTAGCATCCGTACGAACTGCCAACCCCCACGCTTGCTAGGATCGAAAACCGAATCAACCTCGGCAGGTATGCGGGTTCCGTCTGCGGAAACCCAGGTTGCCGACCATTCAGGGTCCCACAGGTTTGAGATCACAACCCCTTGGAGAGGCTCGACTTTTTCTGGAACCTGAGCGGTCACCTCTACCTCTTCAGGAATCCTCAGATGATAAGGGAGCCTAGTTACCAGAATGAGCTCGCCTTCACCGGACAAGGCCAGATGCGCTCTGCCTTGCGCTTCCGGCGTGCGATAGGCAATGTACTGGCTACTGAGTGGACGAGCCCCCTCAACCGCTTTTCGACCGTAAAGCCAGGTCGTCAGCGCAGGGTCATCCAGAATCTCGAACGACTCCGGGGGCAATTCTTGGACATGCTTCTTGCTCCAGCCATCGAGCGATTCCACCCAGATTCCGATATCGCACTGATTTCTCAGGCTTTCTTCATAGGGATCTTTCCGTAAGCCCTGGAACTGAAAATACCGATGCCTGAGTGAAAGTTCCACCGCCGGCCGAGCCGGTAAATCGAGAGTTCGATAGGCTACCACCGGTGAGCCGCCCCCCACCATTGCCATGTTCCCGAACTCGTCTCTCGATCGTGCTCCGGTCTGCCGGTGTTGATCGGCAAGAAGTTTCAGGACCGGACTCTGATCGACCAGGGGGCGAATGGGCCCATCTTCAACCGCTCGCAGGCTTTTGAGGCTTAACAAATCAACAGCGGTCAGCAGCAGTAGCCCGGGCAGCACCACCTGCGGCTTCCGCTTCAAAAACCCAAGGGCCAGAAGTGCGGCCATGAGCATTGCCGATGGCCCCAGCTCCGCGCCATAAATGGACAGCCGCTCTTTCATGAAAAGCGAATCGGGATCACGCCCCTGCCGCATCAAGCCCTGCTGCACAATGGGGTTAGAGACGTCCGACCGGAGCGCGGCAAACGACCGCCTGGACTCCTCTGCCGCATTCCCCAGAACTCCAGAATCCCAGGGAAGTGTTTTCAGCACATATTCAAAAATCCGCTCGCTAAGTAACCGCTCTTGCCGGCCAAGTTCGTGAAGCTCAATCAAGGCAATCGGCAAGGCACACCAAAGGGTACCCACGGCGGCCAGGCCAAGCATGCTGCGGGTGCGCAACCGTTGCTGCTCTTGGGCCTGACGAACCAGCAGGTCAAATCCCTGGCCCGCCAAAACCGCGAGCGCGAACATGGTGGCCACGCCCCAGCGCGCGGGGGCCCGAAAGAACGAAAACCCAGGCCACTCGTAATATAGCCGAAACAACGGCAAATAAGGCCCAAGGCTCAATAGCAATGAGGCGGCCACAAGACCGCAGAGCAAGCCCACGCCTGGCGTTTTACGCCCCCAGCCCATGGCAATAATAGCCAGCCAGAGCGGCACCAGCCCGATATATCCCAGGTGCTCTTCGGGCGAGGTGTGGAACGGATCCCAGGCCAGAGGCCGCCAGAGCGGCGAGTCATGAAACAGGCGAGGAGCCACGTAAGAAACCAGATGCAGCGGACTGGCCGCGAAGCCGGAAAGATATTCAAAGTCACGCTGGCCTGAGGCTTGCTGGGCCAGTTGCCAGGTAGGCCAAAGCTGGCAGGCATCCAGCGGCAAGACCGCCACAAGCCCCAGCATTACCAGCAATGCGCCCCGCCGGCTCGATGCTCGAAGCAAGCCCACCAGCGCCATCAACCCAACCATCGCCTGGGTGATAAACGCAATCTGAAAGTGGCCAGGCAGCGTTTGAACCGCCACCACGGCTGCCAACAAGAGTGCAGTCCGGCGCCCGCCACGGCCATTCATCAAATTCCAAGCCAAGCCCCAGGCCCAAGGTAGCCAGGCCGCCACCGTGTACCCCCACTGATGCGGCAGATGAATCACAAAGAATCCACAGGTGGTGAAGCAGAAGCCCGTCAATGCAGCCCCAATCCGGCTCACACCCCACTGACGCGCCGCCCAGTACGCACCCAAGGCGCACAGGAAGGTGTGAAAAACCAGGCTCAGGGTGTAGGCCAGTTCCGTGAAGAACGGCCCGTACAGCATCAGGTGGGGTGGGTAGTAGACCCCCATCTGGCTCTCGGCAAGCCCTGGAAAACCAAAACCCCAGCGATCGTTCCAGATCGGCAGCCGACCGGCCTTGAGGCTGTCTGACAGAAAGCCCATCAGCCCAATGGAGAACTGGGTGACATCGCCGCCAACCGGCATTCGACCACCCACGCCCAGCGGCCAGAGCCATGCGGCCACGCCGGCTAGCATCGCCACCAGCGGCCCCCAGCTCTTGAATCTTGATCGCCAGCCATCACTCACGTTGTCGTCCCTTCCCCAATAGGCTTGGGCACCTATCGTACGCCAGACACCCACCCACGCAAAATGCCCCAGTTTCCCGAGCTTCACGCATCAAATGGTTCAATTGCGTACGCCTTGAAAAGGCTTTGAAGCCATTCGGTAATAATTGCAGATCAGACAACGTGGTTTGACCCCGCTCAGATCGTTCTCGGCGGCAATCTTCAAGAAACCGGATCAGATCCAGAACACCAGTCTGGCAAGGGCTTACATCAAATCTGGGGCCCCGGTCAACCCATTGATCTCCCCGCAGCGGCACACCAGTTGCTTTGGTTTGGCCGATGTCAGAGTTTACCGCCTCGGCGGACTCGGCAAGGCCCCTCAAGGAGGAGGATCGAGATGCTGGTCATTGGAAGACGCGAAAACGAGCGAATCCATATTGCTGACAACATTGTGGTCAGCGTGATCCGGATTGATGGGCAGACCGTTCGCCTGGCGATCGAAGCGCCCCGCCATGTTCCGATCCGCCGCGAAGAGATTGAGCCAATGGACCAACCGGAACGACAGCCCCGGTCACGAGGCCGACGCCAACACTCAAGGGTCCCCGCACTCTCTTCCTGAACCTGCTTTCTGGCCCAAGATCACCGCCAAGGTCTGGAGCCAGCGCCCCGAGCGCGCTATAAACCAAGAGGTGAAAGGGAGCCGGCCCCAGGCCGGACTCCCTGCGAGGTCCGTTCAAAACCTGGGACAGACTCCCGGCCGAATCAGAGTCGGTCTCGGTTTTGGAACAGCTTGGCCGCTGAATATCCTCGAAATCTGCTGAATTTCTCCTCGTTGCGCCGGGAGCTTTTGTCTGATGCGTCGTACCGTACATTCTTTGCTGTTCGCAATCCCGATCATGCTTCTGACGGCTCCGGGCCACCCGAGAGTGACTGCTGCGGAACCGGTCGGTATTATTTTTGACACCGACATGGGGGCCGATATTGATGACGCCCTGGCGCTGGCAATGCTTCATAGTTTTGAGGACCGAAATGCCTGCCGCTTGCTCGCCGTCACTCTGACCAACCCCGAGGAGCGAGCCACCCCGCTGGTTCAGATCATCAATCACTTTTACGGGCATGATGTGCCCGTGGGTCGCGCCACCAACAATAAGCCCGCCAAGTCTGGCTACCTGGATACCGTAGCCCTGAAAGATGGCGAGGCCCTGCGCTATCCGAACCCCGGCAAGCCAGACGCCGAACTGCCGGCGGCTCCCGCCCTGCTCCGCAAAGTGCTGGCCGCCCAGCCAGATCAGTCGGTGATCATTGTTCAGGTTGGATTCTTTTCCAACCTGGCCGAGCTGCTGAAGTCCGGCCCCGACGACGTCTGCTCCCTATCCGGACTGGACCTGATCAAGAAGAAGGTCAAATGGCTCTCGATCATGGGTGGCAGCTTTGCCAAGATCGACGGTCATGACCACTTCACCGAGTACAACATTCAAGGCGACCGACCCGCCTCGATTGCCGTGGCCAAAGACTGGCCCACGCCGATCCTTTGGAGCGGATTCGAGATCGGGATTGCCGTTCCCTATCCTGGCAAAAGCATTGAAAAAGACTTTGGCTACGTGGCCAACCATCCCGTGGCCGATGCCTACCGACTGTTCGAAAAGATGCCCTACGACCGCCCCACCTGGGACCTTACCAGCGTGCTGGTAGCCGTGCTCCCAGACCGTGGCTACTTTGACCTATCACCGGCCGGCCGCGTGACTGTGGAAGCCGATGGCTTCACCAGCTTTGCACCGGCTGAGAACGGCCGAGATCATTACCTGGTACTGCCAGCCGACCGCCGCGACCGCGTGGTCGAAGCCCTCATTCAACTGGTCAGCCAGCCACCGAAGAGCAAATAATCCGCATCCACTGTGGGTTCGGTCGCCATTCACGCCTTGGATCAGGTAGCTCGATCACCGGCCAGACGCTGGCTGATTCCAACCAAAACACCAAGAGCCTGCCGCCCACCGTGGGTTGGCGGCAGGC
>CAIYJE010000143.1 GCA_903926465.1 uncultured Planctomycetales bacterium
CCTGGACAATGAGAACAACGCCAAGCTCAAAGAATACAACGACTTTTTGCGCACCCTGGCCAAAGAGAAGAACTGCCGGTTTGCCGACCTCAACGCCGACATGCAGACCATTCTCAAGGCCAAGCCCTCCAAAGAACTGCGGCTCACCAGCGACGGCGTGCACATGAACCCCCTGGGCGACCGGGTGATGGCCGCCGGCATCCTGAAGGAGTTTGGCCTCAGCCCCAAACAGCTCGAAACGGCCAACGACCACTGGTACCACGCCCCCAAAACCTGCACCATCAATAGCGGGATCGCCCTCTCGCTCAAGCAGTACGAACAGCTCAGGGATATGGCCGATAGCCGGGGCGTTAGCCTGCACACCCTGGTCCAGGACGAATCCAACAAGGCCGTGCTCAAACTGCTTGAACCGGGCAAGTAAGCAGGAAATGGACGGTATGGACCAGATGGACCAGATTCAGGACAACACCAAAGCGGTTGGGGCCGCCTGAATAAGTTCCATGCTCCCCATGGACGGAATGGACCAGGACAAAGCCTGTTCTGGTCCATTCTTCTATTCCTGCGCGGTTGGGGCGGGCTGAAACAGACACGTGGTACCTTTCCGTTCTTCCCTGCCAAGGTTCGACCATGCCGCTCACGGTTTGTGTACAAGGGCTCTGGCATCTCGGTTCGGTCACGGCCGCCTGCCTGGCGGCTGTTGGTCATCACGTGACTGGCCTGGACCGGGCCCAAACCACCATCGACGGCCTGGCCGGCGGCAACGCCCCGCTGTATGAGCCAGGCCTGGACGCGCTGGTGCAAGCCGGCCTGGGCAGCGGCAAGCTGCGGTTCACCACCAACCCGCGTGATGCCGTTGCAGGGGCCAACGTGCTCTGGGTTACGCTGGATACGCCGGTGGATGATGAGGATCAGGCCGACGTAGACTTTGTGCTGGGCGAAGTTTGCAGCGTGCTCCCCTGGCTGACCCCAGGCACGCTGGTCTTGGTCTCGTCTCAGCTCCCCGTGGGGTCGATCCGCAAGCTGGAGCAGTTTGCGGCCAGCACCCTGCCAGCCAAGCAACTCCGGTTTGCGTGCGCACCGGAAAATCTCAGGCTGGGCAAGGCGATTGAGGTGTTCTTGAAGCCCGACCGGATGGTGGTGGGGGTTCGATCCGCGGCCGACCGGCAGCGGCTTGAACAGTTGCTCACACCGGTGACCGATCGGATCGAGTGGATGGCTGTGGAATCGGCCGAAATGACCAAGCACGCCATCAACGCCTTTCTGGCCACCTCGATCACCTTTGCCAATGAAATTGCGGCCCTGTGCGAGCTGGTGGGCGCGAACGCCAAAGAGGTGGAGCGCGGCCTGAAGTCTGAGCAGCGCATTGGCCCCAAAGCCTACCTTGCCCCGGGTGGGCCGTTTGCAGGCGGCACCCTGGCGCGCGACATCCAGTACCTGACCCAGATTGGCTCGGCCCAGCACCTGGCCACGCCGCTACTGGCCGCGGTCACACCCAGTAACAATGAGCACAAGCACTGGGCCCACCGGCGTTTACTGGCCAGATTTCCGAACCTGGCCGGCAAAACCGTGGCCGTATGGGGCCTGACCTACAAACCGGGCACAGACACCCTGCGGCGCTCGCTGGCCGTGGAACTGTGCCACTGGTTACAAACCCAGGGCACGCACCTACGCGTTCATGACCCGGTGGTCACCCGCTGCCCGCCAGGCTGGGGGAACCAGGCCTTGATGGTGGATCAGCCGCTGGATGCGCTTGCAGGAGCCGATGCGCTGGTGATTGCCACCGAGTGGCCCCTGTACCAAGAGGTTGACTTCTCAGGCGTTACCGCCCGAACCCCCAACCTGCTCGTGCTCGACGCCAATCGGTTTTTGCCACAGCTTGCCAGCCTGCCAGGAATTGACTACTTCGCCGTGGGCTCGGCACCACCGGCCACGGGCATTGAGCCCTGAGGATCAGGGGCCCGGGCTTGCTTTTCCCAGGTCGCACGATTCAACTAAGTTTTCCGGCAACCAGCTCAGACAGCCGAGCCAGCACCCTTGCACAGAAAGAACCCACATCATGACCAAGACACGACGAATTCACGCGATTGCGCTCGCGGTTCTGGCATTGGCTTCACCGGGGTTCGCCCAGGAAGCGCTGCTCAAGTCGGGCGATACCGTGGCGTTTCTGGGCGATTCTATTACCGAGGGTGGAATCGGGCACCCGGCCGGCTACGTGCGCCGGGTGGAGAGCGGCCTGGAAGCCAACGGCATCAAAATTCATGTGGTGGGGGCGGGAATTAGCGGGCACAAGTCCAACCAGATGCTGGAACGGCTGCAACGCGACGTGCTGCACAAGAAGCCCACCTGGATGACACTCAGTTGCGGCGTCAATGATGTGTGGCATGGCGCCAATGGCGTGCCCCTGCCTGAGTACAAGAAGAACATCACCGAAATTGTGGACAAGGCCCAGGCCGATGGCGTCAAGGTGATGCTGCTCACCTCCACCGTGATTGGTGAAGACCTGGACAATGAGAACAACGCCAAGCTCAAAGAATACAACGACTTTTTGCGCACCCTGGCCAAAGAGAAGAACTGCCGGTTTGCCGACCTCAACGCCGACATGCAGACCATTCTCAAGGCCAAG
>CAIYJE010000144.1 GCA_903926465.1 uncultured Planctomycetales bacterium
CCTGGACAATGAGAACAACGCCAAGCTCAAAGAATACAACGACTTTTTGCGCACCCTGGCCAAAGAGAAGAACTGCCGGTTTGCCGACCTCAACGCCGACATGCAGACCATTCTCAAGGCCAAGCCCTCCAAAGAACTGCGCCTGACCAGCGACGGCGTACACATGAACCCCCTGGGCGACCGTGTGATGGCGGCCGGTATCCTCAAGGAGTTTGGACTCAGCTCCAAGCAGCTCGACGTGGCCAACGAACACTGGTACCACGCCCCCAAAACCTGCAACATCAATAGCGGGATCGCGCTCTCACTCAAGCAGTACGAACAGCTTCGCGACATCGCCGATAGCCGGGGCACCAGCCTGCACAACCTGATCCAGGACGAATCCAACAAGGCCGTGCTCAAATTGCTGGAGAAGTGACCTGAAATGGACGGTATGGACAAAACAAGGACAGGACGCCGCGAGCCGGGGTCCATGCCGTCCGTGCCGTCCATTTTTGTTGCGCCCGGGGCCGCCAGAACGCCTGGCGGAACCCACACGCGGCAAGCGCATTCAAAGCCCAGGTTGACACCGAACCACGCCCGGTCCGGTTCCCACGACGCTGTGGGCACCGGCCTAATTTTCAGGAGCAGAATGGATGGAATGGACCAGATTCAGGACCAGAACACCGCCAGTTCAGGGTCCATACCGTCCATTCCGTCCATGGCTGTTATGAGACCAAACGGCTGGCCTCAGTCAGTTCGCCGAGCGCCGGGGCTGTCCAATCTGAGGCATCTGGAACGGCTTGCCGACAAGCCCCTCCCAGGTTTTCTTCTGGTCTTCGGACAGGAACCCCTTGAGCCGCGCCATCGTCTGATCCCGCACCTCGGTCACCGCCTTGACCGCAGCCTCGCGGTCTCCCAGGTTCTTCTCGAACGCTGCACGCGTGGCTGCGAGGGCCAGATCCTGCTGCACGGCAATCTTGGACTTCTGCTCATCTGTGAGCTGCAACGCCTTCTGGATGGCCGGCTGGTTGAAGGCAGCGAATCCAAACGCCTGGGTGCCAACCTGCTTGTACCGACGGAATTGATCGGCATCGAGAATCTGCTGGATCTCCTGATTCACCTCGTCCGCGAATTCCTGCAGCAGCGCATCGTTTTTCCCCGGGCGCTCGCTCTTGGCAACCTGGCCCGCGGGTGCCGTGTGATCGTTGAGTCTCGATCGGAAGTTTTCCTGATATTGCTGGAGTGTCCCCTTCTGTTCGTCCGAGAGCTTGAGTTCCTGTTGCCCCTCTGGGGTGCTCATGAACGCAAGACCCGCCATCGGACCAGCCAATGGGCTCGGTATCATGCCCATCACGCCAGAGGGCGGGCTCGGTAACTGGGCTTGCGCAGCCGAACATGCAAAGAAGGCGAACACAGCCAGCGATAGCACCGCACCAGATTGAGCGATTCGCATCAGCCTACCCCTCAGTTTAGAGAATACATCTTTGGGATTTCCGAGAGTCGCCCTGATATTGGAACACCTCATCCACCGGGGTGCAAGAACCTTCGGCTCACATGCACGGCATGAACAGGGCAAGACGCCGCAGGTCGGGGTCTGTGCCGTCCATTTCGGTCCATTATGATCTTCCTTGGTTTCTCTGGCGGTTCAGGTTCGCTAGAATTCAGGTTCTCGGTCAATCCGAATCCTTGCCAGGAGTTGCCCCATGAATCGCCGGAAGTTTCTTACCGCCAGCGCGGCCAGCCTGGCCCTGCCCACGCTGTTCCAGACCGCACTGGCCGACGCCCGAGACACCAAACCCAAGCGTGTGGGCCTGATTGGCACCGGCTGGTACGGCAAGATCGACCTGATCCGCCTGCTGCAGGTGGCCCCTCAGACCGAAGTCGTCTCGCTGTGCGACGTTGATCAGAAGATGCTGGCCGAAGCGGCCCAGATTATTGGCAACCGCCAGGCGTCCAAGAAGACCCCACGCACCTACGGCGATTACCGCCAGATGCTGGCCGAGAAGGATCTGGACCTGGTTCTGGTTGCCACGCCCGACCACTGGCATGCCCTGCCGGCCATTGCCGCCATGGAGGCCGGGGCCGACCTCTACCTCCAGAAGCCGATCAGCCTGGACGTGGCCGAAGGGCAGGCCATTCTGGCGACCGCCCGCAAGCTCGACCGGGTCGTGCAAGTAGGCACCCAGCGCCGGAGCACGCCGCACCTGGAAAAGGCCAAGAAAGAGATCATCGAATCAGGCCGGCTGGGGAAGATTGCCCTGGTGGAAATCTACTGTTACTACCACATGCGGGCCAAGGGGAACCCACCAGACACCGCGCCGCCCGAGTACCTGGATTGGGAGATGTGGACCGGGCCGGCCCCCATGCGGCCGTTCACCAGCATGGCCCATCCCCGTGGCTGGCGGTCGTTCCAGGAATATGGCAACGGCATCCTGGGAGATATGTGCATTCATATGCTCGATAGTGTGCGCTGGATGATGAGCCTGGGCTGGCCGGTGCGCATTGGCTCAACCGGCGGCATTCTGGTGGATAAGGCCAGCAAGGCGAACATCCCCGACACCCAGAACGCTACCTTTGATTTTGGTGACGTGAACGTGATCTGGGAGCATCGCACCTGGGGCGCGCCCGTGGACCCCAAGTACCCCTGGGGCATGACGTTCTATGGCGACAAGGGCACCCTCAAGGCCAGCGTGAACGGCTATGACTACATTCCCATGAACGGCAGCGAGAAGCCCGAGCACGTGGATGTGACCTACGAACTGGAACAGTACCCCGAAGACAAGACCGAGAAAGACCTGGAACAGCACGTGGCACCGGCCGTGCGGTACCACATGGCCAACCTGCTGGCCTGCACCGAGAACCGCGGCCGGCCCGTGGCCGATATCGAGCAGGGGCACATCTCCACCGCAAGCTGCATTCTGGCCAACATGGCGCTGGGGCTGGGCCGCACCCTGACCTGGGACGCCCAGGCCGGCAAGATTGTGGGTGACGATGAGGCGAACGCACGCCTGGCGCGCCCCTATCGCGCACCCTGGGTGCACCCAGCCAGCAAGGTTTGAGCAGGGCCCGGCAAACCGTTTTGCGGAGCAAGTTACAATAGGCTTGCACATATCAACAACCTCATGGAAGACAGCCGCCCTCGGCTGTCTTCCATCGGCAACCCATTGGTGAACCGCGGCAAGTTAGCGTGACGGGCCAAAAGAGGGTCCAGGGCGATCACGAAGGTGGCTTCTTTTCGCCACTGTTTTTCAGACAAAACGCGCTCATCCGGCCGTTCCGGCCACCTGCTCCCGCACAGCGGGAGAAGCGGTTGGGCGCGTTTGCGGCGTGTTGGTCCAGCACACCAAGAGTTTCTGGCAAAGTCGCTCGACTCTCCGAGTCGAGTTCTGACTCCTGTAAGCATCGGCCACGGTGAACGCAGTTGACGGCTCGCAAGAGCCGTGCTCGGCGCGATTGCTGCATGTTGGACTGGCGCACCGGGAGGCTTGCCCCAAAACAAATCACGCGTACACATAACCACATTTGATTACATAGAACGTACAGCCAGACTGGTCGCCCTCATCCGGCGGTTCAGGCCGCCAAGTTCCGGTTGGGCAACGGGCTTGCCCATACCATCGAATACGGGTGTAGCGCAGCCCTTGAAGTGCGGTCAACACCCTGAGGCCCTTTCGGCTTTTGATGATTGGGGTAGGTTGAAACCTGCCTGAACTTGGACTACCATGACTCCCTACATACAAACAACTTTGTAAGCATTCAGCCGAATTCAGTAACCCCTTGCATTTTGCCTTTCGTGGCATTCAACTCTTTGCATGGCACCACTGGGTACGGACACCCATGATCTGACTTCTCTGCTGGACATTCTTGGTCCGCAGATGACCGCTGA
>CAIYJE010000145.1 GCA_903926465.1 uncultured Planctomycetales bacterium
GCCGCGCCGCACTCGGCTTGCTGAAGAACGAGACCACGCTGAAGGTCGGCATAAAAAACAAACGGCTCACGGCCGGTTGGGACGAGAGCTATCTCGAAAAAGTGCTGCTCGGATAATGACTTATGGTGCAATCGCCCTGGTTCACAAGGAGGCCGATCGCTTTGATGCGATCATCGCTGCCCCCTATTTTTACGGAATGACCCGAGATGCCATTGCCGCGGCCCCCAATCGTGCCGTGATCATTCCTTGTCTGCATGATGAACCGGCTGCCTACCTTGAGGAAACGGGTCACTTGTTGCGGTCTGCTTGCGTACGTATTTTCAACAGTGATGTCGAACGGGCGCTGGCGGCAAGAATTCACGGCGCAAAGGCTGCGGTGGGGCCGGTGATTGGCGTTGGTCTGGAGGCCTCGCCTCACGTGGCTAGTGAAGAGGCTGTTCGTCGGGTCTTTCGCCTTGAGGGAGACTATCTGCTCTATGTGGGTCGTGCCCATCCGCTCAAGGGGGTCCAGGAACTGGTTCAGGCCGTTCAGGCGCACAATCGCTCCAATCCGAATCAATCCGTCACTCTCGTGTTCGCGGGTGATGGTGAATATGATCCGCCACAAGACTCCAAGATCCGTAAGCTCGGATATGTTGATGAGTCTTTCAAGAACGGTCTTCTGGCCTCGGCGCTGGCAAACATCTCATTTTCCAGATTAGAAAGTCTCTCGCTGGTTTTGCTAGAGGCCTGGGCACTGGGCACGCCTTCCATCGTGCATACCGAGGCCGAGGTTCTAGACTGGCAAGTGTCTCGATCGGGCTGTGGCCTGTCGATCCGGACCCCTGACGAACTCGGGAAAGCCATTCAGGGGATGCGTGACGCCAAGAATCGGGCCAGAATGGCTGAGGCGGGCCTGCGATTTGTGAAAGTTGAGTATAGTTGGGACCATGTCCTTGACGCGTTCGTGGCCGCCCTGCCCTCTTGAGTGTGATCTCGGCAGGTTGGTGCACAACTAATTCAAGCGACAGGCGTGCTCAGACGGAAGACAGGGTGATCAACCTTTGAAAATGCTCGATCAGGTGATTTTCGTATGACTGATCCCGATCCTGTCCACTCCCATTCCGAACGAACTCTGACCGTGCACTGCCCTTGGGGGCTGGGCAACCGGGTCCGTTTGTTGCTTTCGGGGCTGGCAATTGCCCGGGCCACCGGGCGCAGATTTCGGATGTTCTGGCCGCGCACGAATGACTGTGCGGCGGGCTTTGCCGATCTTTTTCAGAACGACTGGGGTGTGCTTGGCGAGCCGCCCGACGAGCAGACGCAAGCGCTTACCAAGACGTTCGCGCCTTGGCAGCGTACGCCTGATCTTCTAGACAGCCAAGAACGGCACCTTGTGCTCCGATCAAATTCGTGGTTGATCCAGCCCCAGGTTCATTCTCGTCATGTGCAGCTGATGCGGGATTGTGCGGCGATCTTCCATGAGCTTGTGCCGATTGAGCCAATCCAAGGTGCGCAGAGTCAGTTTCGTCAGGGCAATTTTCGGCCGTCGATGATTGGGGTTCACGTGCGCCGTGGTGATTACGTCAACCCACGGGTTCGGCCAGATACGGTGTTTAGCCTTCAGAGAACCCTGTCCGCGGTGGATCAGTATCTGGAACACTCACCCCAGGCAGGAATTTTTCTGTGTACCGATGATGGAGCGGTTCACCCCAAAACCGGCAAGCTCACGGAGACGCACGGGATTGTTGCCTCTTTTCAGGAGCGCTATCCAGAACGAGTGGTGCTGGCACCATCAACCAGTTTGGACCGGGGTCAGACGTCGGCCGTGCAGCAGGCGCTTGTCGAGTTACTGCTGCTGCGCCAGACTGATTATTTTGTGGGTACGCAGCAGAGCAGTTTTTCGGCAATGGTCATGATTGGCCGTGATCGGCCTGCCACACTTTGCTCAGGCCCAACACCTGCATCTGAACGTCAAGAGCGAATCGCAAGGCTTACCGGGGCGTATCACGTTGCCATGATGATCGGCCGTCGGAAGCTCGATCCAGACGCACCGTTTCATTATGTCTGGAATCTCTGGTTACCTGGTCAGATCAAGGTTCTTCCGCGCCGGTTATTTTCGAGGATGACCGGCCAGCCTTTCTAGCGGCGAGCCAGTGTTTGTCATTCACCCTCAGGTAGGCCTGAAACTCGTCACAATGGCCAGGGGTTTTTACATTCACCAAAAGGCTTCATCGTGGGATCGCTACGTGATGTTGCCTGCATCAGTTATCCGCGATCAGGGCATAACCTGACCGGTCCCCAACTCTGGCATACGGGACCGTCGCAAGCTTGAGGAGTTCCGGTATTTTGATGCCGAGTCTTTCGCGGATCTGGAGAGCCGTCTCGCGATTGAACTTCCACGGTTGGGATATCCCCTGCGCTTTGCAACCGGCATCAGCCGAGGACAGCGCTTCCGCCTCCCGAGATTTTCCTGGCTCTGGAGAGATCACTGAGGGCCAGGCTGGTTTCTGTCTGAAGGCGGAGCTTTTCGGGCCTGGTCTGATCTGATCCGTTATCGGGGATTACCCGAGGTGCCTCGCACTCTCACAATTCTGGAACTTCGTGAAGTACGCTTTGTCTCACGAATAAGGCGTCAAAAGTGACCCACCAGGCCGGTTGCCGGAATTCGGCCCTGAGACACGTTGCCGGCGTACACGAGCCCGTGTTCCTCCATCAGGTCGATCAAACTGCGGAACGAGGATTGGCCCTGGTAATAATCGACTACCATGACCTCGATGATGCAGGCCACCGCACGCTTGAGCACCGTTGTTCCGCCCAGGATGACCTGCCGCTCGAACCCTTGGATGTCCATTTTGATCAGGATCTCGTCCTCCAGGGAAAGCTCAACAGCAAGGTCGTCGAGCCGTTTCACCTGAACCCTCACGGGGACCGTGGCAATGGGGTTCCCGCCCGCATGAATGGCGGCCAGTTAGTCGGTTCCCGGCAGGAACGACGCAAAACGAGGCAAGGAGGGAATGGTCTGAAGTTCCATGGACGCCGAATGTTCACCGAGGGCATAGGGATAGGCATGAACCCGGTTGCCGGCCTTGGCCGCCCAGCGTGCAAGCAGCCGATACTGATTGGGCTGAGGCTCGAAGCAATGGATGGTGGCCAGAGGAAACAGGCGTTGGAATACACGCCCGGTGTCTCCATCGAAGGCCCCCACATCGATGACCGTTCGAATGGGTCTTCGTTCCACGCCCAGCAACGGCAGCCTGGGCGGCTGGATAATCCCGCGGTATTGGATGAACCGCTTGGACCTCTGCCAGAGTTGATCAATTTTGAACTGCATGGAGTGTGTGTGTGTCAGAGTTAAGAGGGAGCAACCGGCGAACGATGGAGGCCCAAAATAGAACTCAAGCAGGAACGGGAATCGATTCAGCCAATGCCACGATCAGTGGTCGTGGTTCTGTTGCGTTGTCTATTTTAAACGGGGATACTCGCCCTTTTTGATAATGGAAAATCTGATAGCCAAAAGACCTGAGAAACTCGGTGATACTGGCGAGGGAGGAGTTGTACTCGTGCAGCAGATTCGAGTGGAGTTCCAGGAAGATCCTTCGGTAAGTCTGCTGATTCAATCCTTGCTTCATCCCTTGGACAGCCAGCGCTTCGGCTCCCTCAATATCCATCTTGAGTAAATCAACATGGTGGATGTTGGCCTCTTTCAAAATGAGATCAAGCGGCCGTGCTTCAACATTGAAGACTTGCTGAATGTTTGACTCCATTTTCGCGCGATTGCCCGCCAGGCTGGTTGGGCGGTGCAGTCCTTTGATATGAGAGATGCCTTGATTGGGCAAGTTCTCTGGGCAGGTCACAAATTGGACCGTTCCCGATTCCGGCCCCACGGCAATCTGAATGCATTCCACCTGTTTCAGATGATTCAGTGTGATCGTTCGATGGAGCAATGCGTAATTCCGCGGATCGGCTTCGATCGCAACGATTCTGCCAGTGCAGCCAACTTTATCCGAAGCCAGCAGTGTATAGTATCCCCAGTTGGCACCAACATCGACGAACGTCTCTCCTGGCCTGAGTATGCTCACGCAATAAGGCGCTTCATCGAGGTCCATCGTTCCTGCCGCAAAGAGCGGCCAGGAGAGAAGGTTCGAGTGATCCACAATGAAACGCAAAGAATTCGACCCTGGTAGATTTGCCAGAAATGGTCGATTCGGAACCAAGTGCTTTAGAAGTCTCTCGCGGAACCGTGGTGACTTTCGAATGTATCAGACGAGGCGTTCCTTGGCTCTTGATAACACTTGGTCTGTCTTAGCCGACTCAAGCATGGCGCAAATTAACAAGATCTGGATGACGGCGTGAGAAGCTGGCAACCCAACGGCATCGGAACTCTTCCTTCAATCGACCTAAATTTCCCAAGTCAGGTATGCTAAAGTCTTCTTCTGTAAAGTACAAGGATGACAGCTTCTGATCGTCATGGGTTCAAGCGTATTGCGATTCAGCTTGTGCTTCCACGGAGGCAGGACTGGTGATTCACGACAAGGGCGTACTCACAATCGCTCACAGTCAACGGAAATATGTCCGACAAGCTGTGAGCCTGGCCCAATCCATTCGGTATCATACGCCTGATATTCCGCTGGCGGTTGCCACGGATCTTGATAAGCACCATTTCCGTGGGCTTTTTGACATTGTGATTCCCTGGAACTTTGCTGACTTGCCTGGGGTTCTCTGTAAGCTTGGTCTCTCTGGTGTCAGCCCCTTTGGTAAGACTCTGTTCGTGGAAACTGATTGCCTGGCCGTGGGGTCACTTCATCGTGTGTTTGACTATTTTGCAGGGCGGCAATTTGCCGTGTTCGGTCGAAATGAGCCAACTCTCCACTATTTTCAATCACCAGAATTGATACGAAAGATCATCCCTTCCAAGACGTTTCCCTCGTTCAACGGAGGGCTGTATTACTTTCAAAAAGGTGACCTGGCCGACACCATCTTTTCAGATGCCAGGGCTTTATTGACCCAGTATGACCAGCTTGGACTGAATCGGATTTATCATTCGCTCAGGAACAAGCAAGGTGTTCCGTGTGATGAGCCTCTCATCAGTCTGGCGATGGCCAAGGCCGGCCTGAAAGCGGTCGATGATCCGCAGCTTGACATCATGTTTGCTCCGGAGCCTCCGCGCTATCAGATGGACCTTGATGTCCTCAAGGGAACCTGTTCGTTTGTGAGAAGCGGATAGCTCAGGCATCCCGTCTTGCCCCATTTTGTCGGGGCTCGGGATTCCATGTATCCTTATCTCAGGGAAACGCTCAGGCTCGAAGCGATCTCGGGTGGTCGTTCCCTGCCTCGCTGGAAAGATCGCCTTTTATGCGTTCAAGCCTATATCACGGCTCAATACTTGAAGTGGAAACGCCAGGCTCGGGACTGGGGAGATCGGCTTCGTGAACTGCTGCTCAGGCTTCGGGGAGGCCCGGTAGAGCCAGTACCCTGGAACACCAAGCATTCCTGAACGGCCAGCAACGGAGGGGAAGCCTGGTCCCGTGCGGCATCGGCCTTGGGTGCTGGCGCCAGGGGATCGGGTGAAATCCGGGTGATCAGAGTCTGGCAATGAGGCGGGCTGGGTCGTACCTTGAATCCTGGACGGTCGGGACGTCCGTCACCGGTACGTCTCAGGCGGAATTCACGTTGATCGTTTCCAGGGCGGTCATTCTTCTTTTGATCCAGATCTCAGGGGCAGCCATGTCGGAATCTCGCACGCAACTCCCAGGGCCAACCCGCCAATTCAGGCCTATGCAACTGGTACTCGGCCTGCCGATGCTCTTGGCCATGTTCCTGTTCAGCGGGTGCGGAACCTCCGACGTTGCGGAAAAGCCCAAGGAATTGAAAGCCGTGCGGCCCACCAAGAAAATTGGCGTCTCGCTGCTCACGCTCGATAATCCATTCTTCAAGGTGATTGGCGACCATATCACCAGTGCTGGCAAAGAGAACGGTTATGAGGTCACGGTTGTGAGCGGTGACAAGGACGTGGCCAAGCAAGGGAACCAGATCAAGGATTTCATTGTGCAGGGCGTTAGCGCCATTGTGCTGAGTCCGTGTGATTCCAAGGCGATCGTGCCGGTCATCCAGGAAGCCAATGCGGCCGGTATTCCGGTGTTCACCGTGGATATTCCGTGCAATGAGCCTGGGGTGAAGATCACGACCCAGATTGCCACCAACAACCTGGGTGGTGGCCGTGAGGCGGGCGAGGCGATGATCGAGGCTCTGGGCGAGTCTGGTGGCCAGGTCGCCGTGCTTCACTTAAAGCAAGTGGAGTCATGCCAGCTTCGCGCTCAGGGTTTCAAGGACGTGATTGAAGCCCATAACGCTGCAGGCAAGGCCAAGATCGAGATCGTGGCAGAATTGGAGAGCGGCGGGGCAAAAGACCTGGGATACAAGGCTACAGAGGATATTCTGCAGTCTAACCCCGACCTTCGCGGTATTTTTGCGATCAATGACCCGGCGGCACTTGGGGCCCGGGCGGCACTGGAGAAAGCCGGCAAAGCTCAGCAGGTGAAAATCATTGGGTTTGATGGTCAGCCTGAAGGGAAACAGGCGATCAAGGATGGCAAGATCTACGCTGATCCGATTCAGTTTCCTGATAAGATGGGTGACCAGATTGTGGATGCCATTGTGCGGCATTCCAAGGGGGAAACCTTACCGCCCCAGATCTTGATCCCCACGAGTTTGTATCGCCAGGCCGACGCCGCCAAAGACACCGAACTTCAGTAAGCTATGACTTCTACTCCTCCCTAACCTCGGGCAGGTACCTTGCGGATTTGGTACCTGCCCGTAGTTCTGAGATAGATTTGAGAAATTCAGGAGCCGCCCAGTTATGAGCACGCCCGCAAATTTTTGTCATGAGATCGTTGGATCAATGTCCACGGGGGCCGCAGGTAACCCCACGGTGGTGATGATCGAGGCCGCATTTGCCCATCACGGCCTGCACTGGCGTTATGTGAACATGGAAGTACCGCCCGAGGAGCTAGGCACGGCCGTTCGAGGTGCCAAGGCCCTGGGGTTCCGTGGCTTCAATTGCAGCCTTCCCCACAAGGTGACCGTGATCCAGCACCTTGACGGGCTGGGTGAATCTGCCTCGGTCATGGAAGCCGTCAACTGTGTGGTCCGCCGGGGCGATAAGTTCATTGGTGAGAATACGGACGGCAAGGGTTTCCTTCGTTCGTTGACAGCGGTCACCGATCCCAAGGGGAAGAGCGTAGTTATGATGGGTGCCGGTGGTGCGGCCCGGGCCATTGCCGTGGAACTGGCGTTGGCCGGCATCAAGAAGCTCACGCTGGTCAACCGCTCAGAAACGCGCGGCCAAGAACTGGCCGACTTGCTTCGAAAGAAGTTGAATCTGGACGTTCATCTGGTGGCCTGGCAGGGCAACTACTCAGTACCAGCGGGAACAGACATCGTCATCAACGCCACGTCGGTTGGCTTGTACGAACCGAATGCGCGGCTAAATCTGGATGTGGACTCGCTCAAGCCGGGCATGGTTGCAGCCGACGTGATTGGGAACCCACCTCGAACCCGGTTCATTCGGGATGCGGAGTCGCATAGTTGCAAGACCATTGACGGATTGGGTATGCTGGTAAATCAAGGGATTGTGGGCGTGGAATACTGGACGGGAATTGAGCCCGACGCAACCGTGATGCGTTTGGCCCTGGAGAAGGCACTTGGCCTATGAATGAGGTCATGCCCGGCAACGCGCACGCCCTGGCTCCTTTGCTTGCCATGCGCGGCATGGTGAAGTCTTTTCCTGGTGTGCAGGCGTTACGGGGGGTGGATCTTACGCTCAACGCCGGCGAGGTGCTGGCGTTACTGGGTGAAAACGGAGCCGGTAAGAGCACGCTCATCAAGCTGCTTGGCGGTGCCCACCCGGCAGACGCAGGCTCAATTACCGTGGACGGCCGAGAGGTTGACTTGCGGTCTCCGAAAGCCGCCCGTGAGGCCGGTATTGCCGTGATTCACCAGGAATTCAATCTGGTTGGCGGGTTGACCGCCAGCCAGAACATGTTTCTGGGGCAAGAAACGGCCCGGGCCGGCTTTCTGGACCAGCGGCAAGAACGACGCCGGGCTGCGGAGTTGTTCCAGCGATTGGGCGTGGAGATGGACCTGGATCTTCCCTGCAACCGGCTTTCCACTGCGCAGCAGCAACTGGTGGAAATTGCCAAGGCGCTGGTGTTTCAGACCAAAATTCTGGTCATGGATGAGCCAACCGCGGCGTTGACTTTGCAAGAAACCCAGCGGCTGTTTGTGATCATCAATGATCTTCGTCGTGACGGGATCGGAATCATTTATATCAGCCACCGGTTTGATGAGATCTTCGAAATCAGTGATCGCGTGATCGTGTTACGAGATGGCGCGAATGTGTCTGAGCACGCCATCAGCGAGGTCTCGCGGTCTCGGCTCATTGAGCAGATGGTGGGGCGTGAACTCAAGAATGAGTTTCCGTCTCGTTCCGTCTCAATTGGCCAGCCACGGTTGGAAGTGAAGAACCTGTCGCGTGGCCGGGCGGTTCAGGATGTTGGGTTCACGGTGCGTGGCGGTGAGATTGTGGCCCTGACTGGGTTGGTGGGGTCAGGCCGCACGGAAACCGCTCGCTTGATCTTTGGCGCCGACCGGCGAGACTCGGGCGAGATCCAGCTTGATGGCCGTCGGCTGGAGATTCGCAACCCTCGGCAGGCGATTGCCGCCGGTATTGGTTTGCTGACCGAGGATCGGAAACTTCAGGGGCTTGTCCTTGGAGCCTCGGTACGAGACAACTTCAGCTTGCCGAACCTGGCTCGGCTGAGCTGGGTGGGCTTTGTGCGGAAACGTGTAGAGCGGGAAGAATTTGCGGGTTACGTCGACCAGTTGAAGATTCGGATTCCCCACCAGGAACAACGGGCACGCAACCTTTCTGGCGGAAACCAGCAGAAGGTGGTGCTGGCGAAATGGCTGGCGAGAAACTGTGAGGTCTTGATTTTCGACGAGCCGACCCGCGGGGTGGATGTTGGTGCGAAATATGAGATCTATGAACTGATGAATCAGCTTGCCGCCCGGGGAAAAGCGATCCTGATGATCAGCTCGGACTTGCCAGAAGTGCTTGGGATGGCGGACCGCATTCTGGTAATGCGTGAAGGGCGGCTGACCGGTGAAATTACCGATCTCAGTCAGGTTACTCAAGAACAGATCATGCAATACGCCGTTGCCTGAAGTCAGGAAATCGCTGATGTCCGGATTGCTCTCCAAACATGGAATGATTCTTGTCTTGCTGGCCCTGTGCGCATTCTTTAGCGCGGTGACGTATCGTGAGCAATCTCCAACTGGGGCAGCGGCCGGCCGAGATCTGGCCAGCGCCATCTCAAAGGAATTTCAGGGGACGCCGCAGGTACTCATTGTGGCTCGTGATTTGCCCGAAGATGCAGCGTTTGCCGCGGAACTCGAGAAAGCAATCAGAGCGGCCGGTGGCCAGGTGGTGGCAACGGTTAAAGGAGAGCCACGCGATGCCCGTGAGGCAATCTTGAAACTTGTCGCGGTCGGTACCAAGATCGATTTTGTGGCCGGTACCCAAACTACAAGCGAATGGCTGGTTTTTGAAAACCTTGCCGCTGACTTCCCCACGCTTGGTGATCCCAAAGTTATCACGCCGAGAAGTTACTTCTGGCCCAACTTCCTCAAGGCTGACAACCTGCTGAATATTGCGAACCAGATTGCCGTGATTGCAATTGTGGCCATTGGTATGACCATGGTGATTATCACCGGAGGCATTGACCTCTCAGTTGGTAGCCTCATCGCACTCTCCGCAGTGCTGGCCACCCGGTTCATTCGCGATGCCGGAGGTGCAGAGAATGCATCACCCATGGGTATGACCCTTGCATGCCTGGCTGCCACGGCCGTGTGTGGCCTGATCGGTAGTTTCTCCAGCCTCATGATTACCCGATTTGCCGTGCCGCCATTCATTGTAACCTTGGCGATGATGTTGGTTTGCAGCGGGCTAGCGTTCACGCTCTCCAGCGGGCAGTCGATCTATCAACTGCCGGAATCGTTCGTCTGGCTGGGACGAGGCGCAGACCTGGGCCTGCCCAACGCCGTAGTTTTGATGCTGGTCTTGTATGCGATTGCCGATGTGCTGATGTCACGTACGCAACTGGGCCGTTATCTTTACGCGGTGGGAGGGAATCGAGAGGCCGCGCGGCTGGCCGGTGTGCCAGTGGAACGCATTTTAATGTTCGCCTACATTGCCTGTGCTGTTCTGGCCGCGCTTGGCGGAGTGATCATGGCGTCGCAGCTCAGAAGCGGCTCGCCGACCTACGGCAACATGTATGAGCTTTACGTGATTGCCGCAGTGGTGGTAGGCGGAGCTTCGCTGAGCGGTGGCGAGGGCCACATGTTTGGTACTCTTACCGGTGCCTTTACCATTGCCGTGATTCAGAATGGCATGAATCTGACGAATATCGAGAGCTACACCCAGAAAGTGGTTCTCGGCCTGGTGATCTTGGCGGCCGTTCTGTTCGAAAAGATGCGGCATCGGTAGAAGATATTTCAAAACCGGGACAGGCTCAGAGTCTGCGAGGTGCCGGTCTCAGCTTTTGAAATTGAATCCTGAGCTTTGGTGACATCTGACATGCGTACTGTGGAATTGCTAGCCGATCGACTTCTTTCGGAACTTCAGCACCGGCCAGACGTTTATCTGGTGGGAGTTGCCGGTATTCCTGGCAGTGGCAAGACCACGTTCTGCCAGATGGTTCTGAATCGTCTGCCAGGCTCCGCTGTTGTTCCGATGGACGGTTATCATCTTCCGCGCCAGTCTCTGAATGCAGACCAAATAAACCGTCGAGGCGCACCCGATACGTTTGATCAGGTGGCGTTTCGCGCGGATCTTGTGCGGCTCAAGGAAACGCGTGCCGGTGTTTTTCCTGGGTTTGATCACGCTGCGAAGGATCCTTGTCGGGGTATGTATAGGGTCTCGCCTGAAGTTTCTGTGGTTATTGTCGAAGGGCTTTACGTGCTACTGAGCGATTGGCGGCTACAGGGCCTGTTTGATCTGACCGTGTTTCTGGACTGTGATCTGAACGAGACCACCGAGCGTCTGGCTGTGCGTCACCTGGAGGCCGGGATTGTGGCTTCGCTTGAGGAAGGTCGACGCCGAGCTCTTGGAACCGATCGGGATAACGCCAGATTGATTCTGGCCGACGGGTGTCGAGAACGGGCCAACCTCGTGCTTTGTATCAGTTGACCCAAACGTGAACCGCTGAAGGCTGGTCATCGCCGTCTTGTATACGGTGTGGAATTCAAGGCAAGCCAGCCGGTTCCGATGCGAAGACCGGTTGCTCCACTACAGACGTTTCTGAGGTATTTGATATTTTCTCAAGAGCTTGATGGATTGCCTGCTCCAGCCGCGGGATGGCGATCTGCGTTCCGAATGTCGTCAGGTGATTATCGTCCATGTAAACAGTATTTCGTCCGTCGAGGCAAAGCACTTCCGTACCCTGCAAGTAGAGATCACGTGTGGGAATGATCGTGATGTTCGGGTATTGGCTGGCAAGCTCCGTTAACCACGTCTGGGCATGTTGAGAATTAAGGACTCGACCCTGAGGCAGGTATCGTTTTATCCCCTCAATGGGTCGTATCTGCTTGTAGCAGAGGTACTGGAGCAGGCTTCGGTTGCCAATCGCCAGTTCAGGGGATTGCTCCATGATCAACACCTGCCGACTATGCTTTGCAAGGTAGCCGAGGATCTCCTGAAATTGGGCCGGTTGCTTCCCGCTCCACCGAGAGCAAAAGATCACGAGGTCTGGCCGCCATTGCTTGATTAGATCCAGGCGGCTCTGGTCATAGTCAAACTTTTGCTGAGAAGACAGGATCTCTGAGCCGGGCTTGTGCCTCACGGGAATCTTGGTGAATGGATCCACGCCATCAAGTGACCAGAATGACGTTTTGATCTTCCGTTGGTCTATAATGGGTCGGATGACGCTGGACCACATGCAACCGTGAGAATCACCCAGGACAACAATCCTGGGTGGCGAATCGCCCTCACCAACAATGATCCCGCCTTTTTTGTAAGCGTTTGCCGGGTGTATGGGCTTGGGGACAGAGCAGCCTGTGAAGATCCGTTGTGTATATTCAGTGACAAACTCTGTTGGTTTTACGCTATAAAAATTTCCAAGCCATACCGGTTTCTCGAACTCCGAGGTGTCATAAGTTCCGCTTGAACATGCCAGGCACCCTGCCAGCCCGAGTGTGGCCAGGTACGCCAGACCGATTGCGGCCAGCGATTGTCCGTTTTTGCGACAGGGTTGCTCAATCAGGTGGTACGTAGCCAGCGAGAGCAGGTAGGCCAAGCCAATCACCAGAACACCGGGTACCATCCACTGCATTTTCCTACAGAAGGCCAGCAGAGGCCAGTGCCACAGGTAGAGCGAGTACGAAAGCTTTCCGATGTGCACCATGGCCCATTGCGAGAGCAGCGTATGAGCAACACCCCTGCGGGCGAACTGGGTCACCATCGCGGTTCCAAGAACGGCGGGAGCAGTTCGGCTACCAGGTCTGACTGCCAGTGAATAGGCGGCGCAAATCAGGAGCAAGCCGATGAGCCCGAGCGATGAGTTTAGAAATGGGCTGTCCGGTTGATCGGTGGGATTGCGGCCCAGCACCGCCAGCAAGGCTCCGGTGGCCAGTTCCCACACGCGTGTGGGCAGCAGATAAAACGTGGCGTCGGGCGCTTGTCGGCTTCCAATCATGAACAGCAGAAAGCTTGCAAGAATCAATCCGATCAACAGAAATCGTAATCCAGACCACCGAAACCGGGCGAAGAGCCAGAGGATCAGCGGGAAGCCAAGGTAAAACTGTTCCTCCAGTGAGAGGGACCAAGTGTGAAGAAACAGGAGGTCGTTTGCGGTTGGCCCCCAGTACGCATTGGAATTCAAGAAGAACGAGATGTTCGCCGTCCCAACAAGCGTGGCAATGGCATCTCGCCCCATGACGGGATATTCAACGCGGGAGAGGAATAGCCAGCCCGCAACCATGGTGCTTGCCAGCACCACCAGAAGTGCGGGCAGGATGCGCCTGATGCGTCTGGCGTAGAAGCCCCGGAATGTGAAGGTGCCCGCCTCAAGTTCCGCCTGGATGATCGTGGTTATCAAGAAGCCCGAGATCACAAAGAAGACGTCGACTCCCAGAAAACCGCCGGGAATAGACGGGATGCCAAGGTGGAAGAGAATCACAGGCACCACGGCCACTGCTCGTAACCCGTCAATTTCAGGACGATAGTCAATGGAACGCATGAAGCGGCTGCCGGGACAAAGACTGGTTCTTCAAGTGGGCAAGCCAAATTTCTGGCTCAGGTCACGATCTTATGGTGTTGGCCCCGTATTTTCAGGAGGACATCCGCGAGAATCACAACCGCCAACAAGGGATGACTCTGAGGTACGACCATATTGGCTAGGGGTTCATTTCGGGAATTGGCCCGGTTTCGTGGGTATCGCCCTCCGGAAGTTCCGGTAAAATTGTTGTTGAACCAAATTCTGGTGGGTGGCTCTCAACTTTGAGCCGTGAGGAAGCAAGACCCCATGGACCCAACGAACCTGCGTGAGCCCGCACCCAATCTTCGTGGCTGTGCCGGCTTTCGTTCCATCATTTCCCGACGAGCGGCGATTCAGGCCGGCGTTCTTGGGGCTTTTGGGCTTTCTCTGGGCGACCTGCTCAAAATTGAGACGCGGGCCGACGACAGCAAGACCCAGGCGTTTTCGGCCAGTGCCGGGTTCCAGGGGAACGCCAAGCCGCGAGCGCTTAGCGTGATCCAGCTTCACCTGGGCGGCGGAATGCCGCAGCAAGAGTCGTTCGACCCCAAGCCCGAGGCTCCGGTCGAGTATCGCGGCTCATTCGGCGTTTCAAAGACGAACCACGGTGACCATTTCAGCGAGAACTTTCCGAAGACCGCCGCGGTGGCCAACAAGCTCACGGTCATCCGAAGCCTGGTGGGCCGAATTCCCGACCATCAGCAGGCGTCTTATCATCTGTTCACAGGCTATACGCCCACGGCCGTGATTGACTATCCGCAAATGGGGGCCGTGGTCTCGCACGAACTGGGCGTTCGGGGCGAACTGCCCCCCTATATCGCCATCCCCAACAACAACATTTATGCCGGCAGTACCGGTTTTCTCAGCAGTACCTATGGCGCATTCGAGTTGAATGCCGACCCCGGTCAGGCGGGGTTCAAGGTCCGGGATTTTTCGATCCCCGAAGGGGTCTCCACCGCGCGGTTTGATCGTCGCCGCACGGCCCGGCAAATTGTGGAACAGAACATTCGGCAGCTTGAGGCCGATCCCGGCACCCTGGACACCATGGACGACTTTTACAAGCGGGCCTACACCCTGCTCACCTCGTCCAAGGCCCAGCAGGCGTTCACTTTGAATGGTGAGACCCCGGAAACCCTGGAACTTTACGGCCAGAGCGTGACCGGACTGCGTGGCCCAGATAACAAGTTTCATCCCAAGGGGCTGGCAGAACGGTTGATCATGGCCCGCCGGTTGGTGGAAGCCGGTACACGGTTTGTGACCGTGACCTATGGTGAATGGGATTCGCACGTGGATGTGCGTAAAAACTGTCTGGATCAGATGCCGGCCCTGGATCACGCCATTGCCGGGCTGGTGACCGACCTTGACCAGCGGGGGATGCTGGACAGCACCTTGTTCTGGGTCACTACCGAGTTCGGGCGCACACCCAAGGTGAATAACACCAGCGGACGCGACCACTGGGCCCGCTGTTACTCGATGTTGCTGGCCGGTGGCGGGTTTGCCCCTGGCCTGATTCATGGGGCCAGCGATGCCACGGCCGCCGAACCCACGCGAGACGCGGTGCCGCTCGAAGACCTGCTCTTCACCATCTATCACCAGCTTGGAATTGACGCCGACAAGGAACTGGTGGCCTTTGGCACCCGACCAATCGAGATCATCAAGAACGGCACACTTGTGAAAGCGTTGCTGGCCTGATCCATGAACCATCTTGCTGCTCACAACCGGCTCCGTTTGATCACTCTGGCGGTTTGCCTGGCGGTGGCCAGCGCAACCGCGGCTCAGGCCGACATGCTCTTTCACATTGGCGCGGTTACGCCGCGTGTGGGCCAGCGTGGCACCACGGTAGACGTGGTTGTTCAGGGAATTTGCCTGCACGATGCGCGTGAGTTGATCTTTTACCGGCCAGGGATCAAGGCGATCAGCATTGAGCCCATGCCCAGGCTGGAACACCCTATTGGCATGGCGCATGGGGGCCGCCTGATTGAGCAGGTTCGCTGCCGGTTGGAGATTGCCGCCGATTGCCCGCTCGGCGAGTATCCGTTCAGGATCAGGACCGGCCGAGAGGTCACCTCGCTGGCCACCTTCCAGGTCTCTCCCTTCACCGTGACTGACGAAAACGAGCAGGGCCTGAACACCAACGACACCATTCAGACTGCGCTCGCGGTTACTCCCAACGTCACGGTGCGGGGCAAAATGGGGTCAAGCGGGCAAGGCGACGTAGACGTTTACCGTGTCCCGGCGGTGGCCGGCCAGGAACTTTCTGTTGAGGTTGACTCGGTCCGGATCTCCGACATGCACTACGGGGGTTCCGAGCATGACCTGGTGGTTCGCATTCTGGATGAAACCGGCAAGGAACTGGCCGCAAACGACGATAACCCCCTGCATTTGCAAGACCCGCTCGTCTCCGTCAAACTGCCGCGCTCTGGGGTTGCCTACGTCGAAGTTCAACGCTCCGTTTTTGGGCCCGACGATCGAGCCTACTGCGTTCATATTGGAACCAATCGGCGACCGCTGGCTGCGTTTCCGCCCGGCGGCCCATCGGGAACCGTGCAACGGATGCGGTTGCTGGGCGACCCCCTGGGTGAGTACCAGGAGCGCATTTCCGTGCCGGAAAACCCTGGCACTTTTGAGTATTTTGGCGAGGCCCCTTCCCCGTTACTGCTGCGGTCTAGCCCGTATCCCAACGTGCTGGAAGATCCAGGCCAGGCGCTGAACCATGTTGAGGGGCTGCCGGCCGCGCTCAACGGTGTCATTTCCAAACGTGGTGAAGTGGATACCTATCAGGTTGCCGTGAAGCAGGGAGATCGGCTACGGGTGCGAGTGTTCGCCGCCTCGCTCGGGTCGCCCGTCGATCCCAGACTTCGGATCCGGTCTGTCGATGGTCAGGGGCAGTCTGGGGCCGTGGAACTGGAGGCCGATGATGCCTCCTTGCCAGATCGTGACATCTTCGGCACCTCGTTTCGCGCAGGGGGCGGCCTGAAAGAGATCCTGGATCCCTCGGTGATCTGGGAACCTAAAAATGACGGTGCCTACAGGATTGAGCTCGAAGACATGAGTGGCTCGGCTGGCCCTACGGCCGTTTACCGCATTGAAGTCGAGCCGGCTGGCCCGGCCGTGCATACGCTGCTAACAAGCACAGGGTTTGACTGGGTGGAATGTGTTCGTACCAGCGGCCTGGCCTTGCCCCAGGGTAATCGCTGGACCGTAAACGTGAACTTGCCCCAGGGGCAAGGTTCGGCGTTTCGTGGTGAGCTCAAGCTGGTGGCCTCGGGCCTGCCGGAAGGGGTCGAGCTGGTCTCCACCCAGGTTCCAGCCGGCCGATCGGTCTGGCCTGTGCAGTTTGTGGCCGGCCCGAACTCTGTGCCCGGCTCTGCGCTGATCACGCTGAAAGCCCAACCCGTGAATTCCTCGTTAGAATTCCAGAGCCAATCCCAACAAAACTTGCCGTTCCTCAATCACTCTGGGGGCGACGCCTGGCGCACCGTGCGGCTAGACCGCTACGTGCTGGCAGTCACAGACCCGGCCCCGTTTTCGATCGAGCTGGAGCCCCCCACGGCTCCCCTGGTTCGTGGCGGAGAGCTGGCCCTTGGGGTCAAGCTCACCAGGCGTGAAGGGTTCCATGAGCCGGTTGAGTTTCAGTGCGACTGGGTGCCACCGGGCGTCTCGGTTGGTCCTGCCGCCATCATTGGACCAGATGAAACTCACGCTGTGCTTCGGCTCTCTGGTGAGCCGAATGCGCCGGTGGGCCCCTGCCCAATTGTGGTAACCGCCAGTTCTACGCGTGATGATATGGACGGTTACCTGGGTGTGGGGCGAGTGCGCGTTTCCTCAGAATTTGTGAAGTTGACGATTGCCGAGCCGTTCGTTGAGTTGGTTAGCCAGCCCGAAAGCGTGAGACGGGGCGAACGCAAGCCCTACATCTGGACCGTCCAGCGGGTGGGTGCATTTGAAGGCGAGGCCACCATCAGGCTGGTCGGCCTGCCCAAGGGGGTGAGTGTGGTGGAACCCCTCCCCACCATCAACAGCCATTCCCAGCAGGTTGCCTTCCAGATCGAGGCCAGCGAAGAAGCCCTGCTCGGCAGCGTTCAGGGCGTAACCTGCGAGGCCACCATCGAGGCCGGCGGTCAGCAAATCCTCCAGCGCACCGGTCGCGGAACCTTGCGCATTGATCCCAAAAAATAAAAGACCAACGGAGCCCGTCCGGAATGCTCGCGCGAGTGATCGAGAAACTGGTTCAGTTGGCCCTGCTCATCGGCATCGGGATCAGCGTTCCCACCGGCCTGCGGGCCGAGGATCCCTCTGAGCCTGAAGGTTCGCCGGTTCCCAGCTTCCGGCGTGATGTGATGCCCGTTTTGTTCCGGGCCGGTTGTAACGCCGGCACCTGCCACGGGTCTGCGCGAGGGAAGGATGGGTTTGCTCTCTCCCTGTTTGGCTATGACGCCCGGGGAGACTACGAACGGATGGTGAATGAGATGGTGGGCCGGCGCGTCAACACGGCCGTGCCTGAACAAAGTTTGCTGCTGCTCAAAGCCACCGGGGCCGTGAGCCATACTGGTGGCAAGCTGTTCGCCTCTGACAGTGAGTATTACGCCACCCTGCTGCAATGGATTGAGGCTGGCGCTCCGGATGACGCGGCCGATATTCCTGAAACCAGTGGCCTGCAACTCTCCACCAACCGCTTGCTCTTTCAAGAAGCTGGTGCCAGCACCACGCTGGAAGTGCGGGCGGTTGCCAGTGATGCCAGTACCCGTGACGTGGGTAAGCTCGCCCGCTACTTCTCAAACAATGAGAGCGTGGCAAAGATCAGTGCCGATGGCCAGGTGACGGCGGTTGGCCCTGGAGATACGCACGTCTTCGCGCGCTTCAGTCGGTTCACGGTTGGGGTGGAGGTCATTGTGCTGCCGGCCGAGGCGGGGTTTGACTGGCCGAACCCGCCGGCCTTCAATTTTATTGATGAACTGGTCTTCGAGCGGCTCAAGAACCTACGGATTGCCCCGTCTGACCTTTGCGATGATGAAACCTTCTTGCGCAGGGTAACGCTAGACCTGGCGGCCCGGCCGCCGACCGTGAACGAGTATCAGGCGTTCATGGCCGATCCGGCCTCAGACAAGCGTGATCGCAAAATTGACGAACTGCTAGCTGATGATGCGTTTGCCGACCTCTGGACCGCCATCTGGGCTGAACAGTTGCGAGTGATTGGTGGCAACTATGCCCCGGATGCCACGTATGTGAAGGCGGCCGATGCCTTCTATCAGTGGATCAGGAAACAGATGCGAACGGGTCGGCCGCTCAATGAATTTGTGGCGGAGATGGTGGATGCGTCTGGCAGCAACCTGACCAACGGGCCCGCGAATCTGTACACAATGCTGGTTCACAAGCCGCAGTTTGAGCCCAAGGCGTTTGCGGCCGATTTTTCTCAGGTCTTCCTGGGCGTGCAAATCCAGTGCTCGGAGTGCCACAACCACCCGTTCGACCGCTGGTCTCAAGATGATTACTACAGCTTTGTGAGCTTCTTCACCGGCATAAAGCGCAAGCCTGGTGTGGAGCCAAGGGAGCGCCGGATTTACTGGGATGCCACGGTTCCACCCGCGAACCATGTGGTGGACGGCCGGCCGATGCCGGCCCGGGTGCTGGGTGGCGTGAAGCCGGTGGATATGGCCGGTGACCCGCGTTCGGCGCTTGCCGCCTGGCTGACCGCTCCGGAAAACGATCTCTTCAGTCGCAACCTCGCCAACCGGATCTGGGCCCAGTTGCTGGGCCGGGGGATCATCGAACCGGTAGACGACGTGCGGGCCAGCAATCCTCCGGTCAACGGGCCGCTGCTGAACGCACTGGCAAACCACCTGGTGCAGTCTCAGTTTGATCTTCGCAGCTTGGTGCGTGAAATCTGTCAGTCTCGGGTTTACCAGTTGAGCGCAAAGCCGAACACGTCCAACGTGCGTGATACCCGCCAGTTTTCTCATGCGCACCTCAGACGCCTGCGCGCTGATGTTCTGCTGGATTCCGTGGCGGCAGTCACCGGTGTGCCCCGGCGCTTCAATGGGTTTCCAGAAGGGACACGCGCGATTGACTATTACCCACGCGAATCAGGCGATACCGAAGGCCCGCACTTTGGTGATCCCTTCTTCTCCACATTCGGCCGTTCCAGCCGAGCCACCGTCTGCGCCTGTGAAACGAAGCGCGAGCCCACCCTCTCTCAGGCCTTGCACATGGCCGTGGGCGACACGGTGAAAGATCGCCTGGGTGCCGGCGGAGAAGTGAAGAAGCTCCTGGAAATGAAGCGCACGCCCAGGCAAGTGGTTGAAGAACTCTTCATTCGTGCGCTTGGTCGCAAGCCGACGTCGGAGGAAGGAACGGCCATGCTTGAACTGGTGGGGGCGGCGGCCGCCGATGAATCGGTTTATGAGGATATCTTCTGGAGCCTGCTCAACTCGACCGAGTTCAGCTTCAACCACTGAGATTTTCAGAAAGATGAAATTACCCATGCCGGCTGCTTTGGTGCGAAACCTGTGGATGATCCTTCTCATCTGGCTGGCTCCATGCGCATGCCGGTTGTACGGAGATGACACCAAGCCGGTTACGTTCGACGGTCCGGTGGCGGCCATTTTCAAACGGCATTGCGTGCAATGTCATGGTGATTCAAAGCAAGAGGCCGGCCTGAGCCTTGCGGGTTATGACGAGGTTGTGAAGGGTGGAAGCGGGGGCGTGGTTGTGGTGTCTGGTCGGTCGAGTGCCAGCCGCCTGATCGAGGTGATCACGGCCGAGGAACCGACCGAGCGAATGCCGCCCAAGAACGACCCGTTGCCGGATGAAGCGGTGACCTTGTTGAAAGCCTGGATTGACCGCGGGATCAGGCAGAATTCAGAGAGCGCAGGGGTTGCTGTGAAGGCCCTTGGGTTCCGGCCGTCGGGGATGTCAAAACTGGAGGGGCCGCCGCCGATGCCGCAAACGCTGCCGGCGTTTGAGAAGCCAAAGACGGTGCGACCGTTTCCCGTGCTGGCCCTGGCCGCAAGTCCGGTGGCCCCCTTGGTGGCGTTCTCGGCGTATGAAGCGATTAACCTGGTAGATTCGGGCTCTGGGCAGGAGCTAGGTGCGCTGGCGTTCCCAGAGGGAGAGCCGCACGTTTTGAAGTTCAGCCCGTCTGGCGCGGTACTGCTGGCGGCTGGTGGCCGACCGGTGCAGTCTGGGTTGGCTGTGTTGTTCGACGTGAAGACAGGCAAGCGGCTGGCCGAGCTTGGCAATGAGGCCGATGCGGTGCTGGCGGCCGACCTCTCTGCGGATGAACGGCGAGTGGCGCTGGGCGGTTCTGGTCGGGTGGTGAAGGTGTTTTCAACCGAAGACGGGTCCTTGCTCCACACGCTCAGCAAGCATACAGACTGGATTACTGCCCTGGCGTACAGCCCCGATGGCAAGCTGCTGGCCACCGCGGATCGTAGCGGGAGCATTCACCTTTGGGACGCGGCCACTGGTGGCGTGGTTCTGCCGCTGGCGCAACACAAAGGGGCCATTCGCGCGCTTTCTTGGCGGGCAGATTCTCAAGTGCTTGCATCGTCTGGTGACGATGGGTTGATCGTGTGGTGGTACGTGTCCAGGGGCTGGCCGCTTACCTCCAAGGCCAATGCGCACCCCCCTGCTCGCCCACCGGGCGTTTATGGCAAGCTTGCCGCCGGTGTGGTAGATGCCACGTTTGGCCACCAGGGAGAGCTGGGGACCTGTGGCCGAGACGGCAAGGCCCGCCTTTGGGCCGACGATGGTCAGGAACAGCAAGCGTTTTCGATTGCGGAAAGTGCCGTGGCTCAAGCCAAGCCGGCTAGATCCACGGGCGTGCCAATGCTGCCCACGCGGGTTGTCTTCTCGTTTGATGGCCGCGTCTTGATTGCTGGAGATTCCTGGGGTCGGCTTCATTTCTGGCCCACGGCAAAGGACAAGCCGCCTGAGTGAGAGCGCGAGCGAGCAGGAGATTTTCATGGAGTGCAGGTTCTATTTCTTGGGTCGAGCCATGGTGCCGGTGCTGGCTGCGCTGGTGGTACTGGGTTCTGACTTGGCCGCGAGATCGGCCGAGGTTGATTTTGTGCGCGACGTGCGGCCGATCCTGGTGCAGCACTGTTACTCTTGCCACGGCGAAAAGAAGCAAAAGTCTGCTCTTCGGCTTGATATCAAGGGCGAGGCCTTCAAGGGGGGCTCGGCGTTTGCCCCGGCCATTGTTCCGGGAAATGCGGCAGACAGCCCACTTATTCAGTTTGTGAATGGGTCAGACGAAGCGATGCGGATGCCGCCCCAAGGGGCCGCGCTATCGGCCGAACAGGTGGCGGTTCTCACCCGCTGGGTGGATGATGGGGCCCAATGGCCCGATGGGGTGGATCAGGCGCAGGTTGAGGACCGCCGCGACCACTGGTCGTTCAAGCCGCTCAAGTCACCAAAGCTGCCTGAAGGACAGGATTCTGCCTGGGTTCGCGGTAATCTTGATCGCTATATCTTGCGCCACCTTGAGCAGGCCGGTCTGCAGCCTGCCCCAGAGGCCGATCGCGTGACCTGGCTGCGTAGGGTGTCTTTTGATTTGCTCGGATTACCACCCACGCCCGAACGCGTGGCAGAGTTTGTGAATGACTTGCGTCCGGATGCGTATGAGCGGCTGGTGGATGAACTTCTCGCCTCGCCGAGCTACGGGGAGCGCTGGGGGCAACATTGGCTGGATGTGGTTCGTTATGCCGACACGCATGGTTTTGAGGTCAACACCGAGCGGCCGAATGCCTGGCCTTATCGCGACTACGTGATTCGAGCGTTCAATTCCGACACGCCCTATGACCGTTTCATTCGTGAGCAGGTTGCCGGTGATACGTTGGGACAAGAGACGGCCACCGGTTTCCTGGTCACCGCCTCTGTATTACTGCCCGGCCAAATTGGTGCCGACGACCCGTCCAAGCGGCTGGCACGCCAGGACTCACTCGATGAGATTGTTGTGAATCTGGGCCAGACCTTCCTGGGCCTGAGCATTGGCTGCGCCCGCTGCCACGACCACAAGTTCGACCCGATCTCCCAGCGCGAGTATTACTCAATGCAAGCCTTTGTGGCCGGCGTCGAATACGCAGACCGCGAGGTTCATACCCCAGAAGCCAACGCCATTCGCGCTCAGGCCGATCTCTGGAAAACCCGGGTTTCCCAGATTGATCAAGAGCTTGCGCGGTTTGAGCCTCTGGCCCAGGTGGCCGGCAGTTTGCCCAGAATCACCAGCCCCAAGCTGAATGAAGAACGGTTTCCCACCACGGAGGCGAGATTCGTTCGGTTCACCATCCATAACACCAATCGGCACCCCACCCTGGGCCTGATTGAACCATGCATAGATGAGTTTGAGATCCTGACCGAAGAAGGCACCCCTCGCAACCTTGCGCTTACCAGCCACGGCATCAAAGTCACCGCTTCCGGGAGCCGAACGTCGAACATTCATCGGCTAGAACATATCAACGACGGTTTGTACGGCAACAGTCATAGCTGGATGGCAGACACGGCTGGTCGTGGTTGGGTGCAGTTCGAACTGCCAGAATTGGCCCAAATTGGCTTGATCCGCTGGAGTCGTGACCGCGAGGGGACGTTTGAAGATCGGCTGCCCACGGCGTATACCATTGAGGCTGGACTTGCATCAGATAAGCTGACTCGCCTGGTATTCGTGCCACCCGCGCGGCCGGCCGTGAACGCACGCATGAATACCGATCGGATTGCACCGGTCAAAACTCGCAGGCTTCGGTTCTCCATTGAGACCACGAATAGCCTGGAACCATGTATTGACGAGCTAGAGGTGTTTGATACCAGCGGCCGCAACGTGGCCCTGGCGGCCAGTGGTGCCCAGGTTACCTCTTCCGGTGATCGGGAAGAGCCTGGAACGCATGAATTGCGGTTTCTCCATGACGGTCAGTACGGCAATGGCCATAGCTGGATGTCTAGCGAAACCGGCAAAGGCTGGGTGGTGCTGGAGTTTTCTGGGGAGCCGGAACTGGAACGGATTGTGTGGGGCCGGGACCGACAAGGAACCTATCTTGATCGGCTAGCAACGCGTTACAAGATTGAGGTGGTTGATGCTGCTGGCAACTGGCGGACCGTGGCCAGTTCCACGGACCGTCTGGAGTTCAAGGCAGGCCAAACGGCGGCCGTGACTGGCGGCTTTAGTACGGCCGGCCTGACGGCCGAAGAAACCCGAGTGGCCGACGCCTTGCTTGCGGAGAAGCAGGGCCTGGAATCCAGAATTGCGGCGGCGTTACGGCAAAACCAGGCGTTTGCTGGTACGTTTCGTGCGCCCGACGTGATTCGCCTGCTGAGCCGGGGCGACCCCGAGCAGCCAGGCGAAGCGGTTGTTCCGGCCGTGCCTAGTGTGCTGGGCGCACTGGTTCTGCCGCAAGACGCCACGGAAACGCAGCGGCGGCTGGAACTGGCGAACTGGATTACCAGTCCCTTGAATCCGCTGACTGCGCGGGTGATGGTGAACCGGATCTGGCAGGGGCATTTTGGTCTGGGCTTGGTAGAGACCTCCAGCGATTTTGGGTGGAACGGAACCCGGCCAACGCATGCCGACCTGCTCGATTGGCTGGCGCAAGAGTTGATTGGCTCGGGGTGGTCGATCAAGCCGATGCACCGCCTGATTGTCCTTTCGGCCGCCTACCGCCAATCGACGGTGGAAAACCGGGCCGCTTCCGCAAAAGACGCAGACAACCGCCTGCTCTGGTGTTACCCTTCGCGCAGGCTGGAGGCCGAAACCCTGAGAGACTCAATGCTGGCGGTGAGCGGTCGTTTGAGTATGAAGATGTATGGACGCGGCTTTGATCTCTTCGATCAGCGGGGCGGGCTTTCGGGGTTCAAGCCTGTGGAGTCGTTTCACGGTGATGGACTCCGCAGAATGATCTACGCACACAAGGTTCGGCGCGAACGTGAGGCGGTGTTTGGCGCGTTTGATTGTCCAGATGCCGGCCAGGCCACCTCGCGCCGGAAAGAGTCGAACACGCCAATCCAGGCCCTGAACCTGTTCAACAGCCGGTTCACGATTGACGAATCAGAAGCGTTTGCCGCACGCGTGCAAAGCGAAGCCGGCGGTGATGTTCAGGCTCAGGTTCAGATTGCGTATTTGCGGGCCCTGAGCCGCCAACCCCAACCCGACGAGCTGGCCGATGCGGTGTCCGTGGTGCAAGTGCACGGCTTGTTAACGCTTTGCCGCGCCCTTTTCAACAGCAACGAATTTCTGTTCGTGCCCTGAGCCTGATCGCTGCCCTGTTCTGTGCTCCGACCTTTCAAAGAATTGAGTGAACCGATGGCAATAGATCCGATTCCTGCCTCCCTGGCCAGGCTTCATCTGCTCGATCGCCGATCGTTCCTCACGAACATGGCCACCGCGCTCGGTTCCGTGGCGCTCACTAGCTTGCTGAGTGCCGATCGGTTACTGGCCGATCAGACGGCCTTCGATCCGGCCCGGCCGTTTGCGGGGCGTGAGTCGCATTTTCCGGCCAGGGCCAAGAACGTGGTGGTCATCTTCTGCGCGGGGGCGGTGAGCCAGCTCGAAACCTGGGATTACAAGCCGGAGTTGATCAAGTTTGATGGCAAGCCGTTGGAAGGCGGCCCGGCGGTCACCTTTCAAGGCCCGACCGGCGAACTGGCCCGGCCCCAGTACACGTTTCGGCCGCGTGGTCAGACTGGCAAGATGGTGTCGGACATGATCCCGCACCTGGCCGAGTTGACAGACGACATTGCCTTTGTGCATTCGCTGACCAGTAAGAGCAACACGCACGGACCGGCCGAAAATTTTCTTTCCACCGGCTTCGTGCTGGACGGGTTCCCGAGCCTGGGTTCCTGGGTGACCTATGGGCTTGGCAGTGAGAATCAGAACCTGCCGGCGTACGTGGCCATTCCAGACCCGCGTGGGGTCCCCCAGAACGGTTCGAACAACTGGGGGCCGGGCTTCTTGCCCGCGGCCTTTCAGGGGACACCGTTTACGGCCAAGGAGCCGATCCGGCACCTGAGCCCAGTTGGTGTGGGTCCAGAGGCCGACGATGCGGCCCGGTACTTGTTGCAGCGGATGAACCGGCGGCACATGGAACAACACCCGGGAGACGGTAAGCTGGCCGCACGCATTGCCAGCTATGAACTGGCGGCACGCATGCAATTGAGCGTGCCCGAGATCAGCGACCTTTCCACCGAGCCCGCGCATATCTTGAAGCTCTACGGTGCCGACGACACGGCCAACCCGCTCAAGGCCTCGTTTGCGCGCAATTGCATTCTGGCCCGCCGCTTGATTGAGAAGGGCGTCCGGTTCGTTCAACTGTTCAACGGAGCCTATGCCAGCGGCGGCGAGTTGAACTGGGATGGCCATAACAAGCTCAAGGAGCAGTATGACAAGCATGCGGCCATTCTGGATCAGCCGGCGGCCGGGCTGATTCTGGACCTCAAGCAGCGTGGCCTGCTGAGCGATACCCTGGTGGTATGGTGTACCGAGTTTGGCCGCATGCCCATGTTCCAGAAAGGGGCCCAGGGGCGAGACCATAACCCAGATGGGTTCACCTGCTGGCTGACTGGGGCCGGCGTGAAGCCGGGCGTGAGCCACGGCGTGACCGATGAACTCGGCCGCAAGGCCGTGCACGATATTCACCCGCTGTATGACTTCAACGCCACCATTTTGCACCTGCTGGGGCTGGACCACGAACGGCTGACCTATGAGCACAATGGCGTTCAGCGCCGGTTGACAAACGTGGAAGGCCAGGTCATCCGCGAAGTGCTGGCGTAGGAATCGAGCGAGCTAAGTTGTTGGTCAGTGTCAGCAAGCCGTTTGCCTGATCATGAGCCCAGTGGAAGCCTCTCTGTTCTGTTGATGAGAGAGAGCGATCAGGATCGGCTCAGATGTTGGCGAAAAAACACGTCCATCACTCATGAACTCATGCCTATCCGCGAATCTCGGTTCGATTGGCCCTGAGTGTGCTTGCATATGGGATAGGGTACGGAAGGCCTGGAGCCTGATTCAAAGCTGGGGCTGGCTCCAGTTCTTGAAGCGGCCAGTTGCTGGATTTTCCGAGTGGCCTGCAAGCCAACAGACGCTGGCTGGCCGTGCCCTATTTCGCGAATCCTGAGCAAACACGAGTCTGATGAGGGATGGATCATGATCAAGGCAACACGTTTGGTGCCCGCCTTTGCACTGGCGGCCTGCGCGGCCGGTTGGATCTCGCCGGCGGATGCGCAGCAGACCGCACAGGCACAGCAGGACGAGCGTCCCCTGAGTCCGGACCTGGCCCAGTTGCGAGAGACGGTGGCCGATCGTCTTGAGGAAGTGGCCGATAAGCTGAGCCTCACGGCCGAACAGCGAGACAAGATCAAGGCCGCTCACGCGAGCTATGCGGAACGGTATCAGGAACTCCGCAAAGCTCGTCATGACCTGCTGGAGGCTGAGTTCCGCACGATGAAAGAGATTTTCACCCCGGCTCAGAGTGAAAAGGTCAAGAAGTGGGTCGATGAGAAGATTGAACGCGCTCGAACCGCCGTCGCCAAGCGGGAGTGGCCTTACATCCGCGCCCCTCATGAATCTCTCAACGATGAGGTTCAGGCGGCCGCCGACCGGTTGGGCCTGACCTCCGGCCAGCGCACCCAGCTTCGTGATGCGCACAAGGCGTTTGTCGATCGGTACCGATCACAGCACGCCGAGGTTCGCTCGCTGGTGGAGTCGGAACTCAAGTCTCTCAAGGAAATTCTGACCCCCGATCAGCGGGAACGGGTTCACCAGTTCGTAGAGGGAAGATTGGCCCAGGCACCGGCGGTGCAGTCGGTGGCCGAACGCTTGCACGCAGCGGCCGATAAGCTGGATCTTTCCAGCGAGCAGCGTGAAAAGATCCGCGAGACTCATCTGAAATTCGCCGAGCGTTATCACACGCTGCGCCATGAGCGCCGCGAACTGATGCATTCCGAGTTCATGGCCCTGGGTGCGGTTCTCACGCCTGAGCAGAAGGAGAAGCTCGAAGAGATGCTGGAGGATCGGGTGGTGGTTGTGGGTGTGGAATTCGACCCCAATGACCCGAGCACCATCACGGTCTTGAGCGAAACGATCCGAGATCGCCTGGACGCGGCGGCTGACAAACTGGGTCTGTCGTCCGACGAGCGTGCCAAGGTCAAACAGATTCATGCGGGATATGCAGAGAAGTACAAGGCCCAGCATGCCAAACGGAAGGAACTGCGTCAGGAAGAGTTTCAGGCCCTCAAAGAGATCTTGACCCCTGAGCAGCGTGAGAAGGTGAAGAGTTACATTGAGGACAAGGTTGAGACGGCTTCGACCCGCTAAGATCGGTGGTCCGCTTGATCGCCGGCTCAACGTCTGAGCACAAGGCCTCCTGCCCTGGGGTTCACCATGACTCCGGGTGCCAGGAGGTTTTGTATTTTGGTTGGCATTTGGGGCGGGTTGCCAGACCTTGGCGAAGCAATTGTGGACGAAATTGTTCGTGCTGGACAGAGTTCTGCTGAAACATCGGTTGTTGCTGGCTCTGCCATCTCGTGGTGGGCTATGGGGCCGGCTAGAATCAAGGAATGGTCCTGGGGTTGGCTTTCGTCGAGGTCAGCCTGGGCGCTCGATTGGGCCTGGGCCGTCTGCGCTGTGGCTACGTCCTTCATTCACAAAGGGTACCGTATGAATCTGCTGATGCTCTGCTCGGTCGCGCTGGTTTCTGGCTTACCTGTGCAGGCACAAACGCAAACACAGGCGCAGGCTCCTGCGGCTCGTGCGTTTATTGATGCCTCTGGCCCAGGCTGGAAGCCGATGGGTGAGGCCGACTTCACCAACGTCAATTGCAATCCTGACACCTGGACCTGGAAAGACGGGCTGGTTCACTGCACGGGGAATCCCGTGGGGGTGATCCGCACCAAAAAAGCGTTCACAAACTTTGAGCTGGTGGCCACCTGGCGGCACCTTCAGAAGGGTGGAAATTCGGGGATCTTTGTTTGGGCCGTCGATGCATCGCTCGACGGCCTGAAGTCAGGCACACTGCCCCGTGGTGGCATTGAGGTGCAGGTGCTGGACCATGGCTATGCCGAGCAGTATCAGAAAGATACCGGAAAGCCGGCCGACTGGTTCACAACCCACGGCGATGTGTTTCCCGTGGGAACCTCAAAGATGAAGCCGTTTGCACCCATTTCCCCGGATGGGAGCCGCAGTTTCCCTTCCAAGCAGCTTAGCAAGGGGCTGAATGAATGGAACCACTACTATGTGCGTGCCATCAACGGCGAGGTTCGGCTGTGGGTGAATGGCGAAGAGGTTTCTGGCGGCACGGCCTGCGATCCGAAGTCGGGCTACCTCTGCCTGGAGTCTGAAGGGGCCCCCGTAGAGTTCAAAGAGATTCGGATTCGTGAACTGCCATGAGTTGAGCGTGCTCAGCCTACTCAACAAAGCCGGCGCAGGCCGTTGGTTTATTCTGAAAACGTGTCCCCGGGATGGTTTGTCATCCTTGGGCACGTTTTTGTGTTTGTGTGGTGGGTGACGGGTGGTGATTCGCCTGCGAGTGCTGGTGTTACTGGTTCACCGCTAGCCTTGTTGTCTTGGTACCCGCCAAGGCGAATCAGACGATGAGCAGAATCAACAGTTCTGTGGAGTCTGGTGTGTGGGTCTGGGTGCCTGGGTTCGGATCGTTGGGCGCCCTGGATGAACTCAAGAGCTTGGCTGAGCCCATATTCGGATCTCTGGAATGTTCAGCTTGGTGAACCACATTCGGAAATGACTCATAATTGGAAACGCTTGTGATCAAGTCTCGCACCTGGCTGAGTTCAGGACCTATGGTGTTTTGGTGAAGCCGGTTGGCCAGGTTGCTTGGTGCTGCCCGGCTGATCCCTGTGCGCATGACGAACCGAGTGGTTGTGCAAATCTTGAGAAAGATGCAAAAAACAGGCCGTGCGTTGACCTTGGACACAAGATTGAGCGTGTACTTGCCCGGCCTGCGTGGGTCGGAGTAGCATCGGGCTTCGACCCTGAGCCCACCGGTCCCTGGTCCTTCATGCTCCCCTGTTCTGGACCAGCGATCTTTCCCCCCGTTGGTGTGGCCTCCTGGTCTATTGAGGAATGGAATGACTCAGCTTCTTGAGGAACGTCCGAGCATCGAAGCCAGGACCTTACCGTCGGTTCCACGTCATGTGCTGATTGTTGAAGACAGCGAAGATATCCGCAATTCCTACAAGCATCTTCTAGAAATGTCGCTGGGCGTGCGTGTTGATTTGGCCGCCGATGGGGTGGAAGCTCTGGAAATGCTTGAGGAGCGTGCCTACGGCCTGGTGCTGACCGACCTGCGGATGCCCAGGATGGACGGCATGCAGTTGATTGACGAGATCCAGGCTCGGCGGTTGCCGGTCACGGTCATCGTGACCACCGGGCATGGCAGCATTCAAGAAGCGGTGCACGCGATCCGGATGGGGGCTTATGATTTTCTCACCAAGCCGGCAGAGCCAGAGAAACTTTGCTTGCTGGTTGAACGGGCGCTCCGGGAACGGACCCTGCTGGATGAGCTATCGCATTTACGCTCGCAAATTGAAGAGCGCTACACGTTTCAGAATATGCTGAGTAAAAGCGAGAAGATGTTTGAGATCTTCGAGCTGATTGGGCATATTGCCGAGACCACCACCACGGTACTGATTACGGGTGAAACTGGTACGGGAAAAGAGCAGGTTGCGCGTGCGATTCATCAAGCGTCCTCCCTGACCCGCAGCGGTCCCTTTGTGGCGATTAATTGTGCCGCCCTGCCGGAAACCTTGCTAGAGAGTGAACTCTTTGGTCATGAGAAAGGCTCGTTCACGGGTGCGGCGGCCCAGCGCAAGGGCCGGTTTGAAATCGCCAACGGCGGCACCATCTTGCTGGACGAGGTTGGAGATATCCCCGCCTCCATGCAGGTGAAACTGCTGCGTGTGCTTCAGGAACGCCGTTTTGAGCGTGTGGGAGGAAGCCAGTCCATTGAGGTGGATGTGCGTGTGATTGGGGCCACCAATCGATCTCTTCCCAGGATGGTTCGTGATGGAAAGTTCCGCAAGGATCTTTACTACCGGCTGAACGTGGTCAAGATCGATCTACCGCCGTTGCGTGATCGTCCTGAAGATATCCCGATCCTGGCGACTCATTTCGCCCAGAAGTACGCCAGGGCGTCTCAGCCGGTCATGCAAATTGCGCCAGAAGCCATGGAAGTTCTACTAAGTTACCACTGGCCAGGTAACATCCGCCAGCTTGAAAACGCCATCGAGCGAGCCTGCGTGACCGCGCCCGATGGAGAAATTCGACCAGAGAATTTACCCAGCGAACTTTCCAGCGGCTCCCACAGAAAAGACGTGTCTCCAACCATTGATCTCACACGGCCGTTGCCTGAGCAGGTTGATGCCCTGGTGACTAGCTTTGAGGAACGGTATCTGCGCAAAGCACTCAAGAGCTGCCGAGGGCACGTGGGTCGCTGCGCCAGAATTTGTGGCCTCTCACGCCGGAGTGTGACCTCCAAGATCAGCCAGTATGGTATCGACACATCCGCTTATCGGCTGACCTGAGTCACCTCTGTATGATCTGGACCCTTCAGGAGAAAGACTCCCCGAAGGTTCGGGGAGTCTTGATAACCAGACCATTCATGCGGAGCCAGTTCAGGCTGGTTCCTGGATGTGGGCTTCAAGGAACCAGAGGCGCTTATCGATAGTGCGGAGGATGCCCGTGTAGAGATCGGCGGTTCCGGCATCTTCTGACGTTGTGTCGATGGCTTCGCAGAGGTGTTTACTCATCAGACCAAATCGTTCGACAAGTGCCTGGATGTGATCGAGACTGGTGATGGCCGCGGTCGGGTATTCCGGAAGAAAAGATTCGCTGGCAGCCATCCGCGCGGTGCCCGTGGCATAGCCCCCGAGTGCAACAACGCGTTCGGCCACATCGTCCACGAACCCGCTGAGCTCTTCGGCGATCTCATCAAAAAGTAGGTGAAGCGAGTAGAACTGGTCGCCCTTCACGTTCCAGTGGGCTTGCTTCGTCTGGGTTTGCAGGTCAAATAGCGCCGCCAGTGACTGGTTCAGCATCTCAATGGACTGGTTGCGAAGCAAGGTTTTTACCGAGTTGTGCGTGGTGAATTGTCGATTTTTGTCGGCGGCGGATTTAGCCATGGTGGATACCTTGGAATGGCTCCCTTGAGGGGCCAACTTGTGATGGGTAAGTGTCATGATCGTATCAGATCCAGGTGATTGGTTCACAGGTTGCACAAGACGCCCGCGCTATACTTTTCATATGCAACGATGGGACCAGAAATCGCAGCGCTTCGGGCTTTGAGTTCTGCCTGTATCAGCCTGATGGTCGCATGGCAGCCGCCCAAAGCTGGCCAATGGCCAAGCCACCATCGCCGGGTGGGATCTGCCTGTGGGTCAGCACCCTGAACCCCTTGGCTTGCAGCAAGTCGAATGTGCGTTCGCTGAGCCGGCGGTTGAGAAAGCATCCGCCACTCAGAACCACGGTGTGAGTTCCAACCTGCTGAGCAATTTGCACGATACCCGCGGCAAGCCCCTCATGGAACCGCGCAGATAGCTGTGCAGGGCTCACGCCGGCCGCCACTGCCTGCTGGGTTTCATGAACCCAGGGACGCCAGTCGAGCCTGAGCAATCCATGGGTTTCGACCACGTGGACCGGGAGCGGCCTGACCGTGTGCTGCACCGTTTCCGCTTGGGCTTCTAACCGCATGGCGGCTTCAGACTCATACGTGCTTACTTGACAGACATCCAGCAGAGCGGCCCAGGCATCAAACAGTCGGCCGGCACTGGTCGTTTGCTGGGCCAGGCTGGTGCTGGCCAGCGCTTGTCGCAGGAATGCGCGCTCGGATTCACGAAAACCATCATTGGCGGGCCATGGGGCTGCCGCCTCTGCGCACACGGCCAAGGCGGCAAAGCGGGGCTCGCGGGCGGCCCGGTCGCCCCCCACCAGCGAGAATGGCCAGAGCGAACCCACCCGCTGCCACTGCCCCCGCTCCACGGCCAGGAACTCACCGCCCCAGGTCGTACCATCCGGGCCAAATCCGGTGCCGTCGAGCGCCACTCCCAGCGCGGGTCCGGTTTCACCGTGCTCGGCCATGCACGCCAGAACATGCGCCTGGTGGTGCTGAATGGCCACCGCAGGCAGGCCCCGTTGCTTTGCATAACGGGTGCTGGCGTAATCTGGGTGCAGGTCATGAATGATCGCCTGCGGAGTCACGCTCAACAGGTGACACAGGTCGGTGGCTTGTTCCTGGTAGCGGCGGTAGGCCGACGGGGTGTCTAGGTCGCCGATTTGTGGGCTTAGGAAAAGCTCACGGCCTCTAGATACGGCCAGTGCCGCTTTCTGGTGCCCGCCCGCCGCCAGCATCGGTGGCAACTCCCGCCCAACCTCAAGCCGTAGTGGAGCCAGGCCCCGGCCAATCCGGACCGCCACCGCCACGCTTCGAATCCGCCTTATCACCGTGTCGTCGGCCGGACGAAGGATGCGGCGGTTGTGGATCAGAAATGCATCGGCAATTTCGGAGAGGTCTCGCCGGGCGACCTCGTTTTCGATGGGGATCGGCTCATTGCTCAGGTTGGCGCTGGTGGCAATCAGGGGGATGTGGAGCCGAGCGAGCAGCCCTGCTTGCAGGGCGTTACAAGGGAGCATGGCCCCCACGCTGGGCAAGCCTGGGGCCACCTCGGCGGCAAGCGTAGATTCCGGTAATCGATCCAGGAGCAGGATGGGGGTGACGGGTCCCCTGAGCAAATCCCAATCCTGGTCACTGCACTCGACATGGCTTGAAAGCTGGGTGCGATCTCGAAATAGCACAGCAAACGGCTTGCGATCTCGCTTTTTCCTGAGCCTGAGCTGCTGCACGGCCGCGTGTGAGGTTGCATCGCACAGCAAGTGGAACCCGCCAACCCCCTTGGCGGCCAAGAGCCGACCCGACCGCAAGATTTCGGCCGCCTGGTTCAGCGCCTGGTTATGGTTGGGCGCGGCGTCTGGTTCCACGAGAACCTGGCCGTGAGCCGTCTCAAGCCAGAGCCGGGGGCCACATTGGGGGCAGCCGATATTCTGGGCGTGGAATCGCCGGTCATTTGGGTTGCGGTATTCCCCAGCACATTCCCCGCATAGCGTGAAATCGGCCATGGTGGTCCGGGGCCGGTCGAACGGTGCAGCCGATTGAAGGGTGAACCTTGGACCGCAATCTGTGCAGCTATTGAGCGCGTAGCCGAACCGGCGGTTGGCCGGTTCCGTGGTCTCTACCAGGCAGGTTGGGCAAATTGTCAGGTCGGGGGCGATTACCAAGCGGCAGAGGTGCAAGTCTTGGGTCTGGCCCAGTGGTTGGCTCTCGATAATCGAGAACCCTTCAAACGATCCCGCACTGGCCTCTACGCTCGTAACCGTCAGAATGACGGATGCAGGCGGTGCCTCGGACATGAGCCGGGCCTGGAACGCTTGCAGTTGGCTCTGCTCACCCTGAGCGTGGATCTTGACGCCTTGGCCGGTGTTCAAAACCCAGCCAGAAAGCCCCAGGGCCTGTGCCAGACGGGCCACGAACGGTCGGAACCCGACTCCTTGAACCCGGCCCGTGATTTCGATCTGGCGGGCGTGAGCGTGGTTCATGGTGGTTATGTCTCGTGGTTGAGCCGTGGCTGTGGGAATAGCGTAACCCTATCTCGCAGGCAAACGTAGGTCGAACTGTGGGCCTGGCAAGGGTTCCGGAAACAGTTGGCTGGAGTCTGGGTCGATTTTCGTTCATGATAGATGAGACAAGATCCCGCCCAAGGGGCTGCAAGGGCCCCGCTGCCTACCAACCTGCCAGCCGACCTACCTTCAGGATTTGAGTCGAGGAGCCTTCATGATGCGCTGGATTCGCCGGACGGCGTTGCTTGCGGCCTTGGCCGCGGTCTCGCCTTCCATTCGGGCCGACGAGCCAATTTCGCTCAAGTCGGGTGACCATATTGCGATTGTGGGTAACACGCTTGCCGAACGGTTGCAGCATGACGGGTGGCTAGAGACTTTGATTCAGTCTCGCTACCCGGGCAAAGATTTGACGATCCGCAACCTGGCCTTCTCTGGAGACGAGCTTGCGGTCCGGCTTCGTTCCGACGGCTTTGGCTCGCCGGACGACCACCTGACCAGGAACAAGGCCGACGTCGTTTTTGCGTTCTTTGGGTTCAATGAGTCGTTCGCCGGCAAGGCTGGTCTGGAGAAGTTTGAGCAGGAGCTGGACTCCTACCTGAAGCATCTCAAAGAGACCAAGTTCAACGGCAAGAGTGCCCCAAGCGTGGTCTTGTTTTCGCCGATCGCGGCTGAGAACCTGCATAACAAGGATCTGCCGGACGGTGCGGCCACCAATGAGCGAATTGCGCTTTACACCAAGGCCATGGCCGAGATCGCCAAGAAAAATGGCGTGACGTTTGTGGACCTGTTTGAGCCCAGCAAGCAGCTGGAGGCTGCCGCCAAGGAACCGCTGACGATCAACGGGATCCATCTCAACGATGAGGGGAACCGCCAGTTGGCCGAGGTGATTGACCGGTCCCTGTTTGGCGCCCGGCCGGAAGTGATTGACTATTCCAAGCTTCAGCCGCTCCGGAACGCGGTTCAGGACAAGAATTTTCACTGGTTCCACCGCTACCGAACCACAGACGGCTACTCAACCTACGGTGGTCGTGCCGACCTGGCCTTCACCGATGGTCAGACCAACCGCGTGGTCATGGATCGGGAACTGGAAGTTCTGGACGCGATGACGGCCAACCGCGACAAGCGGATCTGGTCATTGAGCCAGGGCAAGGACCTGAAGGTTGATGATTCGAACACCCCGAAGTTCCTTGAGGTGAAGACCAACAAGCCGGGTTCTGGCCCCAATGGTAAGCACCTCTTCCTGGGCGGTTCCGAGGCCATCTCCAAGATGACCGTGGACAAGCGGCTCAAAGTGAACTTGTTCGCCTCGGAAGCGGAGTTCCCAGAGCTGATCAACCCAGTGCAAATGGCGTTTGACACCAAGGGACGCCTGTGGGTGGCCACCTGGCCGTCCTACCCGCACTGGAAGCCCAAAGATGAGATGAATGACCGCCTGGTGATTCTGGAAGATACCGACGGTGACGGTAAAGCCGACAAGTGCAAGACCTTTGCCGGTGGGCTCCACAACCCGACCGGGTTTGAGTTTTACAACGGCGGCGTGCTGGTGGCTAATGCGCCCGACATCTTGTTTCTGAAGGATGTGGATGGAGACGACCGTGCCGATATCCGTGAGCGCATCTTGCACGGGATTGACTCGGCCGATACCCACCACGCTTCCAACAGCTTTACGATGGACCCTGGCGGCGGGTTGTATTTCCAGGAAGGGGTCTTTCACCGGACCCAGGTAGAAACGCCCTACGGCGTGGTCAAGAACATCAACGCCGGTGTTTGGCGGCTAGAGCCGCACACGGGCACCTTTGGTACCGGCAAGCTTGAACGATACGTTCCGTTTGACTTTGCCAACCCCCACGGCCACGTGTTCAATAACTGGGGACAAGACTTTGTGGTGGACGGTACGGGTGCCAACCCCTACCACGCGGCTCTTTTCTCAGGCTATCTGACCTCCCCCGCCAAGCACTCGGGCCCGCCCCAGCTGTACCAGCAGCGCACCCGCCCCTGCTCGGCTGTTGAGATCGTTTCCAGCCGCCACTTCCCAGATGACATGCAAGGTGACCTGCTGGTTGGCAACGTCATTGGCTTTGCCGGCATCCTGCGCTACCACATCAAGGAAAAAGGGGCCAGCTACGAGGGGATTGAGGCGGAACCGCTCTTGTTCTCTAGCGATCCCAATTTCCGACCCGCCGATATCAAGGTGGGTGCCGATGGTGCCATCTACTTCTCAGACTGGCATAACCCGATCATCGGCCACATGCAGCACAACCTCCGAGACCCCAACCGAAACCATACCTATGGTCGTGTTTACCGGGTGGTTGCCGAGGGGCGTCCTCTGCTCAAGCCAGAGCCGGTGGCCGGCGAGCCAATTGCCTCGCTGCTGGAACGGCTGAAGTCTCCTGAAGATCGCGTGCGGTACCGGGCCCGCATCGAGCTTTCCGGCCGCAAGACCGAGGAAGTTATTCCCCAGGTCAAGGCGTGGCTGGCCAAGCTTGATCCGGCCGATGCCAACATCGAACATCATCGTATGGAAGGTCTGTGGGTTCACCAGTTCCATAACGTGGTGGATGAAGCGCTGCTGAAGCAAATGCTCAAGTCGCCCGTACACCGGGCCCGTGCCGCGGCCACCCGCGTACTTTGCTACTGGCGAGATCGGGTGAAAGAGCCGCTGGCTCTGATTCGGGTTCAGGCGCAAGATCCGCACCCGGCCGTTCGGCTGGAAGCGGTTCGTGCTTGCTCGTTCTTCCCCGAGTCGGAAGCCGCCGATGTGGCGCTTGAGATTGTGAAGCAACCGCTGGACCCGTACCTGAGCTACACGCTCAAGGAAACCATGCGGCAGCTTGAGCCTCAGTGGAAGAGTGCCCTGGTGGAAGGGAAGCCGCTGGCCGCCAATAACCCGGCGGGCGTGGATTACCTGCTCCAGAGTGTGAACTCCGCAGAGCTAGTGAAGATGCCCCGCACCCCCACCGTGCTGGCCGCCCTGCTAACCCGCCCACAAATTCAGCCTCAGTTCCGGCGCGAGGCGTTGCAGGCCATGGCCGCCGCCAACAAAACCACCCCGGTCACCGAGCTGGTCTCGACCATCGAACAGCTTGATAAGCTTGAGTCTGGTAGCTCCGAGCAGGCGCTCCGCGACCTGGCCTCGCTGCTGTTTGAAGACCTTTCGGGCGATCAGGCCGGGCATGATCATCATGCTGGGCATGGCTCGGGCGGGAGTGGTCTGGCCGCGGTGCGTGAGCGGCTGGCCAAGCTGGCAACCAACGGTCGGCAGGGCTTCACCCGTGAGGTGGCATTGGCCGCATGGATGACGGCCGATCAGTCAATCAAGGCCGCCTTTGAGGCTGCCGGCGCATCGAGCCGCTCTTTGCATGACTGGCTGGGCGGTATTCGCCTGGTGCCAGATGCCAAGCTGCGTGCAACGGCCTACCAGGCGCTGGTGCCGCTGGCGTCTGACAACCTGGTCGGCTGGCCCGCCGCCGTGGCCAAAGAGCTGGACGGCAGGAAGGGTGGAACCCAGGGGCGTTATGTGCGCATTGAACTCCCCCGGCGCGGAACTTTGACCCTGGCCGAAGTGCAGGTGATGGCCGATGGCAAGAACATTGCCCCCACCGGTAAGGCCTCTCAGTCAAGCGAATCCAATGGCGGTGCGGCCGCCAAGGCGATTGACGGGAACACCGCCGGCAGTTATCAGGGCGGTGGCCAAACCCACACCCAGGAAAACCAGGAGAATCCCTGGTGGGAGCTGGACCTGGGTTCTGAGCAGCCGATCGATTCGATCGTCGTCTGGAATCGTACCGACGCAGAGCTGGGCAAGCGGCTCGACGGGTTCAAGGTCTCGATCCTGGACCAGAACCACAAACCGGTGGTGGTGAAGGACGGCATTCCTGCCCCAGCGGAATCGGTGGCCCTGGCCCTGGAAGCCGACCCGGCCGGTTCCATCCGTCGCGCGGCCTTTGAGGCTCTGGTCTCTTCGGGTGCCGAGCCCCAGAAGGTGTTCAGTCTGCTGGCTGAGCGGGCGAAGGCTGGCAAGCTGCGAGATGCGGCCCTTCGCGCTCTTGGTCGAATTCCGGCCGATCAGTGGCCCCGTGGTGAGCTGCGTCCCTTGATTGACTCAATCATTGAGGACGTGAGCAAGCGGGCCGCCGATCAACGCACCAGCCCGGCCGTTCGAGATAACCTGCAGCTTGCCGATGAGCTGACCAACCGGCTTCCGTCTGAGGAAGCCAGCAATCTTCGCAAAACCTTGCGCACCCTGGGTGTACCGGTCATTCTAATCCGCCCCGTGCCGCACCTGATCATTTTTGACCGCACTCAGATCTACGTTGAGGCCGGCAAGCCCTTCGAGCTGGTGTTCGAGAACGTGGACATCATGCCCCACAACCTGGTAATTGCCCGTCAGGGTCAACTTGCCAAGGTGGGTGTGGCTGGCGAGGCGATGGCGGCCGACCCCAACGCTTATGCCAAGAACTTTGTGCCAACCTTGCCCGAGGTGTTGCAGGCGACCAAGCTGCTGCAGCCCGGCCAGGTCGAGCGGATCTTGATCACGGCCCCTTCGGAGGCTGGCGATTATCCTTACGTGTGCACCTTCCCGGGCCACTGGACCCGGATGAACGGTGTGATGCACGTGGTTCCTGATCTCGACGCCGTGCCGCGTGAAGCGCTGCTGGCCGCCTCGGCCCCAAGCGCAGAGACACCTGGGGCAACCCGGGCGTTTGTCAAGGCCTGGACCGTGGCCGACCTGGCCGGCGACCTGAACCGGCTCGACCTGGGACGCAACACAGAACGAGGCAAGGCGATTTTCCAGTCCTTGGCTTGTGTTCAGTGCCACAAGGTGGGTGGCGAGGGTAATGGTGAAGTTGGGCCAGACATGGTCGAGCTTCGCAAGAAGCTTGAGGCCGGCAAGGCCGACCCAGCCTACGTGCTGACGTCGATGATCGAGCCCTCAAAGAACATCGATGAGAAGTACCAGACCCTCATCCTGGCGCTCACCAGTGGCGAGACGGTCACCGGTGTGGCCGTGGCCAAAGACGACAAGAAGCTGCGGATCAGTTCCAATCCGCTTGCGCCTGGCGGGGCCGTGTCGCGAGACATTCCCGTGGGAGAGATTGAAGAACAGCTTATCTCCAAGATCTCGGCCATGCCCGAGGGGTTGCTGAACACCCTCGACAAGGAAGAGATTTTGGACCTGCTGGGCTACATTCTTTCCGATGGGAAGTGATTGAAGCGGGCCTTGCCTGCTGGTAAGGCCCCTGCATGAATTGTTGACTGCTGGAGCCCTCTTCCACGATGTTATTGTGGGAGAGGGTTTTTTGATGCACGCTGGTCGAAACTGTGCCACCGATTCAAGGGCCTATGGTTATGTCTGAACTTCAAGGGTTGGTTGATGCGTTCATCGTAGCGGCCACTGTTCCCGTGAATGGTTGGCATGGCTCAGGAACGGTTGAGCGAGCGAACGCACTGCTGATGGACTGCCCTGAAATATCAAGCAGTTGCATTCACGTGGCTGCAATTTTGGGCGATGGGGTGATGGTGCTGCGATTTCTGGAGGATGATGCCGGACTGGCGCTGTTGAAGCGTACTCCTCACGGCTGGGATCCGCTCACATCCCTGTGTTTCTCCAATTACCTTCGGCTTGACCCCGCGCGGTCGCCTGGTTTCCTGCAAGCGGCCAAGGCTCTGCTGGATGCCGGTGCAAGCCCCAATACGGGCTGGCTAGACACCAGCCATTCGCCTGACCGCGTTTGGGAAGCTGCGATCTATGGTGCGGCTGGAATCGCCCAGAATCCTGGGCTCACTCAACTCTTGCTGGATCATGGGGCCGACCCCAACGACGAGGAGACCCCTTACCATGTTCCCGAAACATATGACAACACGATCCTCAAGATTCTTGTTTCCAGCGGCAAGTTGAACGATGACAGCCTGGCCACCCTGCTGCTCCGCAAGGCCGACTGGCATGATCAACACGGCATTGAATGGCTGCTCAAGCAAGGAGCGAACCCCAACCGGAACACGCGCTGGGGGAAGACAGCATTCCAGCAGGCTGTTTTGCGTGACAATGTGATCGAGATTGTGGATGCCATGCTTGACCACGGGGCCGATCCCGGGTTGCATGCCGAGGCACCGCTACAGAGCGGCCTGAGAGCCGCAACCCAGCCGATCGCGATCATTGCGGCCAGGCGTGGTCGGGGAGATATTCTGGCTTCACTTCTGCGCCGGGGGTTGCCGCTTTCGTTCGAAGGGGTTGATCGACTGATTGCCGCCTGTGCCAGCAACGATCGATCTGCCATTGACCGGTTGGTACACGCCGAGCCGGCACTACTTCAAGAACTTCGTGCGCAGGGTGGAACCTTGCTGGCGGAGTTCAGCGGCAACGGCAATGCCGATGGGGTGCAGTGCCTGCTCGATCTTGGAGTGAGTGTGAACGCAGTTTACGATCACGGTGATGGTTATTTTGGAATTGCCCCGATCAGCACCGCGCTTCATGTGGCGGCCTGGCGGGCACGCCCCGCCACGGTTCGGCGGCTCATTGAACGCGGAGCCAATGTGAACGCCGTTGATTACCAGAGACGAACGCCGTTGCAACTGGCGGTGAAGGCCTGCGTGGACTCATACTGGAAAGCGCGGCGAACGCCGGAATCTGTGCGGGCGTTATTGCAGGCGGGGGCAGTTGTGCAAGGGATCGCGATACCTACTGGATACGAAGAGATTGATGTGTTGCTGACAGTCTGAGTTATGAAAGTCGACGCGTTGTCAACGGATCAGATCAGCATGCCGGCAATCGCAGCATTCAAGAGCGTGGCGATGAAGCCAACGAACAGTGCCCTGGCGCCCAGGAGTGCCAGGTCGTGGCGGCGGTCGGGAGCGATGGCGCCAATGCCGCCGATCTGGATACCGACCGAGGCGAAATTGGCGAAGCCGGTGAGTGCAAATGCGGTCAGCAGCTTTGACCGGCCAGAGATGAACTCGGGGTCGGCATGTTGAAGAGACTTGAACTGCAGGTAGGCGAAATGTTCATTGATGGCCAGCTTGGAGCCTAGCAGGCTGCCCACCGTCTGGATGTCTCTGGCCTCAATTCCCATCAAAAACGCCACCGGCGCGAACAGCCAGCCGAACACCTTGCGAAGAGACAGGTCATTGGGCCAGCCTGTGAGGGCGTTTTCAGAAAAGCCCAGAGCGAGCAGCCCTGGCTTGATGCTGGCCAGCATGGCGTCGAACATGGCCACCAGGGCAATGAACACGATTAGCATGGCGGCTACGTTAAGCGCGAGGCGGAGCCCATCGGTGGTGCCAGAGGCGATTGCGTCGATCGAGTTTACGAACGGCGATTTCTCGCGCGGAAATTGCACCGAGCCGGCGGTTTGTGGGGTGCTGGTCTCTGGGAGGAATAGCTTGGAAAGGTACAAGCTGCACGGGCAGGCCATGACGCAGGTGGTAAGCACGGCGGCGGGGTCGGCCCCGTAGTTGATATAGACGAACATCATACCACCAGAGATATGGGCGAATCCGCTGACCATCAGTGTGAACAGTTCAGAACTGGTCATGGTTGGAACGTACGCCTTGACGATCAGGGGCGACTCGGTTTGCCCCATGAAGACATTCGCCGAAACGGAGAGCGTTTCTGCACCACTGGTTTGCATGAGCGAGGCCATGAGTTTGGCCATGAGACGAACGATGCGCTGCAAAAGACCCAGGTGGAACAGCAAGGTGAAGACGGCGGAGACGAACAGGATGGGGGGTAAGGCTTTGAATGCGAACGGGAACAGAAAGTTTGGGCCATAGACGCGGGCCAGATCGTCGGGACGGGCCAGGTTGCCGAAAACGAATTCGGCTCCCTGATCCGAGAAGCCGATGAACGCCTTGAAGACCTCGCCAAGTCGTTCGATGGCGTGCTTGACGGAATAGGCTCGACCACCGACCTCGAACCGCCCCTTCAAGACCAGCAGGGCGAGGATCAATTGCAGGCCGATTCCCCAGCCGATGGTTCGCCAGTTAACGGCTTTCAGATTGGCCGAAGCCATGGCCACGATGCCAAAGAAGACGAGGCACCCGGCCAGCGATTGGCCACGAGGGCCGATTTGTTCCTGAAGTCCATAGGCCGCCAGGGTCACCAACAGGCAAGCCAAGGCAATTCCAATTCGCCAGGTGATGGGGGTGCCGCCGTGCAGTGCTTTGATGGTGGAGTTGGAAGATGGTGCGGTCGTCATCAGGCGGCATGCCCCGGTCGATGAAGCGCGGGAACTCTGGTCTGCGTTCACCGAACTATTCGGTTGGTACCAGAGCGATCAAGAACTCAAGGTACGTTATAGCGGCTCACGATTGGATTGCACATCAAATCACCCTCAAAAGACAGCCAAGGGCGGCTGTTTCACTTGTGCAACCCAATCGAAAATCACTTTAAACCAGAGGATCTTGAAGCGTCCATCACGTTGCAATTGCGGACGGCCATCTTTTGAGAGGGTGAGACGATAGGGCCGTTGGAATGGCTGCCAAGCAGGGTCAGCGCCGTGGCCGGCTACCCGGCAGGTCGGTCCGTTTTCCTCGCAACCCGGGCGGAGGACGATGGTCGGCCTGTTCGTCGATTTTCAGGAGTTGTTCCATCTCCAGGGCCTGGCTGTTATCTCCCAGTTTCCGGTAGATCTCTGCCAGGGAATTGAGCCTGATATCCAGGGGTGGATACCCCTGCCCACTCTGGATCAGAAACCGCAGTTCGTCGGCCGCCAGGTTGATTTGCTCTCTGGCGTCGTTGGTTCGCCCTCGCTCAAGTTCAACCAACGCAAGGGATTCTCGCGTGGTGGCCCGGTCGACCCGGAATCCCGAGATTTCGGGTGATTTCTGGATCAGCTCTCCGACATACGTGATCGCCTCTCGATCGCAGGCGGCCGCCGCTTCGAACTTGCTCAGACGTCTCAGGACAACGCCCAGCTTTGCCATGATCCGCACTCGCAGAAGTTGATAGTCATGTTCGTCTGGCGCATCGGCAATCAACTGGTTCACAAGGGTCCGGGCCCGATTCAACCAGTTCTCCGTCCGTTCCAGAGAGTCAGGCTCGGCGGAGTGGGGGTCGGCCATGTCAAAGGTCTGAACCAGCTTGAACCGATAGTCGGGCTCACGGGGATACCGACTGGCGAGCGTTTCGAGCATGGCGATGGCCCGGTCATAAGCTTGCCTGGCTTCAGCGTCTCGGCCCAGCCGCTCATAGAGCGCCCCCACTTTGCGATAGGCCCAGGCGGCTTCTCCTTCTAGCCGGGGGTTGGCGGCGTTCTGACCGGCGAACCGGTCGTAGAACGAGAGCACGCTTTCTAGCAGTTCCGTGTCTTGCTGGTTGTTAACGGGCGGGCCAAATCCGGCAGGACCGCCGGGGCCGAAACGGCGGTCAGGTCCGTTGGGGTCTGGACCTTCATCGAATGGAGGACCATTGCCGGTGCCGGGGGGTGGCCCTTCTCTACCACGCGGGCCACCGGTCACTCCCAGCGGTGGCGTGGAGATCTGATCGTTGGCAGCGAGTTTGTCAAAGAGTTCACCAAACACGTCTAGCGATAGCTTGACGTTCTCGTCTGACCGGTGGAGTGCCTGGGCCGTGGTGGCGTATCCCGCCCATCCTACGCCCAGCGCAACCAAGGTTGCCAGCGCTGCGGCCGAGGCCATGCTTGCCGCGAGTCGGTTCCGCCGGCTCCAGCGCCATGCGCGTTCAAACATGGTCGCACGCCGGGCCTGAATCGGTCGATCTTCGAGGAACCGTCGCAGGTCGGCGGCCAGCTCGCCGGCCGTCTGGTACCGGTGGGCAGGCTCTCTGGCAATCGACTTCAGCACAATCGTTTCCAGGTCGCCGGGAATGGCGGGAGCGAGCTTTCTGGGCCGGACCGGGGCTTCTTCATTGACGTGGCGGATCAGCTCACTGGGGCTCAACTCGCCAAACGGAGCATTCAGGGTGAGCAGTTCATAAAGGGTCAGGCCCAGGCTGTAGATATCGCTCCGGGCATCAGACTCTCCGCGCAGCCCTTCAGGGGGCAGGTATCGCAAGGTGCCCAGGATATCACCGGTCGCCGTGAGATCATCATGGCCAGAGAGCTTGGCCAGGCCGAAGTCGGTAATCCAGATCGTGTCATGTTCATCAATCAGCAGATTGGCGGGCTTGATATCGCGGTGCAAAATCCCCTGTGCGTGGGCGTGTTCAAGCCCCTCGGCGGCTTGCATGCCGAGATTTGCCACCAAGCGCCAATGCGCGGCCGTAGACTCGACCCCCTGTTTTCGCCAGCGGTCCACCAATCCATCGAGTCCGGTTCCCTGGATGTACTGCATCGCGTAGTAGGGCAACCCGTCGTGCTCACCCACACCAAAAATCGGCACGATATTGGTATGGTGCAGTTGAGCAACGGCCTGAGCCTCGCGCTGGAAACGCTGGAGCCGCTTGGCATTGAGGTGGACGTTATGGATGACCTTGAGGGCAACGTGGCGCCCGAGCGACTCTTGAACCGCCTTATAAACGGTTCCCATACCGCCTCGGCCCAGTTCGCGGATGACAAGGAACTCGCCCAGCCGTTCGCCCGGTAATCCCGTGACCGTTTCGCTGGTGCCACCGGTAGACTTGCGCTTGAGTTGCTCCATAAGAGCCACGGTTGGAAGCAGTTCGCGAATTCGATCGGCGTGTTCGGGGTATTTTCGCTCATACTCGGAGATCGAGTGAGCGACCCCTTTCCGGCACTCCGCAGCGAACTCTTCAGCCACTCTTTCAAACGAGTTTCGCCCGGTGTCTGAGAAGTTGCCGGTTGCGTCGATATCGAGGTTTGGTTCCCCTGGCTTGGCGAGGTTTTCCATGCTCATGGCTTCTCCTTCGCAAACCCGGGCAGGCGATCGAGCGCTTCTTTAAGCCGTTCCAGGGCCCGCACGTAACGCTTGCTGGCGGCCGCCGGCTGAATACCCAGTGTGGCGGCCACCTCCAGGTTTCTCAGTTCTTCAAAATGCCGCAGGGCTAGAACCTCACGGTCGGTCGGGTCGAGTCCGTCAATAGCTTCCCGGAGTTGGTCCAAGATCTCGGCCCGTTGCGCGGCCTGGCTGGGCGAGGTTGCATCGCCCATGATCTCGGCCATCTTCTCGGTGCTGGCCTCCAGTCCGGGCCGGACCTCCCTGGCGGCGTTGCGGGCCTTGGCTCCCAGGTGGTGGCGGTGGACCTCGATCAGCCGCTGTTCGGTCACCGTCCTCAGCCAGATGAAGAATGGAACATCGGGGGCGGCCTCGAAGTGTGGCAAACGCTTCAGGGCCTCGATGTACGCCTCTTGAAGCACGTCCGAAGCAGCCACCCGACCCCTGAGCCGGGCGTCGAGCCGGAATTCGATCATTTTTCGCAGCCGCTCGCGATACCGACAAAATTCCTCGGCAAGCGTTTCTTGCCGATCACGTTGAAGACGTTCGACCAGGGAGTTGTTTTCGGAGTTGAGGTCGGACATTTTTGAAGGGAGCCCAGAGCGGGTCAAGAGAGCAAACCGTCTGCTGTCGTTTCCTTGGAGGGAACGGGAACCGTCTCTTGGCCGGATGTGATGGTTTCTGGTGTTCCCTATGAAATGTAACGAAAACCCGGATTATCAGACGACAGGCTTTCGTAATGAAATTCGAGGGTCGAAGGGATAGACTTTTCCCCGAACCACCCGGACACTCCTTGAAATCTCTGTCTCGGCATCCAAAGTCTTCACGTTATCTTTGATTACCGTGGAAGATTTCTGCCAGGCCTGTGACTTTTGGAGGGTATTCGGATGCGAGTGCTTGCAGGCGGATATGCGTTGCTCGTTCTTCTGGCCGGCTCAACGGTACTTCATGCACAGCCGCCGGGTGCAGCTTCTGGGCGTGGGCCTGGAGGCCGATTCACGGTGCCTGACACGATCCGGGTTGAGAAAGACATTGCCTATGCTGGAAGCCAGAACCCCAGGCAGACGCTGGACCTTTACCTGCCCAAGAAACCCAGCAATGACCAGCCGTTACCCGTGATCGTGAACATCCACGGTGGTGCATTTCGGATGGGAGACAAGGGAATGGGCGTCAGCGAGATCGCGAGTCTGGTTGCCAGTGGCGACTATGCGGGGGTCTCAATCAACTACAGGCTCAGCAACGAGGCCATCTGGCCGGCCCAGATTCACGATTGCAAGGCTGCTATCCGCTGGGTCCGCGCCAACGCGGCCAGGTATCAACTGAATCCGGATAAGATCGGCGTCATTGGTGCATCGGCCGGCGGCGCGCTGGTGGCGATGCTGGGAACCAGCGGAGGGGTGGCGGAACTCGAAGGAACGATCGGAGCCCATGTTGGCGTGAGTAGTGATGTCCAGTGTGTCGTGGACCAGTTTGGGCCGGTCGAGTTGCTGACCATGGCCGAGTACCAGTCAGGCGGCAAGACCGCCAATGATGCCACGTCCCCGGAGTCTCAGCTCATCGGTGGCCCGGTTCAGGAGAACAAGGACAAAGCGCGGGCAGCATCGGCCACAACATATGCTTCCAATGAAGACCCCCCTACCCTGATCTTCCATGGCACGGCTGATCCGCTGGTGCCATTCAATCAATCAGAGCGTCTCTATGGCGCACTCAAAAAGGCCGGGGTGGAAACCTACTTTGTGCCCGTCAAAGGCGCGGGACATGGTGGATTTCGTAGTCCTGAGGTTCCGAAACGCATCCGTAGTTTCCTGGACGCCCAGCTTCGAGGCCAGAAAACCGGTCCCATGGAGGAGACTCCGATCGAGAATGGATCGAGCGATAGATGATCTGCTGGCGGGTGCAGATGGGCGTCTCCAGATGGCTTATTTTGAGTCGTTCTCAGGCTATCTCATTTCTTCTGTGATGCTGAAATAGGCTGGAGCATTCGGCTCACGTTCATGAGTGATCGGCCGGTGTGGTAGCAGGCTTTCCAGGGGCTGGCCTTGGCGCCGTTGCCGAGCAGTTTCCCCTCGCGAGAAACCTCTCCGTACCAGCCGCCAAACTCGGGATCGAGCTGGTGTTTTTGGATGAAGGACCACTGGGCTTGGAAGGCTTGGTGGTACTTATCGGTTTCTTTGCCATATTTTTCATGGAACAGCAGCAACGAATTCAGTCCTTCCGCCTGGGTCCACCAGACCTTCGTGGTGTCATAGGCAGAGCCGCCGATGCTGTCTCCCTTGTCATAGAATCCGCCGTGGGTGGTATCCCAGCCGGCCTCAAGCGCGTGGTCGAGTAGCAGGCGGGCCATGCGCCAGGTTTGGGGGTCGTCGGGCTTGCCGGCGGCTTCGGCGGCTTCCACCAGCAGGTACGCGGTCTCGACATCGTGGCCGAAGGAATCGTGTGCGGGGACCGGCTTCCAGTCACGACAGAGGTAGAGGTGAAGCGCACCCGGTTCGGTGGCAATCTTGTCTCGTACCAGGGCCAGAACTTCGTCCAGCCGCTGGCGCACGATTGGGCGATTGTCACTTTTCACCAGCGCGGCGAAGGCTTCCAGCAGGTGAATATGCGAGTTCATGGTTTTGTAGCCGTAGGGGATACCCAGCCGATCGGTGGCCACTGAGCCGTTCGCCCGACGGGTGCCCAGGGCCAGGGGCTTGCCATCGCGTGAGAAGGCTTCAAAGTATCCGCCATGCTCGGGGTCGTGGGCATGGCGTTCGAGCCAATCAAACGCATCGCGAGCCACGCGCAGGGCGTCGGCATCGCCGCCCACCTGGTGGAGTTTGCTGGCGGCATAAACAATGAAAGCTGTGCCGTAGGCGTGCTTCTCGGCGTCCTGGCCTGGATCAATCTGGCCGTTCTGGCCGATCGACCAGTGGAACCCGCCCTGCTCTTTGTCTCTCAGCGTCGTATCCAGGCATTTCAAGCCATGGCGCGCATAGCCCAGGAACTCAGCCTTCCGTTCTGGCTGGAATTCAGCATAGGCTGCGGCGGTCCAGGTCATACGGGCCTGATAGACCACGGAGTATCCCGAATCCGGCAAAAGGGAACCATCGCGGCCCATATTTTCGTGGAAGCCGCCATGCTCTCGATCGACGGTTTTCGGGAAGAACAAGCCCTGAAGTTCGGTTTCAAGGGCCTGCTGGACCTCGTCTTTCAGATCGCCAGTCATGCCCACCACCACACCAGACGCGGCCAGCGACAGCGGTAGCAACCAGATAAAAGCTCTGGCCAGGCGTTTGCATTGAATCACCAAACCTTGGAATTCCCGGATCATTCCCTTGCCTCTTTGCTCTGCCGCGGATTTTCAGGAGAGATGCCCCAATGGCGCGTCGGCAGCCAGAATCTTCGCTCCTGGGCCGCGTTCAGGGAAGTGGCTGCCCCCTGGGTTCATTGGGGGCATGCCCCGCATCTTGAATCTTGTTTAACAATTGAGTTGCACCGCCATGGGAACGCGGCTAATTTGCATAGAGCGGCTTCTTTGGGCGGCGGTTGGTTTTCCAACAAAGGAGAAACCATGATCCACGTCAACGGTCAACCGTTTGGTCACTGTGCGGGGATCACCAGACGTAGCCTGCTTCAGGCCGGCGTGCTGAGCTTTTCTGGCCTGTCACTGGCCGACGCCATGCGCGCTGGCACATTGGCTTCTACCACGCCTCGCAATTCTGCTGTGGCCGACCGTACCTCGGTCATCTTGATCTGGCTCGATGGCGGCCCATCCCAGCATGAAACCTATGATCCCAAGCCGGACGCACCTGAGCAGTTCCGGGGGCCGATCTCCTCGATCTCCACAAGCGTTCCCGGTGTCCAGCTCTCATCGTTGATGCCTGAATCGGCCCGGTTGCTGGATCGCATGGCGCTGATCCGCTCGATGCACCACAACAATAACGACCACTTTTCGGCCGCCCACTGGATGCTGACCGGCTACAAGGGGGCCGGCAATGCGCCAACGGTACCCAAGGTGCCGTCTGCCGGTGCCGTTGTTTCTCGACTGAAAGGGGCGAAAGCGTCTGGCGTGCCCCCATATGTCGGACTTCCCAGAATCAATTCGGTGGGCCTTTCTCCCGGGTACCATGGCGCCGCCTACCTGGGGGCCGCTTATAACCCGTTCAGCGTGGATGGAGATCCCAATGATCCCAAGTACCGGGTGAGCAATCTCTCGCTTCCCAAGGGGATCAGCGTGGATCGCCTGAATGATCGTAAGTTGTTGCTGGCCCAGTTTGATCATACCCGGCAGCTTGCTGACGAAATGCCCGGTGAAGAGGATCCGTTCCGGGCCGCGGCCTTTGACCTGCTCACTGGCCCCACCGCCCGCGCCGCCTTTGACCTGCGTACCGAAAGCCCGCGGCTCCGCGATCGCTATGGCCGGCACCAGTGGGGGCAAAGCACGCTCATCGCCAGACGCCTGGTGGAGGCGGGAACCCGGTTCGTGACCCTCACGTTTGGTGGCTGGGATTACCATGCGAACCTGGAGAAAACGGTGAAGCGGATGGTTCCCAACCTCGACCGCGCGGTGGCGACACTGGTGGACGACCTGCACCAGAGGGGCTTACTAGAGACCACGCTGGTGCTGGTGATGGGTGAGTTTGGCCGGACCCCCAAGATGAACAAGGGTCTACCGAATAACAAGGTGCCCGGGCGTGATCACTGGGGCAAAGTGATGAGTGTGATGGCAGCCGGAGCCGGCGTGGCGGGTGGGCGAGTGGTGGGTGCCTCCAACACGCGTGGCGAGGTGCCCAAAGACATGCCCGTGACGCCGGCCGACCTGGTCGCGACGATCTATGATCGGGTGTCCATTGACCCCGAGACCCTGTTTTATGATCGCCTCAGCCGACCGATGCCCATAATTCCGAACGGTGGCCGGGTGATCCGCGACCTGTTCTAATTCGGTGCCTCGTTCCACTGGGAAAGCGGCCCTCAGAAACCACCCGGTTAAACATTTGCATTGCAATGGGTCGTCAGAGCCGATAATTTGCAGTGAACGGGGCTTTGCACGAGCCAGTTTGTTTCACGCCATGAGGGGCTGCCATGATCCATCTCGACGGCCGACCGTTCGGCAATTGTGCTGGCATGACCAGGCGTCAGTTGCTACAGGCTGGTGTCCTGGGCCTATCTGGCTTGACCTTGGCCGATCTGATGAAGGCCAAGGCTTCAGCCTCGCCACGCGATCGGGTGGCAACCGACAGCACCTCCGTGATCTTGATCTGGCTGGACGGCGGTCCGCCCCAGCAGGAGACATATGATCCCAAGCCAGAGGCTCCCAGTGATTTCCGAGGGCCGTTGAAGGCCATTGGAACGCGGGTGCCTGGCATCCAGATCTCTGAATTGCTGCCCGAACATGCCCAGGTGATGGACCGAATGGCGCTCATCCGCTCGATTCACCACGACAATGGCGACCACTTTGCCGCCGCTCACTGGATGCTAACCGGCTACCTCGGTTCAAACTCGGTGAACCAGGCTCCGCAGTTTCCCTCGGCAGGCTCGGTGGCTGCCCGGCTCATGGGTCCGAAAACCCCCGGCATGCCTGCCTATGTTGGCCTACCAAACACCCACTCGGTAGGGATTGCACCTGGGTATCACGGCGGGGCCTACCTGGGCGCCGCATACAGCCCGTTCAACGCCGATGGCGACCCCAACGACCCCAACTACAAGGTGAATAACCTCAACCTTTCCAACGGGCTCACGGTTGGCCGGCTCAGCGACCGCCAGTCTCTGCTTGCCTCGTTCGATTCCACACGTCGGAGCGCGGCCGAGCCGCAGGCCGGTGCCGATCCGTTTCAGCATGCCGCCTTTGATCTGTTGACCGGCCCAGTCGCCCGCGCCGCGTTTGACCTGCATGCGGAGAGTCCGCGGCTCCGCGATCGTTACGGCCGGCATCAGTGGGGGCAAAGTGCCTTGCTGGCAAGGCGACTGGTGGAGGCGGGAACCCGGTTTGTGACCCTCACCTTTGGTGGGTGGGACTACCACTCTAGCCTCGACAAGGGGATGCACAACGTCTTGCCGATCCTCGATAAGTGCGTGGCGACTCTGATTGACGATCTCCACCAGCGCGGCCTGCTGGACAGCACGCTGGTGCTGGTGATGGGTGAGTTTGGCCGGACCCCCAAGATTAACCAGGGGCTTCCCAATGACCCCATTCCAGGTCGAGACCACTGGGGTCAGGTGATGAGCGTGCTGGCCGCCGGCGCGGGCATTGCGGGCGGTCGGCTGGTTGGCTCGTCCAACGCCCGGGGCGAGGTGCCCAAAGATCTACCACTGACCCCTGCTGATCTGGTGGCCACCATTTATAACCGTCTGGGCCTCGATCCTGAGACCACGTTCTACGACCGTGTGAACCGGCCGATCCCGATCACGCCGCACGGCGGTCGGGTAATCCATGAGTTGTTCTGAGTGGTTGGATTCTTGGCCCACCGGGTTCAGCGAATTCGATCATCGTGGATCGGTGCAATCGGCTCTTCGGGTGGAAACTCCACGCGTGCGTAGATCTCTCGCAGGGGGATCTGGACGCCGATCTCTTCGATTTTGAGCAGGTCATCCAGGCCCTTGGCGATGACGAGGTTCCAGGTTTCGCCCTGCCTGTGAAAGCATTCGACCCTGGGCTGGTCCTGAGAGACCAATACGTAGACTTTGAGTGAAGAGATGAGCTGGTAATGGGCGAACTTTTTGCCACGGTCGTAGGCTTCGGTGGAGGGGGAAAGGACTTCGAAGATGGCCGTGGGGTTGACCAGGGTATCGCATTTGGGATCGCGGTACTCATGCTGCCCGCAAACCACAACGATATCTGGGTAGGTATAAAGCCCAGTTCGCTGAACCTCAACACGTAGATCGGCGATAAAGGATTCGCATGGACTGTCTGCGTGCTGAGTCCCAAGTTTTACGTTGAGATTGGAAGTGATCCGACCGTGTGGAATCGAGGCCCCCGAAATGGCGAACATCTCGCCGTTGTAGAACTCGTTCTTGGTGGGGGCCAGTCGCTCGATCTCCAGGTATTCATCGGCCGTCAGTTTGCGCTGAGAGGCTGTGGCCATGGGAGTCGCTCCTCCATTGTGGATTTAGAGATAGTCTACCACAATCGTTACGCGACGATGCAGGTCCAACCGCTGACAGGACACTGATGGATCACAAACGATACAGCGCAAAAAGTATGGCGACCTGATGAGCGATGAATCGCCATCAGGTCGCCAGTAAAGCTGAGCGTTCAGAAGTATGTGATCACGTTTCAGGACCGGAAATCGGTCGACGTGTATACCCTGAAGTAGAGCGTATTGTTCAGAGCCGAGACCGATTGCGATAGCAGATTTTCGGCGGCGGCGTTCTGGTTCAACTGGATCAGTTTGCCGTTTTGCCAGACAACCGGATAGCAAAGGTGAGTCATGATGCTATCGCCGAAGAAGTCGGCGATGGCTTGCTGATTATTGTTGAGTCCACCACCGATAAACAGAGTTTTTGTATCGACATTGTTCTGAAAATCATTGGTGTAACCGAAATACCTGGGGGCTGGCGGCGTGTTGAGTCCATGCCCCTGGATGGCGAGTTCTTCGAGTGAGGGATTGGCCTGAATCGTCTGAGCAACGAGTAGGTACTGCGATTGAGTCAGGGGGGCCAGAGAGGTTGTTCTGGGCCATGGCGGCAAGAATGGCATCGAATTCTCGTTGTGCGTCTTCGAGATCGACGTTCAGTTGTGCGGTTGAGAGATTGGCGAGTCCGGTGTTTTCAAAAACGGCCTCGGCATTTCCCTGGAGTCGCTGCATGGTAGAGAGCGGGCCAAAGTTTCCACTGAGCATGGCCTGGTAACTGGCCTGCCATTCTGCAGCGAGATTGGCGGTGGCGTGGTAAAGGCCGTTGGTGGTGTCGGCGGTCCAGGTGTGGGTGGTATTGGTGATGGTTGTGGAAGCAGCGCCGAACAGAGTCACCAAAGTTCTGTTTGTAGGAGTTTGGTTGACGTTAATCTTATTGGCGTTGATCAGCGTCAGGAAAGGTGATTTGTAATTGTTATTGAGAGTGGATGTTGTTGATGAGAAATCCGTCGATTTATAAACACGACTATACGCAGAGTCATCAAACGCCTGGACTGCCGAATCAAGGCTGGACTCCGCGGTTTCATTCTGGTTCAACTGTGTCTGTACCCCGTTCCTCCAGACCACATTGAACGGAACATGCGAGAGTATATTGTCGTCCAAAAAAGTCGTGATCGCCGATTTATTGTTGTTAACTCCGCCGCCGATATAGAGAGTGGTCGTATCGACGTTGGTCTGGAAATCGTTGGTGAATCCATTATAACGCGCAGACTGAGGAGAATTGAGCCCGTGTCCCTGCACGGCCAGTTCAAGCAACATCGTGCTATTCTGGAGCAGTTTCTCGATAGCCAGGTACGTGGTCTGAGTAAGTGCCTGGGTTGGATCGATACCGAGTTGTTGTTGTGCCAGTTTCTGCGCACCGGCAAAGGCGTCCAGTTCTCACTGAATATCCTCGCGATAGTTGGCAAGTTGTGCCGTTGTCAGGTTTTTGAGTCCCGTGTTTTCAAACACGGCTTCGGCATTTCCCTCAAGCCGCTGCGTGGGGGTGAGGGGCGATCCCTTGCCACTGATCATCAACTGATAGTTGGCCTGCCATTCGGATCCAAGATCCGTGGTTGTGTGGTAAAGGCCAGTCGAATCAGCGGTCCAGGAGTGGGGCGTGAGTCCCGCCACGATGGGTAAATTGATGGCCGCCGGGTTCACGATGGCCGGAACGAGTTTGATTTCCAGCGTTTCGATTGATGGACGAAGTTGTCGCTTCCGATTTCTGACGCCATTGAGTTTGCGAAAAAACCGTGGCGCTGTTCCAGTAAAACCTTGCATCTGAGAAACTCCTTGATGTCCTAGCGTCAGTAAACGCGGGCTACTTCGTTAGCTCAGAGGGTGTTGGAAAGCGAGTCTTGTCTCAATCGATCCGAGAGCAGGGAGGGGCCGTTGGTGAACTGAGGGGTTGTGTTTCCGAAAGAGCAAAGATTTACGCTTCAGCTATGCGTAGACCCGTACACAACGGTTAGAGACTTGTGACAACGAAACCGTGAAGAATATTTTTTGATTCACGAACATGGTCGGCAAATCACCGGAACGCTCTCCCATACGAGAGCTTCCTCTTTCCCAGACTGCGGTTGCGGCTTATGCTGCGGCGGTAGGCAATACCTGCTGCAACCCAGAGCAGGTTCCACGATCACCCGGCTTGAGGACATCTCTCCATGGCATATATTCGAAAAACCGTGTTGTACTCGGTCTTCAGTGGTCTGCTGGCAAGCCTCGCTGTTCATGCGGTTCGAGCCGAGGACTGGAAACCGGCCAAGGGGCCCTTGATGACGCGATGGGCAAAGGATGTTTCACCAACCAATGCCCTGCCAGACTATCCCCGGCCTCAGTTTGAGCGGGCCGACTGGCTGAACCTGAACGGGCTCTGGCAGCTTGAGTTTGGGAAGGACGGAGATCCGCCACCGACCGGTCAAACGCTCTCGAAGCAGATCCTGGTCCCTTTTCCGGTTGAGTCGGCCCTCTCGGGGGTGATGGAGCACTCGGACAGGCTCTGGTACAGGCGGCAATTTCAGGTGCCGCAGTCTTGGAGCGGACGCCGGGTCCTGCTCCACTTTGGTGCCGTGGACTGGGAAACGACCGTATGGGTGAACGGTAAAGAGCTGGGGTTTCACAAGGGGGGCTTTGATGGCTTCTCGTTTGACATCACGCCGGCTCTGAAAGAAGGTGTGGATCAAGAGTTGATTGTAGGTGTTTGGGATCCAACCGATGCGGGAACCCAGCCACGTGGTAAGCAGGCTCTGAAGCCCGAGGGAATCTTCTACACGCCAACCACCGGGATCTGGCAAACGGTCTGGCTAGAGCCGGTCAACACCACCCATATCGAATCCATCAAGATTGTGCCCGACCTCACGCATTCCTGTGCACACGTCTCGGTACTGGCAACCAGCCCGCCAGAGGCAACCAGCAACTTGAAGGCACGGCTCAAGGCGATGGTCGATGGCAAAGAAGTTGCTGCTGTGGAAGGGATACCCGGATCACCGCTTGAGCTGAAAATTGCCAGCCCGAAGCTCTGGAGCCCAGACAGGCCGTTTCTGTATGACCTGGTTGTGGAACTGGTCCAGAATGGCACGGTTGTGGATACCGCCCGAAGTTACTTCGGGATGCGAGACGTGAAGCTGGCCACGCTTGCAGACGGCATGACGCGGATCATGCTCAATAACCAGTTTGTGTTCCAGATGGGCCCGCTCGATCAGGGGTTCTGGCCAGACGGCCTGTACACGCCCCCCACCGAAGAGGCGCTCAAGTATGATATTGAGATCACCAAGAAACTTGGCTTCAACACCACGCGCAAGCATGTGAAGGTTGAGCCCGACCGCTGGTACTACTGGTGTGACAAGCTCGGCCTGCTGGTCTGGCAGGACATGCCGTCTGGCGATCGCTTCATCGGCCCCAACGACCCCGATATTACGCGTTCGCCCGAGTCGGCAAAGCAGTACGAGGTTGAGCTGAAGGCAATGATCGACGGGCTACACAACCACCCTTCGATCATTCTCTGGGTGGTGTTCAACGAAGGCTGGGGGCAGTTTGACACGGCACGCATTGCCGAGTGGACCAAGCAGTACGACCCGACCCGGTTGGTCGATTCGGCCAGTGGCTGGACCGACCGCGGTGTGGGTGATATGCATGATATGCACAACTACCCGGGGCCTGGTACGTTCAAGACCGAACCGACGCGTGCTGCCGTGCTGGGTGAATTTGGCGGTCTTGGGTTGGGCGTTGATGGCCACAACTGGACCGATAAAACCTGGGGCTACCAGGGGATGGCCAGCAAGGCGGACCTGACGCGCAAGTATCTGAGCCTGATTCAGCGGACCTACGCGCTGAGCGTTGAGCAAGGGATGAGCGCGGCCATTTACACGCAATTGACCGATGTGGAGACCGAGGCCAACGGGTTGCTAACGTACGATCGCGAGGTGATCAAGGTCGACCTGGACCGGGTGGCTCGTGCCAACCAAGGAGATCTCTCTGGCATCCCAATCGTGAAGCCCATTGTTCCCACCGCGCGTGAGCAGGAATTCACCTGGTCTTACAGCACCATCAGCCCGCCTGAAGACTGGTTCCAGCCCACGTTTGACGCCACGGGCTGGAAACAAGGGCCTGGCGGTTTCGGTACCAAAAGTACACCGGGCGCCACGGTGCGTACCGACTGGGACAGTGGCGATATCTGGCTCAGGCGTGAATTCACGCTCCCAGACCTTGACCCCGCCAAACTGCTGTTGCTGGTGCATCATGATGAAGACGCCGAGGCGTACATCAACGGCGTGCTGGCCGCCAAGCTGGGTGGCTTTACCAGCACCTATGAAGAGGTGGGAATCTCGCCCGAAGCTCAGGCCGTTATCAAACCTGGCAAGAATACCGTGGCCGTGCATTGCCACCAGACCAGCGGAGGCCAGTACATTGACCTGGGCTTCTCCGCGGTTCAGGAACCGGTTGCCAAGTAAACGTGGTCGGTTTTGGGTGCCAGGGTGCCAGGCTTGCCTGACGCCCTGGCGTTCATTCGATCGGTTCTTGAAGTTCCTGTATGGAAGCCTGGGTGAAACTATCGTTCATGTCATCCTTTTGTTCAGGTGTGCTGGAATGGTCTGTCGCTTGTTCGTGGCCTGGGTGCTGTGGCTTTCTATCCAAACCGGCTGTGGTCTTGCGCCACGCGCGAATGCCCAAGAGCCAGCGCCAGCGGGCGCGGGGGCAATGATTGATGCCACGTCGTTGCATCACAAGGTCCTGTGTGGGTACCAGGGATGGTTCCGATGTCCGGGCGATCCCGCTGGTAACTTCTGGCGGCACTGGAGCCGGGATGGCCGGCGGCTCACGGGCTCAACGCTGACGTTCGAGATGTGGCCCGATATGTCTGAATACGAGCCGGCTGAAAAATATCAAGCCGCTGGGTTCACGCATCAAGACGGATCGCCCGCCTATCTTTTTAGTTCTGCAAACTCGAGAACGGTGAGCCGGCACTTCGACTGGATGCGGCAATATGGAATTGACGGCGTGTTGCTGCAGCGGTTTCTGGTCGCCTTGAACGATCAATCGACCGATCTGGTGCTGTCTCATGTTCAGAAGGCTGCCCAGGAAACGGGCCGCACGTATGCGATTGGCTATGACCTGACCGGTGCTCCCGTTGAGACGACCTATGAGACGCTGGTCTCTGACTGGAAGCGGCTGGTTGATGAGAAAAAGCTTAACCAGGATCCGCGCTACCTGCACCACAATGGGAAACCCGTACTGTTTGTGTACGGGTTCTTCAGCGACCGGTTTGGGCCGGAACTCGCGAATCGCCTGATTGACTTTCTCAAAAATGACCCACGGTATGGTGTCACCCTGATCGGTGGCACTCAGTGGCACTGGCGAACAGAAAAACGGGAAGACTGGGCCAAGGTCTTCCGCCGGTTCGATGTGATCAGTCCCTGGAACGTGGGAAATTACTCGCGGGATGGGGAGAAACGCCAGGCAACTACCAATTACTGGAAAGCCGATTTTGAAGAGGCTCGGAAGTGCGGGATGGCGTACTTGCCAGTAATTTACCCCGGTTTTGCCTGGACCAATCTAGCGGGAGCCCGTGCAGAGAAAGACACCCTGCCCCGCCTGGGTGGCGAGTTTTTCTGGCGGCAGTTTTCCAAGGCTGCCGACCTGAAGCTGGATATGGCTTACGTGGCGATGTTTGATGAGGTCGATGAGGGAACCGCCATCTTCAAGGTCACAAACCAACCGCCTGGTCCTGGGCGCTTTGTCACGCTTGATGGGCTACCCACCGACTGGTACCTCCGGCTCACCGGCGAAGGCACCAGGCTGATCCGGGGGGAACGGCCGAACCAAGAAACGGTGCCGGGGACTGAGAACAGCCAGCCCTAGTTCGCCGTTCGCAAGTATTCCTTGATTGGCTTGAGTTATTTATGCCCGGTGGTACCCAGATTTTTGAGTCATGAACGGATCATGCGAATCCGTTCGTTCAGGGACGCGGTCCCGCACTTTCATTACGGCTGGGTTCGTGGCTATTCTGGGTTATTCCGTTCATACGCAACGCGCGTCTTTGAAATTCGCAACTCCCGAATTGCCCCTTGCGGGACAGGTCTCATTCATGAGTTCGCTGACGGCCTCACTCTTGCTGGCTTTTCTGTGCGCGGGGCTGGGCTCCGGCAAAATCAACATCTCAGACGCGACCATCGTCACCCGGGGCGAAGCAGCCTCGGCTGTGGAAAAAACAGCCGTCACCGTTCTGGTTGAGGAGTCCGAAAAACGGACCGGAATCCGCTGGAAGTCTGGTACCGATGCTCCGGCATCGGGGGCCGTGATCGTGGCAACAACCAAGCTCGAGGGCATAAGTTTAGGCAACACCGTTCCGGAATTGGTCCGCAAAGCCGCGGCTGGTCTGAAGGCCGAAGGATATGTGCTGACGGTAGATCGAAGCCAGACGGGACGACCGATGGTCTGGATTGTTGGGGCCGATGCACGCGGCCTGCTGTTTGGAATCGGGAACTTGCTCCGAATCATGGAGATGAGCCGGGGTTCAGTCACCGTTGATGCTGGGGTTCAAATTGTCACCTCACCAGCCTATCCAATCCGCGGGCACCAGCTTGGATACCGCAACCGCGCCAATTCGTGGGACGCCTGGGATGTGGCTCAGTTCGATCAGTACATCCGCGAACTTGCCATCTTTGGGGCCAACTGCGTTGAGAATATTCCCTTTGAAGACGGCACGCCGGGCGTCCACATGAAGTTGCCTCGCGCTCAGATGAACATCAAAATGAGCGAGATCTGCCAACGCTATGATCAAGATTACTGGCTCTGGACTCCGGCCGATTTCGACCTGACCGATGCCGCCAAGCGGGCGAAGGCACTGAAAGAGCATGAGGAACTGTACCGGGCTTGCCCCAGGCTCGACAGTGTCTTTTTCCCAGGCGGTGATCCCGGCGATAACCCGGCCAGACTGGTGATCGCGTTCCTTGAAGACGTGGCGGTTCCGCTGGTCAAATATCACCCCAAGGCCAAGGTGTGGCTCTCGCTCCAGGCGTTCAGCCCAGAGGATGCGGAGCTGGTCTACAAATATCTCGATGACAAGTTGCCCGATTGGTTCGGCGGGCTCGTTTACGGACCGAGCAGCCCACCGCTTCAGGCCACCAGACAGCGACTGAACCCGAAATACCCGATCCGAAACTATCCAGACATCACCCACAACGTGCGCAGTCAGTTCCCGATCCCTTGGTGGGATCCTGCGCTGGCGTTCACGCTGGGCCGAGAAGCTATCAACCCCCGCCCACGCCAGTACCAGGCCATTCACAATGCACTGGCACCATACACTGCGGGCTTTCTGAGCTACTCTGATGGTGTTCACGATGACGTGAACAAGATCGTCTGGAATCTCCTTGCCTGGGATCCGGAAACGCCCATCCGTCAGATTCTCGTTGAATACACGAACTTCTTCTTCACGTCGGCGGTGGCCCAGCAAGCGGCTGATGGAATTTTGGCGCTGGAGAAGAACTGGATTGGGGCCTTGCGTGACAATGGCGGCGTTGATGCCACGCTTGCCCTTTGGCAAGACCTGGAAAAGAAGGCTCCCCAGCTTGCCGGCAACTGGCGATGGCAGATGTGTCTGGTTCGCGCGATGTATGATGCCTACACCCGCCATCGCCTGATTCAGGAAGAGGCGCAGGAGGTTGCAGCCCTCTCAAAGCTGGCCAGCATTCCCCCCGGTGAGACGCAGCAGGCGATGGATGCCGCCCTGGCAATTCTCAAGCAGGCTGAGACAGATCCGACCCGTCCCGATCTACGTCAGCGGATCGAAGAGCTGAGTGCGGCCCTGTTCCAGTCGATTTCGCTCCAGTCAAGCGTGACGAAGCACCAGGCCAGCGGCAAGGAGCGTGGCTGCTTCCTCGACTTTGTTGACCATCCCCTGAACAACCGTTGGTGGCTTGAAGATGAGTTCAAGACGATTGCCAACCTGGCATCTGATGGCGACCGTCGCGCCCGTCTGGAAACGCTCAGAACCTGGGAACATCCGGGCCCTGGCAGTTTCTATGACAGCGTTGGTAACCCCGGCAAAGCCACTCATGTGGTTGTGGGCGATATCACCAACGTCGGAGAGAGCCTGGACCATACACCGATCCCCGAAATCCTCTTCTGGGAGAATGGGTCGAGCCGCAAGAAGCCAGCCTGGATGTGCATCATGAACTGGCCGACTGCAATGCGTTACACGGGACTGGACCCCGACGGCGACTATGTGATCCGCACGACCGGTAATCGAGAATGCCGCCTGTCGATTGATGGTGAGCGGATCATGCCGACTCTCGATCGCCAAGCGGTTGGTGAGTTCAAGGAGTTCCCGGTACCCAAGAAGCACCTTGCCGATCGCGAGATCACTTTGACGTTTGAACGCCCTTCCGAGCCCCAGCTCAACTGGCGAGAACAGTCAAGACTTTCAGAACTCTGGTTAATCAAGAAGTGACGCATCCGCATTGTGAGATCGAATCGACCGAACGGGGGCGGCCGGATCATCGTGAGTCGGCCGCCCCTGGCCATTTTGCTCGACCTGCACCCCTCCCGTAACGAACTTAGGGCAGAGTGTTTCGCTTTTGCGCAAAGCCGGCAAGGGTCCGTCGCGTATTTCCTTCTGGCGGTAGCAGTACGGCCTGTGGCGTGCGATGTTCGCGGCTTTTTTGTACGATCATGCTGAGAAACTGCACGGGCGATTCTGCACGCCTGCAAGCCCGCGACGAAGGACCCTTTCCACCATGCGTCTTTATCTCGCCCTTCCCTGCCTCATGGTTGGCCTGCAGACCTGGGTTGTTCAGGGGGCCTCTGCTCCGGATGAGCCTGGCCGCGCCGTTGAAGAGATTGCAGCCGAGCCCTGGGCGGACCCTGGCCTGAAGGTCAAGCAGGGGCTCATGCTCTGGCTAGACGCCGGCCGTCTGAACGCTGCTCGCAAGGCGCATGCAGAGGCGGAGATTGTTGGGAACGCCCGAGTTGGAACCTGGTATGACGCATCCGGGCATGGGCGGCACCTGACCCAGTCGGTTGAGGCTGCCCAGCCGCAGTATCTTGAGGGAGCCGTCCGGTTCGATGGAGAGGCCAGCTATCTGGAACGAGCCGGGCTGGATCTGCACATCAAGGATTTCACGCTGTTCTTGGTGGCCGCGCCGCTGACCAACGGTGGTGGTTTTCGGGCCTTTGCGGCGCTACGTCAGGATGGCCAGCTTGATTACTCAAGCGGCGTGACTGTGGATATGGGCCCTGGGATTTCCGGGCGGTTTGAGACGCTTAATGTTGAGGGTAAAGGATTCAATGGCGCGGAGAATCTGCTGACAGCGGCGACCAGCTTTGGAATCGTCAGGCGGATGACCGTCACTTCCAGCGTGAGCCCGGGTGGCATCAAACTCTTCATGGACGGCCAGGCCGCGGGTGCGCGAGATCGCGCAGTGTCCATCTTCGATACCAACCGGATTCTTGTGGGGGCCCGATTCTACGGATCTCCTGGGGCCATTCGTGGGTTCCTTGAAGGGGATGTTCTCCAGGTCTTGCTCTATGATCGGGTGTTGAATGATCAGGAACGGGCCGAGGTCGAAGCCTACCTGGCCACCAGGCTGGGCGGGCCAGATCCGGTCACCCGCCCTGGCCGCACCACCGTTGGCAAGCCGCTGGTGGCGGTGCCAAACCCGCCCCCTGTGCAAATGCTGGTGCCTGGTTACGCTGCTCGCGAGATACCCGTCGAACTCGCCAACGTCAACAACGTGCGCTATCGCCACGATGGAAAACTGGTTGCGCTGCGTTATGACGGCAACATCGAATTGCTGTCCGATCGGGATGGCGACGGCCTTGAAGAAACGGTCGAGCGATTCTGGGAGAACACGGGGAGCCTGGTTGCCCCGATTGGTATGGCACTGACTCCGCCCAACGATCCCCGTGGCGAAGGGGTGTTTGTGGCCTCAAAGGGGAAGGTTTCGCTGATTATCGATCCGGATCGGGACGGCAAGGCCGATGAAGAGATTGTCATTGCCAAAGGCTGGAAAGAACTGCCGCACGGCGTCGATGCGCTTGGGGTTGCGGTGGATGATCATGGGGCCGTCTACTTCGGCCTGGGCACTACCGACTTCACCAACGCATACGTGCTCAATGACAAAGGGGAGCCCGGCTATCGACTGGAAGACGAGCACGGCACCATCCAGAAGATTGCGGCTGACTTTTCCGGTCGAGAGATCATTGCCACCGGCATCCGTTTTCCGGTGGGGCTTGCGTTTAACCGGAATCATGACCTGTTTGCCACCGATCAGGAAGGGGCCACCTGGCTGCCCAACGGCAACCCCTTCGATGAGTTACTGTACATCCGGCCAAAACGGCACTACGGCTTTCCACCCCGGCATCCCACGCATCTGCCCTCGGTGATTGATGAGCCGAGCGTTTTTGACTACGCCCCGCAGCACCAGTCTACCTGTGGCCTGTTCTTCAATGAGGCGGTCAACGGTGGGCCGGTTTTCGGGCCGGCGCACTGGGCCGGCGATGCACTGGTGACCGGCTACTCGCGCGGCAAGCTCTATCGCACAAAACTGGCCAAAACCGACGCCGGTTATATTGCTCAGAACCAGATGTTTGCCGTGCTGGATATGCTTCCGGCCGATGCATGCGTTTCCCCCCGGGGTGATCTGGTGGTGGCCGCCCACAGCGGCCAACCAGACTGGGGGAGCGGGCCCAAGGGAATTGGCAAGCTATTCCAGATTCGTAGAAATCAACCCGAAACCGCTCAACCGGTGCTGGTCTACGCCGCCGGCCCCCAGGAGGTGCGGGTGGTGTTTGATCGCCCCCTTGATCCTGCGCAGTTGCAAGACCTGGTGAAACGGACCTCCATCGAATACGGACGGGCCGTGAGTCCGGCCGACCGGTTCGAGTCGCTCCGTCCCGGTTATGAGGTGGTCGGCCGGCAACTGGCCACCCCTCGATTCGAACTGCCGATCCTGTCGGCTCAGATCTCGACCGACTCTCGTTCCTTGTTGCTTGCCACGGCCCCCCACCCAGAGGCGGTTTCTTACGCCCTGACCCTGCCCGCTCCCATGCAACCGGCCGGTCAGCCGCCAGCCATGCTTCCGCAGGTTGCTGAGATTGACCTGGGTTACGATCTTTCTGGTGTGGACGTGCAGTGGAAACCAGAACTGGGACAGGGCGGCTGGTCTGGCTGGCTGCCGCACCCCAACCTGGCCGTTTCTCGTGAGTTCACGGCCGGCAGTGCCGATCATGACCGGCTCTGGAAGTCGATCTCGACCCCGGGTCGGATCATGCTCAGGTCCAGGCTTAACCTCTGGCAATTGCTTCGGCCGGCCGTGCAGCCAGGCTCAACACCCGGTTACCAGTTGCCTGAGGAAGACGTCACGCTGACCGTGACCGCATCTGGTCCCCTTTCCGTTTCATCCACGGCGGAGTGCACCAACCTGGGTGCAGACCGAGACGGCAAATACCGGACGAAGCTACGGGTGAAACCCCGTGAGCGTGAATGGCTGCCGCTTGAGATCTCGATGCCTACCGGCGCAGCCCCATTCCTGGACGTGACCTGGGAAACCGCCGAAGACGACCGGCCCAGGGCCCTGCCGCTGAGACGGGTTCTGCTCCCCTGGGCCACGGTTGACCAGACCACGGAACTTGGCCAGCGCGAGATTCCTGAGTTGAAGGGCGGAGACTGGGGCCGCGGCCGTGACCTGTTCTACGGCGCAGAGGCCAAATGCGCAACCTGCCACAAAGTTGGTGGCCGGGGTGGTGAGATTGGTCCCGATCTTTCCAACCTGATCTATCGCGACTATGCCTCGGTCTATCGAGATATCCACACTCCCAGCGTGGCGATTAACCCCGATTACATCGCGCACTCCGTGGCACTCAAGGATGGCCGAGTGCTTCAGGGAACACTTCGCACCGAAGGGGAACGTCTGATTGTGGGGGATACCGAGGGCAAGCAAGTTGCCGTTGCACGCGCGGATGTGGAGGCCATGTCCGCATCGTCGGTCTCTATCATGCCCGAAGGGCTAGACGTTTCCATTGGACCAGAGAAGTTGCGAGACCTGCTCACCTTCTTACTCACCGATCCGCTGGGAGCCGCCAAGCTCGAAATTGAAGGGGCCCCTACTCCGCGCCGGCGGTCGGAACTGAACGCGGCCTTGGCTGGTTCTACGCCCATTGAAAACCCCAGAGAATTGCGAGTGCTGCTGGCGGCTGAACCCAAAGATCATGGGCCAGGCGAACATGACTATCCACTTTGGCTCAAGCGCTGGTCCGTGTTGCTGGGGACAGACAAGAGCCTGGTGGTTGAGACCGCTGAGGGGTGGCCGTCTGTTAAACAACTGGATGCCGCCGATCTGATTGTTTTCTACTCCAATAACCCAGGCTGGGATCTCGCCAAGGCCGAAGCACTCGACCGGTTCCTGGCCCGTGGCGGTGGCGTTGTTCTGATCCATTATGCGGTGGATGGACATGAGGCAGTGGATGCCCTGGCCGAGCGGATTGGGCTTGCCTGGCAGGGCGGTAAGTCTGCGTTCAGGCATGGCGCGCTTGATGTGGATTTTTCTGGCTCCACGCACCCGATTACACGCGGCTTGACCAGGCTGAAACTTGAGGATGAGAGTTACTGGAACCTGGTTGGAGACTCAGGCTCAATCCAGGTGCTCGGCACTGGGGTGGAGGACGGCGAGCCGCGTCCACTCTTCTGGACCCGGGAGCACGGAAAAGGTCGTGTCTTTGTGAGCATTCCCGGGCATTACACCTGGAGCTTCGATGATCCGCTGTTTCGGCTGTTGATCCTCAGGGGGATGGCCTGGTCTGCTTCTGAACCGATCGACCGGTTCAATCACCTGACCACCCTTGGTGCGCGGATAACCGAGTGAGTTGGATCAATGCTGAGCAGCGAATCATGGATACCGTCTCAGCATCTTCTCGCTTGAACTTCTTGGTATGATCGGGCTCTTGACCACCCTCAACTGCAAGCGTCGATCTGGCTTGGCCTCATTTTCTTCATCCAAGGACCTGGCCTTGCCGCACCGATCCCAATTCTATTCGATCCAGGAATCTTGCAGTTATCTGCCCACGCAGTCTTCCCGCCTTGAATACGAAGAAGCACCCGACCTCACTGCTCTTGAGTACGCTTCTCGATTACAACACGGCTGGAGACGGTTTGGTGCGTCCCTGTTCAGGCCTCAGTGTTTGCACTGTCAGGCCTGTCAGTCTTTGCGGGTCGATGTTGATCGCTTCCAACCCAATCGCAGCCAGCGCAGGAACCGTACCCGGAATGAAGGCGATGTTGAGCTCATAATCGGCGAGCCAAAACTCACGCGGGAAAGACTCTCGCTTTATGACCGTTATCACCGCTTTCAAGCCAGCTTCAAGGGCTGGGACGAACCGATTGAGGGCGACCCGTTTTCGTACCACCAGTCATTCCTCAATAACCCGATTGCGACCGAAGAGTGGTGCTATCAATTTGACGGAAAACTGGTCGGTTTTGGGTTTGTTGATCACTTGCCCGGTGTTGGTCTGTCGGCCATTTACTTGATCCACGATCCCAGTTATCGTGACCGAGGTCTGGGCACCTGGAACGTCTTGCGTCTCATTGAAGAATGCCAGATAAGAGAGTTGCCTCATCTCTATCTGGGCTACTTTGTGAGCGGCTGCCAATCTCTTGAATACAAGGCAAGCTTCATCCCCAACCAGGTGCTGAGACCAGACGGTGTATGGGCCGCTTTTCGCCAGTAACATAATTGCCGTGGTTCACGATTGGGTTGCGCATGTAGGACAGCTGCCCCCGGCTGTCTCTTGGGGTGGTCTTCAAGTGCAACCCAATCGTGAACCGCTCCAAGAAACGGTGGCGAAATGAATCCACACGCGATCATCCGTAGCTTCCATGGAACCATCCTGAAGCCTGGTCCATTCACCGCTCGTGAGTGCTAGCAGCTGTTGTGATTTTGCCAACGCGTTCCAGATTGGTCCAGGGCTTGCCTGGTACGTGTCTTGGCATAGGATCTGGCAAATGCTCGCGTGTCCAATCTGCTGAATGCTGACATAGAAATCAGTCAAGATAGATAAACTCATTTACGTTCATCAAAGCCAGGCAGAAGTCTTCGATGGGGGCGTTCATCAGAAATTCGTGAGCGAGCCGGCCCTCTGCTTCAGTTGGGGTACGGCCAAGGGTAAGCTGGTACGCAAGGCTGATCCGGCGCTCCTGTGACTCTTCGTTCATCACCCGTTTGGCAAGTGCGAGCGAGGCCTGCCGTGAAAGCCCGCTATTCAATAAGGTCAGGGCCTGGGGCGCAATGGTAGAAACCGGCCGCTGGGGGCAACTGGCATTGGTGTCTGGTCGATCAAACACCTCAAAGAACGGGTATCGTAGGTTCCGCCTTGTGAAGACGTAAAGGCTCCTGCGATTCCGGTCTTCAGGCTTCTTGGAAACGGGCCAGGTTTCTCCCCGGTTGCTCAGCTTGGTCAGTTCCGCAGGCAGTTCCGGGAAGATGCACGGGCCGCCTACCGCCAGATTCAAGTCTCCGGAAGCGGCCAGCAGGCTATCGCGAATCGCCTCGCCATCCAGCCGCTGGCGGTTCTGCCGCCAGAGCATGGCGTTGGTGGGGTCAATTGCGGAGTTGCCGGCAACCGGCGCCGATGCCTGGCGGTACGTTTCGCTGGTCAGGATGTACCTGTGTAACCACTTGAGGCTCCAGCCGTGCGCCATAAATTCTGTTGTCAGCCAGTCAAGCAGTTCAGGGTGAGTGGGCGCTTCGGACTGTACGCCGAAGTCGCTGGTCAGGCCTGCTAGGCCACGTCCAAAATGACGCTGCCAGACCCGGTTCATCATCACGCGCGCTGTGAGTGGGTTTTGGGGCGAGACCAGCCAATGCGCCAGGGCCGAACGCCGTCCTGAAGAACGGGGGTTGGCCGTGATCGGGGGCTCGCTCTCCTGCTCATCGGCCGCGAGCACCACGGGAATACCCGGCTGAACCACCTGCCCCTTCTGATTCAGATCTCCGCGCTTCAGGACATGGGTAACGGCCGGTTCCTGGCCTGCCTCGTCAACTCCAGACGCCTGTGGTAAACCGGCTGGGGGTGCGCCTCGAAGCCGATCCACTTCACGGATGTGAGAGAGGCGGGCTTCGCGGGTGGCTTTGTAGAGTTCGTCCTGGAACTGCCCGTCAGAGATCCGTTTATCCTTGCGCTGGGCCTCGTAAAGGAGGTTGGTTTCGTGCGGAGTCCGTGCGTCCTCTGGTTTGTTGAGGGCTGCGATGACATCGTCGCCCACCTCCAGAGGAATCGGGGCGAGCTTGGCTCGCACCGGAGCCTCAATTGCAATCACCATCGCTTGTTCATTGGCAACCAGGCGCTGCCAGGCATTGCGCCTGGCTTCGTAGTCGGCACGTTCGACCGGGGTTGCCACCGAGAAATCGTCACGAAACCGCGCAGGCGTGAAAAAGGCCTGCAAACGATAATAATCGACCTGGCGGATCGGGTCAGACTTGTGATCGTGGCAACGCGCACAACCTATGGTCATCCCCAAAAACACCAGACCGGTTGTGTCGGTGATGTCGTTGAGGGCATTTTGACGCCTGAGATTCTGGTCATTCAAATCCACCATGTCCGGGTAACAGCGTGTGAAGCCGGTCGCCACGAAGGCGGCTGGATCATCGCTGGCCAGTTCATCGCCGGCCACCTGAAGCCTGACGAACTGGTCATAAGGCAGATCCTCGTTGAGGGCCTGCACCACCCAGTCTCGATACCGCCAGGCGTTGGGTCGGGCCTGATCGAATTCATAACCATCACTATCTGCATACCGAGCCAGATCCAGCCAATGTTGCGCCCAACGCTCCCCGTAATGCGGTGATGCCAGCAACCGGTCCACCAACCGTTCATAGGCATCCGTACGCGTGTCTGCCAAGAACGCCTGAACCTCCTGTGGCGTGGGCGGCAGCCCGATCAGATCAAAGCTCAAACGCCTGATCAAAACCGCGCGAGTGGCCTCTGGAGAGTGATTCAGGCCGGCATCCGCCTGTTGCTGGCGAATGAAACGGTCGATCGGGTGGCTGGAGTTGGCGTTGGGCAACGGCGGCCTGGTTAAGGGCCGAAACGCCCAGTGCTCTCGATCTTTCGAGGTAATCGGTTTATCAGCAAGCGCTGGGACCGTTGCTGACAGGATCACACCGGCGCTGATCACGAAAACGCAGACTCGATGCATGGCTTGATCTCTCCGTCGTACGTCATGCATGGTCAGGCTAGGATCGACTTGACCACGTTCCCAGCCGTATCGGTCAGGCGTTCGTCTCGACCGTTATGGGGGAAGGTCAAACGTGTATGGTCAAGGCCCATCAGGTGCAAAATGGTGGCATGCAGATCATGCACGTGAACGCGATCCACCTCGGCCCGCAGGCCCACGGCATCGGTAGCTCCATGCACGGTGCCTCCCTTCACCCCTGCCCCGGCCAACCAGTAACAGAAGCCATGAGGATTATGATCTCGACCCACGCCAGATTCAGACATTGGCATGCGACCGAACTCACCGCCCCAAAGAACCAAAGTACTTTCTAGCAAGCCCCGGCGTTTGAGGTCGGTCAGAAGCGCGGCCACCGGTTGATCGGTCTGGGAGCACATCCGTTTATGGTTCGCTTCCACATCGTCATGGGCGTCCCAGCCGTTGACATCGCCCGAGTAAAGTTGAACGAACCGGACCCCGCGTTCAACCAGCCGTCTGGCCAGCAAGCAACGGGTGCCAAAATCTCGGGTGGTCTCTTGATCGAGCCCGTAAAGCGTACGAGTTTCTGCCGATTCCTGGGCCAGGTCTACAGCCTCTGGAGCGGCAGACTGCATCCGGAAGGCTAGTTCGTACGCGTTGATCCGGGCGGCCAGTTCGTGATCATTCCCTCGATCGGCCCGGTGCTGGGTGTTAAGCTTGCCAATCAGGTCGAGCGTGGCTCGCTGTCTTTGCCCGGCGCGGTCCGCGCCGGGGTCCAGGTCCAGAATCGGACTGGTCCCCGACCGCATCTGGGTCCCCTGGTAACTCGCGGGCAGAAACCCCGCGCCGTAGGCCGGTGGCCCCCCTTTAATGCCGCCGGCCGGGTCGGGCAGCATCACAAACGAGGGCAAGTTCTGGTTCTCGGTACCCAGGCCGTAGCTGACCCATGAGCCCAGGCTTGGTTTGCCCATGAGTACCGAACCGGTGTTCATCTGGTAAACGGCTTGCGGGTGGTTCACGCTATCGGCCCAACAAGAGCGGATTACCGCCAGATCGTCCACGTGCTGGGCGATATGGGGTAAAAAGTCAGACACCTCGATCCCCGACTGACCGAACGGCTGGAACGTACGTTTGGTGCCGAGCAGTGGGTTGGCGGCCACGTTGCGCCTGGTGGCCACGGGCCCAAAGCTCTCTGGCAACGGCTGCCCCGCCAGCCGCTGAAGCTCCGGTTTGGGGTCAAAGGTTTCCAGGTGGCTGGGGCCGCCGTGCATGAACAGGTAGATGACGCTTTGTGCCCGGGCCGGAAAGTGGCTGGGGCGGGCCGCCAGCGGAGATTCCGGAGCTGTTGCTTCGGCCGCCAGGCCGGTGCGTTGCGATTCCAGCCAGGCCAAGGCGAGCGCGGCAAAACCGCCACCGGCGTCTTGAAAAAAGCGACGGCGAGATTCGCCAAGGGGATCGAAGAGGTTGCTCATGGCGTTCGACCTCTGTCGAGGGAAGGCGTGACGGCAGGTCCAGGCCGATAGATCCAACGAGCAGGCGTGATTCAACGAGCTCAATCTTATCCGGAAACCCTTGTGACTAAGAGTCTTTTTCCAGGCTGTAGCGAGTCGATGACTGAAAAAGTGCAGGGAAAAAACCTGTCAGGGTCTGATGTGTATGGCCTTGTAAGGCCAGAGCTGGCTAAAATGCAAAGGGACCTCCCGAATTGCAACGAATTAAATAATTGTCTCTGCTGAGGAGTCAGGTTTCAACGTCTTCCTCAGCGTTTCATCCATCGACCAGGACCTTCAAGCACAATCATCGGCACAGAAGTAAGCTGCGCCTCACCATCATCTCACTTGCTGGCGCAAGGCACGCATCGCATTTTGGACATGCCCCTCTGAAACGAGCTGGGCATTGAAGACAAGCTGAATGATGCCGTGTTTGTCGATCACATAGGTCACCCGTCCCGGAAAGATACCCAGGGTTCTGGGCACGGCGAACAGTTTGCGCAGCGTGCCATCACGATCGCTGATCAATGGGAATGGGAGCCTGTACTGTTTGGCGAACTGATCGTGGCTCGCGTTCGAATCGCTGCTCACCCCCAGAACGACCGCTCCAAGCTCGAGAAAGTGCTCGTAGGAATCTCGAAAGGCGCACGCTTCCTTGGTGCAAACAGCGGTGCCGTCTTTGGGATAAAAGAACAGGATTACCGCCGACTGGCCCCGATAGTCTGCCAGCGAGATGGTTTTGCCGTCATGCGTGGTGGCCGTGAAGCCAGGGGCCGTATCGCCAACCTTGAGGGGGTTCGCCATGGAATTCACCGATAGATTACAGGCCGACTCCTGAACCAGGGCGGCAGGAGTCATTTTGGGAAGGATAGGTTGACCTATGACTGCACTGTAGCAGAGATCGGCTTTTCTCGACGCTCGGTTCGCTTCCGTAGACGGTCTGCCTGCAACGTGTCTTCTGGTATGCTACATTGGGGCCTGCATCTCACGGCCAAAGGATGGGAATTGGCGCTTCTGTTAGACCATGGGGAACGCCGCGGTGCTTGCTGCAAACCTGAAATCATTGGTCACGGAAAACATACGTAAACTTGGCAGTGATTGCTTCTATTCCCGCCGGGTCAAGATTATTCAAGGCAACGCCTGGCAGGTCGATGCGGTTGCTGAGGGCGTCTTGAACCACTCTGTCAAACTCAGGCGCAAAGCCAACGCCATCGAAGCAAGTTGCTCTTGTGTCGACGCGTCGGGTACGAACAATCCCTGCGAACACGTGTGGGCAACCATTCTGGCCGCCGATGCGAAAAACTATCTTCAAGGGGATGGCCGGCAAACGCCAAATCGACTGCATGCTGTTACTGAATTTGCCGATTCGATGGTCGATTACGATGAATTTGAAATGGACGATGAAGACTCAGCCCTCGTCAATGAAGTGAGGTCTGAGAGCAGGCGAAAGTTGACCATGGAGCATACGCAGCACAAAACGCCTGAAACCAGCCCCGGGACGAGTGCCTCTTTGCCAAAGTCCTCGGCCTGGAAAGATACGCTTTCAAGTCTGAAATCCAAGGCTGAACAGCAGCCACCGAACACGCCGAATTCCTTGCCCCATGGAAATGAAATTGTCTATATCGTGGATAAAGCGGCAACACTCGAAGGCAAGGGCTTGGTGCTCGAACTCGCCAGTCGATATATCAAGAAAGACGGTGAATGGAGCAAGTCCAAGGGGCAGTCATTCTCTCACGCTCAAATTGCAGTGCTGCCGGACCCGGTCGATCGGCTGGCACTGAACATGCTCGCAGGCGGCGTTGAGGCCAGAGAGTATGGCTACTATGGAGCGGTTTTCAGCGGTGCAAAGTCACGCTCCATCCTTACCCAGACGCTTGCTGAGGCACTTTTGCCCAAGCTTTGTGCCACGGGCCGGTGTTTCTTGAGCGAAATGGATGCGGAGCACCGTTTAAAACCCCTTCAATGGGATGGCAATGGCCCCTGGGAGTTCTGGCTGAAGGTAGAGCCCGAGCAAACGGACCAATCGTGCAAGCTGACGGGAGAGCTACGCCGCGGCGACGAACGGATGACGCTCAGGGCTCCCCGTTTGCTGATCGGCGGCGGGTTTGTCTTCTGGGAAAATCGCGTTGCGCCATTGATTGATCAAGACGCGTTTTCCTGGCTCACCCTGATGCGTGTGCAGGGCGACGTTTCTGTTCCGGCGAGTGAAAAACACGAATTCCTGGCCGAATTGCTCAATCTACCCCGGCTGCCTCTGTTGGAATTGCCCGAGGATCTGAGATACGAAGAGGTCACCCTGGCGCCCCGGCCCTGCGTGACCTTCAAACGCCGCAAGATGGGCTATTGGAGCGGCGAGAGTGATGCGAACTGGCTGGTTGCCGAACTTAGCTTCGACTACGAAGGGCATACATTGCCGGCCAACAGCCAGGCCAGGGCAGTTGTCCAGTCTGATCAAAGACGCATGATCTTGCGCGATCAGGCCACCGAACGGGCACTCTCTGGCCGGCTCGATACCCTCCCCTTTCAGCGCAAGACCCCATACAAACAGGCTGAAATCTTGGAGTTGCTCGCACGCAACCTGCCAAAGGTTGCGCGCACGCTTCTTCAAGAGGGCTGGCGGGTTGAGGCCGAGGGAAAGCTCTACCACCGCGCGGGCGACTTCCGCATCGAGGTCCAATCGGGAATCGACTGGTTCGAACTGCACGGGGGTGCGAACTTCGGTGGCCAGGAGGTACCGCTGCCTAGCTTGCTTGCGGCGTTGAAGCGTGGCGACGGTATGGTGGCTCTGGGTGACGGCAGTTTTGGGCTGTTGCCGGAAGAATGGCTGAAGAAGTATGCGACCCTTGCCGGAGTGGGGACCCCAGACGGAGACCACCTTCGCTTTCAGCGTACGCAGGTTGGCCTGATGGATGTCTTGCTGGCCGAGCAGCCCGAGGCGCAATTCGACGAGCAATTCGAGCGGGCTCGTGAGCGGCTTCGTCTGTTCCAGGGCGTTTCACCGGCCGAGCCGCCGGCTGGGTTCCAGGGCCAGCTTCGCAGCTATCAGCAAGATGGCCTTGGCTGGCTTCACTTCCTTCAGGAGTTCGGGTTCGGCGGCTGCCTGGCAGACGACATGGGGCTGGGCAAAACCGTTCAGGTGCTGGCCCTGCTGGAGACGCGCCGAGTGCTGCGGGCCGCCCCCGAAAAACGTCTACGGCCCGCGCCGTCGCTGGTTGTGGTGCCGAGGTCGCTCGTTTTTAACTGGAAAGAAGAGGCTGCCCGGTTTGCGCCAAATCTACGTGTTCTGGACCATAGCGGAGTTAGCCGCGGCAAACCTGGGAAACAGTTCGATGACTATGATGTCATCTTGACGACTTATGGCACGCTCAGAAAAGATATTGCCGATATCAAAGACTACCATTTTGATTACGCCATCCTCGACGAGGCCCAGGCAATCAAGAACTCGAATAGCCTGTCGGCAAAGGCGTCGCGACTGATCCGGGCCGAGCACCGCCTGGCCCTGAGCGGCACGCCGGTCGAGAACCATCTGGGTGAGTTGTGGAGCCTGTTCGACTTCCTCAACCCAGGCATGCTTGGCCAGGTCTCGGCCAGCGGGAAGGCCGACACCGACCTGCGTAAGGCCAGCGAAGAGTCTGCCACGCTTCTGGCGAAAGCCCTCAGGCCGTTCATTCTTAGACGCACCAAAGCGCAGGTTGCGAAAGACCTGCCTGAGAAGTCTGAACAGACGATTTACTGCGACATGGGATCCGCCCAGCGCAAGCTGTATGACGAGCTGCGTGAGCATTACCGGAACTCGCTCCTTGGCCGCATTGCACGAGATGGCATCAACAAGTCAAAGATTCAGATTCTGGAGGCGCTGTTAAGGCTGCGGCAGGCGGCCTGTCACCCTGGACTGATTGATAAGGAAAAATGGTCACAGGAATCGAGCGCCAAACTGGACCTGCTTCTGCCCCAACTGCGTCAGGTGTACGACGAGGGACACAAAACGCTGGTGTTCTCTCAGTTCACAAGCATGCTGGCGTTCGTCAAGCAGCGGCTGGATAAAGAGGAAATTCCCTATGTCTACCTTGACGGTCGCACGCGGGATCGGCAGGAGCGAGTGCGGCAGTTCCAGGAAGACCCAAACTGCAAGGTATTCTTGATCAGTCTGAAGGCGGGTGGCCTTGGCCTGAACCTGACGGCAGCCGACTACATCTTTCTGCTGGACCCCTGGTGGAACCCCGCCGTGGAGAGCCAGGCAATTGACCGCGCTCACCGGATTGGCCAAACTCGGCCGGTGTTTGCCTACCGCCTGATTGCGCGAAATACGGTCGAAGAGAAGGTGCTCCAGCTTCAGGCGCAAAAACGGGACCTGGCCGACGCGATCATTAACGCCGACAACAGCCTGATCCGGACCCTTGGCCGCGAAGATCTGGAGTTGCTCCTCTCCTGAGCCGGACGTCCTCACGTGGCATCACAAGCACTAGCTTCCCGCTTGGTCTTCGTAACCGATGTTCTGCTTCGAAGAACAAGGCTCGCGTACCAGCCGGCCGGGCGTTAACGACACGGATGATCTTCGATTCATCCATGCCGCAAGAGTCAGCAGGAATTCTCTCCCGCCGTCAGTGATCTGCGGGATTAACCCGGCGTCGGGGAGGGACTCCCCGAAAGCCATGATCGCGCCTTCAAGGCACCAGCTTGATTCGGCTGTGTCAGAGTGCCTTGATGAACCAAAAAAAAGGCTTTACCTAAGCGGTCCGATTAAGGAACTTAGGAAAAGCCTTGAAATTGAGCGGAGAGGGAGGGATTCGAACCCTCGGTACGTGTTACCGTACACAGCATTTCCAGTGCTGCACCTTCGGCCTCTCGGTCACCTCTCCGTCAATTCAACCACTTACCCACCAAGCTATTTAGCAAAACCTTCGCGTGACGGTTTGCTCAAGAATTGAGGATTAGCGGCCAATCGAATGAATAGTTTAAGGCTCAGGCAGCAATCAGGCAATGGACCTTTTCAGAGTCTCCCGTACGATCGCCCTTACAACCCCACCTTTGTCCCGTGGAAACCACAATGCCTGAACCTTTCGGAGGATGGGGATATCTGAACTCGTATCAGTTCGATCAACAGGAAGCAAGGCCAACGGCATGAGCACGTTACAGCGACTGACCGACCATGGGCTTGTCAGGCCACCACGGTGGTTGCCCGGTAATGTTCAGTACGAAACTATCATGGGGTCAGTGGCTTACGGCGTTTCCTCTGAAACCAGTGATCTAGACGTTTATGGCTGGGCGATTCCGTCGCGTGAGGATCTATTCCCCCACCTCCGGGGCGAACTGGCGGGTTTTGGAACCCCCCTGCCTCGGTTCGAGCAGTTTGAGCAGCACCATGTGCTCGATCCCAGCGCACTCGGCGGTCAGGGGCGTTGCTATGACCTGACCATCTACAGCATCGTCAAGTTCTTCAATCTGGCCATGGAAAATAACCCCAATATCATTGATAGCCTGTTCACGCCCGTGAACTGCGTGCTCCACAGCACCAGAGTTGGCAACCTGGTACGGGAAAACCGCAGGCTGTTCCTGCATAAAGGGGCCTGGCCAAAGTTCAAGGGTTACGCCTACTCCCAGTTGCATAAAATTGCCACCAAGGCACCACAAGGTAAGCGGGCAGAACTGGTCAAGAAGCATGGCTATGACGTGAAGTTCGCCTACCACGTGGTGCGGTTACTCAGCGAGGTCGAGATGATTCTGACCGAGGGCGATATCGACCTTCAGCGCAACAATGACCAGCTCAAAGCCATCCGCCGGGGCGAGTGGACCGAAGAGCGGCTCCGAATCTGGTGCGTGCAGAAAGAGTCACAGCTAGAGCAGGCTTATGCCGGCAGCCAGCTCCGGGCCACCGCCGATGAGCCAAAGATTCGGGCTCTGCTCCTGAACTGTCTTGAAGAACATTACGGCAGCCTGCAAAGTTGCGTGGTTAACCCCGATCGTGCGTTGGAAACCCTCAGGAACATTCAGGCCGAACTGGAACGAGTGAAAGACCTGCTATGAAGGACCAGGTGTCGGGCGAAGCTTGGAAGCAACTCAATGCGGTGGCCACCGCTCATCCCTACCCGCTGGTGTTCGCCACCATCAGCGGAGCGCATCTTTACGGATTTCCCTCGCCAGATTCAGACTACGACCTGCGGGGCAGCCAGGTGCAGCCAGCCCGAGAGGTGGTGGGCCTGGACACAGGCCCGGAGATAATCACCACCGAGTGGAAAGACGGTGGCTTTGAACTCGATCTGGTCACGCACGACGCCCACAAGTTCTTCAGCTTGATGCTCAAGAAAAACGGTTATGTTCTTGAGCAGTTGTTCTCTCCACTGGTGGTGCAGACCACGCCCGAGCATCAGGAACTCAAAGCCCTTGGCCAGAGCTGCATCACCCGGCACCACAGCCACCATTACTTCGGGTTTGCAGAGACCCAGTGGAAATTGTTCGAGAAGGAACAACCCCGGCGCGTGAAGCCACTGTTCTACGTTTACCGTGTGCTGCTGACCGGCATCCACCTCATGAAAACCGGCCAGGTGGAAGCGAATCTGGTCACGCTCAATGACGAGGCAAAACTCTCTCACGTTTCAGAGCTGATCGCGCGGAATATGACTGGCCCAGAGAAATCTGCGCTGGAGGATTCTGATCTTCCGTTCCATATGTCAGAATATGAGCGGTTGCGCGGTTGTCTAGAGGCCGCGTATCGGTTGAGCTAGTTGCCAGAGCAACCGTCGGCTCGCCCTGGGCTGCATGATCTTTTGGTGCGGCTCAGGCTTCAGCAGCAGGGTGGATAACCGTACCGGTTTGGAGTGGGACGCTGTCTCGTGTGGAATCCCAGCCTGGAATTCTTCCATCAGCCTGATCGCCGTGCGCGGCTGCTGACGCGTGATAACCGCATTCCGTGCTTGACGTTTGAGGACGCTCGTCGATTTTTCAAGAGTCTGCCTGTGCATCGCAGGCTTTTGTTGATGTACATCGTGCTGGCAATTCAAGATCGTGTGAGTGAACTAAGGTTCGAGCCCGAGGTTGATGACTCCAGCGTGTTCATGCTCGGGTGCTACTCTGTGTTTGATGGCCAAGTCTATGATCTGCTACCGCTGCCTTGGCGTATTGCCGCGGAGGTGCATCTGGAGCTGCGGCGCATGGCGCAATCGGCAACCATCCGGCAACGAATCGCCAGAGCCCTGCGCACGCTGGCAAGCTCTCGACGGTCAGGCGGAGGTCTTCCTGCCAGTCTGTTTCCAGGTTGACTGTGGAGGCGAAAGAATCAATGTATCGGCCACGGTTTCCTCTTGTGTAACCGGATATCGGGTTGTTCTCGGATTTTCGCAGATTTCCGAATCGGCTTCGGAATGGGCGAGAAGTGCCTTGGCTCAATTCGTTCAGCTGAACGAGATGCTAGGATTGGAATGGTTTTGAATAGTCTTAGTTGTAGGCAGATTTGGGTTCTGCGGCTCCATTCGGAATTGGCTTGCAAGGCTGGAAACCGGGTGGCGGCTTGGATCGGTTTTTACTGGCTTGTGATACGGATGTGGAATCAGTCTCTTTCCTTTGCTGATTGATCTGTAGTAAGATTATTTTCAGTGAGAAGAACTGTGGTTTGCGGTTCCCGTCCTCACTAACCGGCCTCCCATAAATTTCTGGGATGTGCTTGGTGTCGCCCCGTATTGAGTCTGTAATCGTTTCAAGGAGAACCATGAGTTCGGTATCCATCGCTGTGCGTAAAGCGGATCAAACACGTCTGGATTGTGCCCAGAAGCTCAAGTCTGTTCGGATCAGTGAAAAATATCTGCCGGTTTTGGGCTTTCTTCTGGATCTCAACTGGGGAAATCCCAGAATCATGAAGCTGAGGATTTCACCTCAGGACCAGATTTTTGCGAGATTCAGTGGCCAGTTGAGCTTTCAACTGATTTTTGAGTCTTATGAGAAGCTGGTCAGGGATTTTGAGAGAATTGCCAGAGTTTCCGGGCTCGATCTTGAAGAGCTGGAATACCTGGTGATGAAGCTGGATGCCCTCAGAAGCTAACACTGCGGAGGTGGAAGCAGGTAAGGCTTGGCCAACAGCAGAGAATTTGTGTGTTGGCGGTGTGGTTGGCAAGCCATGCCAAATTCGGGCTTGGGCGCTCATGTAAAACCCATGAGCGTCGGTTCGTTGTTTTTCGAAAAGTAGAGTCTAACTGCTATGAAGTCTTGTTTGCGGGCGGGCCGGTTTCCCTAACGTCCGGCCCAGCGTGCAACTTCGGGCGTGTATCGCTCACCCGCGGCCGCACCCACGGGAAAAGCGGTATGGAGCCGAACGAGTTCATCGGGGGTTAGCTGGATGGCCAATGCGGCAGTATTTTCAACCAGATGTGTGCGTCGCTTCATGCCGGGAATGGGGATCACCTGCTCTCCCTGGGCTAGTACCCAGGCCAGCGCGATCTGGGCGAAAGTTGCACCGTGTGCCTCAGCGATCTCTTCAAGGCGACGCAATAGCGTGCGGTTATGCGCCAGATTGTCTGAGGTGAAGCGTGGGTTGCCTGTCCGCCAGTCACCGGGTTGGATCTGGTTTTGGGCCAGCACGGTGCCGGTCAAAAACCCTCGGCCCAGGGGGCTGAATGGGACAAAGGCAATTCCCAGCTCCCTGCAGACTGGTAACACGGTCAATTCTGGCTCGCGGGTCCAAAGTGAGTATTCCGATTGCAGGGCGGCAATTGGGTGTATGGCATGGGCGCGTCTGAGGGTGGACTCGGAGACCTCAGAGAGCCCCAGCGAACGAACTTTACCTTTGGCCACAAGTTCTGCCATGGCGCCCATCGACTCTTCAACAGGCACGTCCGGGTCAATCCGGTGCAGGTAGTAGAGGTCAATAACGTCGGTGCGCAGTCTGGTCAGGCTTGCGTCGCAGGCGGCGTGGATCCGTTCCGGGCGTCCATCCACGCCCACGGTCACCTGGCCGTCTGGTGCTGTGCGTTTGACCCAGCCAGTTTTGGACGCCAGAACGAACGTGTTGCGCCGGTGTGCGAGAGTTTGACCGATCAGCGTTTCGTTATGTCCGTCGCCGTAGCTGTCGGCGGTATCGATCAGGGTGAGCCCCATATCGAGTGCCTGGTTCAGGGTGGCGCTAGATTCGGCGTCGTTGGCTGGTCCGTATGCACCAGACATTCCCCAGCAGCCCAGCCCCATGGCCGAAACCTTGATCCCGGTGGCGCCCAGGGTTTTGTGATTCATAGATCCTCCTGATTCGAGCTTGTAGGGACTATGGATTTGGTTCGTCGGTCGTTTTTCGAACCATGATCAAGATACGTCCGTACCGGGTCAGCGGCGGTTTGCCCTGGTCGGTAACGGTGAGTAAGAGTGGGATCTGGCTGTCTGCCAGGTCAGGAGAAACGATCACTTTGGGGTTCATCGTATCATGGGCTTCATGGGCTTCGATCCGAACCTGGGAATTCAAAGTTGGGCTGCTCGGGTAGATACTCCATGAGAACTGGAGGGGGTGACCATCGGGGTCAGTTGTGGCGCTCGCCTCCAGAGAAATTGTCTGTCCAGGCTGCACAGTTCGTTCGGCTGAGATTGTTTTTGGCCAGAAGGAAGCTGCATTGTCTGGTGGTTGGGTCTGAGAATGCGTCTGAATCTCAAGATTTTGAGATGGTCGCCGTTGGGATTCAAGCGAATCCCCAGATTTTTGGGTGCGGAGTTGGTGTGGGCGCAAGCCTCAGGCTAATTGCCCCGGTGCTCGGTGGTCCAGACTGCCGTATGATAGGTTCGCCCGGCAGGCCGGGTTTGTCGATCGACAGATGCATGCAGACCGGGAGGGACTTGCCGTGCGACTTGGAATTGTGACTTACAACATCGGCAAAGACTGGGACTTGCCGACGATGCTCAAGCATCTGGAAGAGCTTGGTTACGAGGGGGTTGAGCTCCGGACCACCCACAAGCATGGCGTGGAGATCAGCCTGTCAGCCGATCAACGGGCTGAAGTCAAACGGCTCTTCAGTGCCTCGCCGGTGGAACTGGTCGGACTGGGTACCACCTGTGAATTTCAGGCCATCGAGCGTGCCACCGTTCGCAAGAATCTCGAAGAAGCCCGTGAGTTCATCCGCCTGGCGCACGATGTTGGGGCGGCTGGCATCAAGGTTCGGCCCAACGGAGTACCCAAGGGGGCCGACCTTAATGGAACCCTGCGCCAGATTGGAGATTCTCTGGCTGAAATTGCAGAGTTTGGCGAAGGGTTTGGGGTCAAGATTCGTCTTGAGGTCCACGGAGAAACGACCCAGCTTTTGCCCAATATTGCGACCATCGTTAAAGCGGCCGCCCACACCAACCTTTGGGTTTGCTGGAATTCCAACGCAACCGACGTGGTGAATGGCTCGATTGCGACCACGTTTCCGCTGGTCGCTAATCGGATTGATATGGTGCACCTGCACGACATGACCGACGCCACCTACCCCTGGCGTGAACTCTTCCAATCACTGGAGAAGTCCGGCTACCACGGTTTCACGCTGGCGGAAATCGGAGAAAGCAGCGACCCGGTTCGGGTCCTGAGATACTTCCGGTCGCTCTGGCAAGCGTATCAGCCTGGCTGAGAGCATCAACTCAAAAGCGTGGGACAGGCCGGCGCCTGTCCCAGCTTGGTTCAACGCCCAAGCTCTGGCTCAGGAGAAGTAGCCGCAGGCTTTCAGGTGGTTCACGCTGGCCGAAATCCGGCGAAGGCGTTCTTCTGGGCCAGGCTCTGGTTCGCCGCCAATCCCTTCAATCTCAATGGTGTACGGGCCCTGAAACCCAACGGCATCCAGGGTTTCTCGAACTCCGAAAAAGTCCACGGCTCCACCTTCGCCCACGGCCGGGAAGTACCAGTCTTCAAACTGGCCCCGGTTATCCTTGAGGTGGACGTTTCTCACCAGCGGGGCCACCTTCTTGAGTTCCGCAACCACGTCTACGCCCGCGTTGTAATAGGCAAGATTGCCGGTATCAAAGTTCAGGCGGATCTGGTCGTGGTTCACGTCTTGGATAATCTCAAGCATGGCGTCTGCGTTTTGGGTGGGTCCTTTGTGGGTTTCCAGGGCAACCGTCACCCCCTGCCCGGCCGCAAAGTCACCCAGGCGCCTCAGGCCGGAAATCACGGCCTGGCGTTCGGCCTGATTCTCTGGCTGACCGGCCCCAGAGACCACCACGCTCACCCCAAACCAGCGCTTAGCGAACGCAATGCGCCTGATGACCAGGTCAATGCCGTCCGTCGTTCGCATGTCGGCGCCACCCACGTTGCAACCGCTAACGTGAACCTGGTGTTGCCTGAGATGGTCAAGGAATCGGGTGGCGGTGGCATCGTCGGCCCGCTCGGTCACCACCACCTCTTCAGGAATAATCAGGCCGCCCAGCGCATGGCCGCGCATGGCCAGTTCCAGGTAATTCAGGCTGGCCGAATGAATCGATTCCACGGCCGCCCAAACCCCGGCAGGCCCAAAGCAATTGCTGTAACAACTGACAATCCTGTGCATGGCTCAACCCCTGGAAGCTCACGATTCAAGTCAGAGACATTCTGGCCGTGGCCGAGTTCTGGTGATCGATCAGGCGGAATCGTTTGATCGGGAATCAAATGCGACCCGGTCCAGTTCCACGGGAATATCTGATGCGGGATCGACAATCCTGAGAGAGCGGTTGCCAGAGAGAACATCGAGCAGCAGTTTTCCGCACACATCCCCGCGCCAGCCTTGCATCAGGCTGGGAAGCTGGTCAACCGAGCTGCCGCCCAGGTACCAGCGAACCATTTCTCGCAGGTCGCTGGCGCTTCCCACCAGTCCCGCGCTCACCTTGCCCTGTGCGCAGCCGCGGTTCAGAACGGCCGTCAACACGTTCACCACCATGGCCACACCAGGCGCATCGTCGGGGCGTTCGGTGGCGTCTGGTAGCTGGTCTGGTGGCACTTCACGGGCCTGATCAATCAGGCTCAAGATCGCCTTGGAATGCGCCAGTAGATTCGGGCGGTTGAAGTCGCGTAGGGCTTCAAGGTCGGTTCGCGAGGTTGGTTGTTTGCGGGCGATGGCAATCAGAATATCGTCACGCATCACCTGTCGGACGGGCCGATTCACCCGTCTGGCTTCCAGGCGGCGCCAGTCCCACAAAAGTCTCGCCATTTCCAAGGAACGGCGGTTCAGTGGACCCAGGCCGGGGAGCCGCCGCCAGCGTTCGGCGTCGTCACGCGCGGCAATGGTGTTGAGTAACTCAACGTATTCCTCTTCGGCCCAGGCTCTGCGTCCCAGTTGATCCAGCCGTTCTTCAATGGTGTCGGCCAGTTCCAGCAGGTATCGAACGTCATCAAGCGCATAGCGGAGCTGGCCGGAGCTGAGTGGCCGTTTGCGCCAGTCGGTTCGGGTTTCACCGCCGGAAACGGTCACCCGAAGCACCTGGGCGAGCAGGCTCGTAAGTGAACCTGGGTAGCCAAATCCAACCAGGCCGGCCGCAACTTGCACGTCAACAACTCTGGTTGGAAGCCGGCCAGTTTGGAGATGGCAAATTCGGAGGTCTTCTCCGGCGGCGTGCATTACCACTTCCAGGTCCGGGTTGGTCACCGCTTCCCAGAATGGTGAGAGGTCTGGCACGGCGATCGGGTCGATAATTACTAGTCGCTCTGAGGTTGCAACCTGGATCAACCCGAGATCGGGCTGGTAGGTATCTTCCGAAACGAATTCGGTATCGAACGCGAATCGTTTGCACCGATGCAGATGGTCTGCGAGATCGTTGAGCCCGGATTGGCTTGCAATCGATATAGTCTGCCGAGTGTCGGCCATGCCGGCCCCGTTTATCTTGGGAACGAAGGTGTGCAGCCTGGAACCTGCTCTTGAATCGTCAACGCAGCAGGCATTATGAGTGCGGTCATGAAACCGAACAAGGGTTCGGTTATTTCAAGCTGCCCTTCAGGAATGCCAGCAGCCCGTTCAGTTGAACGCTTCCGACGGTCAGGGGGATCCCGTGGCCAACTCTGGGCAGGAACAGAAGCTGGAAGCGATCATGCTTGGTGTTGAGGGCGACTGCCATTTCCGTGGTCTGCGAAGCAGGCACCAAGGTGTCTAGCTGACCATGCACCAGCAGAATCGGGGGAGCGTTCGGACCGGCCTGGTCAACCGGCGAGGCGTCTGAGTAAGCCGCCGGGTTCTGATCAGGGGCCGAGCCCATCATTTGTTTGGCGGCCATGCCCGCAAACGGGCTAACGGTTGCCAGGTCACGCAGGTCGGTGGGGCCCGCGAATGAGGCCACCGCTTGAATTGCCGCGGATGCTGTGGGGTTCTGGACCGGGTCTTTGCTCAGGCCAAGCAGCAGGGCCAGATGCCCGCCAGCCGACTCGCCCATGGCGGCAATCTGGTTGGTATTGAAGGAAAACCGATCCGCATGGATCCGAACCCACCGAACGGCCCCTCGCACATCCTGCAGGTTCTTGCTCCAGGATGAAACACCAGGGTTCGACAGCGTGTAAGACGGCGCCACTACCGCGTATCCGAACTGGGTCAGAACGGCGGCCTTGGGTCCGTATTGCTCTTTGCTGAACCGCCGCCAGCCGCCACCATGAATGGCCATCACCACGGGCCAACCCCCGACCGGAGCCTGGCCGGCCGGCAGGTAAACGTCTAGCTTTTGGGCTGCTCCCGTGTCCGAAGCGTAGGTAAGGTTACGGTAGGTCTGGGAGCCCTTTTGCGCAAGCGGATGGACGGCCGCAGGTGCAACGGTTTTTGAGCTGTGCCCGGTATTCTGGGCGTGGGTAAGAGTTGCGGTCACCAGGTGGTCCACCAATCTGGTACCAACCGCCATGCCAGAGGGAAGCTTTCGCTCCTCCATGAATTCGATACGTGGGATGTTGGATCGAGATTGGCGCTGCTGACGGCTCATGGGGGCGATGCTCAGTGAGGAAAGTTCAGGCTTGGTTCAACCTCCCTGCTGAACTTATGACTGAAAATATAGCAGATTATTGAAGCAGAACAGTACAAGCTCAGACAGACTTTTTCCGGCTCTGTGGCGGAAGGTGGGAATCTAGAAACATGTGAATGGCGGCGTTGACGGCCTCTGGATTTTCCAGGCAGGCCAGGTGCCCTGCCCGCGGGATAACCTTGACCTCTCCGCGCGGGATGCTTCGGGCAATTTCCTGGGCTTCCTGGGGGGGCGAGATTGGGTCTTCTTCTCCCACAATCACCAGGGTTGGAACCGAGATCCGGGCAAGATCGGCCGTCCGATCGGGGCGATCGGCCATGGCTCGCAGGCATGTGCTCAGGGTTAGCGGGCTGGTGTTCTGCATAAGCATGCGGACCTTGTCCACAATGTCTGGCTGTTCGACATAAGTTGCGGGAGCAAAAAGTCTGGGCAAAAAGCCTTCCACCACCGGCTGGCTGGATTGCTCGGCATCAATTCGGGTCGCCAGGTTCAGGCGGTTCTGGGCAGCTTCGGCGGAATCAGCGCCGGCACGGGTGTCGATCAGCAGCAGGGCTGCCAGCCGCTCAGGGTACCGGGCCGCCAGCGAGAGTGCGATGTAACCACCCATCGAGAGCCCACCCAAGATAACGGGTTCCTGGATCTGGGCCTGGTCAAGGAACGCAATAACGTCATCGGCAAGCCGATCAATGGAAGTTGGGCCAGTGAATCCCGGCGATCGGCCGTGTCCGCGTAGGTCTGGAGTGATGACCCGGAACTTCCAAGAGAGTTCAGTCTGCTGGAACTGCCAGACCGACTGATCGAACGGAAATCCGTGCAACAAAACCAGAGGCGTTCCGGTTCCAGCTTCAGTCCAGAAAAGCGGCATGTTGGCGGGGCTCACGGGCGTCAGCGTGTGAGGAGTTATGGCTTGCTGCCCGATCATGTTAGAATAACGGGTGTGAGCGGGTCAAAGGCGGAGCGAGCCCTCTGTTGGCACGCTTCTGCAGCCAAGCCGCCAGTGCCTGGCTTTTCCAGAGTTCTTGAACCGAGGTCGTAGCCGCCATGCACGTGCGCTCTTTGTTCCGGAACTCCGCGGCTGGTCTGGGGTTACTCATTTCTGGTTCCGGTGCCCTGGCTCAAGATTATGAGCGGCTGGATGGCGCTCTGCTCAAAAAGTTGATTGAGAGTGATTCTGTTCACAAGCAAGAGTCACTCAATGCGCACCAGGCAGCCTTGCTGCCTACGGTCATCCGAGGGCTGAGAACGCCTGTATTGATTGTGCAGACCGACCAGGGAAACCTGGCTCGGCTCCAGGTGAGCCATGCCTTGCGGCAGCCCACAGACCCGGCCGCTTCTCCGTTGCCGATTGTCATTCTGGAGCGATTCGAGACGTTTGAGCCGGGTTCAGATGGGAAACGCACCGCCCAGGAGCGGCAGCGAGTTCTGTTTCCTGGGTTTCAGGTCGATCTGGACTCTGGCCAGATTGTTCCGCCCGGTTGTGGGGGCGACCTCACTCTTGAGGTTTCCGATCCCGCGCATCCGGCCCTTGTACCCACACCGGGTGCCCGGCTGTACTCCCTGGTTGCCAACCCGTTCAAGGGCGAGAAACCAGCCACGCGGCCGTCCGCGGCCAGGCAAATTCAGCCAACCGATTTCTCTGGCGCTTACCGGCTGGTTGCCAACGGCCAGTGGACCGGCGATCTTGATCTGGAGGTGGATGACCAGGGGCACGCCCGCGGCCGTTACCGCTCCGATCAAACTGGCGCGGTTTATCAGGTGCGGGGTCAGACTTCCAAGGCCCCTTCGAATCAAATTGAGTTAAGCGTCCAGTTCCCCCGGTCCGAACTCACCTTGGCCGGTTGGCTCTGGACCGAGGGTAAAACGGCGTTTGCCGGGTCTGCCAAACTAGATGACCGCCCGTTCGGCTTTGTTGCCATTCGCCAAGGGGCTGTGTTAGTGGCCCCCGAACATCTGGTGGCTGGCGATGCGGATCATGCCACGCCCGATCTACTTCTCGAAGTTGATCATGAGGGGGTGGTTCATCGCGATGGTCAGGTGCTGTCCCCTGCCGGCCTGCCGGCCATACTTGCGTCGATTCGTGAGCGGGTGGAAACGCCGGTGGTCCGATTTCAGGTAGACCCCAACTGCCCGTTTTCGATCCTGAACAAGCTGCTTTCTGGTCTGGAAGAGCTAGGCCCGGTCGATATCCGCCTGGGCAGGCTGGCGCCCAAACCTGCGGCCCCCTGACGCTCGCCCGGTCATGGTTACGGGGATCATTTCAATACGACCGGTTAGGTAACGGTTTCACCCCAGAATCTTGGTTTGGACAGATAGGATGTCTTTGATGAGTTCTCGTGTGCTGGTGCCCAGGCTTGCGGCGGAGAAAGCACTGGAATGGGTGCCCCGAGAAGGGGTTGTGGGGCTTGGCACCGGTCGGGCTGCCGTGGCCTTTGTGACGGCGCTGGCGGAGAGACTTCGGCAAGAGCCTTACGCCATTCGAGGGGTGGCCACGTCTCAGACGATTGCCGAATTAGCTGAAACCCTTGGGATTCCGTTGATCGGAATTGACGAAGTCGATTCGATTGACGTCACCATTGACGGGGCTGATGAGGTTGGACCGGACAACCTGGTGATCAAGGGATTCGGCGGCGCTCTTCTACGTGAGAAGGTTGTGGCGAGCCTGAGTCAGAAATGGGTTTTGATTGTGGGGCGAGACAAACTGGTGGAACAACTGGGCGAGCGCGGCAGGCTCCCGGTAGAGGTGGTGCCGTTTGCCAGCCTGGTGTGCATGCGTCAAATCGGCAAGATTGGCTGTAACAGTTCGGTTCGTATGGATCAAGGGACTGCGTTTGTGACGGATAATGGCAACCACATTCTGGATTGTGTAATTGCGCCGGGTGAGGACGTGGTTTCGCTGGCCTCCAGAATCCGGGCCTTACCTGGGGTGATTGACACTGGCCTGTTCACGGGGTTGAAGCCAACCGTGCTGGTGCAGCATGAGGACCAGGTCGAGGTGCGTTGAGGCTGGTATCTGGCTTGTTAGTTCTGGGTGGGAAACAGAACGGAAACAAAATCCAAAAGCACCAGCAAGATTGAGAGCAAGGTTCCTGAAATGAAGAGAACCCAGCGCGGCCAGCTCTTGTGGTATCCCAGCCAGCGGATGTAGGTTTCTGTGATCGGGCCGGCAAAGTACAGGATGTTGGCCCCAATGGCTCCTGTAATCACAATGAAAATGATCGCGGGACTATAAAGTCCAGATGGTCCCATCAGAAATAGGGTGAAGATCGTCAGAATTGCAATGTAAAGCAGCCTGAGCTTTTCCCAGGCCAGAAAGATGGGGCGTGCGACAGTGTTCAGGAATTGATCCATCAACGGCCTTCAGTCTCAATCGTTGTCGAGGGTTCGCAAAATCGCGCGAACGGGGCTGGCCTCAAAATCGATGAGCCGCAGTGGGAGTGCAATTAGTTCATAGAGGCCGGGTGGAACGGTGTCGAGTTCCAGGCCTTCCAGGATGGCGATGTTGGCGCGATCGCAGGCGTGATGAGCCAGCAGGCTCTTGGAGTCGTAGAGGTCTACGCTGGGGGTGTCGATACCAATCAGCACGCACCCTCGGGAGGCCAACTCTTCAATGAGTGTGAGGCTGAGCGCGGCAAAATTGGTGTGAAAGTTACCGTTGCGACTACCGGTCCCGGTCCTGATCAACACGCGTGGTGCACGGATGGTGCGTGGTAGTGCCGAGGCCGAGATGGTAGCGCCGCGTGAGACGTCGAGGGAGATCACTTCGCAGAGGCCGATGAATGGTTCCAGCGACAGGTTGCCGATAGCGGGACCACCCGGTCTGTAGTGGCTGGGAGCATCAACGTGTGCCCCAAGGTGCAGGGTTGCAGAGAGGCTGGAGAGGGTGGCGAAGTCGCCCTGCTCGATATCAAGAGCCACCTGGCGAGTCAGTGGCACATCATCAGGCCAGACGGGGGTCGATGCGCTGAGTGGTGGTGAAATATCGTAAATCATCATCCTCGTCCTCCTTCGCAGCAGGTTTCGCAAATAGCTCTGCAGCGGCTGCAAACCAGCTTGGCCCGAATTTCAACGAGCTTCCCACCACAGGCCGGACACGCGGGCCCACAACTGGGCGGAGTGGCCGGCTTCGGTCCAACCGCTGGATCCGGGCCTTTGAGAGCTTCGTGTTCTTTCATGCGGGTATCCGAATTCGAGAATGGATTCCGAGAAAAACCGATTGGGTGTTTGGAGGCCTGTTTCGACCAAGCCAAGGGCTTTCAGACCTGGGCGGAAACCGGGTTTGCAGACGCCTGCTTGTGGCCTTGAATTGCACCCAGAATGGTATCCGTGTCATAAACGCAGCCGCCCCAGGTACCGCCGCCCAGCGCCTGAAGCGCGGCCCAGAGGCGAGTATCGTCTGGCAGCAAGGGGTCGGGCGAGAGATCGGGATGGGGAGAGCGGCCGGCAAGCAGGTCGGCCCCCTGCTCCACGCTCAATTGCACGCCGTCAGCGCCCACCAGATCAACCTTCCCAGACAGATTCTCGGTATCGACCTCGATGTGGATCAGGTCGCCGTCACGAACCTTACCCAGCGGGCCGCCGGCCAGGGCTTCGGGCCCCACATGGCCAATGCAGGCACCCGTGGAAACGCCTGAAAAGCGGGCGTCGGTCACCACGGCCACCTGTTTGCCGAATTCGAGGTACCGCAGGGCCGCGGTGATCTGGTAGATCTCTTCCATGCCGGTTCCCATGGGGCCACGCCCCATGAGCACAATCACGTCTCCGGCCTTGATCGGCTGGCCAGACTGCCCCTTGATGGCGGCAATTGCGTCGGTCTCGCGGGTGAAGACCCGGGCCGGTCCGGTCTTGCGGTAAACGCCATCGGGGTCCAGGGTGGTACGATCGATGGCGGTGCTTTTGATCACCGAGCCCTCGGGGGCCAAATTCCCGCGCGGGAAGGTGACGGTGCTGGTCAGGCCGCGGGCTTTGGCCAGGGCTGGCGGTAAAATGACGTCGTCGGGATCAACGCCGTCTTGCTGGAACAGGCATTCCCGCAGCCGCTTGCGATCTTCGCTGGTTTGCCACCAGTCCAGCACCACTTCCAGCGGCACACCCGCGGCCGTAAGGGCCGAGAGTTCCAGCAGACCGAGTTCACGCAGGTGGAGCATGACCTCTGGCACGCCGCCAGCCAGGAAGACCCGGATGGTGGGGTGGTAGCTAGGTCCGTTGGGCAGCACGCTGACCAGCCGTGGTACCGAGCGGTTCACCACGCTCCAGTCTTCCACGGAGGGGCGTCTGAGGCCAGCCGTGAAGGCAATGGCCGGGATATGGAGCAGCAGGTTTGTGGAGCCGCCGAACGCGGCGTGTACCACCATGGCGTTCTTGATGGCGGCATCGGTCAGGATCTTGCGGGTGGTCAAGCCCTTGTGTGCCAGCCCCCGCACGGCTCGGGCCGAGCGGATGGCGAGGTCTCGCCAGATCGGCTGTCCAGAGGGGGCCAGCGCCGCGTGGGGAACGGTCATTCCCAGAGCTTCGGCAATCACCTGAGAGGTGGCGGCTGTGCCCAGGAACTGGCAACCGCCGCCGGGCGAGGCGCAGGCGCGGCAGCCAAGCGAGGCCGCTTCTTCAATGCTGAGGTCGCCGTGCACGTAGCGGACGCCGATGCTCTGGATTTTACCAGCATCCTCGCCGGCGGCTGGCGGCAAGGTCACGCCGCCGGGGACGAAGACTGAGGGAAGATCGGGGCAACCGGCCAGCGCCATGAGCATGGCCGGGGCACCTTTGTCGCAACTGGCCACGCCGATCACTCCACGCCTTCGCGGCAGAGAGCGGATCAGTCGTCGGAAGACGATGGCGGCATCGTTCCGGTAGGGCAGGCTATCGAACATTCCAGGGGTACCCTGGGTTCGGCCATCACAGGGGTCGGAAACCATGGCGGCGAACGGTAGGTCACCCAGGCGTCTGAGTTCTTCGGCTGCCGCCTGCACGAGCAGGCCAACTTCCCAGTGGCCGGTATGGTAGCCGAGCGCGATCGGCTTGCCATCTGGGCCTCGGTGCCCCCCCTGGGTGCTCAGGATCAAGACGTTGTCTCGATCAACCTCGGCCGGCGTCCAGCCCATGCCTGCATTTTGCGACATTCCGAACAGGTCGCCCGATGGCCAGTGGCGCAGCATGTCGTCTGTTAGCGGCAGGCTGCCGGAAGGGCCGGCGGCTTTGGTCTGAACGTCCAGCGTGGCCCGGTCGCCTCGTTCGGCAACCGCAAGAAAATCACTTTGCATGGGGAATTCTGGAACCTCTACCCAACTTGGAGAGTGCAACAACCGAAGCTGAACAGACTTTTACCGGAATGCAAGGCCCTGACCATCCACAAAGATTCTAGCGGCTGTTGTGGTTTTGCGCCTCATGGTGGCCCACGGAAAAAGTTGAGCCGGGAGTGCATGGCCGCGTGTAACCACAAGACTTTTTGGCGTTTGCTAGAAAAAGGAATTCTGCGGGTTGCGCGTGCTGGCACAAGACCCGTGCTTGCGTTTGGTACTGGAAAGTCAAATAGAGTCCGGTTTTCAACCGAAATTATCCATGACTTGGGTAGGCCGTTGTGAATCCGGTGGCCTGGCTTGAACCATTTGTTCGGATGCATCCCGATGAAGTTCTTGCGATCACTCCGGTTGGGGTTGCTGGCGATGCTTGTGCTGGGGCTGGCCCCGGCGGCTTCCAACGCAGGTGAGTTTTATTACCTGTTGATTTTTGGGTCAGAAGACGACCCCAAGCATCTTCGAAACGCGCACACCTGGGCGGTTTTTGTACGCGCAGTGGGGGAAGGAACCGACCAGGCCGGATATCAGGTCACTGCTCACACGCTGAGCTGGTACCCCGCCTCCAAGGTCGTTCGGCTCTGGTCACCCTGTCCAGAACCGGGCGTGAACCTGACCTTGGAGCAAACGCTCGAGACCGTCCTCGGGCTCAATGAGAACGTCAGGCTCTGGGGTCCATTTCAGATCCAGGCCCCGCTCTACAATCGTTCGGTCGCCGTGTACAACGAAGTGGCTTCCGGGCGGGCTCAGTATCGGGCCATCAGCGCCCTGAGAGACCTTTACATTACAGATTGTATCCATGTGGTGGCGGCGGTTGACCCGGTGTTCGGGCGTGGCCATTACCCACTGATCCGGATTGGGCAGCCGGCGTCCAGATACATGGCCCGCCAGGTGATGATGCGGAGCCTTGAAAAAGGGGTCGATCAAGCGGCCAATGACAATTCTTGGCTCATTCCGGCCCTGGGGCTTATCCGGTACCCAATCACCATTGTACCTCCCAGTGCCATTACGGCGGAGCCCTGTGGACTCTGTAAGCAGGAAGAGTGAACGGACAGAATTCGAGAGTTTTTCGCAAGAATTCCGCGAACGGATTGAGCTTCGCCTGGAAACAATGAATTTCTTGAAAATGGAACGAGGGTGGTGAACCGATCACGGCCTCTGCCTGCAAGGTAATCGATTGGTTTGGCAGGACGAAAGGACCGCTGGATGATCGCCCAGCCCTATCGTTGGTCATACGGCAAAGATCCGCAAGGCTCGCACCCGAATCGGGTGTTCAAGTTTCTTGGAATTCGCTGAAATATGCGAACTCGTCGCATCGACCAGTAACGTTTAATCCAGCCAATTTTCGACACGGAGTCCAGGCACTCTCTCAAAGTCTGTCCGGTTGGCGGAAAGTAGCGTCGCGTGGTTCACCAGAGCGGTTGCTGCGATCTTGAGATCCATCGAACCGATTCGACCCTTCTGCTGACGGAGTTCTTCGTATTGAAGGGCAGCCGTATTGTCAAAAGGAATAATTTCAAACTCACGGTAAAAATCGAAGAGCAAACCTAGTTCTCGGTATCCAAGAACCTGACGAGATAGTGATTTTTCCCTAGCAATTACAGCCAGCCAGCCAGCCTCGCATTCGTTGCTCAACCGTGACAATGGCTATCCCAATAACTTCGGAATATTGCACACTTTCCATGCGAGCAATCAGCCGGCGACCACGTTCGCTGTTTGGATATTTCAGAAGCGTAGCATGGTCAGTGTCCAGGAGTATCATTCGGCAGGTTTCTCAAGGCGAGCAGCTTCCCGCTCAGCATCTCGTGATCGGAGGCACTCTTCATCGACTTCCCGCATGAAGTCACTATCTCGGAACATGCCAATTGTTTTACGCCAGTCTTTTGGGGGCTGGATTTGCCCTTTTACTGCAATGGCTTTCTCCAGTGCGGCGACCCGTTCTGCCAATGAATTTAGAGTAAGTTTATTCATTTTCAACTCCTTGAGTTCAACCCCGGAAAACCTATTATACTGTCGCCGCGCCGTGTCCTGAAATCCCAGCACTCTCGCGAAATCGGGATAGATTTTTGGTCACTTGCCGGTGATCTGAGGGAAATCCGGATCCTGGCCGTTCAAAGAATCTCGGTAACGCAGCGGCCCTGGTCTACTAGCCGGATTGGCTGCTGATCTTGTGAGAGCAGTTTGGTTTCTGGGTTAATTCCCAGCAAGGTGAACACCGTGGCGGCCAGGTCGGACGGGGTCACCGGTCGGTCTTCGGGCGAATCTCCCTGGCGGTCAGTCCGACCAAGTACCTGGCCCCCGCGCACGCCACCGCCAGCCAGAATGATGCTGTTGGCTCGGCCGTGATGATCTCTCCCTGCGGTAGGGTTGATCTTAGGGGTGCGCCCAAACTCGCCCATGACCAGAACCAGGGTGCGTTCCAGCAAGCCCCGGCTCTCCAGGTCAGCCACCAGGGCCGAAAGCCCTTGGTCCAAGGGGGGAGCCAGCCGGTCTTTGAGGCTGGGGAAGTTCTGCTGGTGGGTGTCCCAGCCAAGCTGGCCAGTGCCCCGGTCGTCAATAGTCACAAATCCCACGCCACGCTCTACCAGGCGGCGAGCTAGCAAGCAACTCTGGCCAAGCGTGGTGCGCCCATAGGCGTCTCGGGTTTCGGTTGGTTCTCGATCGATGGCAAACGCTTCCTGAGCGGTGGCCGAGGTCAGCAGGTCAAACGCCCGCTCCGTGAACTGGTCGCGGCTGGTCGTCAGGGTCGAAGGCGGAACATCATGGGCGAACTGATCTAACGCGGCAACCATACCCCTGCGCCTCTGGAGTCTGGCCAAGTTCAGGCGGTCGGGTGGGGTCAGGTCGCGCACCCGAAACCGGGGGTTGTTGGGGTCGGCATTGGTTGAGAACGGATTCCTGGCCGGTGTCAGGTATCCGGCACCCCCAAACGCAGGCAGGTCGGGCATCGAAACGTAGGTGGGCAGCGAGCCCGCCCGACTAGACTCGCGAACCGCGTTCACCACACTTCCATGACTTGGGTACACCAGCGCGGGTGATGGGCGGTAACCGGTCATCAGATGGTGAGAGGCGCGATCATGGTCGGCCTCTGGCGAGGTCATGCCTCGGATCAGTGTGAGCCGGTTCATCGAGGCTGCAATTCGCGGCAAAACTTCGCTCACCTGGATGCCCGGGCAGGCCGTCTCAATCGGTTTGAACTCGCCCCGTACGTCAACCCCGGCATCGGGCTTGGGGTCCAGAGTGTCGATGTGCGACGGCCCCCCCGCGAGCCAGATCAAAATGCAGGCATCGGCTCTGGCCGGTTGCCCAGCACCTTGCTCGCTGGCCTGAATGTGCCTCAGGCGCAAAAGCCCCGCCAAGTCCAGACCCAGGGTGCTCAGCACGCCGGCCTTGAGCAGCGACCGCCGAGACAGGAGGCTGTTCCAGGCGGTTTCTGAAATGTGCGCCATGGTCGGGCTCCGAAGCAAAGAATGGGAAGGAAGTCAGCAGGATTGCAGGGCTGTTGCAGAGGATCTGCCCTACCTTTCTATCGTAAGACGTTTGTCAGACACTTGCCAGAGGAACCAGACCGTGCTGGCCCCAGGTTTTGAAGGTTATCTGGTTCTCATCGGAAATTCCTGGAAAGCGAGTGCGGGCCGATCGGTCTGATGGAACGGTGCTGAGAGGCCTTGGCTGTGAATAGGCGTGTAGCCGATGGTTCCGGAGTCGTGATACAACTTTTGTACCGATCATTCGATTTCGTGGTTGGAATCTCGCCCTGCCTCGCGGATTGGACTCGTTCTGATCACCCTCCTTGCACCTGCCTGCCGGCTCTTTGCCGGATGAACCTTAAAAAAAGCGCAGAGATGCCGTCCACATTCTTTCAAGAGGAATGGATTCGAGTGCGCAGCAACAAACCCGGCTCTGCCGAAGATCGCCGTTGCTTGATGTTGAGTGGCTTCCTTGGGGCGCTGCTCTGGGTGGTGTTCCTCATTCAGGGCTTAGTGGGCGTAACGCAGGGGGCCGAAGACGAGCCATCACTCGACCATTCGTTTCAGAATCAGGTGAAGCCGTTCCTGCGAGAGCACTGTGAGCGGTGCCATAACGAAGAGGAGCGTACGTTCGGGATTCGTCTGGACGATCTCGATTCTTCGTTTGGAGACAAGCAGCTGAAGCTGTGGGCGAACATTCAGAAGCAAATTGCGAACGGGGAGATGCCACCTGAAGATGAACCGCAGCCGGATGCTTCTGAGGTCAGTCGAACGAGCGACTGGATTTTGGAGGGGTTGAGGGTGGCCCGGTTGCGGCCAGTTCCCAAGAACGGTGGCACGCGTCGTCTGACAGTGGCGCAGTATCGCAACACGTTGCGAGAACTGTTAAAGCTGGACGAGGATCTTGCGGAGATCTTGCCGCCAGACGCCGTTTCCCGAGATGGCTTTGTGAATAATCAGGAGACCCTTGCGCTGTCTCCGCTGCTGCTTGAGGCGTACTTTGAGATTGCTGAAAAAGCGATCGATCGGAGCATTGTTGAGCCAGCAACCAGGCCCACAATTCAGCATTTCCGCGTAGATCTAGGAACGGACATCAATTCCAGTCCCTGCCCAGACAAGCTGATTCTGGGTGCCAATAATCTATTGCTGGAGAACCGAGACTTTGTGGTCTCTCAGCCGGGCCTGAGCAAGCCGTTCGCATTTGAACCGTTCCAGATGCGTAGCCAGTATCGCTTCGAAGAGGGCTATGCCGGCAACGATACGGTGCGGGGCTGGCGAGACTTTGACAGTATTTATCACGCGGTGTTCGCCTGCATGCGTGGCAGCGTCGGCTATCCCAAGGGGTTCGCATACAATACGGTGCCGCAGGGGCTGTTGCTGAGACCCTCGATCACAAGTGACGAGATCTTTGAAGGCGATGCGACCTACGGGCCCAAGGCCAACTTCAAGCTCTCGTTGCGTGAACTTCCGGATCATGGTCGGTTTCGAGTCACAGTCACGGCCGCAAAATATGCAGATGGCTTGTTGCTTGATCCGGGGGCGGCGGCTCAAACTCTCCAGGGTCTTGGTGTGGTGATGGCCCGAGGAACGGCAGCCCCGCAAACGGTCTCGATCGAGACTGCGGGCATCTATCAGGTGGACCTGTATCCCCCGTCGTCGGCGGAATCAGACGAGATCCAGGTTGAGGGATCACGGCTGGGCGAGGGGTTGATTGGCTACTGGCCGCTCGATGGAAATCTTTCGAGCTGGCCTGATCGCAAGGAGCTGACCGGCCGGCTGGAAGGGGACGCAAAGTTCATCGATACGCCGTTTGGCCGTGGTGTTGCGCTTGATGGTGCCGGTGATGCCGTGGTGGTGCCGCGCGATGAGTGGATGCAGGTGGGCGAGGGAGACTTCACCGTGGCGGCCTGGATTCGTCCTGAGCAACTGCGTCAGGCGGGAATTCTCTGCCTGGGGAAATACAACTGGACGCAGGGCTGGTACCTGGATATGCCGGGCAACAAGGGGGTTCTGCGGATTGAGACGGCCGGGCCAGACAACCAATCCAATGGCACGGTGCAGTCACCCGCGGGAGCGATTGAGGTGAACGCCTGGCAGCATGTGGCGGCCGTTGTGCGGCGTGGCAAAGGAGAGACCCAACTTTTCATCAACGGTTACCCGGTGGCCAGCGGGACCATTGGCCCTGCGAACCTGGACAATCCCAAGGTTGATCTTCAGCTTGGGCGCATTCAAGACGCGCACCAGTTCTTGGGCCAGATCGACGAGGTCCGCATTCATCGTCGGGCCCTGGATCGGGCTGAGATTCAAGCCATGGTTGAGCCGGGCCGGAAGCTGACTCGCCGGCCACCAACCGAGCGTCCACAAGACGTGACCCTGAGCCTGGGCGACCGGCAGTTTGCGGTCAGATGGCAACAGCCAGCGTTCTTGGTGGCCCGGTTGGATGCTGGTGAGCTTTCGGTGCGAACCCAGCAAACAGGGCCGGTGGAGATCGATCGCGTTGTCCTGACACCGCTGGCTGCCGATCATGAGCTCGCCAAACGATTCAGCGCCTTCGAACAGAGGTCGCCGCGGCTGGGGGTGCATCTGGGCCTGCGCCGAGACTGTGGTAGCACGTTGACCCAGGTCGGTGCAGCGCAGGTAGTTGCTCAGGAAACGCTTTCCCAATTCGTGTTCGAAGGGGCGATCCGCAATTTTCCCAGCCCGGATGTTGAGAAAGACAATGTGAATTACCTGGCCGGTCTGAGCGAAATTGGTGTGCGGAGTGAGTACACCGATGGTCGCGATATGCCCAGACTGCTGATTCGTTCTGTTGAGTTTGAAGGCCCGTTCTATGAGACCTGGCCGCCGGAATCACATCGGAACATCTTCATAGATTCGGATCGGAAAGACGATCTTCAGGCTTATGCTCGGGAGGTGATTGCGGCTTTTGCCACCCAGGCCTTCAGGCGTCCGGTCACTCCACAGGAAGAGGCTGCGCTGGTCTCTGTGTATCAGAAATCGTTTGAGGAAGGGGGCAACTGGCGGCAGAGTGTGAAAGACGCCCTGCAGGTGGTGCTAACTTCGCCGCAGTTCCTGTTCCTGATTGAGAACAGCAGCGTGCCAGACGCTGAGCCGCTTGATGACTACGAGCTGGCCTCCAAGCTCTCGTACTTTCTTTGGAATGGGCCTCCCGATCGGCACACGTTGAATCTGGCTGCGGCCGGTGCGTTGCGCAACGAGCTGGATGCCGAGGTGACGCGGATGGTCGACGATCCCCGTTTCGCCCGGTTTGCCGGCGAGTTTACCTCGCAATGGCTGGCACTCGAAAAGTTTCAGGTTGTTGAACCGGATCGAAGTCGGTTTCCAAAGCTCGCGGGCGATACGCGCAAGCAGCTCAGGCAAGAGCCCGTGCAGTTTGTGCAGTACCTGATCCGCAACAATTTGTCGGTACGGAATCTGATCGAGTCCGATTTTGTGGTGGCGAATGAAGTGGTTGCCAGCTATTACGACCTGGCCGACCGTACGGAAAGCGGCTTCCGGTTTGAGGCCATTCCGCACGGCAGACCGGAGCTGGGTGGTGTGCTTGCCCAGGCGGCAATTCTGGCTGGCCTCTCGGATGGTCGTGAATCCAATCCGGTCAAACGCGGAGCCTGGCTTGCTCGTCGGATGATTGCCGAGCCACCCGACGATCCACCGCCCAACGTCCCCGCGCTCCGGGAAGAGACGAAGCAACTCACGCTTCGTGAGCGGCTAGAGCAGCACCGCAATCAGCGTGGGTGTGTGCAGTGTCATTCAGGAATTGACCCCTGGGGTGTTCCCTTTGAAGAGTTTGATGCCGGTGGCCGGCTCAAGCGAGAACTGGTTGATGCCCGTTCCACATTGCCTGATACCACTGAGGTCACTGGGTTCAACGATCTCAAGCGGTACCTGGTGGAAGACCGTCTCGACCAGGTGGCATTCAGTGTGCTGAAACACCTTGCAACGTATGCCACGGGCCGGACCCTGTCTTACAATGAGCTTGAGTTTTTGAAGAAGGACGGGCTCAGGCTCAAAGAATCTGGATACCGGTTCCAGGACATGGTGCGCTATGTGGTACACAGCCCGATCTTCCTGGAGAAGTGACCACGAGTTTTATGAACCCAATGGAATGAGGGACGGGAACGGACGAGAATAAATCCTGGCCTACGGTGCTTTGGTTCACTCCGTCCATCTGGCCCATCCCAATCCGACCCTCACGTTCGACAATCTCTGCAGACCGACCCACAAACCTGCTCAGGGACTTTCCTCCATGTTTTCATCTCGCCCCATAGACCGCCGCGCTTTTCTTCAAGGCATTGGCGGCATGGCACTCGCCCTGCCGGTTCTGGAAGCAATGGGCGCGGAGGTTGCAGGGCAGGTTCCACGTCGCTTCTGTGCGCTTTATACGGCCAACGGCATGTCGCTGCCCCGGGCTGAGCACGGTATTGACGAGTGGAGCTGGTTCCCCAAGGCCGAGCAAAACGGTGAGTTTGTTTTCGGGAAATCGACCGAGCCGCTCAGCCCGTACCGCAACCAGCTCAGCTTTCTGGGTGGGCTTTACCATCCCAGTGGCCCCAAGTCCGACCCGCACGTTTGCTCAGACATGTGGCTGACCGGCGCGCCTTTGCACAATCCCAAGCCGGGCACGTACAACTCGGTCGGGCTAGATCAGGTGGTTGCGCTTCATACCAAGCAGTACTGCCGGCAGCCGTCCCTGGTGCTGTCGATTGATGCGGGAACAGGCTTTCTTTCCCGGACCGGGACGATTTCCTACAGCCTTGAGGGGCGGCCGATCCCGGCCGAGAATAATCCCCGCCGCGTGTTCAACAGGCTGTTTCGTGGCGATCGCGCCTCACTGCAATCGGAACGCGATGCCTTGAAGCGTCAGATCAAGCTGGTGGACGCGGTCATCGAAAGTGCGAACTCGCTTCAGCAACGGCTGGGCAAGACCGATCGCGAGCGCATGGATCAGTACCTGACCTCGCTCAACGAGGTGGAGTCTCGGCTGATCTCGTCGGAACAGTGGATCGATATCCCGCTCAAAAAGCAGGAGTATTCACATCTGGATTTGAACGTTACGAACGAGGGTGCGCCTGCAGAGTATTACCGCACCATGTTTGACCTGATTGCACTGGCCTTTGACGCGGACATCACGCGGTCGGTCACCTTCATGCTTAACCGTGAAGACGGTATGGGGATTAGTGATACCTTTCCGATCAAGCTTGGCTTACCGAGCACCCACCACTCTCTGTCGCATGCTGAGGACAAGCCAGGTCAACTCGCGTTCGCGAAATATGACCTGTTCCTGAGCCAGCAGATTTCACACTTCCTGGACCGGCTTACCCACTACCAAGACCGTGATTCCAGCGTTCTGGAGAATACGATTGTGCTTTATGGCAGCGGTGCCAGCACTACGCACAATCCTCGGAATTTGCCAACGCTGATCGCCGGCGGGACCGGTTTGGGCCTCAAGCATGGTCATTGCTTGCAGGCTGGAGAGACGCGAATGTCCAACCTTTATCTCAGCATCCTTCGTTCGCTTGAGATTCCTCGGGAATCGTTTGCAGACAGCACCAGTACCCTGAGTAACGCCATCTTCAGCCGGGTTTGAGTGGATGGTTGTGACGCAGGGCAGAGTTTGGCCTGTCCACCCTGTCGTCCAGCGCCGGTTTAGTGGTTGAACGCAAATTCGCGTGAGTTGAGCAAGGCCCAGAACAGGTCTTCGGCAACCTCGGCGATAGAACTGGCTGCGTTGAATTCGGCCACCCAGTGCACCCGTTCCTGGTTGGTGGGAGTACGGCAGAGCGTACGAAGGTAAAGGTATTCCACGATCTCGGCCGGGCTGGGTTCCAGTTCCAGCAGGTGGGCCAGGTATCCCTGTATGTGTGAGACCTTGCTATCAACCACATCGCCGCCAATCAGGAGCAGCGCCTGGCTTAGGGTGAGCTGGGGCAAGCCGATGGGTGAGCAGGTGGTGGCGCGTGAACAGCGTCCGAACGTATCGAGGATGGTGCTCGCGTTGCCGGGGTCGAAGATCTGGATCGCCTTGGTCCGGCTGCGGGCCCTGCGATTGGCAAACACGTTTGGGACCTGGGTTGCCTGCGCGAGGGCGTCGGCCATCTGGTGGGCGGTAAGAGGGCGTGCCGATTGGTGGGAGAAGAACCGATCGTCCTGGGCGTTGCCTGGGACGGGGGCCGAGGATAGGCCGTACGCGCTGGAGGTGGCGATGGTGCGGATGAGGGCCCTGGTGTCATAGCCCGAGGCGATGAACTGCTGTGCGAGTGCTTCTAGTAACTCGGGATGGACGGGCGGGTTGGCCGCGCTCAGGTCATCTACCGGTTCGACCAGTCCCTTGCCAAAGAACTGGGCCCAGACCCAGTTCACGTGGGCGCGGGCAAAGAAAGGATTCTCTGGCCGGGTGATCCAGGCTGCCAGCACGGCTCTGGGATCTTGCCCAGGCTCAATTTTGACCGTGGTCCGATCGAGAGGTCTGGGGGTAACCGGTTGATGGGTTCGTGGGTGTTCCAGGGTGGCTTCCGGCTTGATACCCACCCTGGGTCGGACCGTCATCATGCCGCCGTCCCCAGGCGAACCCTTATCCACCTGCGCGAAGAAAGCGGCCAGGTTGTAATAGTCGTTCTGGGTCCAAACGTCGAACGGATGGTCGTGGCACTGGGCGCAACGCAATCTCAGACCCAGAAACCGGCGAGCCGTTAGTTCGGCCTGAGTTTGTGGGTCGATGCCATCGAGCGCGTAATTGACGGGCCCACCGGTTGCGGCCTGGGTTGGGTCGCCCACGGCGGTAAGCAGTTCGGTCACCATTTCGTTCCAGGGGCGATTCTCTTTTACCTGGCGTTGGAGCCAGCGCTGGTAGGGGCCAGCCCCAGTACCAAATTTGGCCTGACTGATTTGCAAGAGATCGCCGTATTTGAGCGTCCAGAAATCCAGGTGGTCGTCTCGGGCCAGCAGAGCATCAACCTTGCGGTCTCGCTTGTCCGGAGCATCGTCGGCCAGAAAGGCGCGGATCTCGTCTGGCTCGGGGAGTTGGCCCGTGAGGTCAAGCGACACCCTGCGCAGGTACGCTTCATCGGACGCAGGCCGGCTGGGCGGGATATTCAACCGCTGGAGCCGCTTGAGTAATTCCTGGTCGATCACATTCGCTTCACGCCCTTCCGGAAACGCGAAGGTTTGGCCGGGGTTGAATGGAGCAGCCACTCGCACCGGGACGACCAGCGATCCATACCGCACAATCAGGTCGGTCTGGCCTGGTGCCAGCAGGCGGGCATACCCTTCCGATGAAACCGTGGCCACCCGATCATCATTGGTTTGATAGCTGGCCAGGCATGTGACGTCACGCGTTTTGCCGTCGGCCAGATGGGCCAGCACACGCAACTGCCGGGTGCCTGGGCCGTTGAGCCAGAGGGTGTTCGGTTCAATGGTCAGGGAGGAAAGAGTTGGTCGATCTTGAACCGGGTCAGACGGGGCACCTTCGGCAATCCACTGCTTGAGAATCTTGTATCCAGGCGAGTCCGTTGTCAGTCGAAGTCCGCCGCCATGTGAGAGCCGGCCGCTGGCTTTGCTCAGGAGCAGGCTTGCATTGGGATCGAGCAGGTTCAGGCGTCGGCCCCCGTCTTGGCGGGTAATCGCCTCGGCGTCCGACGTGGCATCAAAGCCGTAAAGTGAGAGGTGGAACCCGCCCTGCCCTTCAGCCCGGGCGTGGCATCCGCCCATGTTGCAGCCGGCCCGTGTGAGAACCGGGAGAACGTCACTTTCAAAGCTCGTAACGTGGGGCTCACTCGTCCGTACTTCGATGGGCACCAAGGCTGCCGTGTCTCCCAGGTGTGCCGTCAACTGGCCCTGGCCCACACTCAGGGGCAGCACGTAGCCCGTGGGCTCGATCGTCAGCAAACTGGGGTCAGAGTTCGTCCAGCTCACCTCGTGCGTGACATCGATGCGGTTCGTTCCCTCAACGCGTTCAACCACAAGCTGCATGCCAGGGTCGCGTAGATCTAGAGAGGCGGTTGCTGGAGAAATCTGGAGAACGGGCCGGCGGGTTGCGGCCTGACCGGGCTTGGGATTCCCCGAGGGTTGACCAGGTTCGCTCGTTGTGGCTGTGGAATGATCAGCGGGCTGACTTACCGGCTTGTGAGCTGGCGTTGCTATGGGGCCCGAGCAGCCAATTCCAAGCAGGGCCAGACCAGTTCCAGCAACCAGGAGCACGCGTAAGCGATTGCGGAAACCCACTCGGCAACCTCGCGCTTCTTGACGTGGAAGTGGCAATTTCAAAGTCCGGAACGAGCACCCTTCGGATCGGGAGCCCGTATCTGGATCTGGAACAGCCCCAGGTCAAAACTGGATCCTCTGACTGTTGTCGGAATTGATCGTACGTCTCCCCGGACCTGGTTGGCAAGACGCTTTCGGTGCCATTGCGGTGCGGTACAACCGATGACCCGCGCTCGTCCAAAAAACCCGTGTCTTGCGGGTAGGTTCCCGGCAGTGTTAAATTTCAATGATTCCTGAAACCACAATTGGACTTGATCTGTGATCCTCTCTCCCACGGCTCGTAAGTTTGTCCTCCACTGGGGGGAGATGGGAAATGCCTGGGGCATCAACCGCACGATGGCCCAGGTTCACGCCCTGCTGTTCGTTACGGCGGAGCCGCTGGATGCTGAAGAGATCAGCCAGTTGCTCGACGTCAGCCGTTCCAATGTTTCCACGAGCCTCCGGGAACTGATTACCTGGGGCGTGGTGCAACGGGTCCATGCGATTGGTGATCGGCGAGATCGGTTTGTAGCACTCAAGGATGTGCTGGAAACCTTTCGTGTGATCACCGCCGAGCGCAAGCGGCGTGAGATTGATCCCACCTTGCAGTTGCTTGAAGAATGCCTACGAGAGACCGAAGGGTCAACGGCCGACGATGCCTTTACTCGCTCTCAGATCCAGAAAATGCTGGAATTCACCCGCATGGTTTCCGACTGGCATAGCCAGATTGAACGATTGCCGAAAAGTGCGATGATGAGCCTGCTCAGGAGCGGGGCCTTGCTGGCCAAGCTGATGCGTCTTCCAACCGCGGCCGGCAAAGATGAGCCAGGATCACAGTCGGTACCCTCTGGTGTGGGTTCGTCCGAACCTGAGTGAAGGAACTGTGATCACGGTTAACCGTTACGCATGGGTCGATGCGAGATTACCTGGATTTTGTTCCAGGTCCAGTCGCCGACTGGCGAGCCTCACGCTTTTGGGATGCCTGCTGGGGTGTTCCCATCCGCCACAGGCTTGGGTTCTGGCGGTTTGATGTTGGCGACGGGTCTGAACGAATCCAGGAAAAGTTCAGAGAGCCGGGCTCGCACCTGCGCCTCGTTGCCTAGTACCGACAGGGTGTAGTACCGGTTCCCAATCAGGAAGGCCCGGTTGCGAGAGAGGTTCTTGGGGCCCCCTTCTTGCTCGGCGGGAAATTGGACCTCAATCTCACGCCCAGGGGTGCCGCCCAGAGTGATCGGGCGTTCGGTGATGATCTTGGTCCGGCGCCCCTCAGAGAGGAACATCTGCCGAGAGTTATCGAGCGCCTTGGCGATCGAGGAATCTCGGGTGGGTGGGTGCTCATATTCGAAATAGGTGAGCGTGAACCGGCCCCGCTGCGGGTCTTCAATCTGATAGACCGTCTGCGTGACCTTGTTACCGTTTGGCAGTGTCAGGTCGCGTGTGGAGGTAACGGGCGTGGTGTTTGTGGGAATTGCCAGCCGGAACCCTGCGCCTGGCGGGAGGTATTCTGCCAGCCCAGCTTTGAGCTCTTCCTGGCCGGCGTTTGCCGCCGAGCTGATGGCGGCCTTGGCCAGGGCGGTTTCCGGGTTATCAGCCTCAAGGGTTCGTTTTTTGGCGAGTTCCGGCGGTGCGGTTGCGGCATACCGATCGTACGCGTCGGCATAAGATGCAAATTCGTCGTCGTCAATGTAGCGGTTGGTCAGGGCCTCGGTTTCGGCCAGCAGCTTGAGCGCGGTCGAGGTGAGTACGGGCCGTTTCTTGGTTTTCTGGGTGGTTTCCGCATCCGTTCGTAGCGTGGATAACTGATCGCTGAAGAGTGGTTTCTTGGGGAGTTTGCTGTACTGTTCCAGCAGCATCCGCACTTCGTCCCAGCTCTCAGATTTGGCCCGCGGTTCCAGCAAACTGAGCAAACGGGCCCGGGTGGCCGCCTGATCGACCACCTGGTCTCGAACGGCAATCACCTTGGATTCCAGTGCAGTGGCCTCGGATTTGGGGTCGATAATCACCGTGCGTTCGTCAACTTGTTCGCCGGGGATGATCGGGAAGTCGTCGAGCGGTTCGACGCCGGCAGCCAGCAAGCGGACCATGGCCAAGCCGTTGATGAATCGCGGTTCGAGTTCGACGCGGCCTTCGCGGTCGGTGGTGCCTACTATGCGGGGTGGTCCGTTGGGGGCCTGGCGGGCGGTTACGGTAAACCCGGCCGCCGGGCGATTTTCGGGCGGCGCGGTGATGAACCGGAGACGGGTCATGAGCGAGGTCGGCTTCACGCCAACGGCCACCACCTTGTATTTGCCACGCACCATGCGGGTCAGCGGATCACGCAAACGGCTGATGATTTCACAGATCGATTCATCCCCTTTCTGCGAATCGACTCGCAGATAGGTTCGTGGAATCGCGGTGATCTGCCTCACGGAACCGTCTGGGTTATAAATCACGCGGGCCGCGCGAAAGATGGAGTTGGGACCAACCACCCGTCCGACCGGGTTGGCGGCCAGCAACGATGAACCCTGGACCTTGATCGCGACCTTGCCCTGCGCCTGGTTACCAATTTCGGCGGTGGGTGAGAACATCCCAAGCACCAGGTTGAAGAGGGCCCTTGGCGCGTCATCCACCACACGCACGTTCTGGGTGAAAACCAGGCCCAGCAGGCCGGTTGCGGCGTCATACTCACGGCCAGAGAGCTTGAGCCCGAGCGAGCCTGTCAAGGGGGCGATTTCAATAAGCCAGGCCTTATCAAAACCTTGGGCCAGTGGAGCCACGGCCGAGGCCTGGAGCGAGCTCAATGGGGCGGAAAGCAAGGGGCCTTCCCCTTCGGCCACTTCCACTTGCCAAGGGGGGCCAACGAACCGACCGATATCTCGGGTCCAGTTCTCGATCAGCAATCGCATACCGCGGGCATCAATGGGTGCCTGGGGCGCAGGGGCCAGCCAGGCCCGGATCTTGTACGGTTTCTGATCCAGGGGGATCGGTTTTGGCTTGGTGGTCTTGGAGGCCGTGGACTGGCCAGCGGCACCAGAACCTGCCGCAGCCGAGGTGGGTGCAGGCGTAGTTGAGCTTTGCCCGAGCACGCAGGCCGGCAACAGCAGTCCCAGAACCCATCCTAGTGCACGGCTCACCAGGGGTCTTTCGCGAACCATGGCGCGATCTCCCATGTCTCGATTCCCTGGTACAGGTGGTCGGCCACCTCGGCGGGTCCCTTCAGAGACGGCCGGTAAGCGAAGTGATCGGCAAGTTGCCACAGGGGGATGATCGGCAGCTCGTCATGGCTCTCACGGTCGATGGAGATGACCAGGTTGCGAGCCTGCTCAAAGTCTGTGGCATGTTCAAGCTGGAGCAGCAGTTGCATCATCCGAGGGCTGGAGATGGCCCCCAGGCCGTCAGACTGCGGTGCGGCGTCATAACCGGGGCATAGCAGTGGGCCAATCTCCCGGATCGGCTGGTCGCAGCGACTACGGCGATACGCCAGGTCAAACCTGCGCCCTGACCGTAACCCCTCTTCAAGTTCCGACTCCGGACGCTCGATCAGGTTGATGATGAATCCCAGTGATTGAAGGACCTCGGCAATCTTCGGGACGGCAATCTGGGCCTCCGGGATGGCCGGGTACTCAAAGTTAAGCTGAATCTTGGGCATCGAAAGTTCTTTTCGCACGCCAGCCGTCAACATTCTTGCCACCAGCATGTTGAATTCCAGCGGCTCAACCCCAGGCGCATTGGCCGTGCTATCTGTCGCAAACGGACCATCTGAGGGCCGGTCGTAATCATTGAGCGGGTGCTTCAAGATCGACTCTTCAAGCAGTTTCTTGCGGTCGATGGCGTAAGAGATGGCGCGTCTGAGGTTCCGATTCTTGAGGGCGGGGTTCCGGCCATCCACCGCAATAGCATGAAGCGAAGGTAGGCGGTACCGACCCACGGCCACTTCTCCGCCTCGGATCAACGATTGCACATGGTCAGACGGAATGTGCTCCAGCAGCGAGATCTCTCCTCGTGCCAGTGCGCCAATGGCCGAGTTCGTATCCGGCAGGCGGATCTCACGGATCCGAGCAATTTTTGGAACCGGGACAATGGTCCGCACGGCCTCTGATTCCGAACTCCGGTCCATGGCTCGAATCAGCAATTCACGCTCAGTTTGAGATTCAAACGCATAAGGCCCGTCCCCCACCGGAATCCGACCGGTTGCGGTGGATACCCGGCCGTCCCAGGCTGCGTGTGCAGGACCGATCGGAATGGTGAGCAAGGAGACCGGGTCGAGCGGGGTCCGGCCAAGCCGGATGGCAATCCGGTCGGCGTCCACGGTTTCAATTCGCTCTAGCAGGTCGGCCCAGCGGGCATTGTACGAGGGTGAACGCGGCTGAGCCCGATCCGACATCGCTCGGACCAGGTCAATGGACGAGATTGCCCGTGAGCCATCATTCCAGCGCAGGCCGGGCCGAATCGAGATCTCGATTCGGCGGCCCAGATCTCCCAGTTCAATATTCGCAGCAAGCTGGCCGGCTCGTTTGCCAATCTGGGCTTCTTCGCTATCATCCGCCAGCACCGGCAAATAAATCAGCGGTGTAACCCGTCCTGATGCAGACGAATTCACCCAGGGAGCCAAGGGACGTGGTAGATCGGTTACCCCCACTTCCAGTGTGGGGTTGGCTTTGAACGCGTCCTCGAATGGGGCTACCGCTTCGTCCAGCTTGGGCCAGATTCGCAAGGCCAGCGAAAACTGATCCACGCGTTCCCCAGCCTGGGCGGCTTCCGCTCGCTTCATGGCATCGCGTGCCTTGACCTTGAACCGCTCGGTCAAGTCGCGCGTGATTGGCCCATCGGGATCAATCAGGGCCAGTTCGTGTAGCACCTTGCGTGCGTACGAGTAAAGACCGGCCTCCAGCGATTCCCGGATCCGGCCGCCGTAGGCATCTCCCAGGCGGTTTTGCAGGCCCTGGTATTTGGGGTTGCGGTCATAAAGTTCACGCAGAAGCCGGAGCCCCTTATCACGCTCATTACTGGTGATGGCCCAGTTCCCTTCCTCGAATAGCATCTTGTCAATCTTCTGATTCAGCCCGTTCCAGGTAGGGTTCCGGTTCTGAACAGCCAGGTAATACTCAAATGCCTTCGGGAAATTTTTGATCAGCACCAGGCGGTCTGCTTCCGCCAGCAACATATCTTCAAAGTATTCAATTTTCTTGATACTAGACCGCTTGACCTTGTAGTCACGTTGCTCCCCTTCGGTGAGGTGGATGATCACCTCGTCCAGGCTTTCCTGGCTGGGCTGGGGTGAGGTCAGCCCCTTGGCCGACTCTTCCGGGGTGGGAGCGCGGGTACCGCTCTTTTCCTTGCTGGGGTCGAACGCGGGAAGTGGCCGAGGGCTGATCGGCTCGATCTCCAGCAGCGTATTGTCAATAAGCGTGAGCTTATCGAACGGCATCTTCTGGAGGAGTTCCAGCTCGATTGGTGGCGGTTGCGAGACTGGCGCTGCCTGGGCGGGGGCGGCCGCTGGAGATTGCTGGGGTTGAGATTGGACCGTTGCTTGGCTCAGGCCGGCCAGCACGCATACCGCCGTGAAGAGGCTGGCCAGCCAGCGCGCAAGCCCGTTCCGGCCCAGACGGGCAGTCGAGATCGGTGGTCCAGATTTGCGCAGCTCAGACATGGGTGGTCCGGTCAGGTGGAAAAGAGATCAAGGATTGGGGGTGCCGGCGGTTGGGTTGGCTTCTGTGGAACGGAGCAGGCGAACAGTACCGGGCGAGGCTGCCAGCACCACTTCGTTCCCGATCGCCCACAGGCCGCCCGCGGGCAAGATGTTCAACTCTGTGCGATCCACGGGTGTGCCGTCGGCCAGCGTGCGCTTTTGCACCACGCCGTCACGGCTGACAAACCAGAGGTTCTCTCCTTTCAACAAGGGAGGTCCCACCGGCGGCGTATCTCCCAGGTCAGAGGCCCACATCCGGTTCCCGTCTGGTCCGAAGACCATGACGCCGCCCCCCTTGTCGATGATGACCGCATGCTTGTTATCAAACGTCATGGGCCCGACAGCCCTGGGCAGTTCCAGCGGCCACGCACCCAGCGAAGTGAGGTCCCGGGTGGAGAGAGAGCGGACCCGGTTATCGAGCGTGCTCACAACCACGGCGTCAGAGGTGGGTGCTGGGTCGGCATCCACTGTGCTCTTGAGGTCAACCGGTTCCCCAACCACGGCAAGGCGGAGTCGCGGTTCGGTGAGCCTTGCCAGGCGCCTGACCTGGCCGGCCTCGTCGGCCAGAATGACAGATTCGGACTGGAGGAAGACCGGGTTTCGCCACCGGGTCGGCTTTTCAGCTTCAAAGGTTGGAACGTAAGGCTCGGCCTTGGCGGCTCCCGTTCTGGGATCGACCAGGTAGGCACGACCATCGAGCCCGGGCAGGAACAGGTCGCTCCCCCAGAAAACCGGGGCAGCGCCCAGCGGCGCGGGCAGGTCGACTCGCTGAAATTCGGCCGTTTTCCCCTCGCGGACCAGCAGGTGGTCAGACTCGGGAGAGGGAACCAGAATGGTCAGGCCGTCTCGTTCCAGCCGGCGGAGCGGACCTGGCGGCAGGTTGAAGTACCCAGGCCTGCGCAGGGGCATCTGGACAAACCCACCGGTCTGAAGCAGATCGGGGCTAATTGCCACCTCGGGTCCGTCGGATGCCAGGGTGGTAAGCACATTGCCTTCGGGTGAAACCGAGGGGACCAGTGGCCAGGGGGCACCAATCACCGTCTTCCAGGCCACCTTGCCATTCGTAGGATCAACACCCCACAGCGCGATCCCCGGCCCGTCTTCGAACTGGTGGCTAAAGACCGTCAGTTTGCCGGCAACCTGAATTGGTCCCACCGCTGGCCCGGCGCGCTCAATGGTCCAGCTTGGCGTCAGTGAACCGCGTTCGACATCGAGGTCGAACCGGCCGAGCCGCGTTGCAGAGATCCAGAACTCACGATCGTTCCGGGCCCGGGCGTAGGCTGGACCGGTCGGTCGCTCATCTGGGGTGGTTGAGGTGATCAGCTTGAGCGGTTCGGCCGCATCGTCTGGTCCCATGCCAAACGCACTCACGGCATTCCGGTCGGTCAGTGACCAGAGAATCGTTCCCTGAGATGCCGGTGCCTGCCAGGTCCAGCCTGGAATCTTCACGCTCTGACGGAACCGGAGTTTTTCACCCCCGGCCTCGATCATGAAAACCTTCCAGTCTCCTTCCCAGAGTTCTCCGTTCTGGGGGATTACCAGAAAGTCTGCCAGGCGGGCCGGTGCCGCACGGATTGAGCCCGGTTTATGGCCGAGGTAGGTAGCAAACACGCATTCCGTGGGCTCACGGGAAACCACGTAGATGCAGTCTCTGTCACCGGTCACATAAAAGAACTGCCCTGCCTCGTCCGCGACCGGAGTGCCTGACAGTGGGCGGCCAAAATCGAGTGTTCCCCGGATCTCGCCGGAATTGAGGGCCAGGGTCAGCAGCTTGCCGGAAGGTGTTGCCAACACGATCTGGTTGCCCAGAATCAGTGGAGGGGTCTGGATCGCCTCGCCAATCACCTGGCGCCAGACCAGCTTGCCGGTACGCCCATCAATCATCACTAGATCATTGTAACGGGCATCAAAGAGCAGTGCCGTCGGTGGTGTGCCGGTCACCGGAATGGGTGGGAAGGGAGACGAAAGACCTACAGGGATATGCCAGAGTGGAGCCCCGTTGGAGCCATCGAGTCCGTAGGCGTATCCCTCGGCAAGACCGAAGACCACAGGACCATCGGCGGTAGGCTGCTCGGGCTGCGCACCGGGCGGTACCAGCCGGTAGATCAGTGAGACCGGGGGGCCAAGCGGGTCAACGTGGGGCGTGGTATCGGCCGGCCGGGTCGTGGGGTCAAAGCTGACCGCCTTGCGCACCAGTTCCGAGGCCCCTTCCAGTTGTGTCACCACCTCGCGGTCGTTCACCATATCCGGGTATTCGGCCACCAATCCATCACGGGTGGCAAATACGGTATCGGCTGAGCCCCCCTTTACAGATTCGGCCATCTTGGCAATGGCGTCTTTGCGTTTCTGGGCCTTGACCACCGCCGCGCGGGCGAGTTCGATCTTCTCGGGGAGCTTGGCTTTCTCTCGCAGCATCTTGGCTGGCGTACCGGCCACCTTTTCATGAAGCTTGAGGGCGTCTTCCGCCTCCTTGAGCGTGCCGGCGTCGGCGCGAACCCGGGCCGTTTCCGACAGCCCCTCGGCGGATGTCAGAACCTCGGCGGCAATGTCCATACGTACGTCGCGTGAAGCCGAGTCATCGCCCAGGGTTTTGAGAGCTTGCTGAACAGCCTCAAGCGCGGTGTTCCAGGACTTGGTGCCAGGGGCTGTGAACTGCCGGATGTTGGCAAGCTGCCGTAGCGCCCGCATTCGGGGGGCACGCAGATCGCTGGGGTTGGTGGTCAGGAACTCATCAAACTGGGCCACGGCCTGCTTGTAGTTCTTATCATCAAACGAGGCGTTGGCCTGGTAGTACTGCTTATCGGCTTTGTTCTTGGCCACAATAATTGACAGCGCGTATCCCATGATCCCCAGGAACACCAGAATTGCGGCCAGGCCGATGATCAGTGGCGAACTGATCAACTTATCTTGCCCAGGCGCACCGCCAGCATTCAGTTGACGGAACAACTTCCGCCAAAGGGGAACCTTGACCGCCTTGGGAGTAGCCATTCCAACCGCCGCAACGTCGCTGGCCGTGAGCCGGGGGCCGTCCGCCGCTCGTGAGTTACTTTTGCGACCTTTCTGAACCGGCTCCGCCTCTTCTTCCTGCTCAAGATCTTCCAGGTCATCAAACAGCCCGGATGGGGCTGCCGTGGCTGCCGGCTTGGCGGCCGGTGTTGGCTTGCGTGGCGGCTCCACGGGCTTGGCCGGTTTTGGCTTGGCGTCCGATTCATCGACCAGGAAGATCCGCATTGAGCCGATCTCAATCTCATCGCCGGCCCGGATGCTGGCGGCCGGCATCGACTGGCCGTTGATCGTCAATTCCTTGGCGTCTGGAAGCGCTTCCACCGTCCAGCGCTCGCCGCGCCGTCTCAGCCGCGCATGGAACGGCTTGGCCTCTGGATCGGAAAGTACGATCTGGCACTTAGGATCGGACCCAATCAGGGCTGGCTGGTCTCCTGCGACCGATACCACTCGGACGCGTCCTCGGCTGTCGTGCACTTCTAGCGTCGCCATTCACGATCCCCCGGACGGTTAGCCACCTCTTGCCTGGATCCGATCACCGAAGTTCGCCATTGACCACGCAATTTGAAACGCGGCGAATTCGGTTGGGCTCAAGCCCTTGAGTCAAGTCAGTCGCGATGCATGTTAGACGGTTATTGACGGAGCGGCTCCTGTGAGACCACACGGAACTCGTAGCCGTTGCCAACCTGGGTGGCCTGGAACCGCGTGCTGCGGATCTGGGCCGGCTGGCGTCCGGCGTACCGGACCTCGAGTTGCGAAAGGGCGTCCTCAATATCGGCTGGGTAGAACTGGAAGATCGGCCGGTTACCAACCTGGATATTCGCGCGCTGGAGAAGGGTCATGTCGACGGACTTTCTCCCCTGTCCTTGCCAGATGAAGAAGAGCCGTTTATCGGCTTTGGCCAGCCCGGTACGCCTTGAGGGAGAGCCTGCGAAGTTGGTGGCGTACTCAATGCTGCTTGTGCCAGAGGGTACACCAAGTTCGATCTTGAAGAAGTCAAGCTGCTTGGCGTATTCGTCGACCGTTTGACCAGGGGCGAATACAATCACCCAGCGCTGTTCGCGGGAAACGCCGCCATCTCCAGGGCCGCCGCCAAAGCCGTAGCCAATGGGCGAATTGCCCATCTTTGATGAGCGCCGACCGCTTGCAACGGGACCGGCGTTCGGCAAGGCCTCGGCCATGTCGACCTCGGAGGTCTGGTTGGGCGGGGTCTCCACGAAGGCGTCAATCACGACTTGGTTGGTGGTTTCCACCTGCGGTTCTTCGAACTCGGAGGCTTCTTCCATGTTGTTCGAGGCAAACTTTTCGGGCGTTCCACCGGCTACATTCACTTCGGCCCGGGCACTTGGGTCCACATCGGTCGATCCACCCGTGCCGCCTACGACTTCGATGACCTCAATCCGAGATGGTGGAGCCTGAGCGTAAGAACGTTCGGTGATCAGGCGGATGAACATCCAGCCAACAAAGAAGACGGTAGCCACGATGACCGACAACATCATGGACGATGTTCGGTCGATCTGGGATTCGCCATAGATCTTGGGAACGGTCGGAACCTCAGGCGGTGTGGCGGTGTTCCCCTTGTCTGAGGTGAGGCGCTCGCCGGCGTTTCCCTCGGCCATCAGAGCTGCGCTCAGACTTGGGTCTGGGGCCTGTTCACGATCGCTTCGCAGCGGTTCGGGTGGGGTTGGAGAACTCATGGCTTCCGCCCTTCCTCCGGGGCGGTTGACTTCTGGTCGTCGTCCGAGTCAGATTCCTCTTTGAGAGCGGTGGAACCGGCAACGCGGCCCACGCCGGAAAGCAAAGAGGCATCATCGAGGGCTTCCAGGCCTGGTGGACGCACCAGTTCGAACCAGTCACGCCAGCGTCTGGCGGCAGCCAGCCGTTCTTCAGGTGTGGAACCGCGAGGTGGGCCGTATCCTTCAAGCTTTCGGCTCATCACTTCCAGGCTCACGCGTGCCTCGGCCGAGACCCCTTCGTCGGGATCAAGCAGAGCGCGGATCAGGGCGGGTGCCAGGTCAAGATCGCCCATGCGGCCCAGGGCCCAGCAGGCCACGCGGCGGATACCAGGATCACGGTCCATCAAGAGCTTGAGGAAGCGATCTTTGAGCGGGCGGAGCACGCTGGGTCCGTCTTTGCTGAACCGGTCCAAGAGTCCAGCCAAGGCTGAGTCAATGTCTGCGCTCCGTGGATCTTCCAGAACGGCCATCATCCCCTCGACTGCGCCATTCATGGGCCGGACCACAATGCGACCCTGGGCGACGGTCATGTTGTTCAAGTCTTCGGGTAGGCCTCGGCCGCCGAGCAATGTGCCTGCGCCCAGTTTGCGGATGTCGATTTTGCGGACCGATTTTGCGGTCGCTCTTACCAGGTAGAGAATGGCCCAGGATGTCTTGGGTACCAGCCCCTGGGCGCCGTCACCGCTAGACCACTGGCCAGAACTGTCCTGGTGCTGGAGGAACCAGTTAAATCCTCCGTCATACCAACCGGGCATGTTCCGGATCTCCCCCTTCTCCGAAAATGCCCCGACTCGTTCCATACCATAAAGGCCGTACGAGGCCGATTGCCCCATCCTGGGTGATTCCCCAGGAGCGTAATTATTGGCGAGCCAGGAAATGCCTCGATTCACAGCGGCGTTGATGGCAACCGTTGAGGAGGCGGGCTTGAACTTGGGAGTAGACCCCTCTACCACCAGTGGAGTGAGAAGGGGATGGGAGGAGTCGGCCCCCTTACGGTACTGGGCCAGCAGACGCTGGCAAAGTAGCAAACTGCCAACTCCGGCGGCCGTCATGGAAACCGTGGGTGACCAGTTTGCCTGGTCTGGGTGGTAACTCCAGCCGCCATCTCCGGCCTGGACAGACATGAACCACATGGCGGCGGCGTCAAAGACTCGTGGTGGGATTTCCACGCCAATACCGTCAGCTTCCCAAAGTCCAAGCAACGCAAACTGAGAGACCGAGCAGTCACCGGCCGTTCGTTCGTCATAATCCCAGGAACCGTTGGGCTTTTGCCGAGAGATCAGATATCCGGCCGCAGCTTGCACCTGGGGTTTGAACCCGATGGGGTCAACGTTGGCCAAGGCCATACAAACGCAGCCGGCTTCGTAGAGGGATTTCTCGTTCCGTTCTTCAGGGGTAAAGCCCTGGTCCGAGAATCGGGAGAGAACTTTCTGAAGGAACGCCTGGAGGTCTGGATCATTATCCGGAACGTCAGACTTGTTCATGGCCAGCACGGCCAGCGCTGCCTGGCCGGCGGTAACATTCCGCGTATTCTGGCGAAGGAAAGTGATCCCCCGGGCAATCGAGGGATTCGCCTGCTCTCGCTGGGCTTGGGCCTGAAGCGGCGAAGCATCGACGAGCAAACCCAGGGCCAAGAGCGAAATGAGCAGCGTGCGGGTCACGGATTCGCCACTCCAGAATGGCCAGGCGAGAAAGTGTGGATTCACATTTTGATTCTATCGCCATCGCTTGGCCAAGGCGAGCATTCGATGGTCGGTTCTCAAGGCTTTTGCAGCGGGCGGATTTCGATCTTGCGGAACAGGATTTCCGCCCCCTCAGACTGGAACTGGAGCTTGCCACGGGTCTGGTTCGCGCCGCGTCCTTGGTTCACCACCACGCCGTTGACCAGGTAGGTCAGTGTATCTCCCAGAGCGATCACTTCCATGGTATTCCACTCGCCGGCGGGCTTTTCAACGTCTCGTTTGCCGCGAGTGCCGAGAACGTCCTTCCATTCAGGGTCTCGGCCCCACCAGTTGAAGCGGCCGCTATCGCGAGTATCGGGCTTGCCGTTCGGGTCAAAATAGGGCTGGCCGTCGGCCCCAATTCGCGTATTCACGGTCAGCCTTGGCTTTTCCTTCTCCTTGCCGGCCACCATCAGGATGTCTCCACAGCCCCCTTCAATGATCTGGCACTCCAGTGACTGCATCCACATGCCGCCCACGGCACCGTCTGGACCCACACAGTGCAGCAAGATTCCAGAATCTCGAGAGGCGGCCTCACGCGGGGGCCAGGTCTTGCCGCCCCACTTCCATTCCACGATCAGTTGATAATCAGAGAATTCACCCACGGTTGTCACGGCGCCATAGTCCTGACCAGAGATCCGCAGCACCCCGTCTTGCACGGTGAACACCCGGTTTGGATCGCTGGTGCCATGCCCCTGAAGATAGGTGGTGAAGCCGGTCAGATCCTTGCCGTTGAACTTCAGAACCGGGTCACCGGTTTTGACCTCCGGACGCAACCGGTTGAACACGGTCAGATCTTCGGTTTGCTGGGCCGGTGCTGGTTCGACCAGGCTCATCAAAGAAAGGCTCAAAATGGCGAGCCCCGTGGCGTGGAATCGTCGGATTCTGGTGGACGGTTGATTCCTGAGACCTGAATTCATGGCTGTGGACCTTCTTATAACGCTGTTGGCGAGGGGGGGGCTGATTCCCGTTTCACCAGGGTTGCCCCCTGGGACCGGCAGATCGTTTCAACTTTGTCGGCCAGAACCGGGTCGGGGCACCCAATGGCCAGTACCATCCCGCGCTGATCTGGCAGATTTTCGGGGGGCAAAATCCCGAGCTGATCACTCCGAATCCCGATTTGAAGCAACCACTGGATCACTCCGTTGGCCAGCGTGGCGTACGGAAAAAATGCCACGATTCGTGGTCCCATGTACGGGGCAGACGCTTTTCCGGGTCGGATCAGAGGGGTGGGCATGGGTGCAAATTCGCTCTTGGTTTCGAGCGGGTGAATTCTCGATTGCCACCTGATAGGAGGCCTGGCCGTGATGATCATGTTATCGTCCCGGAAGTCGGCCAGATTCGCAAGCAGCACCCGTGAAAGAGGGTAGAGGCTGGTTCATGGATCGGTGGATTCTTCCCGAGTTGCTCCTGGAGATGGTGCGTGTTTCGCATCCCGAATTGCCGGCCTGCGACCCAAGCAATGGTTGAGGCAATGCCGCCCAGGACTGCGTATGCGAGCCTGGAGGCAACGGCTACAATTCAGGCAGGATTTGACCTCGCACGGCTCACCGGGCAGCTTGAGTCCGGATCGGCAATGGATTTTCGATGCATTACCTGATTCTCGCTCTTGTGTTCCCGCTGGGTTACCAGTTACCCGGTCAGCTCGAACGGCTGCCGTCGGTGCAGGATTCGCGTTTGCGTGAACTCTCTGGGCTCACGGCCAGCAGGAAGTACCCTGGAATTTTCTGGGCACATGGAGATTCTGGGAATCCGCCCGCCCTGTTTGCTCTGGATCGCCAGGGACAAACGGTTGGTCGGTTCGCCGTCCAGGCTCCCAACCTGGATTGGGAAGACGTGGCCATGGATGACGCTGGGCACCTTTACGTGGGAGATATCGGCAATAACCTCCGGGTGTTGCCGATTCGAGTGATCCATGAGGTTGAGGAGCCAGATCCGACCCGGGGCCCTGAGCCGCCATTGAAGCCCCTGAGATCATTTGCGTACCGGTTTCCGGCCTCGGGAGCCTTTGACGCCGAGGCGCTTTTTGTGGATGGCGAGGATCTGGTGCTGATTGAGAAGTGGTTTGACCGTCGTGAGCCCAGGATCTGGAGCCTTTCCAGGAAGAATTCCGCCGGGCTTGGTAAACCGGCCGAGTTGCAGGACCGGGGTTTGCTCCCAGGCTTTCCTGAACCCGTGACGGGTGCTTCGCTTTCGGCCGACGGTCGATGGCTGGCCGTTTGTTCGACCCGAGTGAGCCGGGTCTATGGCCGAGCGGGCGCTGGGGCATGGGTTTTGAAAGCGGCCGTGGAACTGCCTGGCGACGAGGGGTACGAGGCGGTGGCCTGGGATGGTAAAGACCTGGTGATTGCCAGCGAATCTGGCCGCCGTGACCGCTGGATTGCCCCGGTGGTTGAGCTATCTGGGGGTGGCAAGCCATGAATCCGCACACGGCTGATGTGGTGGTGGTTGGTGGTGGAGTGGTCGGTCTTTCGCTCGCGTATCAACTGGCAAGCCAGGGCGTGGATCTGGTGGTGGTTGATCAGGGGCCTTTGGGTCGCGGTTCATCATGGGCCGGGGCCGGGATGCTGGCCCCCCCGTGCGCATTGCCGCCCACCGACCCGCTGGAAGTTCTGCGTGATCTGAGCGTTCGGTTGCATGCAGACTGGGCGCTGGCCTTGCGAGAGCAAACGGGCATCGACACCGGATATCGGAAGTGTGGCGGCATTGAGGTCGCTTTAACCGAGGCCGAGGCTGCGGAACTAGAAGAAATGCGTGGGCGGTGGCATGCTGCGGGGATTCGCTTTGAGAGCATGGCGGGAGCCGATCTGGCCAGGCTGGAATCTGGCCTGACTTCTGGGATTCTGGCAGCCGTTCACTTTCCAGAGAAGGCTCAAATTCGCAATCCCTGGCATGTTCGAGCCCTGGTGTCTGCCGTCAGCGCACGCGGGGTCCGACTCTTGCCTGGTTGTGCTGTTCGTTCCTTGGTCATGAGTGGAGAACGGCTCGTTGCCGTGGAGACCGAGGCAGGTTTGATTGCTTGTGGCCAGGCAGTGATTTGCGCGGGGGCCTGGTCGGAGCGGGTTCTGGCCGGAGTTGGGGTCACGGTTTCAACGCCACCGGTGAAGGGGCAAATTGTTTTGCTGGATGCCGGTGGGCTGGCCCCCGGTCGAATTGTTGAGCATGGCAGCCAGTATCTGGTTCCCAGGCAAGATGGGCGGGTGCTCGTGGGTTCCACGGAAGAGCATGCTGGGTTTGATGTCCGGACAACTGCGGTTGCCATTCAAGAATTGCTGGATGAGGCGTTGCGACTTTACCCGGACCTGGAGAAGGCCACGGTGGAAACGGCCTGGGCCGGGCTCAGGCCAGGGAGTATGGATGCCCTGCCGTACCTTGGGGCGGTTCCGCAGCGCCCTGGGCTCTTTGTGGCGACCGGCCATTTGCGTGCAGGACTCCAGCTTTCGCCGGGTACGGCGGTGGTGATGGCAGACTTGCTCATGGGCCGGACGCCCCGGATTGACCTGCACCCGTTTCGGATTGAGCGAGAGCCGGAACGACAGGCTCCCCTGTTTCGTTCTTGATCGGGCTGCCGCCGGGGGCTTGCGTTGCCCGCTGCGCCAATCCATTCTGGTTCCCAGTGTCGGTCGGCTTGGGCCGCACGTTCACGCCCTCTGGGGATTGCAAAAGGGGAGTTCGCTGGTGGCAACTACTTCAAACGGATCAGGAACATCGCGGCGCCAGTTTGGTCGTCAGGTGGCTTCGGGCACATTCGCCACATTTGCCGCACCCGCGTTTTTGCGAAGTCGTGGGCTCAACGAGAAGTTGAACATCGCCGTCATTGGCGTGGGTGGCCGTGGTGCCGGCAACCTGGACGGCGTCTCGTCCGAGAATATCGTGGCGGTGTGCGATGTTGCCGAGGCGTCCCTGGGTCAGGCGGCCGCTCAGTATCCTCGTGCCCGCAAGCAACGCGATTTTCGGCGGATTTTCGATCATCATGCCGAGTTTGACGCCGTGGTCGTGAGTACCACGGAACACACGCATGCCTTTGCCACACTGCCCGCGCTTCTACTTGGCAAACATGTGTACTGCGAGAAGCCGCTGACGCATAACGTGTATGAAGCGTGGGTGATTCGAGAGGCGGCCGCGAAGGCGAAGGTGGCCACACAAATGGGCACCCAGATCCACGCCGGCGATAACTACCGGCGCGTGGTTGAACTGGTGCGGTCGGGCGCGGTGGGGCCGATTTCCGACGTGCATGTGTGGGTTGGCCGAGCCTGGGGCCGGCAGTCTGCCGAGGATGCCCAGAAGTTTGGCGACATTGTGTCTGTGACCGAACGGCCGACCCAGGTGGATCCGGTGCCTGCCGGGGTTGATTGGGACCTATGGCTTGGCCCCGCACCCGAGCGGCCGTTCAGCAACGTCTATCTGCCGGGACCCAAGTGGTACCGCTGGTGGGACTTTGGCAACGGCACGATGAGCGACCTGGGTAGCCACTGGATCGACCTGCCGTTCTGGGCGCTCGACCTGGATTATCCGAAGACGATTGAAGCGTTTGGGCCGCCACCGCACCCGGAGATTGCACCGGCTTCGATGCGAGCTGTGTATGAGTATGGCCCAAGTACCAGCCGGCCGGGGTTGAAGCTGACCTGGTATCAGGGGGTGGAAAAACCTGAACCCTGGACCTCGGGGGTGATTCCAAAGTGGGATAGTGGCGTGTTGTTCGTGGGCACGAAGGGGATGATCCTTTCCGACTATGGCAAGCACCTGTTATTGCCAGAGGCTCAGTTCAAGGACTTCAAGCCCCCTGCCCCAACCATTCCCACCTCGCTGGGCCACCATGCGGAGTGGATTCACGCATGTAAAACTGGCGACCCCACCACGTGTCACTTTGGCTATTCGGGCAAGCTGACGGAGGCCAATCACCTGGGTAACGTGGCGTACCGCGTGGGCAAAAAGCTGGAATGGGATCCTGTGGCGATGAAGGCCATTAACGCACCAGAGGCCGATTCGCTGTTGCGCCGGACGTACCGCAAGGGTTGGAGTTTGGGTTGACGGGGGGTAGTCCGAATCTCTGGGGCGGACGAACCCGATCTGCCGAGTTCTGAAGTTGAGCTTTTGGAGCCAGAGGCCACACCGGTTGCCTCTGGCTCCATTTGTTTGGCTGCGAGTACAGTTAAATCTTGACCAGGAATGTTTTGCGTCGCGGAATAATGACGGCACCCTGAGCGGATGAGGGTCCAGCGATTCCTGAGTAGAGTTCAAACAGGCATTCCGACCCACGGGGCCGACACGGTTATCGGGTCTTTCATCAACGTGTACTGGTATTAACAGATATTATTCTGTGGGCTCTTCGGGTTTCACTGCGTCTGATGGAGTCTTTTGAGAGCTTGGAACGAAGTAGTGAGACTTCTTGCCCCGGTCTTTGAAGTGGGCATGATTTGCAGGACTATAGGCTGTCCAAACATCAAGATCATAAAAGTTTGTGACGGCATTCAAAAAGAACGGGACTTGCGTTTCATCCACTGGGAAGAAATGGTTGACATCCACACCAACGTTCAAGCTATTGAGCTGGATTTTCCAGGCTGAGTGAACATGGCCCACCAGATTATATCGGTCAACTCTGGCAAGTGAGGGATAGTGTGTGATGTAACAAGCGATGCCGCCAATTTCTGCTTCGACCCCTGCACCTTCGGGAACGATCTTCTCAAAGTAGGGCTCAAATTGTTCATCGGTAAACGGGCGGTCGTGATTGCCGCGAATCAGAATCTTCCGGCCATGAAATCTTGCAATCTGCGGTAGGAAATCGGCAGGGTTAGCTTTTTGATAAAGCACGTCACCATTGACATAGACCAGGTCCTCTGGCCCGACCTTTTTATTGTGTTTTTCAACCAAAGCTTCTATGTGTTGCTGAACATCGTCGAACGGTCGTGCCATGATTTCAAATCGGTCTTCTCCCAGATGCCAGTCTGCTGTCAGAAACGTTTTCATGGACGATGACCTCTGTTTTATTGGAAAATGAAACCAAGATAAACGTTTGAGTTTGGGGCTTGGCTTTGGCCTGTTTTGACGTATGCCCCTGAATGTTAACGCTATCGCAATCCAGAGAGTCTCAGTTTGTCCTGGAAAAACGGTTTTTACGAATCCTTCAGGAAGGTATATGTGTGTTTGTGGGTTTCAAGGATTCCAGAATGCTGCAGGTGAACAGGGGTTTTTCATCGCCGGTTTGCATCAAGTTTCAAGCAATGAGATTGAGGCAAACCAACCTGCGAGCGGTCTTGCCGCGGACCATTTTTCCGAGAGGTCGATCTCAAGCGATCTGGGCCAGCTTATTGATGTGAGCTTGGCCTTGGATCAAGCCATTCAACGGGCCTCGCCGAGAGGCGTCACCAGTAATTTGCTGGCGGTTTCGTGACCAAGGGCCACGGATTTGGTGCCTACCTGAACGATGATGGCGCCCGACTCAGGCCGGTTTTCCAGGAGCAGCCCTTCGACCCCCAGGTCCAGGCCGCACTCGGAAAGGTAGCGGAGGAAAGCCGGGCCTTGTTCCACCACGCGGGACAGCCGGAATCGCGTGCCGGTTGGGAATTTGGCGAGCGGTTCACCGTGCGTTTCGGAAAGCGAGCCATCGGCCTGGGGAATGGGGTCGCCGTGCGGGTCAACCGAGGGGTTACCCAGGTACGTGTCAATCCGATCGACCAGTCGGTCTGAGACCGCATGCTCCAGGTGCTCGGCTTCCTCATGCACTTCATCCCAAGACATGGCGAGTGTCTGGTTCAGGAAGAGTTCGAGGAGTCTGTGACGGCGTAGAACGGCCAGAGCGAGCTTTTCTCCGGCCGTGGTTAGCCTGGCCCCTTCGTACGGGGTGTAGGTGGCTAGCTCGGCTTCAGACAGGGTTTTGAGCATGCCGGTGACGGTCCCGGGTGAAACCGAGAGGGCCTGGGCCAGTTCCCCGGTTGCCACGCTACGTTGATCGCCCCGGTTCATCCCAATCGAATAGATTGTTTTGACGTAGTTTTCGACGGTCAAACTCGCCACGAGCACTCATCTCCACGGTTGAATTGGTGGCCTCGGATCTCTCGCTGGGTTGGAAACCAGAGAAACCTGGGTCGTTCGGGAATTCGGAGTGGTGCCCGAAGTTTGCTGGTGGGCCGCCAGTCAAAGATTCCGACCCACCTTGCGGTGGGTGCGGAAGTGTCGGTCAGGAATCTTCAGAATCGTCGTACTCTTGGTCTTCCTGGTCTTCGTTGTCATCTGGGGTTTGCGAGCCGGAGTCGGCGTGCGCTGGGTTGATTCGATCTCCAACCTCAAGCCAGACGGCTTTCAGGTAGGAGGTTTCTGGCACATCGAGTCCCACCGGGTGATCGGGAGATGCTCCGGTGATGGCCAGAATTCGGGCCGTCCGGCCGGCGGTGCGAGCGGCAGCCCGCAAGATGCCAATGAATTCTTCGGGAGAAAGAAGCCCTGAGCATGAACAGGTCAGCAGAATGCCTCCCGGTTCCACGAGCTGGAAGGCCAGCACGTTCAGGTCAAAATACTTCCGTTTCCCAGGCGACATCTCATCACGATTGGGAATGAGCTTGGAGGGGTCAAGTACGACCACGCCAAACGATTTTCCGTTGACTCCCATCTGGCGCATGTAGCCGAAGGCATCGGCATGGACCAGATTGATCCGGGTCTGGTTCAGGTTGGCGTTGTCCTTGGCCTGAGCGATCGCCTTCTCGTCAAGATCCACGCAGGTCACGTCTTTGGCATTGCCTCGAAGCTTGGCGTTGAGGCCAAATCCGCCCGTGTACGAGCAGACATCAAGGACCAGCCGGTCTGCGCAAAAATCTGCCAGTCGGAGCCGGTTTTCGCGTTGGTCGCAGAAAAAACCAGTCTTGTGGGAGCCTTCGAATTTCACGCGGTAGCGGACACCGTGCTCATGGATGCTGCGGGCCGATGGTAGCTCTGGGCTATCAATGGGGTCGGCACGCAACCCTTCGGCGGCTGCAATTTCAGGATCCATTCGCACGCGGTGGTGGCGGGTGCCGGCCGCGGCGTGAAGGTGCTGAAGAATAGGCCCGATCCGCTGATACATCCCCTGGCTAAAGCACTCAATGGAGAGTGTATCGGCATAGCGATCCACGATCAGGCCGGTCAGACCATCTCCCTCGGCATGGATCAGCCGGTAGGCGTCTCCCTGTTTGTCAAGGTTCAACAGTGAGGTGCGGAGTTTGACCGCGTCGAGCAGCCGTCGTTCCCAGAACGCTTCGTCGGGGACGGTTGAAAGGTCAGAAAGCCGTCTGAGGGCAATCTGGGAGCGTGGGTTCCAGAGTGCATAACCCAGCGGTTGTTCCTGGTCGCGGTCCACCACTCGAACGATATCGCCCGGTTGGGGGCGATTGGGGCCGAGCGGGCCGGCCACCATCTTTTTGAAAACAAGCGGGTGCAAGAACGCAGACCGCACCGCGACGGTGGGAATGGTCTCAAGGCTGAGCCCAAGTCCTCGCAGCGGCGCGGGCATGAGAACCCTCACCGGCTCAGGCGGCGGTGGTCGGAATCCCAAGGGGGCCGACGGCCGATCCTGACGTGGGCCTGTAGGGCGATCGCCCGGGCCCATTGGCCGATCCTGGCGTGGTCCAACGGGGCGCTCGCCTGGTCCTGTAGGTCGGTCCTGACGCGGCCCGGCCGGTCGATCTTCGCGTGGCCCAGTGGGTCGATTGACAGACATTTACGCCTCTTCGCCATCGAAATCGTCGGAATCAGATTCATCGAGACCGCCGGGACCATTGCGAGACAGCCTTCGGAGGCGGACCAGCAAGGCGGTGGCATACCGGCTGACTGCGATCTGTCGGGTCATGACATCTTCGCTGGCGGAAACCAAGGGGATGGCTCCCAACGCCCGATGAGTGGCGAGCAGGCTTTCCCAGCCCGCCTGCAGGACCGGTTCCGGGCGGAGTGAGCCCTTCCGAACCTGAGTGAGCGCTTGTCTGGCCTTTTTCATCTCGGCCTGAACGCGTTGTAAATTCCGTAAAATGGTGGCCGAGCTGACTTCTGGCATCAAATGTTCCGGCAACAAGAAAAATTTTGATTCCCGCAAGAAAGATCCTACGAGGTATCTTAGAGGACTCTGTGCATTTGTCCTAGCCACCCATCCCGGTTGCTGGCCTTTTTCCCGCGTAGGTGAGATCGAAGACTGATGAGCGAGTATGATTCGATGGAGACGTCGGACCACGCTCCAAACGTGGCAGTGGCCATTCCGGAGACCGAGACCGATGAGAATACCGAGAATAAAACGAAGCGACAGCCTCCTTACAACGTGATTATTGTCAACGACGAGGAGCACACCTTCGAATACGTGATTGAGCTTCTGACCAAGGTCTTCCGTCATTCTGCGCGAATGGCCGAAACCTTGACCTGGAAAATTCATACCTCCGGGCGAAGCATTGTGTTCACAACGCACAAGGAATTAGCGGAACTCAAGCGAGAGCAAGTGGTTGCCTACGGCCCAGACCACCGACTTCGGGCCTCGAAGAGTTCATTGAATTGCTATATCGAACCCGCCCCTGGTAGTTGAAAGTCTGGGGCTTTCGGTACGTGTGTCCTCAATCCAGGTAGAACTGTGGCCTGAGTTTGAGAGCAGGAATTTCTCAAATTCAGGCCACAGGCTGAGTGCCTTGATCGGTAGCCAATCGTTCATCAGCCAGAGCGGCCGGCAACCCCTGCTCGATGGTGGGATACGTGAGCGCGGGGAGAAACAGAGATTTCAGCCGCGCGTTTGAGATCCGGCGCCGGGCCCCCGCTTCCAACGGATCCGAATCGGGAAGAAATTGAGGTGCCGGAGCGTCTAGCAACTGAGCGGCCAGTTCATAGTACCGACGCCGAGGACCTGGCTGGTCGTCGGTCACATTCACAAGCTGAAGGCCCGTCAGATTCGGGGATTTCAAAGCAGCCACCACAGCGGCCGCCGCATCGTCGATATGAACCAGGTTAAGCCAGGCGTCTGGGTTGGTGGCAATTGGCTCGCCACGGAGCAGCGAATCTCGCCTGATGATCCGTCCGGGGCCATAGAGCCCAGAGAGGCGCAAAATCACGCAGGCCTGGAATCGGTGGGCCTGTTCGGTAATCACCGATTCCGCTTCCAGGCAAACGCGGCCGGCCTCTGTGGCTGGGTCTGGCGGTGTTTCTTCGGTCACGTCCTGGGGGTTTGCCAGGCCGTACACGCTGGTTGACGAGGTCGACACAACCCACCTCACGGAAGTGGGTAACGCCTTGAGCAGGTTCCGCAGGCCTTGAACCGAGACCGCCTGACGCGAGTGGCCAGATCGGCGGTCGTAGGCCACGCAATGGACGACCGCGTCTACCGCTGGTAAGTCTTCCAGCGAATGGGGGTCAAGCAGGTCGACGACCAAGGTTTGAACCTGGAGCGTCTGGCTGAGAGTTCGCGCTTTTTCCTGGCTGCGGGTGGTGGCGAAGACCGTATGTCCTTGGCTGACCAGCGATCTGGCGACAACCGAGCCCAGGTAGCCGCAACCGACGATGAGGACTTGCATGGTCTGGGGTCGACCTCGGGAAAATAGTTATTCCGCTGCTGATTGTGGTCTAGCGTCTGCTTGTACCGACCTGCCGGGCTGAGAGCTTACTGGTCTTCCAGCGGCTGGATGGGGGCTTCTTGCTCAGGGCATCCGGCTTCAATGTAGTGCTGAAGCAGGATCTGAGCGGCCAGCATATCCCGTTTGGAGCGATGGGCGCGGGGGCTCAAACCGGCCTCACGCAGCAATTCGTCGGCATCTTTGCTGGTGTAGCGCTCGTCATGAAACAGGACATGGCATCCGCAAACCTCGGCCAGTTTCCGTCCCCAGGCGCGGGCTTCGATTGAGAGTTCGCTCGCTCCGCCGCCTGTGTGAACGGGCAAGCCGACCACAATCCGTTCAATCCGTTCTTCGACGACGAGATCACGGTAGTGGTGCAGGTCGCGCTGGTGATCACGTCGTTCGTAAACTTCCAGGGGGCTGGCGAGTGTACGGTCGGGGTCGCTGATCGCCGAGCCAATGCGGCGTCGGCCGTAGTCAATGGCCAGGATTCGGGAAGGTCCCGAACGACGAGGGACTGCCATCAGGTGTACTCACCAAATCCATCCTGACCGAGCCCTTCAACCAGCATCTTAAGGCGATCGAGTTGATCCCGTTTGGCGATCAGGGTTGCGCCACCAGACTGAATCACGACCAGGTCTTCTACGCCAATCGCGGCAATCAGCCGTCCATCATCGGAAATGACCACGCTGTCACGGGTCTCGATCAGCCGAACCGGGCCTTCGGTGACGTTATTGTGGGGGTCAACCGGCATCAGAGCCGCGAGCGACCGCCAGTCTCCCACGTCGCTCCATTCATAACCGACGTCGAGAACCACCACGTTTTCGGCCTTTTCCATGACGGCCTTGTCGATCGGAATCCTCTCCATCCGAGGATATTCGAGGTTCAGAACCTCTTCAGCCTCCGGGGTACCGGCGGCGGCAGCCACGCGGTCGATGGCGGCAGCCAGGCCAGGCCTGTGGTTCCGGAGTGCATCCAGGATGGCCTGTGCCTTCCAGACGAACACGCCGGAATTCCAGGAAAATCCCCCTTGGGCAACGAATTGTTCGGCCGTAGGCCGGTCAGGCTTTTCACGGAACTGAATCACTCGCCGGACGCCGATTCCGTCACGGGTTTCGAGCATGTCACCGGCCTCAATGTAGCCGTAGCCCGTTTCCGCGCGAGTGGGCCGGACCCCCATGGTGACAAAGCAGGTGGGGTCATCTTCCACGATCGAGGCCGCCACACGGACCGTTTTGCGGAACGCTTCGGCGGGTTGAACCACATGATCGGCCGCCAGCACAACCAGCGTTGCATCCGGGTCGGTCCTGGCAATCAACGCGGCCGCCAGTCCGACGCAGGCGGCGGTGTCTCTGGGGCATGGCTCGGCCACAATATTTCGGGCGGGTACGCCGGGAAGCTGGGCACTGGAAGCTACGGCCTGGTCGGCACCGGTGACCACAAGGACACGATCAGCCGGAACGAGTGGAGCGATCCGATCCACGGTTTGCTGGAGCATGGTCCGATCGCCAAACAGGCGGAGCAGTTGTTTGGGGCGGCTGCGCCGGCTTTTGGGCCAGAAACGAGTACCGCTACCGCCTGCCATCACCACTGCATGTAACATCGAATCAAGCCTCGATTGTCCGGAATTGACCAGGACCATGACTCATGAAGTTTTTTGCGTTCAGACAATCTAACACCGTCATCGCAGGTGAAGAGGTTGCTCCACCACAAGCCCGGCGGGGAGTTTGGATCTGAGTTCAGCACCATCCAGGGCGAACAGAGGGCTGATCTCGATTCCGAAGGGAACGGTGCCATCGGATCGCCGCACGACCCGGGCCCCGGCGGCTTCGAGCCAGCCGGCAAACAGGTCACTCATGCGCTGGCGGACTGAAGCGGGGGAGTCTGCTCCGGTGGCATTCTTGAGTGGTTCGAACTCCAGGATGCGATCGGTTTCTACCACGGCATAACGTTCAGCCAGCGGCAGGGCATCAAAAATGAATCGCTCAAATTTGACGGCGTTGGGTTCGGTCGGTTCAATCCGTTGACCGTCTTGGTTCAGATACGGCACCTTTTTGAAAGCCCGGTGAAACGGTAGCTGCGATTGTTGAACGACCCGCTCGATGAAGCTTCGTTCAAAAATATGGATGGCGATGCTGCCGGCCCAAAGCTGAAGGCTTCCTTCCGGTTCTCGAAGTTCCGCCAGCGCGGGCGGGAGGTCGGAATATTCGATGACCTGGGGCCGGCCGTCAACCTCCACGACCACGCCCACCTTTTCGTCGGGCTTGAGTTTTTCAACCACCTTGAAAGAGACTTCGGCACTGGCCTCGCGGTGGAGCCCCAGGAACGTTGGGTCCGCAATCCGTACCATCGGGTTATCGACCTGAAAATAGAACAGCGTTTGAACGCCAAGTTCTTTCATTTCCTCCAGGCAACTGAGTCCACCGTCAACGCCCGGCTGCGCCAGTGCGGTCAGGGTGCCGCCGTGTCCGTCGGGGCTCATGGCCACTCGGCCAGGGCCATCGAGCAAGATTTTGCCCGTTTCACGGTCCACCGCAGGCATTCGGCCTTGGACAAAAAGCCGCAGGTGGCTCAGCCCAAAGCGATTGTTTGACTCAAAAAATAGCTCGGTCTCGGCGTGGTTTTCCGGGCTCGTCATCACATACAGAGGTATGGTCTTGCCGTACCGACGGCTGAGCGCCAGCACTTTCTCTGCATGGATCTGGAACAGGCTTGAAGCGGAGACCGGGCCAATGGGATAGGTTCCCTTGGGGCCGTTGAAACCCAGACGTGTGCCCTGCCCGCCTGCCACCATGACCACGGCGGCTTGGCCTTCGGCCAGAATTGCTTCTCCCACTTCGCTGGCAAGCCGGTGGGCCACCCGCTCGCGATCGGTCCTGGGAAGGCGGCTCACCTCGACCGGTCGGACCGAGTCAATCGAATCTATGGCCGGATCCGCAAAGACCAGCGTTTCTTTGAGCTGATCCACGAGATGGAAATCAATGGCTCGCAATTCCGCTTCAAAACTGCGTTGTGTGGCGAGATCGAGTTTATCCCAGTGGTCGAGCAATTCGGTCTGCCCATGACGCTCGAGTCGTTCAACAAGATCCGGGGCGGGCGGCATTCCAGGCAGACTCCAACATTCAGCTTTGAAGGCAAAGAAGAGCCTAAAACTCCAGTGTTAAACCATCGTAGGCCAATCGTACTCCCGGGGGCAAGACGCTCTCGGTAACGTTGTGATCGAATTGGTGAGAGAGGTGGGTAAAGTAGGTTCGTTCTGGCCTGAGTCGCTTCACCACCTCAAGCGCTTGCTCAAGATTGAAATGGGTGGGATGGGGTTCATGCCTCAATGCATCCAGCACCAGTACTTTCAAGCCTTCCAAAAGCGGCCAGCTCTCGTCTGGAATTTTTGATACATCTGTACAGTACGCAAGGTTTCCAACGCGGAATCCAAGCACCTGAAATCGCCCGTGTTCGAGCCGGATCGGGAGGATGGTTTGCCCCAGAAGTGAGAAGGTCTGACCGGGTCCAATCCGGTAGAACTCAAGTTGAGGCAGACCGCCTGGAGGAAATCTGTGCGACGACTCCTGGAAGGCGTAGGAGAAAACGCGCCGGATATCGGTTTCGACGGCTTCTTCGCAATAGACAGGAACCGGTTTGCCGAGCAGTTTTGGGAACGGTCGAGCATCGTCGAGGCCGTAGAGATGATCCACGTGGGAATGGGTATAGGCGATGGCCTGGACGAAGCCAACACGTTCTCTGAGAAGTTGGAGCCGCATCTCGGGGGTGGTGTCGATGAGCAGATCTCCGTCAGGAAATCTGAGCAGGACGCTGGGTCTGGTGCGCTGATTCTTGGGGTCGGTGGAACAGCAAACCTCGCAGTTGCAGCCTAGCATGGGAACCCCGGAAGAGGTGCCGGTTCCCAGAAACACAAGTTTTCGTTGGCCTGTCAGAGAGCCTTCGAACAAGGGCCTGAACTCCATGAGAAGCGTAGGCAACAGGGCATCGTTGCCTTGGGATGAGTTCACCATGATACCGGGCCACCAATATTAAACGCCAAGGGGGAAGATGTGGACGTTTTTTTGGCGAGTGGGAGTGCTTTATCCTGTGAGGTTAAACGAGAATCGGCTGTGAATCTGTCCAATTCCCTGGTGGAGGGGTTGGTTTGGGCGCAGGCCGGCTCGGATTGACCGACCTCCGACAATTGCTATAAATGAACATGATGCTGAAACTTACATCGGAGCTTGGTCCCCGGGGACGACGGGGCGAAGGACAGCCATGCAGGATATGCTGACCGGCCTTTGGGATCGCACAACGACTGGACTGGGCAGCCTTTCCGAGGCAGTGTCGGGAGGGTTGGTGCGGGTTTTTGGGAACGCCAACGAACGGCAGATTCGCCGGTTACGCCCACGCGTGGCCGCAATCAATGCGCTAGAGCCATCGTTCTCAGCTTTGACCGACGACCAGCTTCAGGCCAAAACCCTTGAGTTTCGCGCTCGGTTGAGCAAAGGGGAAAGCCTGGACGACCTGCTGGTCGAGGCTTTTGCCGCATGCCGCGAGGCCGGCCGCCGTTACTTGAAGATGCGGCATTATGATGTTCAGCTGCTGGGCGGCATGATTCTCCATGAGGGGAAGATTGCCGAGATGGTCACCGGTGAAGGGAAAACGCTGGTTGCGACCCTTGCCGGGTACCTGAACGCGATTGAGGCCAAGGGTGTTCACGTGATCACCGTGAATGATTACTTGGCCCGTCGCGATGCCGAGTGGATGAGCCCCCTGTATAACGGGCTTGGGGTCTCGGTGGGTGCCATTCAATCTGAGATGGACTCCCGGGAGCGGAAAGCGGTTTATGAGTGCAACCTGACCTACGGCACGAACAATGAATTTGGGTTCGACTACCTGCGAGACAACATGAAGCCCACGCGTGAGCTTCAGTGTCAGGGGTTGTTGAACTACGCGGTTATCGACGAGGTTGACAGTATTCTGATCGACGAGGCGCGTACTCCTCTGATCATCTCGGGCCCGGCGTTTGACGACGTCAAGAAGTACGCCGAGGCCGATCGCGTGGCACGCGGCTTACACCCCGGCGTGCATTTTGAAGTCAAGGAAAAAGAGCGGACCGCGCACCTGACCGAGGATGGCGTTCGTGAGGCCGAGCGGTTGGTGGGGGTTGAAAGCTTTTACACCCCCGGGAACATGGAATGGCCTCACCTTATCGATAACTCGCTGAAGGCTCACCATCTCTACAAGCGAGATCGTGAGTACATTGTCAACGAGAAGGGTGAGATCATCATCGTTGATGAGTTCACCGGCCGTTTGATGGTGGGTCGGCAATGGTCAGATGGCTTGCACCAGGCTGTGGAGGCCAAAGAACGGGTCAAGATCAAGGAAGAGAACCAAACTCTTGCCACGATCACCCTGCAAAACTTCTTCAAGCTGTACGGCAAGCTTTCGGGCATGACCGGTACCGCCATGACCGAGGCCAACGAGTTCTGGAAGGTCTACGGCCTGGATGTGGTTGCGATTCCCACGAACAAGTCACTTTCTCGGGTGAATTACCCGGACGTGATTTACATTGGCGAGTCCCAGAAATTCAAGGCGCTGATTGACGAGATCCGCGAGGTTCACGCCACGGGCCGGCCGATTTTGGTGGGTACCACCTCCATTGAGCGGTCGGAATATCTCTCGGACGTGCTTGAAAAGTTTGGAATTGCGCACCAGGTTCTGAACGCCAAGCAGCATGAACGTGAAGCTGAAATTGTGGCCCAAGCGGGCCGCAAGGGAATGGTGACCATTGCCACCAATATGGCAGGCCGTGGTACCGACATCATTCTGGGTGGAAATCCAGAGTTTATGGCCTGGGACGACCTGAAACGTGAGCTGGACGAGGATGGGCATCCCCGGTACCCGACCCGTCTGGAAGTGCCTCCGCAGGTCTGGCGATCGGCCGTGGAAAAGTATGATCCGCAGATGCGGGCCGAAGGGCGTGAAGTCGCTGAACTGGGCGGCCTGCACATCATCGGAACCGAGCGTCATGAGTCTCGCCGCATCGACAATCAGTTACGAGGTCGCGCGGGGCGTCAGGGTGATACCGGAAGTTCCCGGTTCTTCCTGTCGCTGGAAGACGACCTGATGCGCAAGTTTGCCGGCGACTGGGTTGCCGGCGTTCTTCAGCGGCTGGGCATGAAGGAAGATGAGGCCATCGAGAGTTCGATGGTAAGCCGTCGGATCGAAGGGGCTCAGAAGAAGGTCGAAGAGCGTAACTTTGATATCCGGAAAAACTTGCTTGAATATGACGAGGTCATGGACGAGCAGCGGAAGCGGGTTTACTCATTCCGCCAGCAGTTGCTAGACGGCCTACCCACCAAGGATGCAATCCTGAAAATGGTGGAGGGTCAGGTTGAGCGTGCCTGCGACGAATACCTGGCCGATGATTATCCAGCATCCACCTTTGCGGCTGAAGCGGGCTCGCGCTTGGGCGTGGAGCTCAAGGGTAAAGGGTACAAGGGGGCAAACTTCGAGTATGCCCAGAGCATTGCTCGCCGGGACGCTGAAGAGCAGATTGCCGATCTGGTCGGCGAGAATATCGAAGAAAATCTGCCATCAGACGCGGAACCGAGCGAGTGGAACTGGATTGCCCTGTGTAACTGGGCGAATGTGCGGTTTGGGCTCAACCTCAAAGACCGAGACCTGAAGAAGTTTCTGAGCGGAACCGGCAACGAACAGGAGCTGGATCGTCGAGGGCTTCAGGATTCGCTGGTCGAGCACGCGACTGGCACAATCCAGAATGTGGATCTTGGCCCGCTTTCTGAGTATCTGAACGAAGACTGGGGCCGACGGTCACTAGCTGGCTGGGTGCATGCCAAGTTCGGCGTGGTGGTTGATCCGGAAGAGTGGTCCAAGCTGTCTCGGACTCAGATCTTTGATAGGCTGAAGACTGAGGTGCGTGCGCTTTACGCCAAAAAAGAAGCCGAGTTCCCAGTTCAGGTGGCCATGAATCGGTTCCTGGGCGATCGAGCCCCGGCGCCGAATGTACCCCCGGTTCACGATCGTGATGCCCTGGCACACTGGTTTGGCCATCGCTACGGAGCGGTGGTTGATCCCGCGGAACTTCACAACCGGTTCCGGCCCGAGATCGAACGGATGCTCAAGGATCTGGCGATCGAGAAATATCAGGGTGCCAAACTTTGGGATGAGCTCAACACGCGTCTCACGGCCGCGTATGGTCCAGAGGTTGACCTCAAGGCACGGAATCCTCGCAACCGAATTCCTCAGCCACCGGATAGTGCTGGGCTTTCCGCACTCTCCTCCTGGGCGAATTCCACGCTTGGAACGCAACTGGATGCCGAGGCGCTCCGCCAGATTGGACGAGACGAGGCACGCAATCAACTGGCCGAGCAACTGGATAGCCAGTACCGGCCCGAGATGCGTGAGATGGAGAAGGTGGTGCTTCTCAACATCCTGGATTCAAGCTGGATGGAACACCTTCGCACTATGGATCACCTGCGGAGTTCCGTGGGGCTTCGAGGGTACGCTCAGGTTGATCCCAAAGTCGAATTCAAACGTGAAGGAATGAAGATTTTTGAAGAGATGTGGGGCGGGCTTGGTGACAAGGTCACCGACCTGGTATTCCGCATGGAGCAGCTTGATCCTGATTTCCTGAATTATCTGGGCTCACGCTGGCAACTGGATCGAGCCAAGACCATTCATGAGTCACCGGTGACTCAATCGGTGGATGCGTCGGCGGGTGCGGCGGTTGGCGGCAATATTCGTGCCCAGCAAGAGGCGGCCATCTCTGCCAATCAGGGTGAAGAAAAGAAGGTTGAGCCGGTCCGAAATCTTGGCCGGAAGGTCGGCCGGAACGATCCCTGTCCGTGCGGTTCCGGACGTAAGCATAAGGTTTGTTGCATGCGAAAGATGGGTGGCGGCGAAGACATCTTTTGAAACAACTACACACGCCGGGGCTCGGTTCATGGAATATTGACAATTTTCATGGACCGGTGGCCGGCGGGGTTGATCAAATTTCCTGCACTGTTGCGAACCAGATCCAAGCCATCGAGTCACCCTGAACCGGTGATTGCGGTGGCTTTTTCCTGGAATGTTGGTTTTCACGGGATCGAAATTGCATCAGGCGACCCGCAAGGTGAAGATGCAATGTTCTATTTCTCAAGGACTTGTGGCTTTTTCGGGGCATTTGTGGGCCCGAGCGGTGCCTCGTTTTGGGGATTGCCCCTTGCAGTTGTAGGTAAGAGCGAACGATCTGGATGCTGGGCTGCGTGGTGGGTCTGGCTGCGGACCACGGCCTTGAAACGATCAACGGGGTAGGAAGTCTGGATTGGCACGATTCTTGCTGTTATTGCTTTTGTAAGAGAAAGAGCGGTTGTGCTGGCTGGAGTGCCAGGATGGGCCGCCGGCGTTCTCGGCTTGCCGAGGAGCCAGAGAGTTGGGAAAGGAAGCCCCCATGCCGTTGCTCCTGGATGCTATATATCTGCTCGCGGTCCTCGTCTGCTCACCGGTTTTGTTGTACCGGGCGTTTCGACAGGGTAAGTACCGGGAGGGATGGGCGGCCAAGTTCTCTGGGCGAGTTCCCCGCCGGATGGGCGATCGTCCGTGTGTTTGGTTTCATGCCGTGAGTGTGGGCGAGGTCAAGCTGCTGAAGCCGTTGATCCTGGACGTATCTCGACGACGGCCAGAATGGGAGATCGTGATTTCGACCACGACCACGACCGGTCTGGCTGTGGCCCGCGCGGATTATCCGGATCTGGTAACTTTCTATGCGCCGCTGGACTTTTCATGGTCGGTCAGGCGTGCCGTGGATCGAATCCGTCCGAGTATCCTGGCGCTGGTTGAGCTGGAATTGTGGCCCAACCTGATTCATGAGGTGAAGAGAACCGGCGCCAAGGTAGCGGTGGTCAATGGGCGATTGAGCGAGCGGAGCCATCGGGGTTATCGCCTGCTGCGCTGGGGCCTGGCTGGAACGCTCAATTCACTGGACTTGGTGGCTGTGCAAACCGAGGATTACGGCCGTCGATTTGAAGATCTGGGTGTACCGACTGAACGCGTTCGAATGACGGGTTCCGTGAAGTACGACGGTCTGGAGGCAGATCGGGCCAATCCCCGGACCTTGGCTCTTCGACGCAGCCTGGGGTTATCTGCGAGTGATCTGATCTTTGTGGCGGGAAGTACGATGGAAGGCGAGGAGTCCGCCGCTCTCGAAGCTTTTCACGCGGCCCGCCGTGAGTTCCCTCGCTTGCGCCTGATCCTGGTGCCCCGCCATCCCGAGCGGTTTGAAGCTGTGGCTACCTGGCTCCAGCGCACCGGGGAATCTTTCTCGCGACGCAGCCAGCTCAAGAGTTCGGTGGGAGCCGCTGCCACTCCCGTGGTACTGGTCGATACGATTGGCGAACTGTCTGCCGTCTGGGGTTTGGCCGATCTGGCGTTTGTGGGGGGTAGCTTGTTTCCTGGGCGTGGGGGCCAAAACATGATGGAGCCCGCCGCGTATGGAGCAACCGTATTTTTTGGTCCCTACACTCAGAATTTCAGGGATGCCGTGGAAGGGCTTCTGGGGTGCGAGGGTGCCATACGAGTTCAATCGGTTGCTGATCTGACGGCGCAAATTCTGGATGCGTTGCATGATCCAGAGACGGCCAGCCTGCGTGGAAGTTCAGGACGGAACTTTGTGCTTGCTCAACATGGTGCGTCCGCTAGGACGGCTGCTGAACTCGATCGACTGGTCCAGGGCCGACCCGCGCTCCGCGTTCTGGCGGCTTGAAATGGGTCGATTCCGGGTTATGCTTGAGTCTCCTCTGGCTCACTTAGGAAACGATTTGTGGCCAGCACTCTTCATGACCATGAAGGCTTCTTGAGGTGGGGTTGGCCTTTTGAGATAATAGAATAAGTAGGCTGGGACAAAGTAGACCTGGCATGTTATAGAAATCGGCTAGATTGACATCGGGAGTTGCAACATGAGCGTTGATGAAGGTTCGGGCCAGCAGGTTCAGACCGAGGTCGTTGTTGATGATTCCTCAACCGTACCTTCCTACTCCAATTTCTGCCGCGTGACCGCCACGCCAGAAGAAGTCATTCTGGACTTTGGCTTGAACCCCCAGCCGTTTGCCGTTGGCCGCCAAGACGTGAAGGCAAATCAGCGGCTTGTCATGAATTTCTACACTGCCAAGCGGCTTCTCACTGCGCTCGGAATGACGATTCAGCGGCACGAAGGAACCTTCGGTTCGATCGAACTCGATGTTCGACGCAGAGCCGGTTCCTTCCAGCAGACTCAGGTCCCTCGCCCAGGCTCGATTGTTCAGGACTGAACAAGTTTGAGCCGGTTTTGGACGTCTTAATCGAATATCCCAGGGGCCATGCAGACACGTCAATTCTGCATGGCCCCTGGTGTTTTGAGACACCCCAGCAGACTTCTGCCAGGAGCGAGAATTCTTTTCATCTCCGGTTTGGTTGATCTTCCTGGATCGATTCGGCCGATTCTCAGTGAGAAGATCCTGAGCATCGAGTGCGGGACGTGAGCTAGGAGGCTCTCGTGTTGGACTGGTGTTCAGGTCATGACCCGCAGGTCATCGAACTCGCGGGCAATGCCTTAGATATTCAGGACGAACGAGTCCCGCCCAAGGAGATGAAGGAATGTCTCTTCCCTTCCGGTCGAAGGAGCAGCGCTCATCGCGGCGGAAGACCCGCTCGGTCTACCTCGAGGCCACGCAACTCGAAGATCGCAAACTGCCCGCCCCTATCGTGGACATCAACACGCCAACGCCGGTAGTCAAGGTTGTCACGACAACCACCACGACAACCACCACGACCATCAGCGGAACCATCACGCTGAGCACCACTCCCTCAGCCAATAGTGCCGCGGGGTTCACCTCGGTCGCCGAACTGACGTCTGTAAATGCGTTCGGCGGAGACATGGTGCAGATTGCCGCCGGGCCTGGTGGCGATTTTGGTAAGGGCGTTTATGCGATTTCCCGAGGTGCGGGTGATAACGCCGATGCGAACTTCCGGGCCGCTGGTCTGAATGCGCCAATCAACCGTCCTGGGGTGATCTATCGGGTTGACCCTGCAACCGGTAAGTCCAGTGTGTTCTTTGACCTGAACACGGTGCTGCCGCAGATTGACAAGGTTGCGGGAACCACTCCCGGGAACAATTCGGCACTGCCATCCACGGGCCTGGTCAACTGGTACAAGATTGCGTTTGACTCTACGGGGTTGTTTGACGGCAAGCCCTCGATGTTCGTGACATCGCTGGATAGCCAGGATGCCTCGAAGAATGCGGTTTATCGGATTGGGCCCGATGGCTCGTTCATGGGACTGTTCATGCAGTTTCCAAGCAACGCAACAACCGGATATCCGAACATTCAACCGAGCGCCATTTACATCCCACCGCCAGAGCAGCAGGGCTTTCTGGGCGGGATGCTGGTGGGCAACGGCGCAGGCACGACCAACCCAGCCAATGTTGGGTCCACGGTTCCCGTGCTGTTCTTCAATGCCAACCAGTTTGTGCCAGGTCAGCCGATTACCAATGCGGATTCAGCCAAGGGGATTTTTGCGACCGGCATGAACCTGGGCCCACAGGTGGCAATCACCTCGGCTAATACGGTTTATGCGTCTCCGGCTTACTCGGCATTCACAGATTTTGGAGTTCCAGCAAGTCCAGGTTCGGCGGCTTCACCGGGCCTGAGCGGGATTCAAGGTCTGACGGGTGAACTGCTGATTGGTGGTGGCCTTACCCCGATCTCTGCGGGACAACTTCGCCAGGTGACTTCAGGTTTGGCCGGTAATCCCACGTATTACCTGACCAACCCTCCGGTCACAATTACATCGGCCGACCAGGCATCGTACATTCCTACACCGTTCAGGCGGTTCCAGGATATAGCCTTTGACTATTACAACTACTTCTCGTACGGGGCCACGGTGACGGCTGGGACGAACGGTGCCGCCGCGACCGTTACGCCCATTCCGCCGACCTATGCCGGTAGCTTATTTGTGACAGACCTGTCGCCAGGTCTGACGGCGGCGATCACGGCTGGTGCCACCACAATGCTGGTGCCTGTGGGCGGGCCTGGCGGCTTTAGCGTGAACTACGACACGGCGGCTCCGAATAACATCAACTCCGCTTCGGTGAATACCGCGTTCGTAGGTGGTCGGGTGATCCGGGTTGGGCCTGATGGGGTGGTGACTCCATTCGCCAGCCACTTCCATGTGGACCCGAGCCAGAATAACACCAGTTTCATCAACTCCACGCTGAGCATCAGCTTCTCAGCCGATGGCACCACGCTCTACGTGGCCGACATGGATGGGATCTGGCAATTCAAGACGGTCACCAGTCTGGCGGGCTCGACCTCGGGTTCGCTCATCGGCCTGAATGACCTGCGATCTCTTGGTGTGCCGTACGAAGGGCAAGACCTGGCCGCTGCTGTGGTTGACACCGGTGTCTCGGCCAACAACCCCTTGTTCCGAGGGTTAGTTGCTCCCGGCAAGAATGTGGTCATGAACGGCAGCGGCAACGTAGACTATGCGGGTGTGGTGCAGGGTCACGGGACCGAGGCGGCCGGTGTGGTCGCCCAGATGGTGCCGCAGTCGACACTCCTTCCCGTGAACGTGTTCACGGCGAATGCGTCTTCTTTGGCTCCGATCACCGGCGGCACCACCGCCAATATGATCTGGAATGGCATGGACTGGCTGGCCAAGCACCCAACCGTGAAGAATCCGGTCTATCCGAATACCTATGATCGGGTGATGTCGGCCACGTTCGGGTTTGGAACCGCGGTCACGTTTGGAACTGAAGGTAATGCTGCTCAGGCATTCCCCCAGACCACGATCTCTTTGGCTGCCAAGTTCGCACAACTCCGGCATCTTGGGATCACGGCTGTTGCCGCGGCCGGGCAGCTTGACGCTGGCCAATTTGGTGGCTCGCCAAACGCGGCTGGCCTGCTTGACCCGATCCGTCAGTCGATGTCGCTTCCAGCCGTCATCAACTCGGTGGTCTCGGTAACCGGTTCCTACTCGTTCCCATTCAGCACCGGACCAACCGCAACGCCGACCGATGCTAACTCGGGACCGCTGGGTAACTGGCGTGGACCTGTGCTGGTCACGGATGCCACAGGTGCAATCATCGGTGCCGACCTCACCGTCTTCACGGCTGGAGATCAGTTGATCTTCTCCGACAAGATCGTGGGTGAGGCCAACCGGAGCATGACCACCGACTTCGTGGCACCAGCCATTAACGTACCAACGTTTGCCTCGGCAACCACGTCGACCACCATGACGGTGGGCGGAACCGGTCTGGGAACGTTCCAGCAAGGTGGTACCTCGCTCTCTTCGGCCATGGTTACCGGTGCGTTTAACCTGGTTTCCTCGGCGGTGAGTTACTGGGTCACCTTGGCTCACAACAACGGTGTGACGGTTGACGGCTACCTGAATACCCCCATGGGTACTCACCAGCTCAACTTTGGTGCCAAGCAGATCGGTGATCTTTCGGCCTACCTGAACCCGGATGGTATCAATGCCATCCTGCAGTGGACCGCGGTACCAATCACAGACGCACCCACCACTCTGGACAACACCAGTTCGCCGCAACTCTTCCCCAACGCGAACGGCCCTTATCCGACGATCTCTCGCCTTAGCGTGAGTAACGCGGTGGCCGCCATCGAGGGAACGATCGCGCTGAACTACCTGATCAATAACGGGGTTCTGGATACGATCGACACCAACCACAATGGGTTGATCACGGCCCAGGAACTTCAGTCCTTTGAAGATAAGGCCACAACTATCGGCATGTCGGAAGCCGGTGCGATGGCTCGTCTTCTGGGTGGAACCTCCCGAATTCCTAACACGGGCTTCCAGTTGACCGCCGCCGGTGAATCGCCCGATCAGCCCGATGTGCTGCAGCGTCGCTTCAACCTGTTTGACTACGCCGCTAACGGCCAGTTGAACGGGGTGATCTCGATTCCGCAGCTCAAGATACTGGCAAAGACCTTGCTACCATCGCCAGACTCGTTCGTGATCATTGACCGGCAACGGGCCTCCACGAACGGTTACCTGGTTGACCCCTCGACGAACCGGAACTACGTGGCGTTGCAGTACACTTCGCCCAAGTATGCGTTTATCCCGGCCTCGGTGATCAAGCGTTACAAGCGATTCTCACCGAACCGGTTTGGTGTGGGCCGAGGTCAGCCGCTCGCCTCGCAGAAACCAGGCTTCACCTTGTTTGGTGTGGGTGGGTCGAAGGTTGCCGCACATGCGGTTACGGCACCCAAGGCAACCCCGGTTACCGCCAAGGCGGTGACAGTGACGCCAAAGGCGAGCACGGCGACCGCTGCGGCCAAGGCCGCCGCGACGAATTCCTCGGCAGCCACTTTTACCACCAGCACCTACCAACAGCAGACGGTTGATTCATTCGTCGCCACGCTTGCCAAGGCGCTGGGGGGAAGTACGTCAACCACCACGGCTTCAGCCGCCAAGAAGACTGTTTGATCAATCAGACGGTCATCGGTATCTAAACGATCCAGGCAACCCGGGGAGGCAACTTCCCGGGTTGTTTGTTTTTGCGCTCATTGGAGTGTGTCATCCACAGAGATGAATTTTCATGGTGGAATCGGTCTCCAAACACTGGTGGTCGCTACCTGTCTGCATTTCTTTTGCGGTACTCTATGAAAGGGTTAGCCGTTGAGAAGGCTCGGGTGGCGTGAGCATGTTTCGCTCGTCCTGCATCGGTAGAACTGAGTCCATGCCGAACGGGGTCTGTTCAGGGCCCTGAAAGATCTAGACTTCCAGCGAGCTGCTTCATATCGTCTGGCGGATCGGTCTATGGCTTCAGTCATTAGAATCCCAGAGATCAAGTACCCGCTGAACGGACTGCCGGCCCCAACCCAATCCCATGCACGAGCTATCAATTGCCCATGGCCTGGTTGAATTGGTAACCGAAGCGCTCGTGGACTCGCCAGACTGCCGGGTTCTGAAAGTAAACTTGCGGGTGGGCGTTCTTTCGGGGGTGGTTGCCGAAGCGCTGACGTTCTGTTTCGATGTTGCTACGCGTGAGACCCGCCTGGAGGGGTCGATTCTGGAGATTACGACTCTGCCGGTCATTCTCCGGTGTCAGGTCTGTGACCGGTCGGTTGAGTTGCCAGACGCCGTTCTGTTCCGGTGCCCGATTTGCAACACACCCTCGGCGGACATTCTGCAAGGGAAGGAACTCGAGGTTGAGTCATTTGAGATTCAAGACGAGTCCGATGCCCAGTTGGGGACGAGTTCATGACGCCGAGAATTGTCGAGCTGCGGCAGGGCCTGCTCAAAAAGAACGACCAGCTTGCCGGTCTCCTGCGAGGCCGGTTCCAAGCGGCCGGGTTGTTTGTGGTAAACCTGGTTTCCAGCCCCGGCACCGGCAAGACCTTGCTGCTGGAAAAAACCCTGACTGCGCTCAAGGATGCAGGTAACCGACCGGCCGCGCTAGTGGGAGACCTGGAGACCGATAACGACGCTCGACGCCTGGCTCGAAGTGGGGTGCCGGTGCGGCAGATCCAGACGCACGGGATTTGTCACCTGGAAGCCGATATGGTCGAACGCCACCTCGATGGCTGGAATCTCAAGTCGTATGATTATATGTTCATTGAAAATGTGGGCAACCTGGTCTGCACGTCGAGCTACGATCTGGGCGAATCGTGCCGGGTAGCCCTGCTCTCTGTGACCGAAGGCGAAGATAAGCCTCGCAAGTATCCGTCGCTCTATCACTCGGCCGATGCGTCTGTAATTACCAAGCTTGATCTGGCCGAAGCCTGCGAGTTTGACCGTGAGGCCGCAAGAGCCAGCCTTTTTGATGTGCGGCCCGGCCTGCGCATTATTGAGACCTCGGCAAAAACCGGGCTCGGCATGGAAGCCTGGTTAGATTTTCTTCGGGAGCAACGGGAATTGTACGCCAAGGGGTTGTGAAATACTGGAACGAACCCCAGCTTCATTAGAGGCACTGTGTTTATGTCCCATCCCATCGTGAACCGCGCTAGCAGATCCTTGGCAGTTGCTCACCAATCGGCAGCGTGACCACCCGTTTTCCACCGATCGAGGTTTGCATGACGACCATGCCGGGGTGGTCGGCCACAATGGTACCAATCCGTGCGGCTCGTTCGCCCAGCGGATGACTGCGCAAACGGGTGAGTGCCGCGTCTACGCACTCTGCCGGCACCACGGCGATCAGCTTCCCTTCGTTGGCCACCATGAGGGGGTCTAGCCCAAGCAACTCGCAGGCTCCTTGGACCTCGGGCCGCAGAGGTAGCGCTGTCTCTTCGATCAAAACACCGACCTTGGAGCGGCTAGCAAATTCGTTGAGGGTGGCGGCCACGCCCCCTCGGGTTGGGTCACGCAAGGCACGAACGTTCGGCACGGCCGCAAATAAACGTTCGACAAGTTCGTGGAGGGGGGCGGTGTCGCTCGTCAGCTGGGTCTCAAATTCCAGTCCTTCGCGCACGCTCATGACAGCCATGCCATGATCGCCAATGGTTCCGCTCACAATCACGGCATCGCCGGGTTGTGCCTGGTCTGGGCCAACGGAGCGGCCGGCTGGCACGATTCCGATCCCGGCCGTGGTGATGTAGCAGCCGTCGCCATGGCCACGTTCCACCACCTTGGTGTCTCCGGCAACAATCTTCACGCCTGCCCGCTTGGCGGCCTCGGCCATAAGGGTGACGATTTGGCTCAACTGGTCGATGGGGAACCCTTCTTCGAGGATGAACGCTGCGCTCAGATACAGTGGCCGGGCCCCGGCCATGGCTAGGTCGTTCACGGTACCATTTACGGCCAGTTCGCCAATCGAGCCGCCGGGAAAGAACAAGGGCCGTACCACGTGGCCGTCGGTGGTAAAGGCCAGCCGGCCGGTCGGGAGATCCAGAACCGACGAATCTCCCATCGCTTCCAGAATGGGGTTCCGGAACGCGGGGACGAACAGGTGCTCGATCAGGTCGCTTGAGAGTTTGGCGCCCGTGCCGTGGCCCATGACAATTGTGGGATAATTGCTCAGAGCCAGTGGGCAAGACCAGCCCTCTGGCGCAATGGGATCAGGCATGATGAGTGGCGGCTCCGGAAGCAACAGTGTCGGTCAGGCGACCGTAAAGGTAGTAGGCTGCGCAGGCCCCTTCGCTAGACACCATGGTAGCCCCCAGTGGGGAGCGGGGTGTGCATTGCTTTCCAAAGGCTGGACACTGGTTCGGTTTGATTAGCCCTTGCAACACTTCACCGCTGCGGCAGAGCGGAGACTCATGGGTTTGAATGGTGCCAACGTTGAACCGCTGCACGGCGTCGAACGCCTGGTAGGCCGGGGTCAGTTGCCAGCCACTGCTGGGAATGGTTCCAATGCCGCGCCAGGTGCGATCGGTCACTTCGAACACTTCAGCCAGTAAGCGCTGGGCTTCGAGGTTCCCTTTTTCTGAGACAACCCGGGCGTAGGCGTTTTCCACGCGGGCTTCGCCCTTTTCAAGCTGAAGCACTGCGCAGCGGATTCCCGCCAGGACGTCGAGTGGCTCGAACCCGGTGACAACGATCGGGACCTGGAACCGTTCCGCCAGCGGTGGATATTCCTGAGTGCCCATCACCGTGCAAACGTGCCCGGCCGCAAGAAAGGCCTGGACCCGATTCACGGGTGAAGAAAGGATGGCCTGCATGGCTGGTGGCACAAGCACGTGGGAGACAAGAATGCTGAAGTTCTTGAGCTCTTCCCGGTGCGCGAGCTTAACGGCCATGGCGTTGGCGGGTGCGGTGGTCTCGAACCCGATTCCGAAGAAGACAACCTGGCGCTCAGGATTCTGGCGAGCGAGCTTCACCGCGTCGAGCGGTGAGTAAACCACGCGGACGTCGGCCCCTTCGCTCTTGATACGGAACAGGTCTTTTTCAGACCCCGGTACCCTGAGCATGTCTCCAAACGAGCAGAAGATCACGCTCGGCGTGGCGGCAATAGCAAGCGCCCGGTCGATCACTTCCAGCGGTGTCACACAGACTGGGCAGCCTGGTCCATGAACCAGTTCGATCTGAGGCGGCAAGAGCTGGTCGATGCCATTGCGGATGATGGAATGAGTCTGGCCGCCGCAGACCTCCATGATGACCCAGTGCTGAGTTGTGATCTGGTAGATTTCTTGCGCCAGAGAGCGGGCCAGTGCGCCGTCGCGGAACTCATCAAGATACTTCATGAGCAGACTCTCCATCGGCGGGTGCGGAGGTCGCAGGGTCAGATTCACCCAGTTCCTCTTCCAGCAGACCCATCGAGCGAAAGGTTTGCAGTGTTTCGAGTGCGGAAGCCTCGTCGATCTTGCTGAGCGCAAAGCCAACATGAACGATGGTGTAATCACCCACTTCGAGCTCGGGCAGGAATGCGAGGCAGACTTCCTTGATGATCCCGCTGAAGTTGACCCGGCCCATGCGGGTTCCCTGGGCCTCAAAAATCGATTGAAGCTGTCCGGGTACGGCAAGGCACATGAGGTCAGTCTCCTGGAGGGGCGGTATCCCAGATCAAGACGCGGTGATTCCCAGAATTGGCGATGGCCGTGCCAGTGTGCGCTAAGTGGCCAGCAAAAGGTATCTCGGTCAAACGCTTGCCACGGGGGTTCGCCATCGGCGGCAGAGTTCGTTTGCTCAGGCTTCGCTTTGGTGGCGCGTGCCTGAGCCGTCTCTGGTTGTTCGCGGTGTCGGTCACAGTTAGCCACTGGTCATAGAATCTTAGCGCGTCTGGGAAGCGCAATGTGCCAGTCCCCTGCGAAGCATAGGGCAATTTGCGTGCAGTTGTGAAGTGGGGTTGGCTCAGCACGAGATTGGCTTCTTGCAAGGCTCGACTGCGTTTTCAGCTCTGAGTGAATTCCACGCAACGATGACCGTGTTTCATGGTCTGGCCCTGGATGGAGCATGTTGCAGCCTGTTGCCAAAAGAAAGAGGGTAGGTCCACTCTTGAACGAGCGGACCTACCCTCTTTTTTCGATCGGCTGATCTTGGTTGAGCCCGGTGCGGTTGAGCAACCTTGGCATGGCTCTGGTTTCCGTGCTTGAGTCATGCCCTCAAACCCGGCAACCGGATCAAAGCATGAAGTTGAAGGTTTTGGCCATGGATCTCCAAAGCCACCAACCGAAGGTTGCATAACCCGCATCAATCCGGCCGCGTCCTCTCAGTCCAGGCTGAAGCCGTAGATCAGAGTTGTCCACGGGTATGGCAACTTCATAAACGGCAGAGAGCGGCTTCATGACCCCGGTCTTGGGATCCGGCTTTGCCGGAATCTCACCACCGATCACGTTGGAAAGTTCGGGGGGCAGTTCTTCGATGTTCCGGCTGGCGACTTCCGTCACCTGGCTCACAAACATCCGCTTGCCGGTTCCATAAATCTTGATCCAGGCACGTGGGGAGTTGGCTTTGTTCACCAGGTCGATATCGGCCTGGTCAAGAACCATCACGGCTCTGAGGTGGCTAGAATCAATGATCTCGCAGACCGGCTTCCCTTCCACGGGGTTGATCCAGCGCCCTTCGGTTTCGTGGTGAGGAATGCCCTGGACGATACCGGCACGGGGGGCACGAAGTTTGAGCGAACCGATCTGCTCTGTAAGTTTTGAAAGCGCGGGTTCGAGTTCGTCGGCCAAAGTGGCGAAGATCTTGGCGTTATCGCGGTCTCCAGGTTTACGAGAGCTGAAGAGCACATCGTACTTGGCGCGATTGGCGCTGATCTCGGTCTGGATCCTGTCACGTTCGCGGAGTTTTTCGCGGTTCGAGAGGTCGGCCAGCATCTGGCCTTCCTTCACGTAGTCGCCATCGTGAACGTAATATTTTTCAACCCGACCAGGAATTTGCACATAGACAGGTGCCCGCTCGTCTGAGGTCAGCACCAGGCTGCCGGCAATTTGCAACGGGGTGGGAATCAAGAGGACTCCCGTGATCAGGGCCAGGAACGCTACGAGGTACCCGGCCGCGCGGGCCTTCTTCACTTTGCGCATCCTCCCGGGCTGGCCAACAAATTTAAGCATCTGATAGGCGGGCATGACAATCAGCGGGATCAACGATCCAATGGCCAGCAAGGCGCTGATTGACCCGAGCTTATGAGGCTTCAGGAACCGGTAGAGGAACAGCAGAATGCCGAAAGAAACCACCCACCGGTAAAGATAACTCGCAACGGCGTAAGTCACGAACAGAAAACGTCTTGATCTTGGCAAATACTGATGCGGAACTTCCAGCCCCAGAACCTTGTCCTGGATCAGGTAGTTAAAGAACTGCGTGCTTTTGATCCTCAGGTTGGGAATTTCAATCAAGTCGGAAAGGACGTAGTAGCCGTCATACCTGAGCAAGGGATTGGCGTTGAACAGAATGGTGTTCACCGAGCAGATGAACATGGTGGCAAGCATGAGGCTCTTGAAAACTCCGGGCTCTGTCCGCCACCAGATAAAGGTGCAGACGGCCGCCAGGAAGCATTCTACGAAGATGCCTGCCCCCGAGATCCAGATCCGTTTCCACTTGTTGGGTAGGAGCCAACTATCGGTCACGTCGCAGTACAGGGCCGGCGTCATGACCAGGAACAGCATCCCCATCTCATGCACCTCACCGCCAAAGTGCTTGGCGGTGAGTCCGTGGCCAAATTCGTGAATGATCTTCACAACGGCCAGACTGGTCCAGAAGAGGAAGATGTTGTTCCAGTTGAAAAAGCTTTCAAACGAAGGGAGCTGAGCCGAGAAGGTGCTCCAGTTGGCGGCCACTGACAGCAGGGCCACCCCCATCAGCATGAAGCTCAGGATCACGAACGTTCGGGTGAAGATCCACCGGAAGAACGGATACATCCAGTCCAGCAGCCGTTCCGGATCGATGATCGGCAGCTTGATGTACAGGATATTGGCCAGGAACTGCCAGGTTCGCTTCCAGCTATTCTTCCTGCGGCGGGTGATCAGAGCCTTGGCTTGCTCGGGGGTGTCAAGCTGAACCAGGCTCGCCTCATGCAACTGCGAGGCAAACCGCAGCAGGTCTTCCACGGTGATCGTTTGCGGGCGATACTTTCGTTCGAAGAGCTTCTTGATCTCCTGGAGCGAGTTCTTGCCGTCGAACTGTTGCAGCAGGAAATACTCTTCGACCTTGAACCGGAAGTATTTGAGGCCGATCGGGTCCTTCACCACATAGTGGGTCATTCCCTCGTAGAACTGCGGCTGAACCACCAGATCGGGGCGCAGCTTGAGCCGCAGATGCTCGGCGGCCTGGCCGGCCGGTAGTGCGGGAGTGAGGGTGGGAGCGGAACTCATGGGATCGGCAGACCTCAGGAATCGTGGCTTCCGACAGGAATCGACACGTGGAGAGAGACGATTAACAGAGCCACGGTGCAAGTTTTGCCCCCTTGCCAAACGCCAGGGGGACAACTTGCTGGGTCAATTAGTTTCCGCGGGAACGGGTGGCGGCCGAGGCTACCGGTTTGACCGATTCCACACGCTGGGTCCGGTGGTCAATCGACACCGTTCGGCCTGGGGCCAGCATGATTGACAGGTCGCCCTGAATCCCCTCAAAGAGCTCGCGCTCAGGATGCTCAGGCTGGGGTGGGTTGATCACTTCGGCGAAAACCCGGATCTCGGTCTTCTGGACGGAGGAAACCTCGGGACCGATGGCGGTCAGCTTACCCTGAAATACCTGGTTCTCGATCGACAGCTTGGCACCATCAATCACCGGCCGGAACTGAACAACGTCACCCACTCGTACGTTTTCCACGTACTCAAGTGGCATCCAGCCGACGAACTGGAAGGCGTCGGTTTTGCCCATCCGAACCACCGGTTCATTGGCCCGAATCGCTTCGCCTGGGTTCTTCAGCCGTTCAATAATCACACCGGTGAAGGGTGCTTTGATGCTGTGGTGGTCCAGTGAAGCTTTGGCAATCTCCAGGTCGGCCTCATCCACGCGTTTTTTGCTGACCGATTCTTCGACGAGAGCGTCTGCATAATTGAGGTCGGCCGCAGACTTCTCAATTTCTTCCTTGGAGTGGGCGTTGGGAACCTTGTCGTTTGCTCGTTTCATACGGGCATAAACAGCCAGCGCCTGCTGCTTTTGCGCATCGGCCTTGAGCTTCTGGCTATCGTTCAGGTTCACCTGTTGCTGCTGCTTGGCAACCGTCAGCACCGCCAGCTTGGTGTCCAGTTTCCCAATCTCTTGGCCTTCCTCGACCCGCATTCCTTCGCGAAATTCAAGGGAGTCTAGAACCCCCTCATGCTTGGCGGAGAGGTCCGATTTGGCCAGCCACACCAGCCGGCCAGAAATCACCACCGCCTTGTCCGTGGCGGAGGTTGCCGATCGGATCGGCGGGGCATCTTCCTGCTGGGCCAGAGCGACGGCGGAGACGAGGGCCATTGAGCCAGCTGCCATCGTCCAGAGCTTGGAATGGAACTTCATGAGAAATCTCTCCGACAAGACTGAATGCGAGGGGAATGGACGCGTGTGTTGTGGGATCAGCGGACGAACGGCCAGCGAAAGGTCAGGTTTTCGTAGTAGAAGGCAACCACGTCTCGGAACAGTGAGTAGGCCAGCCGCGTGTCACCGCAGTTCACCCGGGCTCGAACCTCGGCACCTGGCCGAAGTGACTGATTTCGCTTCAGGAAGTCGCTTCGGACCTCGTTGGTGAAGCCAATCAGAACCTTGTTGGTGTGCTGCTGTTCCACCGTTTCAACCTTGGTGGAGATCCGTTTGACGTAGCCGTGATAACGGTGCTCTGGATCCGTGGCCGAGATAAAGTAAGCCGACAAGGTTGTGGCTTGCTCAATCGCCCGGTCCAGGTTCTTCTTGGCTTCGGCTGCCTTGGTCACGTTCTCCGGATTGCCGTCCGTCACCAGCGCCACCGCCTTGGAGTACTCGGTCAGAGACTTGATCGCCTGGTCGATATCGGCCATTTGAGAGGCCCCCTGCTTCTGAGCCGATCGTAGATTCTGATCGAGTTGATCCAGAGATTCTTCGATCGCCTCGACGTTACGGGCCGACACCCCGTTTTGTGTCAGTTCATCAATCTTGGTTTTGGATTCTTTGACCGGTGCCACCAGTTTGCGGAGCTTGGTCTGGGCCTCCAGAATCGGGCCCATGTCATGGTCGGCCACGTTCACTTCAAGAACCCATTCCCCGTCAATATCCGCCACCTGAAGCAATTCGGTGCCAACTTCGACCGGCTTGTTCAGCAGGTTCTCATGAACCTTCCAGGTGGTGATAATCCCGTTGGTCGGAGCCCGCACGTTGAGCATGTCGAGCATTTCGGTTACGTAACGGATCTGCTCATTGGCCCCTTCAAACTTGATCTCAGCCTGCCGCTGTTCGCCCAGCAGCCGGGGCTTCTCGTCGGGTGGCGTTGACGGTTTGGCAATTTGGGCCTCAAGCGTTTGCTTCTGGGTGAAAGCCTCGGCTTTCTCAGCCAGCAGCTTCTGGTACTCGGCCTCCAGATCCTTGCTTTCAATCCGGGCAATCACATCGCCCGGCACAAGGTTGCCCTGTTCGTCACGAGAAGGCCCATGAACGAAGTCGTTGTGATCAAACGGTAACTCGCGAACGATCCCCTTGAGCGGAGCGAACGTCATGCGGCGGTTATCGGGCATGATTGACCCGCGGCCTTCAATCGTCAGCCGCCAGGGGACAAACGTCAGGGCCAAAATTGTGCCCAGAATCAAAGCCAGGGCCGCCGCAATCTTGGCCAGCATCCGGCCCCTGAAGAACCGCCAGGGCGACCCCAACGCCTTGAGCACCGGAAGCAAGAAGATCTTGTTATGCTCTTGCGCGTTCCAAAGAGCGGTAGAAGCATGCCGAGACACCACCTCGCACCGGGCGTGCATGTCGGTGGGGGCCATCTCATCGCCAATTTGCTCGGCGAGCAAACAGCCGTAAACCCCCTTCTCTTTGTCGTGCTCGGTCTCTGGTTTGTGCAGCAGTGTGACCGCCAAGGCCTTGGCCCCAGACTCATCCACGTACACTTCCAGCGCATCTCGAATATCGGGGGGATAGCTCTCGGTATTGCCCGTATAAACCAGGTCTTCGCCCGACTGAATCACCACGCGGCAAAGCTGGGTCATTTCCCGGATCAGGTTCGATCGCTGCTCCACAACCTCTTGGCCACTCACGGCTTCCACCATGATCTTGGCATGTGAGGCAAGCTTCATCGCCACGCTCAGCCGGTCACAGCTCACCAGACGCTTGCCCTCATTGGCAACCGAGTAAGCCGTTTCCTTGAGGTCCAGCGACTGGTGGATGCTGTGAGAAAACGTCTCAAGCTGGTTCCAGAGCTTCTGCTGCGAAAGCATCTGACGAACCTGGCGGTTCTTCAGATACTGCGAAGCCAGGTCGCAAAGATCGCCAACAAACCGCAATGTGCTTTTTTGACCAACTGCGCGACGAGTGGGATCCATCAGGATCTCAAGCACGCCAATGGTCTTCTTCTCAACAATAATCGGGGCCAGGATCAGGGCCATGTTGGTGGGGTTGCCGGCATTGGGCATTCCCTCCACCGTGGCGCCTGGCGGAATTAGCTGGGGTTGAGCCGCCTGCACCATCAGTGACAGAAGCGCATCGTGCGGCCCCATCATCTGGCGGTTATCAAGCAGGCCGGTCTGCCGGTACTCCACTTGATGCTGGAGCTTGGCCTGGTTCTGATTGTCGAAGAACCAGATGGCACCCCCCTGGGCGGCCACGGCTCCAATCACCCGGTTCAGAAACTCTACATAGAATTCACCGGGCTGGATGTCGGTTTCGGCAAGCTCGGCGATTTCGGCAACCAGTTTTTTGATCTGGTTCTTTGTTTGCTCGAGCACACCGGGATCAAGAGTTTCTTCTGCCATGTCGGTTCTCGGAACGCAAGGGCCGGCAAACAAAGCAATGCCACGTGGAGGATGCTATTCTCAGCCGCATTTGAGGCTGGGTTCCGCCGTTACGCAGACTCCAGCCCTTCCTCCAAGGGAACAGGACAGCCGGTACGCTCTCCTTCCCGACCAATTTCTTTTCAATGTTTTTTCACGCTTCCCAGGTTGCCTATTCGTCCTGTCTTGTTGCCTGTTGGTTGGTTTTGCCGCTAAAGTAGCTCAACCTTGAACAAACAGGACCATGGATGATGACGACAGAGCCGCGGACAACTTCACTGGTGACGGGTGCCACCGGGCTGCTGGGGAGTCACCTTGCCGAGCAGTTATGCCGGCGCGGAACTCATGTTCGCGCGTTGGTGCGGCCAACCAGTCAGACCGATTTTTTGCGTGGGTTGGGTGTGGAATGTGTGGTTGGCGACCTGACCAGTCCGGAGTCCTGTCGGCAGGCGCTTCAAGGGGTAGACTGTGTCTATCACGCGGCGGCCAAGGTGGGCGACTGGGGCTGGTGGCCGGAATTCGAGCGGGATTGCCTGGTGGCCACCGGGGTGTTAGCGCGAGCTGCGCGCGATGAGGGGGTGCGCCGGTTTGTGCACGTTAGCTCCACCAGCGCGTACGGCCATCCGCATGAAGGAGGGCCGCCGATCGACGAGACAAACCCGCTTGGACAGCACCTCTGGCCGGTGTGGGACTACTACACCCGCAGCAAAGTGGAGTGCGAGAAGATTCTTTGGGGGTTGGTGCCAGACGGGTTAAGGCTGACGATTATCCGCCCGAGCTGGCTTTATGGGGAGCGAGATCGGACCACCACCGCTCGGATCGTACGCCGGTTGCGTTCGGGGATTGTGTCTTTGATGGGGCCGGGAGATAACCCGCTGAGCGCGGTTTACGCGGGCTGCGTGGCCGAGGCGGCCATTCTGGCCGCCAATCAAGGGGCGGCTGAGGGGCAGGCGTACAATGTTACCGACCAGGGGCCGATCAACCAGCGAGACTTTTTTGACCTTTGGGCCAAAGTGGCCGGAACTCCACCCGTGACCCGCCACCTGAATTACCGGTTGGTGTTCGCGGCCTCGCTAGGGTTTGAGGCCTGGGCCCGGCTCTGGCGCAGCCAGACCCCACCGCTGATCACGCGGTATGCCACCTGGCTCATGGGTCGGAACCTCTCTTACTCCACGGCCAAGGCGCGGACGGAACTGGGCTGGACCCCTTCCTGTACCTATCAGGAAGGAATTGCGCGAACCTTCCGGTGGTTTGAAACGTTACCGGAACACGCCTGAGCAGGATCGGGCTGGGACTCAATTCCAGGCTGAAGTGTTGAGCCGCGACCGGCCTCCAATCCGGGCGAACCGGCAAAGGCTGCAGAATCGCGAAAGCTGATTCCATTGTTTGGAACCGGGAGGAATCTTTTCGGTAGAGTCGGCTCATCTTGCATGTCTTCGCACTTCTTGAGCATTATGAAGAGAATTGTGAGGACAATGACTTGCCCTGCCTCGCAAGATGGTTTGACTGCCGGCCCTGAACGTCTCGACCCATCGATCCGCACTCGACCCCACCTCTTGAGCCCGCCCCTGGAGAGTTTTTGATGAGACCTGGTGGCATTCATGCCTTATTGGGGGTCCTGCTTCTGGCCCCGCCTTTGCTTTTTGCGCAAGAGCCAACGAAGCCTGATTCGGTCTCGCCGGCTTCCAGGCCAGAAACCAGCGCTGAGCCTCGGGCCATTGATGTCGATTCTCCGGCCGGTCCTGGTCGCACGAATGGTGGATTGCCGGGGAGCCCAGCCAGCAAGTACCGTCCGTTTGTATACGTCACCCAGGGGGCAGACAAGTTTGAAGGTCTGTTCAACCTTTATCGGAAGGATGATCACCTTTACGCCGAGATCCGTTCTAGCCAGTTTGACCAGCCGTTCATGGTGCCGGCCACCATTGCTCGCGGTCTGGCTTCGGCCGGCATTCCGTTAAGCGCAATTGGTGACGAACTGGTTCTGGTGTTCCGCAAGAACGGTGACCGGGTTCAGTTGATCAGGCGGAATATCCATTATCGGGCCACGCCTGGTACCCCCCTCGACAAGGCCGTGAAGCAGAACTACACCGATAGCATTTTGATGGCGTTGCCCATTGTGTCGGTGAACCCATCGACGGGTGGAACCCTGATCGACTTCAACGATATCTTCTTCACCGACTTCGCTCAGCTTGGGCTGGGGATGTTTGATCGCAACCGGTCGAGCTGGAGCAAGGTCAAGGCGTTTCCCAACAACCTTGAGCTTGAGGTGGAAGCGACCTATGCTGGTGGCGGTCGGGGCGGCCCCTCGGGCGATGACGGCGTTGCCGATGCCCGCGGTGTGACACTGGTGATCCATTACAGCCTGATGAAGCTCCCCGAGAGCGGGTACCGCACCCGCCCGGCCGATGACCGGGTGGGCCACTTCCTGAGCGCTATCAAAGACTTTGGTAAGAGTGATTCCGAAACCAGCTTTGTCCGGATGGTCAATCGCTGGCGGCTTGAGAAGGCCGACCCGCGTAGCAAGCTTTCGGCCCCCAAGAAGCAGATCATCTTCTACGTGGAAGACAACGTGCCGTACGAGTATCGGCCGTTTGTGGAAGAGGGAATTCGCGAGTGGAACAAAGCGTTTGAAAAGATCGGGATTCGAGATGTCATCGCCGTGCGCTGGCAGCAGCCTGGCGAGGAATTTGACCCGGAAGACGCCAATTACAGCACGTTCCGCTGGATCACCACCAACCAGACCTACGCCCGATCTTGCTTTCGGGCCAACCCGCTTACGGGTGAGATTTTTGATGGCGACGTAATCTTTGATGCGTCCTGGATCAAGAACTGGAAAGACAGCTATGCCCTGCTGACCGGCGTGCCTACCGGCACGGCCATGGCCGACCACGCAGGCGAGCCGCCAATGCTTGAGGCCATAGCGCGTGGTGAGATCATCAGCCCGATTTTGGCCGCCAAGCAGGGGTTCGGCCTGCCTGGCATGTCGGTCCTTGAACATCAAGCGTCTGGCGGTACCCGGCGGCTGACGGTGATCCCCGAAGAATGGACCCCCATCCAGGCTCGGCTGGCTAGCCGCAGTGGCCAGTCGAATGACGGCCTTTGCCTCCTGTCTTCAAACATGCAAATGGAGATGGGGTTGGCCTCACTGGCGCTGGCTGAGAATCTACCAGAGGGGCCAAAGGCCGACGCACCGGCCGAGGCCAAGATGCCCGATGAACTGATCGGTCAGGGAATCAAGCATGTGACAATGCATGAGGTTGGCCACTCGCTGGGCCTGCGGCACAACTTCAAGGCCAGCACCATGCTGACCGCCGACCAGTTGAATGACACGGCCATCACCCACACCAAGGGGATGATTGCCAGCGTGATGGACTACATGCCCGTGAATCTGGCTCCCAAGGGGCAGAAGCAGGGCGACTTCTTCAGCATCACCCTGGGCCCTTATGATTACTGGGCCATTGAGTACGCCTACAAGCCGATCGACGGCAATGAAGAGGCGGAGCTCACCAAGATTGCCGCCCGTGCTCCCGAGGCCGACCTGATGTTTGCCACCGACGAGGATGCCGCCATCAACAGCGATCCCTCGGTGAACCGTTACGACCTGGGTTCCGACCCCACCCGGTTCGCCAAGGATCGTATGGCCTTGGCAACCGAACTCCTGAAGGACATTGATACCAGGGCGGTGAAGGATGGTGAGTCTTGGGCCAAAAACCGGCGTGCGTTTGCCACACTGCTTGGTCAGTGGGGCAATGCCGCGTTCCTGATCAGCCAGCATATTGGTGGCCAGTATGTGGTGCGGCACCACAAAGGAGATAAAGACGCCAAGGATCCGGTGGTTCCGGTGTCCGGCGATAAGCAGCGCGAGGCATTGAATCTGCTGATTTCCGATATCTTTGCCGACAAGGCGTTTCCGTTCTCGCCCCAGACGTTGCGGCGTCTGGGCGTGGAGCGCTGGAACCACTGGGGCAATAACTCGATGGGCAGTGTCGACCTGCCGATCTTTGACCGCGTGCTGTCAATTCAGCGGATTGCGCTGGGGCAGTGCCTGGCGGGTGAAACGCTGGCCAGAGTCCAGAACCAGGAAGTTCAGGCCGATCCCGCAACCAACCCGCTGAAGGTGGCCGAGATCTTCAGGACCTTGAGCGACGGACTCTGGTCTGAGCTTCAGGGACCGGCCGCCGACGCCCCTGTGAAGAACCTGGTCATTTCCACCTCGCGCCGGAACCTTCAGCGCGAGTATTTGAAGCGGCTCTCCAATATGGTGCTGGGCGAGCGTGGCTCAAGCGCGGCCGAAGCGTTGCTGTTCATTGCCTTTGACGGCGGTTCGAGCGTTCCGCCAGACGCCCGATCGCTGGCCAGGATGCACCTCAAGCAGCTTCAGCAGCGGATTGACGCCAAGCTGAAGGACGGTGCAATCCAGATTGACGACACCACCCGCGCTCATCTTGAAGAGAGCCGCGACAAGATCTCCAAGGTCCTGGACGCCAGTCTGCAGGCCAATACGCCCTGAGTCTGTGCGGTCGGTTGAGCCTGCCTGTTGTTCAAACCTGTTACATTCTCCACGGCCCTGCAAACGCGGGGCCGTGGCGTTTTGTGGGGAGTGGTGAAAGATTTGTCAGTCGTTAGAACTCGGGTCGCCGAATCACCTGAACCCACCAGCCCTGACGCATAACTCGGCAGGGGTTGTTTAAAGAATGGAAGCCGAGATTCAGGGCTCTACACCCAGATAAAGACGTGCTTGGATGCTGAATGCTATGAGTGTGTGCTCTGAGGTAGCCTGATGGTTGGGGCCTGCGGTATTGCCTAGTAATCTTGCTAGAGGCTGGCAATTCTCAATGTCTTGTCCTTTGAATCAGTGTTTGACGGCTATCCGGCCGGTCACGTCGATCCGATTCAGTAGCACCTGAATTTTCTGGGTATTGAAGTACTCATCAACGGCTTTGCGACATCCTTGCCAGTGGCCATAATCATCGATAAGCAACACCCCGCCTGGTACGATCCTGGGATAGAGGTGCCACAGTTCGTGCTTGGTCGATTCGTACCAGTCTGTGTCTAGCCTCAGCAGCGCGATCCTTTCTGGTGCGAATTGCGGGATGGTTTCCAAGACGTCACCTTGAACGAATGAGATCCGGTCCGGTTCGTAACCTGTGCTGAATAGGTTTGCCCTGACCTCTTCAAGAGTGGCAAAACAGGCGTTGTTGTGGTTCTTGGCCCAACCGTCCCTCCATGTTTGATTCGCCGCCTCGCCATCGACCGCGGATGGTTGGCTCATTCCGGCGAACGTGTCGAAGAGCCTCAAGGGGATATCTCCCCGGTTGAGTCGCAGAAGGGTCCAAGCGGCAATCATCATGCTACCGCCGCGCCAAACTCCGCACTCAACGATGTCGCCGGCGATTTCCCGGGAGGCAATATACTCGATTGCGTGGATCAGGGTAACGACCCGTTCAGGAGAGGTCATCGTGAACGGTTTTGCCCGGAGAATGAGTTCGATCTCCGCCTCGGTAAAATCGTGTGGAAACCGCTGACCCAGACTCAGGTATTGGTCACCGGCCTTTCTCGCTCGGGCGATTTCATAGCCGGCCATTCGCGCGAGCGACTTGATCATAGTTTTCATACGCTTCGGCCTCCGCTCGTTGCCATTGGGACCGGACTGGCAACGATGTTGCCAGACTGGGAGCAAAGCAATTCGCAGGCCAATAATGGGAGCTGCCATTACCTCCGTCAGAACAAAGTCTGGCTGGGCGTATGGATAAGGTGTTGACCAAAAGTTACCGCTTTTTTTTTGAGGTGACCGCAGTTTCAGGACCTTGGATGCAAATAATAAGAACTTGCCAAGGCATCTGTTCTCTCCAGATCAGATCCATCGTCAGCGTTCAGCTTTCGTCCTTGTCTGGTTTAGCTGAGAGTCGTGTTCAGTGCTTGGCTGACGAGTCACGATCTGGCCCCGTTCGCCCTGTGCGACGAATAACGTCGTACAAGGCGTAAAGTCCGAACAGGACGATGGCGAGCAAAAGCAGGCCGTTTTGCCACCACTCGCGCTGGGGGAGCCAGGGAAACCAGCGGGCCGGTGGCACTTGACTCTGGTGTTGATTGAACGGCAGGCTCAGCGCGGTGGCGGTGGCCTCTGGGGAAATCGATTTCAGATCCCAGTGAGTGCTGGCGGGGTAAGTTGGTCCGCCGTCCGTGTTCTGGATCGCGATCGCTTCGGGGAAATCCAAAAAGAACTCGGAATCGTCGGGTTGGATATCCAGGTTCGCGCTCTCCACTTCCCCTTCCCAGAAGCGAATCCCCTTGGGGCGCAGATCATGATCTGAACCTGGGTCATTCCAGAGGAAATGCAGCCACTTGTAAGGCAACCAGGCGCCGTTGCCAAGACTCCGAACGTCCTGATTTTCTTCAGCCCATTCAAGCTCTTGCTCTTTTCCCGTGACATAAATCCGCAACGGAATCGCGCCTCGGGCCCGGTCGATCCAGCAGCGCCAGATGATGCTATCTTCCATGGAGGTAAGCACCAATTTGGTCACCTGAGTCGCGTCGAGCATGGCGTTCTGATCAAGTTCCAGCAGCATCCACTTGGAATCGTTTGTCAGGTACTCCTTCAAGACTCTTTCGAAATCGAATGGACTGGATACCCTGTTTTGCCCTGGATTCAAAGGGGTTTCCATGTATCCATCAATCCACATTCGGTTGATGGTTGAGCGAATTGAGCCCCCGTGTTTCATTTGCTGACGATCGCTGGAGAGCCCTAGATCATCGATCAGGACCAGTATCCCATCGGTGAACCAACGATAACCAAAAATCACCCGTGAGTTCTTCGTGCTGTTGTTTTTATACTCTTCAGCGGAGTAGCTGTGGTCATAGAGCCGTTTCTTGCCAGAGAAGAGGTATCGTCCATGTCCCTCGGAAAGTCGCTTTCTGGGCTTGGAAGCAAGATTTTGTTCCGTGACATCGCGGATGTCCTCGACCATGCCGTCATAGTAGGCGAACCGGAGTGAGCCATGGCTGTTCAGGGCGCCCCTGTTCGCTTTATAGGCGGTATCAATAGCCTCGATGACGGTTCGGTCGGATGCCTCATTGGCCAGTAATGCGGGCGTGCACGTTAGGCACATCAGAAACACGGCCAGAACAATAGCCCGCATGAGCGTGGATTCCATGATGAATTTTGCCAGGTCACGGAGTTTCTGACACCTGGTGATCCGAGGTAGATCTTTGCAGCTTACGATAAGCGTACCCGCCGTAGAGGAAGAAGAGTCCTCCTGCCAGGGCGAGCAGCCCATTTTGCCACCACTCACGCTCCGGAAGCCAGGGGAACCAGCGGGTTGGTGGACTGTGACTCTGCTCCTGCTTCTGGTTGATCGGCAGTTTGAGCGCGGCGGCGGTGGCCTCTGGAGAGATTGACTTGAGATCCCAGTGGGTGCTGGCGGGGTAAGTTAGCCCACTGTCGGAGTCTCGGATCGAGATCGCTTCTGGGAAATCAAGAGAGAACTCGGAATCGTCGGGTACAGCGTCCAGGTCTGCGCTTTCGACCTCGCCTTCCCAGAAGCGAATCCCAACGGGGCGAAGTGCTTGAGAGCCCCAAGGCTCCCAAGGCTCATACGGGACGAACTTCAGCCAATGGAACGGGATCCAGCCATGGTTTCCGGGATTCCGAATGTCCAGATTTTCTTGGGCCCATTCGAATGTTTCTGCTTTTCCCGTGACATGAATCCGCAACGGAATTGCGCCTCGGGCCCGGTCGATCCAGCAGCGCCAGAGGATGCCATCTTCCATGGAAGTAAGCACCAATTTGGTCACCTGAGTCGCGTTGAGCATGGCGTTCTGATCAAGTTCCAGCAGCATCCACCTGGATTTCAGCGGCCAGCCGATTTTGCTTGTTAGATACTCGTTCAGGGTCGCCTCGAACCCCGTCTGATTGAATTCGTGCCCAAGTTCCAATGGGGTTTCCAGGGTACCGTTATCCCTCATCCCATGGGTGGTCGAGCGCATTGAGCCACCGTGCTGTAACTGTTGACGGTCAGCGGTGAGCCCAAGGTTATCAAGCAGAACGATAGATCCATTCGTGAACCAGCGAGATCCAGAGATCAAGTATGAGTTCTTGGTGGAATTCTTCCTGAGTTGCTCGACCGAATAGCCGTGCTCACAAAGTCGTTTATTGCCCGAATAAACATACGTTCCGTGTCCTTCGGAATATCGCTTTCTGGGCCTGGACGCAAGATTCTGTTCCGTGATATCGCGGATGTCTTCGACCATACCGTCATAGTAGGCGAGTTTGAATGTCCCGTGGTCATTGAGGGCGGCCAGGTTGGCCTTATACTCGGATTGAATGGCCTCGATGACGGCTCGGTCGGATACCTCATCGGCCCATAATGCGGGCGTGAGGAGAATCCAGGCCAGGAACACAGTTTTGAGAACGCCTCGCATGATGGGTGCTCCTGGTTTCTGGCATCGTTGAATGAAGTTCCTGGGAACAGATTCAGGATCAGCGGCAGGCTTCGCGTGGATTCGCACGAAGCCTGCTCAGTTGATGCAAGTCCCGGCTCAGACCTTCTTGAACGGGGTGGCCACGGCCTGGCCCCCTTCAGGCAGATCCACAATCCGGTAATCGCCGAACAGGTTGGGGCTATCGGCCTGGAGCACGCGCAGGGTGGCCAGGGCAACCTTGCGGATCTCGGCATCGGCGGCGGCATCGCCGCGCATCTCGATGAAGTGGCGGAGGGCCCGGGCGTTACCCGTGACAAAGATCTTGGTCTCTGTGGCGTTGGGCAGAATGGACCGTGCGGCTTCGCGAGCCTTCTTCCTGCGCAGGGTGCGGTCGGGGATATCGGCGAACTTGGCGGCCAGGCCGTCGGCCAGGGCTTTGTAGGCTGAGTGGCAGGCGGTCACGGCCTCCATCCAGATGGCGTGCAGTTCGGGATCATCGGCAATCGGATCGGGCTCCACAAAGCTGGCGTCGGACTCGTCGACAAACCGCTGGCTGAGCTGGCTGTACCCGAACCCTGCCCGATGGCGTACCAGTTCGTGCGTGAAGGAGCGGCTGACGCCCGTGATGATCAGGCTGAACACGGCATGTTCGAGTACGGAGCCGTGGCCGACCTCCAGGATATGCTCGATATAGGCATGGTTTCCGCCTGGTCTGGGCTTGGCGAATGACATGTAGCAAAGCCGACCGGCGATCTCGACCAGTTTTTCACCGGCCTGTTCGGTGTCGGTGGTCCACTGGCTCACTTCGTGGTCGCCCAGGAAGCGGTCAACCTCGGCAGAGTCGATCATCTGGCGACCGACCAGGTAGACCCGTGGTTCGCGGAGAATTGTCAGTTTCGTGGTTTCGTCGGGTCGTGCGTCGGTCATGAATCGTCTCGAATCCGAAAATTTATGGGGGTGGCCAGATGGTGGCAAAGCTCGGGATGAAACACCCCACCATTGACGCAAAGTGTCTATAATAGCATCTAGCACCTATTGGTTTGGATAGGTAGGGATTGATTTGCAGAAGCAGGCACCAGACGTGGATCACCGAGACGACAAATCCCTCCGAAGCGATCAAGGCGGCAAGCCCTCGCGCACCATCAAGCTTCACAAGCAACCAGGGAGCGGGGGCCTGCGGGAAACCCTGAAAAAGGAGTTGAACCGTGCGCAGTGGGAAGCGGTCACGGTGCTGGACGGCTTCAACCTGATTCTGGCAGGCCCGGGGTCTGGAAAAACTCGGGTGATCACCTACCGGGTGGCGTGGTTAATTGATCGCGGGGTGCCGCCCGAGTCCATTCTGCTGGTCACATTCACGCGCAGGGCGGCCCGGGAAATGGTCTCTCGGCTGGAATCGCTGGTTGGTCCCCGGGCCGGCCAGGTCTGGGCCGGCACGTTTCACCATATTGGTAACCGGATCCTCAGACGCTCGGCCGATCTGCTGGGATATTCCCCGAGTTTTTCTATCATGGATTCGGAGGATCAGGTTGACTTGCTCAAGCTGGCCATGGATGACGCCGGCCTGACCGGCACCGGCAAAATGGCTCCCAAGCCGGCACTTGTGACCAAGATTCTGAGCACGGCGTTCAATACGGGTGTCAGCATTGAGCAGGCGGTTCAGGGCCGCTTTCCTGGTATTGTGGAGTGGCTGCCCCAGCTCCAGACCGCGGCCTGCACCTATGCGGCCCGGAAGAAGGCTGCCAACTGCATGGACTATGACGACCTGCTGGGTCTTTGGTCACGCCTGGTGCGTGAGTTCCCTGAGCAGCAAGAGAGGCTGGCCCGGCAGTTCCGCCACATCCTGGTGGATGAGCTTCAAGACACGAACAAGATTCAGATCGAGCTGGTGGAAACACTGGCCAAGAGCGGCCACGGGAATCTGACGGCCGTGGGTGACGATGCCCAGTCGATTTACCAGTTCCGCGGGGCCAACTATGACAATATTCTCAAATTTCCGGAGCGTAACCCCGGCTCGAAGATGTTCTTGCTCGATGTGAACTACCGGTCAACTCCAGAGATCGTGAGCTTTACGAACGCTGTTCTGGCTCACAATTCGACCGGCTTTGAAAAGGTGCTGGTCTCGGCTCGAAGTTCCGGGCCGCGTCCCTTGGTGGTTCCCACCGAAGACGGCCACGAGGAGGCCGAGCTGATCTGCCAGTTGATCTTGGAGGGGTGCGAGCAGGGGATTGGGCTTAAAAGCCAGGCGGTGCTTTACCGGAACCACCATGACAGCATTCTGATTCAGGATGAGCTGGTGAGACGCAAAATCCCTTACCAGATGCGCAGCGGATTGAAATTCTTTGAGCAATCTCATGTGAAGGATGTACTGGCGTTTTTACGCATTCAGGCCAACCCTCGTGATGAATCGGCCTGGCGCAGGCTTTTGCTGATGTTGCCGGGCATTGGGCCGGCCAAGGCGGCGGCCGTGTTTGACGCCATCAAGGATGCACCAGACCCGCTGGCCACCGTGGGCACAGCGCAGGCCTTGCTCCAGGTACCAACCAAGAGCCGTGGGCTCTTTGGTGCCTTTGTGGGAGATCTGCGTAAGATCCAGGCGGCTGATCCGTTGCGAAATCCAGCGGCTGCCATTCAGGCGATACTTCAGGGTGGCTACCCAGCCGTGGTGCGGGCTCAGTATGAGCATCCCGAAAACCGGATTGCCGATCTTGAGCAACTGGTGCTGCTGGCCGGTCGATCTGAGGCGCTTGAGCCGTTTCTGGCCGACCAGATGCTGGCCGGAGATCTCAAGGGTGTGGATACCCTGGCCGGCGATGAGCCAACCGAGACTCTGGTTCTGAGCACCATCCACCAGGCCAAGGGGCTGGAATGGTCCCGAGTGTACGTACCGCGCCTGGTGGAAGACAGCTTTCCGCACGCCCGCTCAATGAACGAACCGGGCGGAGTGGATGAAGAGAGACGCATCTTTTACGTGGCGGTCACCCGGGCCATGAATGAGCTGTTTCTGACGTATCCGCTGTTGCTGGGACGTGGACCGCGTGGGCCAAACATGATCGCAACCCCGAGCCGGTTCCTTCAGGAGATTCCGCCCGAGTTTTTGGAATCGGCCCAGGTTGAACCGGAATACGGCGATCCAGAACCGTGGGCGCCCGCCGGTCTGCCAGCGCCTGAGTGAGCAAGGAGCGTTCACACGTGGATTCCGTACCCAAGAATCAGAACACGGTCATCGTGGCGTCGGGAACTGGTCCGTCCCCTGCACTGGCGGTTGAAGCGTTGCCGCCGGTTGAGGCGTTTGCCTTGTTGCTGGAGCAGGTGTTTCCCGATGTGGCCACTCCGCTGGAATTCCTGGGCGGGGTTGATCCCGAACTGCGTGGGTTGCTAGTCGAGCGGCTGGGACTGGTGGAGACCGGTCCGGGGGTTGTGAGGTTCTTACACGTGCTGATTCGTGGTTATGATCCGCGGCTTCGGTTGGCGGCCCTGGGAGCGCTCGGGAAACATAATTCGGAGATTCCCGAGGTTGCGGAAGCCTGGTTCGACCTGGCGACTTACCAGGTGAATGAGGCCACCAGTTTGGCTGCCAAGCGTGCGATTTCTGGAGGGTCCCATGATCTGGCCATGCAGTGGCGGGTGCCTGCCCTACGTCCAGCGGTTCAACCGGTTCGTGGACTTGTCACGGCCATGGATGGCACGGGTCGGGCGCTGATGGGGTTACTGGCTGAAGGGGGTGGCAAATGGGTAGGGGCCGTGTTCGATTGCGATGTGGAGCTTGGGGTGGTGCAGGTTGGCGGCGTTGAGGGGCCTGAACGCTTGGGGGCGCTTGGATACCTGGAAGATCGGTTGCTGAATAGCTCACGAGATCTTTGCGATGGTACCGCCGGGCTGGCGGTGGAATTGTTGCGAGCCGCACTCACGCAGGTTGGTCCGAGCTCGCCGCCGGCCCTGGGATACTGGGTTGAACGGGTGTGTGGCAAGGGGGTCACGCCTGCACGGTTGCGGTCTCCTGCCCCATTAAGGCCAGGTGGCCATGATTCGCCGCGGATCATGGCGGATCACGCGGTGGAACTGCTTGATGCGTTGCCTGGGTGGTGGGAGGACGACCCACTCACGGAATCGCTGGCCAGCGAGGCGGTGCTACGCGTGGCTGATCCTGGCGACGACCCAGGCGCGATCCGAATTTTGTTCGAGCGGCGGCTGGTGCATCGCCTGGAACGATATCGTCGGATGCTCACATGGATGGGCGTTTACTGGTACGCCTCCAAAGAGCCGATGTTCAGCCAGCTCGCGTTTGAATTTGCCGCGCAGCTAGATGACCCACAGAATGCCGTGCCACGCCACCCCTGGATTGCCGAGTATGCACGCCGGAGCCTGCGTCTGGCTGGGGAACGCCAGGTGAACGCGGCCAGGGTGGCATCGGGCCTGAGCGCATACAAACGCCCCGAGGGTTGAGTCTCGGGGCGTTTGTGGAAATCGTTTGTTGATCGCAGCCTGCTCAGATCGGCTCGTAGCAAGAGCGTGAGCCGTCGCAGCAGCCTTCGTGGTCAACAATGTCGTTGTCTGGGCCAAAGCTCTTCATCGTCTTCAGGCACCAGTAGATGGTGTTGTCATAACCGTCGTGCTCATGGCTAGAGCCGTCGGTGTAAACATACATCCCTTTGTGCCGCAGTTGACAGCAGGGCGCCAGGGGAACGGGAGTTGGCGTTTCCGGTTCGACCGGGTGTTGATCGCTCATGGTATTGTCAGACCTCCCAGTAGCGGTTGCCGGCGGCAGCCAGCAAGGCTCGCTTGACGGCGACCTCAACTAGCTTGACCTTGTAGGCGTTCATGGATAGCGGCTTGGCACCGGCCGCGGCGGCTTTACCGGCAGCCGCAGCGGTTTCCGGGGTGATTGCCTTGCCCAGAATGGCATCGACGGCCGGCTGGCAATGCAAGGGAACCGGAGCCACTGAGCCAAGCACAACTTTGGCGGACCGGACCGTGTCTCCCTCGGTGGTCAGAGCCACAGAGGCAAGCACCAGCGGCCAGTCGTGGGCCTGCTTGTGACGGACCTCGTAGGTGGCGTTCTTGGCCACAGGGGTGGGGATGATCACCTTGGTCAGAACTTCGCCCGGCTTGAGCGCCAGTTCGATCTCATCGGCCGACTTGGGGACACGGTAGAGGTCTGCCACGTCCACGGTCCGTTCGCCGTCCGGGCCGGACAGCGTGGCCCGGGCACCAAGCGCGATCAAGGGAGGGGCCAAGCTGGACGTGTTGACGTACAGGGCGTCGCCATCGGTCATGTAAATGGCGCCGTACCGGTTATCGCCAACCCGGACCAGGTGAGTACCCTCGTCGGTATCGATCGGGGCGAATTCCCCTTCGAGTTCCCGGACGGTATCGCCGTTGACCTTCTTACCACCGAGCAGGCCAAAGCCGTTGCGGTAGTACCAGTCACGTGGGCGCTGGAGCAGGTTGCCGGCCACGGTGGCCATGTTACGAATTTGCGGGGTACCCACTTCCAGGGCGGCCTGGCGAAGGCCAGGCAGCCACTTGGTGGTGGGTTCACTTTTGATCAACGCGGCCAGGGTGGTTGCTCCTTTGATGATGATGGCTTTAGGCGTTTGTTCAACGCCAGCCAGGTCACCAATAGAGCGAGTGGCCACAACCCGTGATGGGCTTGTGACCCCTTCCTTGATCCGGTTCAAAAGGTCTGTACCGCCGCCCAGGGCGGAGGCACCATTCTTACCCGCCAGCGCTCGCACCGCTTCGGCAACCGAGGCGGGGCTGGCATATTCAAATGCATTCATGGCAATCAGCCCTCCTTAGGCCAAGGCGTTGAGAACGTTCATGGGGGACATGGGCCAATTCGGCACCCGTTTGCCGACGGCATTGGAAACGGCGTTGCCAATGGCGGCCGCGGTGCTGATGGTCGGCGGTTCGCCGATGCCAATTACTCCGCGTGCCCGCATCTCCGGGGTGTGGTGAGGGATCACCACAATTTCAGGGATGTCGCTGGCGCCGGCCAAGTGGTATAGCTCCATGTCCGGGTTCAGGAAGATCCCGGTGGTTGGATCCATGACCCGTTCTTCGAACAGGCCGTAATTCAGGCCACCAATCACACCGCCATAAACCTGGCTCTTCCAGGTCATCATGTCGATGATCAGGCCGGAATCTTGCACCGCGACAATCTTTTTGAGCCGGACCACCCCGGTTTCGGTATCCACCTCAACCTTGGCGAACTGGCAGCCACCCACGCCGTTGGCGCTCAAGCCTTCAGAGAACTTGCCAGTCACACTGATTGGCATCATTCCGAGCTTGCGGCAGGCATCTTTCCAGCTCATGGCGGGCTGCCCTTTCACGAGCAGTTTCCCGTCCGCGAGCGAGAGCCCTTCAGGGGCCTCATTGATGGCCTTGCCCACCCGCTTGAACAACTCTTCACGCGCCTCAATGGCGGCGTTCCAGGTTGGCGGGGCCATGGATGGGGTGGTGGTTGAGCCACCGGAGGCCTGGCCGGGCGGGAAGTTGGAGTTCCCGATGTTCGACTTGACCTGATCGACGTTCAGGCCAAGGGCCTCGGCCGTGATCAAGGCCATGATGGTGCGTGCGCCGGTGCCAATGTCCTGGGTGGCGCTTCGGATCTCAACCGATCCGTCGGGGTTGATGATGCAGTTGACCTGCTTGTCCTGGGCACCGCCGCCGCCCCAGGTATGCAGGGCCATACCGTACCCGACCCGGATTGGGCCACGCCCTTCGGCCTGTCCACGGGGCTTGCGGTTTTCCCACCCAATTTCCTTGGCGCCCAGGCCTACCTGCTCCAGGTAGATTGGCGTTTTGAAATCTTTGGGTGGCAGGTTGGCGAGCCGCATCTGGAGCGGGTCGATTCCCAGCTTCTCCGCCAGGTCATCGACGGCGGCTTCCATCAGGCAGCAGCCTTCAGGGTGACCGGGGGCTCGCATGGCCCGTGCGTTACCGCCGTTCAGGTAAACGTCGGCGTGTTCGCGGCGGGTATTTTCTACGTTGTAGACGTAGGGCAGCGGGAAGGCCGCACCACGAGCCACGCCACCCGTGCCGAAGGTGGAGGCGGCCAGGGCGACAAGCTTGCCGTCCTTGGTGCCACCCAGCTTCACGGTGCCGCTAGCGCTCGGGCGGTTTCCGCCAGCCATGTGCTCATGGGCCCGGTCCAGGAACAGGCGAACGGGCTTACCGGTTTTCTTGGCCAGCTCGGCCGCGGCAATGCCCCAGATGTCGGCGCTGAACTTGGAGCCGAAGCCGCCACCCATGACCTCGGTGAGCGTGGTCACGTTAGTGGGCGGGATTTTGAAGTAGCCACCGAGCTCCTGCGACACGCCAATCACGTTCTGGGTGCTGGCCCAGGCGGTGATCGTGTCTGCGCTATCCCAGCGGGCGGTCAGGCCGTGGGTTTCCAGGCAGACGTGGGTGATGACGGGAACCGAATAGGTCCCTTCGATCACGGCATCGGCGGTCTCAAAGGCGGCGTCGATCCCCTTGCCTTCGAGTTTCTTGTCTAGCCGTTCCTGCACGTTGCTCTTGGCCACGTTGCTGGTGGAGTTGCGTCCTTCGCGAACAACCGGAGCCCCTTCGGCCATCGCCTGGGGCTCGGTCACCACGTGAGGCAAAACCTCGTAAGTGATGTCAATCGCCAGGGCGCCGTCACGGGCCAGTTCTTCGGTGTCTGCGGCCACGGCGGCAATATCGTCGCCATGAAAGCGAACCATGTCGCCTTCTTTGACGATGAGATGGATGCCCCGAACGCCCGGAATTTTCTCGGCCTTCGAGATGTCAATCTTGCTGATCTTGGCGCGAGCATGCGAAGAGTACAGCATGACCGCGTAGAGCATCCCCTCTGGATGAATGTCTGAGGGGTATTTCGCCTTCCCAGTGGCCTTGATCAGGCCATCGAGGCGGGGAACGTCGGTGCTGATGAGTCTGGGGTTCTCTGGCCAGTTCGCCATGGCTCAGGCCTCCTTTCTCAGGGCCTTAGCCGCGTCGAGCGCGGCCTGGAACACGCCGATGTAGGTGCCGCAGCGGCAAATATTGCCGTCGAGCCCCTTCTTCACGTCATCAAGCGTGGGATTTGGGTTGGTTTTGAGAAGAGCCTGACAGGCTGTTACAAAACCAGGTGTGCAGTAGCCGCACATGAGGCCGTCATGCTTGACGAATGAGCTGGGTACGCCCGCTTCATCAAAGCTTTCCAGAGTTTCAATTTTGTGACCCTGACAGCCCACGGCCAGCGTGGTGCAGGAGTAAATCGGGTCACCGTCTACCAGAACGGTACAGGCTCCGCAGCTACCACGGTCGCAGACCCGCTTGGGGCCGGTCACATCCAACCGGTTCCTGAGCGTATCCAGCAAAGTGCAGCGTGGCTCAACTTCCACCGCGCGGTTCTCGCCGTTGACGTTGAGCGAGATCGAGACGTTGCCGGCCAAGATCTTGGGATCGGCCTGAGCCTGCTGTGCTTCGGCCGACTCGGGCGGCGCAACCACCGGAGCGGTCAGTACGGCCGATGCCGCTGCCAGGCTTGAGCCTCGCAGAAAGTCACGGCGGCTATGGCCTGGCTTGTTTTTTGAATCGTTTTCGGGCATCGCGTACAGGCTCCCTGGATGCCTGGGGTGAATTGGGCGAAATATCGACGACCCCGCCCGGAAACTGGCCTGGGTTGCCAGTTGGGACTGCCATGCAATATGTACCCCTCCCGCATTGATAGCAAGAGAGTGTTCCGGGAAACCGGCAACTTACTTGGATGCATGGCCTGAATTCTGGTCCAAACTACGTGTTTTGCCTGGGTTGCCAGTACCTCTGACTAAAGAGTCTAGGTCAGGTCCGTTATTCAGGCGTGATTCGACTCAGAAATTTGAGCTAACCCGCGCTGTGGGTGTTTTGATGCCGCACCAACTTTAGAGGCCTGGGGATGGGATCGCCCCTAAAAACAACCTCAAGGGTCAGCCGAGGGGGGCTGTCACCCGTGTGCTGCCCCCTGGTGAACCTCGATAAGCGGCCTGGGGTTTGGATTCAGGCTCAGGGCTCGATTGGCAGGTCGGTCCGGTAGCTCCACTCGTTCCAGGAGCCGTCATAATTGCTGAGCTTCTGGAATCCCAGCCGATGGAGGTGAAACAGCGGGACGGTGGCGGCCACGCCGCCATTACAGTACGCCACCACTGAACGGTTGGGATTCAGACCGCGTTGGTTAATGAGCGTGCGAATTTCCTCGATGGGGCGAAATCCCCCCTGCTCGGCGAAGAACAGTTCCCGGGGCAAATTCAAGGCGTGCGGGATGTGGCCGCCGCGTGGGCCGCGTCGACGAGCGCCTGAATACTGACCGGCGTCTCGGGCATCGATAATCTGGAGGTCTGGTTCCGCCAGGCGATCGCGTAACTTCTCGGCGGACATCAGCCAGCCAGGCTGGGGCTGGGGAGTGAAGGTGGCCGGTTCCACGTGCGCCGGACCGGTTTCTGTTGGGTATTCTTCCTCGCACCAGTGATTCCAGCCGCCGTCCAAGACCGAGACCGACTCATGGCCATAGTAGCGTAAGGCCCACCAGAGACGTGTTGAGAACTGGCCCCCCATGTGGTCGTAGGCGATCACGTGAGTAGTGTTGCCGATTCCCCGGCTGGCCATGGCTTCCGCGAACCGATCGGCGTCGGCAATCTGAGCAGGGACCGGATCATCGAGATCAACAATGTCGATGGTCCAGTCCAGATAGACGGCTCCTGGGATGTGCGAGGCCAGGTATTCCTGGGGTGCGCCCCGGTAGGTGGCTTCTTCCACGCCTGGTTCAAGTGGGCGTGTGGTCACGTAGCCACGCATATCCACAACACGGATTCCAGGGTCGTTCAGGTGTTTTTCCAGCCATTCAGCGGTTACGAGCGGGTTGACGGGCATGGTGATACTCAACGAGGAAAGGAATGAGCCAACTGAACCGCGAGGCCTCTGCTGGTAAGATACCTTTCCGTGAGCCAATGGCCAGAGGGCCGAGATCCGATTCGCGCCGGGGAGGTTGGGGATGAAGGCAGTGGTGTTTGATGCGTTCGGAGAGCCTGGGCAGGTGTTGCGCGTCTGTGAAAAGCCGGATCCGCGACCGGGCCCGGGTGAAGTGCGTGTGCGGATGATCTTGAGCCCGATCAATCCCTCGGACTTGCTGGTGGTGCGGGGCCGGTACGGAGTGCTGCCCGAGCTACCCGCGACTCCGGGATTTGAAGGGGTAGGAGTGGTGGATGCCGTGGGACCGGGCTTGAACTTGCTGGGTCGCGCGGTGATGGGAAAGCGGGTGACGGTAATTAACCACCAAGGCGGCAACTGGGCGGAATATGCGGTGATTCCGGCCCGTCAGGCCAGGCCGGTGGCCGCCGATATTCCCGACGATCAGGTGGCTTCTTTTTTTGTGAATCCCGCCACGGCGCTGGCCATGGTCTGCCACGTTCTGAAGGTTGAGCGTGGAGCCTGGCTGTTGCAAACGGCCGCCGGCTCCGAACTCGGTCGGATGATCATCAGGCTGGGCAAGCATGATGGGTTCCGCACCATCAACGTGGTGCGCAGGCCTGAAGCCAAGGCCCAGCTTGAGGCACTGGGGGCCGACGCCGTGATCTGTTCGGCCGACGGCCCCATAGATGAGCAGGTGAAGTCGCTCACCGGTGCCGATGGGGTTCGGTACGCGATTGACCCGGTGGGCGGAGAGACCGGTAGTCAGGTTTTCAAGTCGCTCGGTTTTGGGGGCCGGATGCTGGTGTACGGGACCCTGACCGGCGAGCCTGTTCAGGTTGAGGCCCGGCCGCTGATCTCGCGAGATTGTCATCTTTCCGGATTCTGGCTCGGGCACTGGATGCGCAGTCGAAGTATTCCTCAGTCACTCCGCTTGTTCCGGGAAATTGCCGACCTGATGCGTAAAGGCGTACTGACCACCCAGACCGGCGCGGAGTTTCCCATCAACGCCATTGCCGATGCTTCCAAGGCGGCCGAAATTCCCGGCCGTGCAGGCAAAGTTTTACTTCGACTTGGATCAGGTTTGTCCTGATCTGGCCCTTGCCCAGGGCGTTTGGCTTTGTTGGCTAAACAAAGCGAAACGTCACGTGGGGGTATCGCTTGCGCCTTGGGTTTGATGATGTTTTTCTCCGGATTTTTGTTCCCGAAATCTGGTTTCTGGCGATAGAATTCCAGTGTCATCGTGAATGGAACAGAGTCAATTCTGAGTTCACACCACGAAAATGCCGGGAAAGCTCTCCAGATAGCAGGAAACCTCTGTTTTTCGGAGCCGTTCCTGGCTTCCTGATCCTGGCTGAAATTGCCCGGATGATGCCCTTTGAGCGTGGCCGGGCGTGTTTCCGCGGGCGGATGATCTGGTGTTGCGAACGATTCGCAGCATGGTTTCTGATTGGCTTACTTTACGACAGGACTTAATCTCGCGAGCCGGAACGCATCTGCTGGGTTTTCCATTTCCGCGTTCGTGAGTAAGGAAGAAAAACCGATGAGCTCAGGCAGTTCCTCACTTGGTGTCCAAGATTATCGGGCGGTTGCGTGTCTGGCCCCAACCGGCGAGCGTTTGCTGTGTTACGGAGATACGCCTGCCCAGGTTCGAGCCTCCTACACCAGTGCATGGGGCGAGGTTGTTCGGGACGAAGATCGGCCTACAGTTAAAGCGATCTCGCTTCAGAAGTGGACTGGTCTGGCCTGGTCTGGTCAGTGGGAACACACCACTTATCTTGACGTTCCACCCTGGAAGAACAGCAAGTCCGGGAGTGTGGTCGTTAAAGAGACCGAGTCTGGTCTTGAAGTGGAAGACGAAGACGAAGTCGAACTCGAAGCCGAAGCTCTGGGCGTGGATGCGGAAGATGTTGACGTAGACGTTGATGGCGACGGTGACGAGGACGAGATTGCCGTTGAAGAGGTTCTCTGAAACCAGCCGCTGCACCCTATGCGGAACTCACGATCAAAACCAACCCCCGGTCAGGCCGGGGGTTTTTCATTGGTTTCCGTGACCAGGTGCCAGATTGGGTCCGATTCTTGCCGACTGGCCCACACCCTGAGCGCGGGGAATGCGGATTGGAGCCGGTTGGCGAGCATTTCTACGGCCGGTCGTTCACTGGCGTGATGGCCCACGGCTATCAGGCCCAGGCCTGCTGCTCTAGCTTCAAGTGCCTGATGAAACCGCACCTCGCCGGTAATCAGCACATCGGCACCCGCCGCTTTAGCCTGGCCAATGAAGCTATCACCCGCGCCACAGACCAGGGCCACCCGCTGAACCTCACGGCTGGCCAGGCCAATGATCTGCGTGGCCTGAGCGCCAACTTGGCCGGCCACCCGCTGTGCGAGCTCGCTCAGGCAGACCGGCTGGGTGAGCTGGCCGACCCGGCCAACCCCCTGCTCCAGCTCTGGCGCCTCAAGCGGGTAAACGTCAATGGCCGGCTCTTCATACGAGTGCTGCTTCCGGATCGCCTGCAGCACGGCGGTTAATTTCCCCTCTGGCACCCGCAGTTCACAACGCCATTCCCGGACCTGTTCCCTGCGCCCTTTCTGACCGACGGCCGGGTTTGCCCCCTCAGTACCAAAAAAGGTGCCCAGTCCGCGGCTTGAGAAGGAACACTCGCCATAGTTGCCAATGGTGCCGGCACCGGCGGCAAAGGCGGCGGCCAGCACCTGCTCTCGATCCTCAGCGGTGCAAAAAACGACCAGCTTGAACGCACGCGCACCCCGGAACCGGGTCAACGGCTCAACCTGCGTCAAATCCAGCGCTGTCGCCAGCCAAGCGTTGATTCCATCCTGAGTGTTGTCAAACGCCGTGTGGGGAGCGTAAACCGAGATGCCGGCCCTGGCGAGTTGCCACACCAGCGCCGTGTCTGGCCGATCGGCTCGCAGTTTTTGAATCGGTCGAAACAGGATCGGGTGATGCGTGACGACCAACTCGACCTCCTCCGCCACCGCCTCGGCGCAGCTTTCCGGCGTGACGGTGAGGCAGGTCATGATCCGGTTGACGGTTTGCTGGGGATCGCCCGCCAGCAAGCCGACATTGTCCCAGCTTTCCGCGAATTTCGGAGGGGCGAACTGATCAAGCCACTGAACCAGGTTAGCCACGCGGATCATGGGATCTCTCCCTCCTGGAGTTGGTGCTGGAGGTGCTGCCAGAGCTTTGTGGTCCAGGGGCCTGGAGCCGGGTATTTGCGGATTTTCCCATCTGAGCTGGAGAACGAGCCCACGGGAACGATTCCTCGGACCGAGTTCGTAAGAAAGACCTCATCGGCGCTCAGGATCGCCTCCACCGGGATCGCCGGCTGGGTTGATGACACCAGGTCAAACCCAAGGGCTGGTGCCAGTCTGAGCACCGTCTCACGCATGACTCCAGGCAGCAGCCAACCTGAGTCTGACGGGGTCTGAAGCGATTGATGCTGAACGATGAAGAGATTGGTACGTGTGCCTTCGGTCACTGATGGCGAATTGCCACAGAGTGCCAGGTCTTCGTCAAAACCAGCTCGCAGCGCCGCTTCATAAACCAGCCTGCGGCGCCAGTAATTCAGAGTTTTGTGAGAGAGTAAGGGGTCGGTTGGCTCGACGCTCCATGAGGCGCGGACGAGCGCTCCCCCGGTACGAACCGCAGGTGGCAGCGGTCGAGCCTGGAGCCAGACCACCGGTGGGGTCCGGTCCGAGCCAGCGCTCATGGTCAGCCGCAGAAGGGTATCGTTTTCTAGCCCCTCAGCCTGGCGGAGCCGGTCGATATCGGCCTGATCGGGAAGCTCGGCGGCGGCTGGAACGGGAAGCCCGAGCGTTTGTGCGGAATGCGCGAGTCTGCGAAGCTGGCCAGGCAGGGTGGAAGCTCGGCCGTTCCAGGTCCGGAACGTCTCGAAAAGTCCCAGGCCGTGCTCAAACGTGCGATCGAGCACGCTGACCTTGAGTGCGAGATCTTGCACGATCTCGCCAGCCACCCAGATCATGGGCGAGGCTCCTCGCCACCCAGGAGCTGGAACAGGCCACGGCCCTTATGCAGGGTTTCCTCGTATTCACTGGCCGGATCACTGTCGATCACGATTCCGCCTCCCGCCTGGTAGCTGAGCTTCTTGTCCTCAACCAGTAAGGTCCGGATGGCGATGTTGAACGCCGAGCGGCCGTTGCGTCCCAGGTAGCCGATGGCCCCGGTGTAAAGGCTGCGGCGGTTCTTCTCAAGTTCGTCGATGATCTGCATGGCTCTGATCTTGGGAGCACCGGTGATAGACCCGCCCGGCATCATGGCCCGCATGATATCAACCGCGGCCACTCCCGGGCGGAGTTCCCCCTGAACCGTGGCCACCATGTGATGGACCTGCGCGTATGACTCAATGGTCATCGGCTGGCTGACCTGGACCGTGCCATACTCACAGATGCGCCCGAGGTCGTTCCTTTCAAGGTCGATGATCATCGTCAGTTCCGCACGATCCTTGGCGCTTGCTGTCAGTTCCTGTGCCAGTTCGGCGTCTCGGGCTGGGTCTGGATCTCGGGGCCTGGTCCCTTTGATCGGTCGCGTGTAAATTTTTCGCCCGCGTGTCTCGTAAAACAGTTCGGGACTGGCCGAGACCACGGCCCAGTTTCCATAAGGAATGAAGGCGCCCAGCGGCACCGGGCTAATTTGCCTGAGCTGCTGATGCAGGGTACGGGGATCGACCGAGTTGGCGATGGCGTGAAACCGTTGCGAAAGATTGACCTGAAAGATATCGCCGGCTCGAATGTATTCCAGGGCCTGGCGTACGGCCGCTTCGTACTCTGCCTGGGTGAAGTCCGAGGTGATGGGGGTTTTCAAAACCGTCGGTAACGCTTGCGGTGCGCGAGTTTGAAGTTCGCGCTCAAACCGCGCCAGCCGCCGCTTGACGGCGGTTTGGCCTTCGCCCAGCAGGTCGGCTGCCCACAGGGTTACCGATTGCTTGAGGTGATCAATGGTGGCAAAGGTGTCATAGAGCGCCAGGTGGATATCTGGGATCCGGCTATCTCTTGGCTCCCTGCGTGGCAAGTGCTCAATGAGGGGGGCAATATCATACCCCACGAAGCCGATAAACCCGCCCTGGAACGGGGGCATATCCGGTTGGTCTGGGTGTGGGGCGGGTTGCGGGTCCAGGCCGAGAGTTTGGATCAGGGCCGAAAGCCGATCCAGGCAGCCTGTCCCTTCAGAGATCCGGTTACCACGTTCCTGGCTGGACCGGCCCCGGATGATCCAGTGATCTCCCGTTGCCTGGAACTCAAACCGAGGGAATGCGCCCAGAAAGCTCCAGCGGCCAATTTCGCCAAACCCGGGGGCCCCGTCCAGAATGGCCGGCGACGGCAATGCCGAAACCCGGTCTCTCAGGAGGTCTGGTGGTAGATTCGAGGACTTCTGCAGCAGTAATTCAGACACAGACGCCACGCAAACCCCTGGGCAGCGGGGCCTAGTTTGGGTCGAAAGTCGGATACCAGGAAACGGACCTGATCTCCCCATCGTTCATCTGTGCTATTTTCACCAGTAGAGTGCCTTTGCGCCAACCGGACGATCTCCGGTTGTAACCAACCACCAGAATTTGGATCTGCTCATGATCTCTTCGCCGCTCGGGCTCAGGCTCGAATCCGATCCAGGACGTTCGCCCCGTGAGCAACTGGTTGATGCCGCCAGACTGGGTGCGTGCGGGGTAATTCTGGATGCGGCCGGCGACTTGGCCCCCCACCGACTGAGCGAAACCGGCCGGCGTGACCTGCGCAACACCCTTCAAACCGTACAGATGCCGCTAATCGGGCTCAACCTGCCTACCCGTCGCCCGTTTGATAGCGAAGATGATCTCGACGACCGCCTGCAACGGGCTGAAAAAGCCTTTGTGCTGGCCTACGAACTGGGGGCCAGACTGGTACTTGTACGGCTGGGCTCAATTCCAGCCGAGGATGACACCGTTCATCGCCCGATCTTCCAGCACGCCTGCCAAGAGCTGGGCCGGCGGGCCGACCGCCAGGGAATTCGTCTGGCTGTTGAGCTTCATGACGACCCACCGGAACTTCTCAAGGGATTGCTGGATTCCCTGGCCATACCTGCGCTCGGGGCCAGCATTGACCCGGTCCCGCTGAAAGCCGAGGGGGTCGACCCCGGATCCGCCGTCATCTGCCTGGGATCGCACGTCCTTCACGTCTATGCTCCAGAGCCAGAGCGACGTTCCAGCAACCGGGCTCGAACCGGATCGGTCCGGCCTTCGAGCCGAATTTCCACTCCCCTGGACTGGGAAGCATTTCTCGGTTCGCTGGAAGAGATTGACTACCGAGATTACCTGACCGTATGGCCCGATAAGCCTGAAGACGCGGCTAACGCCTTCAAGGCGATCCAGAAGATTGTGGAGCGGTTCTGACAATCTTCTGGATCAAAGGGTCATCGTGCCGTTGGTTTGAAAGCCTATCGGGTTTTCAGGTGATCAGGATTTCCGGCTGAGCATCCAGGCCAGTAGGCGGCGTGGGGCTGGCGTCTTTAAAAGTTCGGCCTGCACGCTGTGGTTGTTGGCCAGTGGCTGCTGATGGAGCAGAACCGAGTACCCTGCGGCCTGGTTGCGTGCAACTTTGGAAGAGCTGAGCACGGCCAGTACCGCTGCCGATCGCCCTTCAGAGTTGTAAATGGAGGCCAGGTTCCGCAGGGTGGCCGCCGGCAGGGAGGCCGATGGGCTCACC
>CAIYJE010000146.1 GCA_903926465.1 uncultured Planctomycetales bacterium
CTTGCTGGGCGAGGTTGCAATTTGACTGAGGGTGATCTGATTGGTCTGTGCGTTATAGGTTGCTGTGATTCCGGAATTAGGTAGCCCTAAATCGGCGGATGTCAGGCTGTCGATTGGGTTCGCCTGAGTTCCAGCCTGGTACTGTGACTGATAGGTTTTCAGACTGCTTCCGAGCGCCGGTGAAAGCGTGAGTGACAGGTTCTGGGTATTTCCGGCGTTGATGGGCGCATTCAGGTCAATGAAAGCCGCGGTGATCGCGACGGAGGCTGCGGTAATACCGCTGGATAGACCCGCCTTGGGCATAGTGGGCGTGGATGCCGAAAGTGGCATGTTGGTCAGGACCATGGGCAGGAAGCCCATGAACGGTGCCGAGTTCTTGCCTTGAGAACCGGCCGATCCCGTGCCAATGGTGTAGTAGGAACTGGATGAGTTCAGGATTCCAAAGCTACCCTGAGACGCGAAGGAATTCGCATTGTTTTGTCCATCATTGTATCCATAACCACCGTTCTGGCTGGTATTCGGATTCACCAACTCATTGGGGGCAACATACGGGAGTGCCGATCCGAAGAAGAGATATCCTGTACCCGTTTTGTTGTTCTGGTTATTCACATTTCCATAGAGCCCGCCTGAATAATAGATCTGCGTTCCGCTCGAGTTTTTCTGGCCAGCCATCACATAGAAACCATTGACGCTCGTGCTATAGAGCCCGTTTGCGAGCGTGGCTGGTGTGTTATAAAGCTGGTCGGCGGCCGTGGAAGCGACCAGGTCGGCACTATAGACAGCGCCGGGGGAACCGGTACTGGTCGTGCCATATTGCACGTAACCTGGCAAGAAGTAACCGCCAGGGTTGACCGTGGTGTTGGTCTGATTACCTGCGGAGAAATTGGAGAGCGGCAGAGGAATAGCACCGCTCTGAATCGCCGAACTGATGTTCCCGCCAGTCCCGTAATACGCGGTAGGTGTATTAACAATGAAGGCGCTATTGGGGGTAGACACCGTGACACTGCTGGCGTTGATCGGCCCCAGATCAATAAACGGCCCGTTCGCGTTTGTGATGGTAACTGACCCACCCGAGTTCTGAATGCCACCGCTATCAACAATGATCGCGGGACCGGAGGTGGTGCCCTGACCCGCGGAACCCGCGAAGGTCTGGTTGATGGTAATGACTGGGCTTGTGTTCGAGTCTGGATTCAGGATCAGCGACGGTGCCGACTTCTGGTTTGCAGCACCCGTGAAGACGATCTGCCCCATATTGAGGCTGTTGATGGCAAGCACCTGATCCAGTTCAAGATAATTCGGGCTTGCGTTGGTCACGGTGATGACAGGCGTATGCGCGGTGAGGGTGCCCGACCCCCTCAGAGTGGAAGCGTTCACAATGATCTGGCCTCCCTGCGCGCTGAGGCCGCTCAAGACCAGGTCTGTCGCTGGTGGTTGTGCCAGCGCTGACTGCAAGACCTGCCAGTCGGTAGCGCTGAGGGAAGCCTGAAGCGATTGGGGGTTATAGTTCGTGTTGTAGTTATACAAGAATGGAATGAATGATTGGCCGCTCGCCGGGCTAACAACCGTCCCTGCACTGCTGGCTGCGGGCGGCACCAGCGTGATTGGAGTTCCACCGTTGACCGTGACCGAATTACCGGACGCAGGAACCGCAATGTTCAGTTGGTAATTATTACCGGCGACCACAGAGCCATTCAAAGTCACACTGCTTGTAGGGGTTGAGGTCCCGACATTTCCGTTGGAACTTTCCTTTGAAGCTATGGGTCTATGCGTCTGCCAATAGCCCAGTGAGTTCAAGTTGCCCGGATAAGATCCAACCTGAACGTCTTGCCCACCCGTGATAGCGGATCCAGTGCCGAGCGTGGTAGAGGCGGTGGAATTAATGGTGCCCGAGACGGAAGCATGAGGAAACTCAAGCAAGCCCTGAGTGTATGTAGTCGCAAAGGCAGAAGAGTTCAGTGCCGAGGTCGCCCCCGTCACGGGGTTCTGGCCGGCCGTGACCTGTACCAGGCCTCCTGCATTGATCGTGCTGGAGCCCAAGGTGACCGTCTGGTTGCTTGTGACGGAACTATTCGTGCTGCTGTTCGAGCCACCAGCAATACCGAAGCAGTAGGAATAGGCCGTGGTATTGGTGTTGGTCTTGACTGATGTTCCTAGACCCACGGGTCCGTTGGGAGCCGAGAGGTTGACCTGGTTGCCGAGACTGACACCTGTGTTCAGATTGGCCGTAAGATTAGCGATCTCGCCATTTCCGCCCGCAACTGAGCCGCTGGCCATGTGGACCACTTCGTTGGTGATCAACCCCTGTGAGGCACCAATCGCAATTCCACCCAGCGCTGTTGAAACGCTGACACCATTACCCAGGTTGATCTGCGAGCTACCGTTGTCATACGAATTACTGGCACCGCCAAAGCCATTCACGATCCCGCCACCACCAACCCTTACGACCCATCCCTGAGGATCTGTCGTTGGATCCGTAGAGCTTTGGAGGTTATTTGAGGTTCCGATCGTAATCGAACCCAAGGCATTGATTTTCGTCGGGATGTTGTTCGTCGTGTCGTTATTCAGGGTTATCAAGACGCTGGGCGAACTGTGGTTGATCACCGTCGCACCACTGCCACCGACAAAACTGGCGGAAATGGAATCCGCGAACGGTGTATAGGTAGACGAAGCGGCCGCATTGATCATGACCTGCAATGCCTGTATCTGTACTCCATTCAAAGTGGTTGTCACAGACGGGTTATTGTAGGTCTCTGCCTTGGTCGCTTCTCCGCCGATCAGTGAGCCTGCGCCACACCGGGCTTCGGCGGAGTTGCTGCTGGTTGCGCTGGATGAGATAGTCACGGAGCCCGATGCCATCAACGAAACATCTTGAACCGTGGCCGTTACCGAGGGGCTGACCGTAGAAAAAGCCTGATAGATGCCAATGCCGAGCAGACCGATATTCACCTCGGTCTCGTGCGGATTCAGGCCGCCATCCATGGCAAGGGCCGTATCATTGGCCGTGGCCGAGACCGAGAGGTTTCCCTGGGGAGCCAGGGTCTCAATGGATGAACCGGACGCTGCAGGCCCAGAGATGGTTGCGGACACGGAGTCATTGATGGTTGTGGTGTGGGTTTCACCAGTGCCGGCAAGTCCGCCAATCGTCAGGCTGAAACCGTAACTCTGCGCGTTATTGGTACTATTCGCTGAGACCGTCAAATCCCCCACATTCAGGGCGTTCGTTCCGGATAGTGTTGAATTGGTAAACCCGTTGGTTGAACTGCCAGAACTGGGATTGGAATTGGGTCCGCGCGTCACCGTAGACAAGAACACACCGATGGAACCAATACCGCCTACTCCCGCATACATCTCGGCGGTCAGCGCTTCCTGGCTGGTGGAGGACACGAGAAGCGGACCAAAACCAGAGGAAGAGCTTCCCGTGGTGATATTCGAATTCTGCACCGCCGCAGAATACGAGGAACTGTCATTAATATTCGAATTACCGCCAGCGCCCCCAATCCCAGCACTTATTGACAATGATGTTGCGACAGAATCTGTAGCAAGGTTGTTCGATCCATTGGCAGTAACGCTGACGCCCGAGCCAGACGTAGTTACAGTTGACGATTGAATTTGCGCAACCGTGGAATCATTGTTATCCGTCTCTGCAAGTGAAATACCCAGTGAGCCACCCATCCAGGCCAACGCAAAGGAACCAGATCCAACCGTAGAACTGGCGTTTGCTTGATCAATCGCAGAAACGGTCACACCATTGCCATGTTCATTTCCAACGACTGATAAAGACGTAACGCTGGAGTTTCCATTAATACCAGCGTAAGTCTGATTGCCCAGAATGTTGACGGCCGATGCTCCAGTGGCCGTGAGTGCATCCGAGCTGAAATAATCTCCCACCGCTACAGAAACAGCCACGGCAATGGCCGTGATATCTGAAACTGGTTCCGAGAGAGCCTTGACCAAGATTGGACCACCGGCAAGCACAGATGTTTTTGGAGATCCGAGTGGCGGTGCCGAAGCCGTGCCCGAAATTAACGCATTTCCAATATAAGCTTGTGTTGTATCGGTCAGAGTGTTGATCGCTTTGATCGCACCAAAGGAAATCGCACTACCTTTTTGACTCGCACTGATAGCGAGCGACCCCGACCCGGCACTGGTTTGGACGGTTGGATTATCTGTAGCGAGCACGCTCACGCCACTGGTTGCACCCAAACCCGTACTTACGTTTGAACCACTGATACCTGCAACAATTGTGTTGTTCAGAGTGTTATAAACAAATGCGCCGGAGCCCGCGCCAGCAAAGGCCGATTTTCCACTAAAGACAAGGCTTAGTGCAACGCCATATCCCAGGCTGTTGCTGGTTTGGGCGTTTGAGGTCGCGACGCTGACACCATTGGCAGCGTAGACTGAGGAGGATTGAATTAACGCGGAGACGCTGTCCGAAATCGTATTTGCCTCATAGGCCGCACCAACAGCAAATCCGAACTGGGTAGTTATTCCCCCAAACGTTAAGTCCAGGCTTGAACCACCAGCATCGCCATCAATCACCAGTTGATCAATCGCGGAAACGTTAAGAGAACCGGATTGGACATTGATCGTAGAACCCGCTGCGATCGTGGCGGTTGTGTTGACACTGATCGTATTGGAGACCCCTGCTCCATACAAAGGAAGCGAAGCATTACCAGCGTTAAGATTGAACCCACCAACTACGGCCACGGATTGTAGGGATTTACTTTGGCCCGTCTGAATCCCGGCATTAGCACTAACTGCCATATTACCGTTCAGAAGGTTGATTGTTGTGTTTTGGACGAGTGCCTGATTGATCCCGCTTGAAATATTCAAGACATTCACCGATACGCCAACACCAATACCGACTTTGCCTCCTCCCAGTAGAAAAGCAAGATCTCCCGAAACGAGGACGATATAAGGTGTAAAGGTTGAAGTAACAGCGAATCCGGATTCAGGGTCACTCGCAGGAGAAACACTGCTGATGGAACTATTCGTCACAGTAGATTGGACGATGGGGGTATCGATCAACGTTGAGTACATTCCACTCAGGTCTATACCGACCGTTCCCCCACTTACCATTGCGTTCATACCCGCAGAGATCCCGTAAAAACTCTGCTGGTTCACGGCGGACACGGAAAATCCACCTGAGGTTTGCTTGACAGTCGTTCCTGTGATCTTTGCTTGGGTAATATCTGTTGCCATATTAATGTACGCTACGCTTCCACCCACGCCCAGACTCAGGGATGTATTGCTAATATTAAAACTGCCTGATAATAAATTCACTTCACCAGCAAACGCCCAGATTGTATCTTGATTCTTGGCAGTTATAGACAGATCTCCTGCATTCTGAACCGTAACATTGTCAATCGTGGCCGTGGTGGTATTGTTGATAAGCTCAAATGCAACAGATCCTTCAACAAGCAAGCTTGTCGTAGCGCCCTTCGAACTACTTCCGCCCGCGGCGAGTGAACCCAGGCTTTTATTGCTATCGGCTGATACGGTAAGAGCGAACGAGGAGAGCAAGCTATTTGACAGCCAGGACTCAACGTTCGATGTAACCTCAAGAACGGAGCCGGAACCCGCCATTCCGATAGATACCGTTGTCCCTTTTGCTTTAGGCTTGGATACCAGCGACGCGGCGCCGCCCGTGAGCGCCAGAACCGTGGTCAAATTCTGAGCGCTCACGGTGAATGACTGTGACGTCCCAAGCCCTTCAAAGTTCTGATCTGTCACGTAAGCTTGAACCGTATCATTCACCTTGGCTTCGGAATAATCTCCCGACAGTGCGAAGCCAAAGCTGCCACTACCCCCGTTGTTGGGATTCGCGTTCGCAACGGGTGCAGGATTGCTCGTGTTCGGACCAATACCAGCCAACGAGACGGGAACGATGGCTCCATCGGCAGTTGAGGTGACCGAGACATTGCCGCCAATTTCGAATGTCGGATTGACCGGCTGCACATTCGCCGACGTGGAAGCAGATGGATCGAGGCCAATGAAAGCAAGTATCGTACGGGTCACACCCACGAACGCACCACTGAACCCAAGCCCAACATTTTCCGTCATCAGCACACATCCGACCAAAACGATCAGATCGGTGTTGTCATTGGAACTGACGGTAACCGAGCCCTTTGTACCCGGCGCACTGGTGACAAAGAGCCCGAGCGGAGAAGCCAGAATCGTCGCTTCGCAATCGTCTTTACTCACCTCAACGTTGGCCATCGTGGCATCAACCCCAAGATTGGTCGCTTTACCTCCTCCCTGAACCAGTGTGATCAAAACAATGGTGTTTGTGGCAGTAACATTCAAACCACCATTTCCAAAAGAGACCGCGGTTGCCTGTGTGGGAACATCTTTAGCAGGGTCGGTTCCACCCAGCGAAGCCGTGGTGGTGTCCTCAATAGTCATGCTTACGTAAGTTCCGCCCAGCGTGTTCTTGCCCTGGCTCAGGCTGATCAGGTTCCATGTCGTGTCGGAACGGTGGTTAATCCATTGTGGCACTGTCAGGCGGTTATAGAATGAACCACCCATGCTCACGTTTTCAAAATGAGTCTGTGCATTGATCGTAACGGGCTGATTCGGACTGACGACTGGATTCGGCACCTGATTGATCAACGCACCATCGGCAATTTGTGCAAGACTCGTATTGTGATATTCATAAAGACCGATACTCCCAGACAACACGAGACTGGCTTGTTTACTATTCCCTAGTGCCGACTGAGCCCCGGCATTAACCCAGTTGTTAACACCCCAGGTCGCGTTCATCCCCAGACCAAGATTGTATAAAATGAAATTCTTGGTTCCGTTTACAAGTATCTGTCCAATAGTTTCATCAGCGTAAGGATTGGGATAATTGACTAATGAGTTAACAGTAACACCATCAAATCCCGTGACCCGTGCGTTGGATGCGATCACCGCCTGTGCCGAATTGTTAAAATTAGTAATGCCGACAGCGGTGGCAATATGTATGCCTCCATACTTTTTATCTGCGCTTGAGGAGATCCCCGTGCTATTGAAGTTGCCCGTGTGCTCTGTAATGGTTGCGGCTACACCTACCGATCCTGACGTTAGAATATTAGCTGTAGAACCTATGGACCCAGTAACTTTATTCTTTATAAATTCATAAGAGATACCGAAAGACGCTGCTAATACGCTATTAGAATTTGTCCGGTCATTGATTACACTGTTAAGTGACTTATCACCAACCCCTCCAAGTAAAAGCTTTCCTAATCCTTGCCTGAATGACGAGGCTTGGCCCGGCGCAGCACCCTGAACCGTGTTTCCGGCTGCGACCCGGGCCTCACTGATTGGTGACGACGAGCCAATGCCAACTTTAGTCGCAACTTTGTCGCTTGAATCAAGGTTTGCAATGATCGACACGCCAGATGCCTGAATATCAGAGGCCAGTGTCTGGTTCGTTCCCGACATTTGCCCTGAAGTCATAACGCCCAACGTGATGGTGGGAACCAAGCTAACAGGGGCGGATCCCGATTGCAGGGCGGCCTGTTGTGTGGGGGCAAGGGTCAAGATCAGGTTACCTGGGTCGTCTTGCGTGGTTGCAACCACGGCATAGTAAGTTACGCCATTGATAAGCGTATAGTTATCCATGTTCCAGCAGTCGTTGAAGACCAAGGGGGTTCCGGTCGCAATCGGCTGGTAGCTTGCCAGGATGATCCAGGGATCCTGCGTTGTCCCGGAACCTGTCACCATGGCCTTCACGTTCGGAATCGCCTGGAGTGCGCTAACAAGGTCGCTGGCAGACGCATTCCACGGAATAGCCGTCGTCTGAGCAATAATTCCGTTCACATTCAAGCTGAGCGTGAATGTTCCGGTCGTGGCCGTGGTCGAAACAGATTGAAGGTCGGTCGGTGCCGGCACTCCGTAAGCATGTCCAGATACCAGGCCACTTGAGTCGGTTGATAGCTGATCAGTACCCGTACCAGAGATGAGCCAAGGTGATGATTGCGTACCCAGGCCGGTTACCTGAACACTTACCCCGGTGAGCGTATTCAGCGCTGTAGTCACGGTTACGGATGAGGCGTTAAAGGGAATGGCCTGCGTTGTCGAGGAGGAACCCGAGGAATCCGTGTATGTGATCGTGAATGTTCCACCCGTTGCATCAGTCCAGAACAAGAATGTTCCGTCTGGCACTGCAACCAGGTTTGGAGCGGCATCCCCAGCATTTCCGCTGGCAACGGCCACAATAGGAGCCGCCGGTAATGCAAGGCTAATACTATTGGACTGAGAATTGATGCCCGATTCTACAAAGCTCTGACCAACCCCAGGTATGGTAAAGGTTTGTTGTAGCGCAAAGTCTACTGGAGTTTGGCTGGGATCGGGAGTCAGTTGCAGGTTGAGCACGTATTGAGGGAAGATTGGATCGAAAGCTGTATTGACCTGATTGTAGGCATAATAGGTTTGCCCGTTGGTCAGGCCAGGGATCGGCTTACCCGGAACCTCGTTGTAAACGACTGGCGTCCCATTGGTGATACCAGGAGCGGTATCGAAGACCAGTGCATTCCCAGGTTCCAATCCATCGATATTCATCTGACCATTACTGATCGACTGATAGCTTGGGGTAATCACCCAGGGATCAGACTGAACGCCGGTCCCGGTAACTGTGGCCGTAACCCCCGATACACTATTGATTGCATCCGCGATTGTGGCGGCCGATGCATTGTAAGCGATAGGCGTGGTTGTGATGGATTGATTGTTCGCTTGCAGATTCAGAACAAAAGTTCCACCGTAGGCCGAGTTATAGAGTGTTTGGGCCAAACCGGAGCCAGATGTCAGGTTCTGTATCTTGGAACCACCACCCTTCAACTGTGAGTCGCTGGTGGAAGTGACAAGAAACTGGTTGCTAGTCACCGTCAGCGTTGGAACCGCCTTCTGGATGGCCGGATTGGCCGCCTGAGCCGCGGTCACCGAGGGTGCCAGTGAGATAATTCCTGGATTCGATGGATCGACGAGTGCGTAGTAGGTTTGCCCGTTGACTAGACCAGCGACTTGCAGTCCCAGCGCCTGGGTATAGACCAGTGGTTCCGCGTTCACAAGATTGGTGAACGACTGGGTAGGCGTTGGATAGGGAACCTGATTGGCACCAGTTCCTTGCTGTGGAAAAATGAAATCAACCAGATTATTATCGGTGTCAAACGACGAAGCCTGGTAAACGGTCCCGTCTGGCGCCGTGAATACAGGATTTGTGTTGAGCGAGACCACGTTCCCAGTCTGATCAATAAGCTGGATCGATAAGGGATTGGTGCGAGAAACGTTGGTGTTGTTGACAATACTAACGGTGTATGTTCCGGCTGGTAGTGGCCCGATCAACTTTCCGCTTGAGTCATTTTCACCGATGTAGGCACCGGCCGTGGGTGTATAGGTAACGGTCTCTCCATTGGTAAAGAGTGGCGTACCATCGAGCCAACTCCCGAAGGCAAAGTTGAGCGTGTTCGCACCGCCCGTATCAACAGAAGTGATTGGTAATATGCGGCCAGTAGAGTCTGTGAGTGTAGGGTAAGGACTGGCGGACGCCGCAAGATTGATGGCAATTCCGGCCTGAGCGTTTGCACGCGAAGTCGCGAGTTGCAGTTGAGTGGGGTTGGTTGAGTTTACAATAGCGTAATAGGTTTGCCCGTCGATGAGCCCCGGTATGGGCAGGCCTCCGCCTGTTTTGTAGACAATGCCGTCACCTGTTTGATAGCCCACGGGCTGGGGAAAGCTGAGCGTATTCGCCGCAAAGTTTGCTGTGAATGATGGATTAAATATGAGAGTAGCAGGAATAGGAACGCTTCCGGCCGTGATCGTTCCATTCACAATCGCTTCGACATCTGACCCTGACATTAAAATGGCGAGATTGCCACCAACAGCACCATTATTGTATGTCATGGTTCTCGTAGCCAACTTGTTACTATCCGTTGCCTTGGCCTCAATCTTGACATTCTTTGAAGCAGTTATTGCTGCACCTGTCGCGACTGTTGCCAGTGATGTCGTAACCAGATTAGTAACGCCGATAGCTACACCACCAGCTTCCTCACTTTTCGGCGTGGTTCCCGAATTCTGCCTTGAGTAAGCCTTCATACTTACGTTATTCGTCGTATTTGTTGATAAGGTCACCGATCCACCCGTGGTCGTTATTGATCCACCAGATTCCAGGGTCGCTGTCGATTTTGCGCTGGAAGCTGCAATACCGACTACAAAGCCGCCTGAAGAATCCTGTCCATAGGAAGTGCTGCTTAGCAAAGTATTCACTGCTGTAAGACATGCTTCTCCAATAGCGGAGGCAGTTGCCTTGCTTTCCACGTCAACGGTACCGGTGCTCTGAATAGTTCCCGAAATATCGATACTTGCCGTGGGCTGCCGGATCACAACCGATATGGGTAAAGCCGTGAACATGTTCACTACGGAAGCTAACGCTTTGCTCAGTCCCGAGGCAACACTGGCCCAGACCGGATTCGCGGGAGTATTTTCCGTCTCAGCGCCAGCTGTGGAGGTGATTGTGACGTTGCCACCCACAATCTGGACGCCAGAGGCCACGGTGATCGCGCTATCTTGCCCCTTGTTGAAGCTCTGGATCGTGCTCCAGATACTTAACCCAGTACCAGGAGAGAAATAGGTATTGGTTCCATTCAATGTGATTGAACCGGCCGCACCGCTGGGGGTCGAGGTCACCAGGTTGGCGTTCACGTTGATTGCCGTGCTATTGGTGGTATATTTTCCATCGGTTGAGATGGAAATGTCCCCCCCCTCGGTTTGAATTGGCGCATTGACCGCGATATTCTGGGCTGTTATTGAGATACTTTTACCGAGAGAGTCGAGCGCGTTGGATATGGTGACCGTCTCTGAGTTTGTACCGTTATAGACATAGGTGTTACCAGACAGGGAGAATTGCGTAAGGCTCGTGAGATTCGTTGAAGTGAGCAAAATGCGGTCTTCCAGAACGGTGACGTCCAGGAAATGCGCGTCGAGTTTGCGGAGTGAGTTCTTACGCGCTACGTTCCGCCTTCGGGTATCGGCCGTCAGGACAACCGATCCAGAACGAGACTTCTTGGCAGCGTTCAGGAGTTTTCCGAAGATCGAGGAGTTGCGTGGCATGATGCGTATTCCTGTGTTCAGAGTTGGATCTATGTGTGGGAATCAGGGTGAAAGTAACTGTGCAGGGTGGCACAGATTCTGTGCCCTTGGGCGCACGGACAGAGATGAGAATCTCGAATGATGTATGGGTTCAGAGGCAGATTGGCATTTCAGAGCGTTGAACTGCCATGTCTGCGAAGTGATCAAGGGGAGACTTGGTGCATCAGACCAGGGTCCGCAGTGCATCGCTTTTGAAAAACCTTCGCAACAACTCAGAAGCGTTTGGAAAATCGACATTGTGACGACTCACCAAGCAATATGGGCTTCGAAACCTCAAAGGTAAAGATAAGAATTGTATCCAATTGTATCCGACCGCGCCGGTCCGGCAGGGATGGTCAGAGAATACGTAAGAACGCCTACCGTGTGACTCTCCGCTCGAATTGTTCCAGGTTAGGTACCACTCCTGATACAGGAGACGATGCACTCTTCGGCGGGGCCTGGTGAAATGAGTCCAGACCGCGATCATGTCCAGCGTGGCGGACAGGCCACGGGTCTCAAAAGGAAGCGAGGTGCAGGCGAAATCGAGAAGGTACAGCAAACTATCAAGGTGCGACACAGAACATGCTGCGGGTGCGATCACCCATTGGGTGAACCTACCGCGTTACTGATGATGGTTGGATCGAGTCAATCCCATGGATCTGCCCTGGTTATTTCAGTGCAGTCAGGCCACGTGGGCGGAATTTTTGAGCATCGACGACCGGTTCTGGCGATTCCGCATCCAGGCGAGGCTTGCGAACAGGCTCAAGCCGCCCGCCATCAGGATCGTTGAAGGCTCCGGTACGGCCGTGGACGCGGAATAAAGCGTGAATGATTCCGAGCCGATGGAGCTTGTGGTGCTTCCGGTTTTGCTGTAGGCGGTCGAGGCCCCACTGTTCTGATCCCAGTAGATCGGGTAGCCCGCAGAATTTGAACTCGCGTTCTGGAGTGTGAAGTAGTAGGTGCCCGGGGTCAGGGAGCCAGAAATTGCCATCGTTGATTGAAAAACATTGCCAGCTTGGTGGGTCGAAATCAGTGTATTTGTTGCGGAGCTGGTTCCCGAACTGATCTCGGAACCGAAGGCGGTTGTTCCGATCGACCAGTCGATCTGGTCGGGTGTCACCCCCAACTGAGCCCAGGTGCCAAATGAGGCGGAACTGAGAGTGCTGGTATTCGAGATGATGAAAGAATTGGAGACTGCGGTTCCGGCCGAGATCGACCATCCATTAGTTGAGCCGCTGATGGATCCATTGCTGTATTCGACAATGTCGGCCTGGCTGCATAGGGGGAGAATCAGAACCAGGAACAAGCCCAGGCTTGGTCGGAGGGTTGTCATGAATAGGCGATCCTTGAGATTCGCACCTGGGTGGAGGCGCAGATTGCTTGAGAAGGAAGGGAGTTGACACGAATGATCGAATAATAGCTGTGTAAACGTGACAAGACGAATTTGTGATCCTTTTTGGATTGGAACTCACCCCGGGTAAGCAAGAATAACTCAAGAGCTTATACACAAATCGGTTCGTTGAAAAGTAACATGAGTTTCAGATTCCAAGGATCCGGCTGATTCTTCCATAGAGGCCGGCCTTTAAAAATACTTGTATCAAGCCATTAACGAACGATTTCCTGGCCTGTGTGAAAGTTTTGGACGAGCGCCCTCACCCCTTCTCGGAACTGGACGCCACTCAACGCTCGGGAGCGAAGAGTTCTTTGAGTCTTGATCGAGGAGCAGAAGACCAGGCCCGATACCTATCCGGTGGCCTTGGATTGGGTATGAGATCGAGAAGTTTCTCGATCAATCAGCCGCTCAGGGGCCAGCGCGGACCGGCACCGCACTGCCGTGACTACGCTGATTGCGGATGCTTTGGAAGTTGATGCACTGGAGATTGCGCGGCGTTCCGGCGATCTCACCCGATTTGGGTCACTACGAAAATTCAAGCCGCGCTTCCTCGCCACTGCTTATTTCCGGCTGAGCATCCAGGCCAGCACGCGACGTGGGCTCGAGGTTTTCATGAATTGGGCAGGCACGCTGTGCGCCGGCAATGGTTGCTGATGGAGCAGCACCGAGTACCCTGCGGCCTGGTTGCGTGCAACTTTGGAAGAGCTGAGCACGGCCAGTACCGCTGCCGATCGCCCTTCAGAGTTGTAAATGGAGGCCAGGTTCCGCAGGGTGGCCGCCGGCAGGGAGGCCGATGGGCTCACC
>CAIYJE010000147.1 GCA_903926465.1 uncultured Planctomycetales bacterium
CGCTTCGTCCAAGTGGCTTTTCTCTTCGGCTCCGCTTCGCTACGCGATGAGAAAAGCCTTATCTATTCAAGTGGCTTTTCTCTTCGGCTCCGCTTCGCTACGCGATGAGAAAAGCCTTATCTATTTCCTTGACTAAGCCGACTGTCGGCTTTAGGATAGTGGCAGGTCAGGAGGGCTTGCCGTGACGGGCGGTGAACTTTGCAAACGTATTGGGGCACAGACTCGCGATCTCCGGTACATCCTCGAGCAGGGGTATGTTCCGGAGGGGGTGGAGGAGGCTCCAGACCGTGGCAACCATCGCGATCTGAATCCAAAGCAGGCACTCTGGCTCGCGGTCGTTTTGAAGCTCAAGGCATCGGGGCTTTCTACGCCGCATGCCGTCAAACTGGCCAACCAAATGAAGGGGTGGATCGATTTGAGCGCAAACGATCTGTCTTTGGGTCCTTATCACAATCCATTTGCGCCAATCGTTTCAGGTAAGGCCACTACCTACATCGACGTGGGCGATTCCTTACACCTTCGACTTTATTATGACCCCCACGAAGGGGTCCCTCCGGTGACCCAACCTTGGACTCAAGGCCAAAACATTAACAACTTCCAACCAGACCCATTCACAATCATTCGCGTCAACATTTCTAGATTACTCGAACTCCTCTTCCACACCCCAACTCCTGAGTGAATTTTTTTGACCCGTCTAAGCCGATAAGCGGCTTAGTTTTCACCGCTTGCTCTGGAGATAACATGATGGCGAAGCAACAACCCGGCGATTTCAGCAATCCAGGCGGATCTTTTGGGGAGGGTTATCCGCCACTTCTTACTGTCGATCAGGCAGCCGAGCTCGTGCAGATCCCCAAGAGGACCATCTACGAATGGAGTTCGCGCGGACTGCTCCAAGGGTGCAGCTGCCGGGCCGGTCGTTACCTTCGGATCTTTCGAGACGGGTTCCTCACCAAGTTCCTCGATGGAGGGTTCTTATGCGCAAAGACAGGGAGTTAGGCCACGTGCCCCGATCCCAAGTTTCCATTTACCTTTTTTTGCAACCGGTAAGCCGACTGTCGGCTTAGCTTCTGTCAAAGAAACGGAGTTCGTGATGAGCAAAAAACAAGGTGATGGATCTCCCGACACGGGCAGACTTTTCGGTGGGGGGTATCCCCCGCTTCTGACCGTGAACCAGACGGCGGAACTCGTCCAGATCCCGAAAAAAACCATCTATGAGTGGAGTTCTCGTGGCTTACTCCAGGGGTGTAGCTGTCGGGCTGGTCGTCATCTGCGGATTCATCGTGACGGTTTTCTCACCACGTTCATCAACGGAGGGTTCTCATGCGGGAAGACGAGCATCTAGGCCAGAATTCCGGCCGATCCGGATCGGCATCCATGTTTCGATCTACCAGCGCAAAAGTGTCTGGTACGCCAACTACCAGCTCCAGGGGCGACAGGTTCGAAAGAGCCTTGGTACGAGCAAGCTCAAGGAGGCACGCCTGCGAGCCTCGCGGATTGAGAACGAACTTACCGTGGGGGGTGATCCAGGCCGACCAGAGCCAGCCAAGGTTTCCGTCGTGGCCCAGGAATATCTCAGTAGCCTGGAGACTGAACAGCGGGCACTCAAGACCTTGGTCAAGTACCGCCATGTGCTGGGCCGGGTCCAGACCCTGGCCCAGGATCTGGGTCGTGGACAGGTTGATCGCCTGGATCTCGCCTTCCTCGACCGCTACAAGAAAACCCGCGTGAGCGAAGGGGCGGCCCCGAAAACCCTGTACACCGAGTGTACGATTATCCGGCAGCTGGTGAATTTCGCCCTTACCCGTCGGATGATCGGAGACGATCCGCTCCGTGGCCTGAAGCTGAAGAAGCCCAAGCCCACTGAGCAGCCCTGCTGGACCACCCAGCAGGTCGAAACCATTCTGGACGCCGCAGCTTCTGAGTTGCGGCCAATTTTCACGATCCTGGCCCGGACGGGCATGAGGATTGGTGAACTTAAATTTCTGACCTGGGCCGATGTGGACTTCAAGAAGCAGGTGATCCACATCCGTCCCAAAGACGGAGGGCAACCCAAGAACCGCGACCGCCGCCGCCTACCCATGGACCCCCGGGTTGATGCGGTACTCAAGGCTCTTCCTCGCAAGGGGAAGTGGGTGGTCACGGCGGGGCGATCCTCAAAGCATCCGCGCGGGGATGGCCAGGTCGATGAGCGGCGGCTGTTGAGGTCACTCAAGCGGTTGCTCGTGCGGGTGGGACTGAAGGGCCACCTGCACACCTTTCGGCACAGCTTCATCTCGGCGGCCCTGATCTCGGGCGTGCCCGAGGCCATCGTCCGCGAATGGGTGGGCCACGTCGATCCCGAGGTGATCCGTCAGTACACACACATCGCAGACGAAGTCTCACAAACAGCTATGGGGAAGCTGGCCGGGACAAACCCAGGTTCGGCGGTTAGCACAAATTCAGCACACGTTACCGAGGAGGCGAGCAACCAATGATACAAGTCTTTACAAGAAAAGGCTTTACAATGATAGGCAAGGAAATTAACGGAGAGGGGGGGATTCGAACCCCCGGTACGCTGTGACACGTACAACGGTTTAGCAAACCGTCGCTTTCGACCACTCAGCCACCTCTCCCGGTCCACAAGATGGTGTCATCTTGAGTAAGCCAATATAACCGGCTGGCCAATCGTGTCAACGAAAGAACCGGAGACTTTGCCGCTTTGAGACCGTGTGTCCCCCTCCAAACCCTCAAAATCGCTGCAAGACGACTAGCAAACCACGTTACCCCACGTTCGAACCGGTCGATCAGTCGATGAAAACGAAAGGCCCGAGTCGCATTGACGCAACAGCCTGGTGCGGTATGGTCTGCGGCTGCCCTTGGCAGTGAATTCGGATCTTGAGGAATAGACCCATGGACAGTTCGGAGCCTACCCAGACGCGGGCCAAACGAAGGCGAAACGTCCGACGTCGTCGGTTTGGCGTCATGCTGCTCCTGCTGACCCCACTCTTCTGCCTCTGGTTTCGCCGCCCCTTATTCCAAGGAAACTTCGGGGTTGTGGAGCCGGGACGGGTCTATCGCAGTGCCCAGCCCAATTCTCGGCTGGCAGATTGGGCCAACCGATACCACCTGTCGTCCATTCTGAACCTCAGAGGCGGCACCCCGGCAGACCCCTTCTACAGGGAAGAGCGAGAAATTGCCGGCTCTACGGGCATGAAATTCTTTGATGTTCCCCTGAGCGCCACCGAACAACCGTCTCGCACGCAGTTGCTAGAGCTGATCAGTGCCATCCGGCAAGCCCCCTACCCCTTGCTCATCCATTGCAAGCAAGGGGCCGATCGAACTGGCCTGGCCACGGCCGTGTACAGGATGATGCGGCTCGGGATCCCGCCGGAAGACGCGCTCTCCTCGTTTCAACTTCAACATGCCCATGTGCCTCTATTCGGGCCCGAAAAGCTCCACCTTCCGCTGGAGCAATATTCGGAGTGGCTCCGGAAACGGAGCCTGAGCCATACTCCTGGTCGCTTTGAGCGCTGGGTTCAAACGGAATACGTGGCCCCAGAACGTTTGCATCATGCGCGGCCGGCGGCCAATCCGGAACCGGCGGCACCTCGGGTGGCTAGCAGCCAGGAAGCCGCAGATCGCCTTTAAAGCAGTGCCAGGAAGCGAAGAGACTCACTCGCTCACACTTCGGTCTCGTATCGGAAAGACATGCGCAACGCGAACCTGTACCGCGATCAGGCGGCCAGCAAGGCACAAAGAGCCAGAGCCAAGGGCCTGCCCCTTTGGCTCACGGAATCACTGGAGAGTCTGACTGACTGTTAGCCACAGCCCTCAAAGTAGCGGCTGTGGCGTTCTCTGCCTTGGGAACTGGTGTCAGCTCCGGGTGGCAGGCGGTTCAACTTCAATCTTGGGGAACAGCGGCGCGGGCTTGCCGTCAGAAATCTGGGCCCTAACCTGGATCTCTGAAAGTTCGGGCCGAACCAGGGCATCGGCGTAACTCACCGTCTCCCAGGCCTGAACGTCATCCCAATTGAAGGCCCTGAAAAATCGTTCGGCCGTGGCGGGCATGAACGGCTTGATCAGGATCGCCAGAACTCGCATCGATTCCGCAACGTTCAGAAGCGCAACCCGGCAGGCGTCGGGGTCGGTTTTGATAACCCGGAACGGCTGAGTGGCCTGGATGTAGCGGTTCGAGGCATCCAGCACCTCCAGCCAGATCTTCTGAAGGGCCACGTTGTACTGAAAGCTGCCTACTAGCCCGCCGAGGTCCTGGACCAACTGGGGGAAGTTTGGACATTCGGCAACCCAGGCCGTGCGGTCGGTCTCCAAGGCACCGGTCAGGGTACCGTCGAAGTACTTCAGGCACATGGTCAGGGTACGGCTATAAAGGTTGCCCAGGTTATTGGCCAGGTCGGCGTTGTAAACCTCGATAAAACGCTCCTCAGAGAAGTTGCCATCGCCGCCAAACGGGCATTCCCTCATGAAGTAATAGCGGAACGGCTCTGCGCCATGCTCGGCAATGTAGTCCATGGGGTCACGCGGCTTTTCAGCCGCCGACTTGCTGGCCTTGGCCCCCTTGAAGTAGACAAAGCCATGGCCCAAGACGTGCTTGGGCATGGGCAATTTGGCAGACATGAGCATGGCCGGCCAGAGTGCGCAATGGAACCGGGTGATATCTTTGCCAATCACGTGAAAATCGGCCGGCCATATTCGCTGAAATCGCTCATCATCGGTTCCATACCCAACCGCCGTGATGTAGTTCAGTAGGGCATCGAACCAAACATAAATCGTTTGCTCGGGGTCGAAGGGAACCTTGATTCCCCAGTCGAACCCTTTGCGAGAGATCGAAACGTCTTGCAGGCCGGTGGTCACCAGGCTCAAGATCTCGTTTCTGCGCGTTTCTGGTTGAATAAAGTCGGGCTGGCTTTGATACAGGGCCAGTAGCCGATCTTGAAACGCGGAAAGCCGGAAGAAGTAATTCTCTTCCTCAACAACCCTCAACGTGCGTTGGGGATGGTTGGGGCACTTGCCTTCCACAATATCGCGTTCGGTTTTGAATTCTTCGCAGCCGTCACAGTACTGCGAGGAATAGGCTTTTTTGTAGATATCACCGGCGTCATAAACGGCCTGAATGAACTTCTGGCAGCCAATCCGGTGGCGTTCCTCGGTCGTCTGAATGAAGTCGTCATTCGAGATCTTGAGAGCCGCCCACACGGCCTGAAACTGCTGGGCCATGTCATTGACGTAGGCCTGAGGGTCCTGGCCAAGCTCTCCAGCCCGCTGAGAAACCTTGATGGTGTTCTCGTCGTTGCCCATCTGGAAGTGGACCGATTTCCCCTGCATCCGTTGAAACCGGGCCTGAACGTCGGCCCCGATCTTTTCAAACGCTGTACCGATATGGGGCCGGCTGTTGGGGTAATCAATCGCCGTGGTGATGTAAAACCGCGGGGCTTCGCTCATGGTGCACTCGGTCTGGCCAGCAAACTTAGCAGTTTCAAGCAGAACAGGAAGGTCTCTGGAAGTTAGACACCAACCTCTCTCCTTGCGTTCAATTCAGAATCTTAGCAAAACGCAGACCGTACTCCGAGAGCCTGGGTCCAAAGACGCCAGAACCAGCCGGTTTCAGGTTGCGGACCAGCCCCAAAGAATCCCGGAACCATCAACCAACCTTCCGGCCCACCGTCCGTTTGCGGACCAAGAACCCAGCCAGCCCAAGAACCGTGGCAGAGATCAGCGTTCCCGGCTCTGGAATCGTTTCTTGAGGGAGCGTGACGGGCGGCACCACCGCAGGGTGGACCACAGAGGGTTTGCAAATGCAATGACTACCGGCAGCCGCCGTAACCAGATCGTCCTTGTCTGGCTTCTCTCCCTTTTCCGCAGCCTCGTTATGGACCGGCTTGGAGCTTTTATGAACAAGATGATGGGCGGCAACCGCGTTATGGGGCAGGCTTGAAGGCGAGACATGCCCAGACGCAGGGTGCTTGATTTTCTTGGGAGTGGTGTGGGCCGCAAGCACTTTATGGAGCAAGTTCTGAGTGGCGGTAGGCTTGAGGGCACAGTTACATGGATTCGTAAGCTGTTCACCCGCGTTCGACGGTGTGACGTGCTTGCCCACATTTCGGCGAATTGAGCAGCCAGGCGATTCCTGAGCCGTACCCAAGCACCCGAGCACGAGCGTCAGGAGAAGCCATCCCTGGCTCCTGAACACCTTGGGCCGCAATGCGCGGCTAGACCACATATTCATCGTTCGGACCATCCTTCGGGCCGACTGTCCACGGGGCATCCTTTCCCCGCATGAACTCTCTACCCGAAACGAATCTATCGGGTGGTCTTGACATAAGACTTGACACGAACTCAGCAGTAATGCGGGTGAATTGGGTTGGCAAGGCTTGTGGTGGCTTGGCCCAGCCCGGATACCCCACAAACACAAGGCCGTCAAAAGAGTTAGAATCGCTAGATCTTTACAGCATCGAGCGGTTTCATGGCACTGTTCTACCGTGACGATGTGTACCGTTTAAAGCCACTCTGTATGATGGCTTTGGGGCCCTGCAAAACCCACACTCCAGGCAAGAGAACCACGATGAGCCAGACGAATCCTGAAATCACGCGAATGTTCATCAACGGTTCCTGGGTGGAAGCGGTTGCCGGCACAACTCGACCGGTGATTAACCCCGCCGATGAAGCTGCGGTTGGCGTGGTAGCCTACGGTGGTCGAGCCGATGCCGAGCTGGCCATTGATGCGGCCGCCAGAGCCCTGCCCGATTGGCGGAAGCGGACGGCAAACGACCGCGCTCAGATCCTGAAACGGGCGGCCGACCTGATCCGGCAAAAAGCCGATTCGCTGGCACGCACACTTACGCTGGAGCAAGGAAAACCGCTGCCAGAGGCACGCGGAGAGGTTTTGATGGCGGCAGACACGTTTGAGTGGTTTGCTGAGGAAGGCAAGCGGGCCTACGGGCGGACCATTCCGGCGCCCCACCCGCTCAAGCGTCAAATGGTGCTGAAGCAGCCGGTGGGGGTGGTTGGCACCATCACGCCTTGGAACTTCCCGGCCGCGTTACCGGCTCGAAAAATTGCTCCGGCGCTAGCCGCCGGATGCACGGTCGTTTCCCGGCCGGCCGACCAAACCCCGCTGGTGCTGGCTGGAATCTTTGGCTGCCTGCAAGAAGCCGGGCTCCCAGCCGGAGCCGCCAACCTGGTCATTGGAGACGCGGTAACGGTGGCCGACGCGTTCTTTGAACGCCAGGAAATCCGCAAAATCAGCTTCACCGGAAGCACGGCGGTTGGCAAGCAACTGCTGCGGCGCTCGGCCGATCGGCTTATCAAGCTAAGCCTGGAGCTTGGCGGCAGCGCACCACTGATTATCTTTCCAGACGCCGATGTAGAGGCCGTGGCCCGGTTCGCCGTGCAGGGGAAGTTCCGCAACAACGGCCAGGTTTGCATCGCCCCCTCGCGATTCTTCGTCCATGAGTCGGTCCGGGCCGGCTTCACAGAAGCGGCCGTGGAGTTGACCAGGCGGCTGAAAATGGGGTCGGGACTCGACGACGGCGTTCAGGTTGGCCCCATGATTGAGCCCCGCTTCGTGGAAAATGCCAAGCGGCTAATTGAAGACGCCCGCCGTCATGGCGCAACCGTTTTAACCGGCGGCAACCGCCCGGCCCGGTTTGAGAAGGGGTACTTCTTGGAACCGACCGTGGTGGACAAGGTGGATCGATCCATGGCTCTACTCACCGAAGAGCCATTCGCCCCCATCATGCCAATTCTGGGATTTGACCAGTTCGAAGCGATGCTGGCCGAGGCCAACAACACCCCTTACGGCCTGGCCGCCTACGTCTTCACGAACGACCTCACCACGGCCACCCGGATGGCCGAGGGGCTGGACGCCGGCATCATTGGCATTAATGACCCGGTGCCCACCAGCGTGAACGCCCCATTTGGCGGCATGAAAGAGTCTGGCCTGGGACGCGAACTCGGCCAGGAAGGGCTAGAGGCGTACCTGGAGACCAAGTTCGTATCCATCGGGTTGCGCCCCTGAAGCCTGCGGGAACGCAAGCGATTTACCCCGGCCCAGATCTTTGAAGGGCTTTGCGGAAGTCCACACCCTCGCCCCGCAGATCTCAAACCGTCAGCAAAACGGGCCGGAAGCCCCAGGCTTCCACCACCATCAAACCAGCGCTTTCCAGGCTTCCACCACCGCAATCAGCTCTGTGGTCGCCATCCGGAACGGCTTCGCCCCACCAAGCCCAAACAGCGGCGTGAGCAAAACGCGCCGAGGACCCACCAGAACCCGAAACGCGTTGCCGCTGGTTTTCCAGGAGCCGGTTTTGGCCGCGAGAATCTTGCCAGCCCCGCTCAGGATCGCGTCACAACTCGAAGGATCTTGAAGGTCGGTCTCCAGCCACTCCGTCAACAACTCGCCAGATTCTGGAACTGTCCCTTTCCAGGCGGCTCGCGGTCGGCCCGAACGATCTTTGGAGAGCCGGACAGGAAGATTACTCATCGCCGGTTCGGCCTCTCATTTTGACGAACGTAGATCGGGAATGCCGTGGCAATTCCCTTCCCGTCATAGGTCAGGTAACCATCAATCCGCACGCCATCCTTCGTACGCCCCTGCCAGCGGCCCCGACTGTCCACCCTGCGCATCCGTTTGGCATTGGCGTAAGCCTCACGAATCGCATCTTCAATATCGGCCTGGGTCCACGAATCTGGATAAAGCGTGGAAGACTTATCAAGCAAGACCTCTTGAGTCTTGGGGTCTAGCAATTGCACCCGCGCGGTCCGAACGTCGTTGGGGCCACCCTGAGAGGTTTTCTGGAAATGAACCTCGGCAGACCGCCCGTTCAACTTCATCGTCTCAGGCGCACTCGGAGCATGGTGCAAACCAACCAGATCTCCCTGCCGGTTCACACGCCCCAGCAAAATATGATCCATGTCAATCCGCACACGACCCGGATCTGGCAATGGGGCCTGGGCACAGGTGGCACCCACCAAGCCGAACAGAGTCAACCCGAGCGCGAGCAGCGATAACCCAGCAAAACGCCTCAAGGCAAACCTCCCGCCCCACTCAATAGACCGCCGGCAGGCCGCCGGCGGTCAAGCGATTGATAATCAGTTCACAACCGGGAGTGACATCTTGGCCTTCTTCTGCTTCTCTTTCTCAACGAAAGAAGCCAGCGGCGGTGTATCTTCTTCAAACCGCATCACCTCTTCCCAAAGTGCCTCCACCATCACGTCTTCTTTGACATGACGAATGGGCACGCCCCGTTTGAAGATAATGCCTTTGCCACTGCCGGCGGCAATGCCGATATCCGCTTCCTTCGCCTCTCCAAATCCGTTCACCAAACAGCCGAGAATGCTGATGCGAAGCGGCTTGGTAAGCACCTTCATGCGTGCTTCAACCTCGGCCACAATTCGCTCCAGGTCAATATCCAGCCGACCGCAGGTTGGGCAGGCCACCACCTCTGGCTTGGTCACCCGGCGATCCGTGGAGCGCAAAATGTCATAACAGACTTCAATTTCTGGCACGGGGTCGCCCAGCAGCGACACCCGAATCGTATCGCCAATCCCTCTCAAAACGATGGCACCAATCCCGGCCGCACTCTTGATGGTGCCATACTCGCGAGAGCCGGCCTCGGTAATTCCCACGTGCGTGGGATAGTCACTCTTCTGAGCGAACAGGCTGTAGCATTCCACGGCCGTAGGCACATGGCTGGCCTTAAGGCTCACAATCATGTCGTGGTAGCCCAGGCTCTCGGCAATTTCAATCGAACGAAGCGCACTCTCAACCATCGCTTCCGGGCACGGAAAGCCGTACTTTTCGATCAGGTCTTCTTCCAGGCTGCCGGAATTCACGCCGATTCGCATCGGCATACCCTTATCCTTGGCTTTTCGCACCACTTCCTTGAATCGGTCAATTCCACCAATGTTACCGGGATTGATCCGAATTTTATCCACCGCCCGGCGCCCGCTCGGGGTGGTGGCTTCAATACATGCCAGGGCCATGCGGTAATCGTAATGAATGTCAGCAATCAGAGGGATCTTGATATGGTCGCGGAGCGCCTTGACTCCCTCAACATCCTCTTTCTTGGGAACCGTAACCCGGACCAACTCACAGCCCGCCTCTTCCAGCAGCCTGATCTGAGCCAGGGTCTGCTCAACGTCAAACGTGTTGGTCGTCGTCATCGACTGGACCCAGATCGGGTTATTGCCGCCGACGATATGATCGTCCACGCCGACTTCACGAGTTTTGTGCCGGACGATGGTGGTCGTGTAGGCCATGAGAAGGCTTTCCCAGACTCTTGGAATTCCAAGAACTTACGACGAAACGTGTGAATTCGGTGAGATCAGATTATCGTAGTCAGGCCACTGGTAAGGGTCAAGGTCGGGCCTGGCCCGTACCGGAACCCTCACGGGCTTCCTGCGGGGCCAACTAGCGACGCTTCCCCTTGGCCGGGCCAAGCCAACTGCCCAGAATGCCTCTTGAGATCGACTTGCCAAAGTCTGTGCCCAGAGATCGAGCAGCATTCTTGGCAAACGAGGTAAAAACATCCTCGGCCGGGCTGGCCGGCTTGGCCGCCGGCTTCCTGGATTGCCCCTTCTCCAGACGTGCCATTTCTTTGTCGAGTTCGGCTTCGCGGGCGGCACGCTCTTTGGCCTGCCGGGCCAGATCTTTCTCAAGCTCGGATTGAATTTGGACCTGCTGGGCCTCGGTTTCCGCATCCAGCGAGCGCTTTTTCAAGATCTCGAAAGCCGATTCCCGATCCACCGCAATCTCGTACTTCCCATAAACTGTCGAGCTTTTGATCAGTGCGGTTCGCTCGGTTGGGTTAACCGGGCCAATCTTGCTCCCCGGCGGGCAGATGAACGCCCGCTGGACAATTCCGGGCATCCCCTTGACGTCGAGGAATGAAATCAAAGCCTCGCCCACGCCAAGCTGGGTGATTGCCTCAGTGACGTTGAGCTTGGGGTTGCTCCGGAAGGTATCTGCGGCGGCCCTGACCGCCTTTTGGTCGCGTGGGGTGAAGGCCCTGAGCGCGTGCTGGACCCGGTTTCCAAGCTGGCCGAGCACCGAGTCGGGCAGGTCGAGCGGGTTCTGGGTCACAAAGTAGACGCCAACCCCCTTGGAGCGGATCAGCCGAACAACCTGTTCAATCTTGTCGGTCAAGGCCTTGGGGGCATCATTGAACAGCAGGTGGGCTTCATCGAAGAAGAAGACCAGCTTTGGCTTTTCCGGGTCGCCAATTTCCGGCAGGTTCTGAAAGAGCTGAGAAAGCAGCCACAACAGGAACGAGGCATAGACCTGGGGTGAATGCAGTAACTTGTCGGCGGCAAGAATGCTGATCACGCCCCGCCCTTGCTCATCTTGGGCCATGAGGTCAGGAAACTCGAGTTCCGGCATGCCGAACAGCTTGTCTGCCCCCTGCTCTTCGAGCGTTAACAGGGCGCGCTGAATGGCTCCAACGCTGGCGGGCGAGATGTTGCCATAGGTCGTTTTGAGATCCTTGGCGTTGTCACCCACATTCTGGATCATGGCCCTCAGGTCCTTGAGGTCGTCCAGATACCATTTGTTGTCATCGGCCACGCGAAACGCCAGGGTCAGAACACCGGCCTGGGTGTCATTGAGGCCCAGCAACCGGGTCAGGAGCAACGGGCCCATATCGGAAATGGTGGCCCGCATCGGGTGCCCTTGCTCGCCGAACACGTCCCAAAGCCGCACCGGGCAGCCGGCCCTGGTAAAATATTCGGTCAGGCCGAGCTGGGCGATTCGCTCATTGACCTTGGCATTGTTGGGGTCGCCCGGCTGGCTCAGGCCGGTCAGGTCCCCCTTCACGTCTGAAAGAAATACAGGAACGCCCAGCTTGCTGAACTGTTCTGCAAGAACCTGCAAGGTGACCGTTTTTCCGGTCCCGGTGGCGCCGGCAATCAGGCCGTGCCGGTTCGCCATGGCTGGCAGCAGGTCCAGGAAATGATCTTCCAGAGGGCTCTTGGCGATCTGCAGTACGCGCGGAATCATCAACAAGATCCTTCTTCACCAAAGGTGGCACCGTCTCCCGATCCGGCCGGGAATCCGTAAGACTATCATACGCAATCGTTGCCTCAAGAGCACTCAATCTGTCTCGCCCGCCTTTGAGAAGGGAATTGTTGCCGTTGGCTTTCCTCAAACAGTTGCTTAATCCCTTGAAGCCGGTGCTGGTCCCGGTTTGGAACTCGGCACACCAGGCGGGCTGGTGGCTGGCCGAGCATGGCGATGCCCTGGCCTACGGCCGTCGCGAGTTTTGTAATAACTGCGGTTGCCGGTCCTGGATGCTCTTGCAGAAACGGGCCATTCCTCCACGTTTGATCGAACTTTGGGGCCTTTCCCCGGTCCAGGCCAGCGCCCTGGCCCGCAAGGAAACGCTCAGTTGCACACGTTGCGGGGCTCGGCTCAGGTCTCGTAGAATTGCGGCAGAGTTGCTGAAACAATTTCCGGCGGAAACCGCTTCCGGGCCAGCCCGGTCGATTGCGGAATGGGTGCAGTTACCCAGGGCTCAGGCCCTGGCGGTTGCCGAATTCAACCAAATTGATGGCCTGCACCAGCCACTCTTGGCCCTGCCAGACCTGCACTATTCCGAATTCTTTGAGGGGGTTCAGCCAGGTCAGCCAGTCCAGGGAATCCGCTGCGAAGACTTGACCCAGTTAACCTACCCAGCCGAGCGATTCGACCTCGTCCTGACCTCGGAAACGCTTGAGCACGTGCAAGACCTTCACCAAGCCCTGCGAGAAATTCATAGAGTGCTTCGTCCAGGCGGGCTGCACATCTTCACCATCCCCAGGCTTCCTGGCACCGTAAGTACATACGCCCGTGCCAGGTTAGACCCAAACGGCAAGATCGAAACGGTGGTCCGCCCCCTGCTCCATCACCCGGGGGGCGATGTGGGCTACCCGGTCTTTACGGAATTTGGCGCCGACGTGCGAGAGATTCTGCAAGAGGCTGGTTTTCAGGCCCATGAGCATTTCGGCCCCCTGACTGATTCCGACTTTGCCCAGGTTTGGGTCACTCAAAAAACGTGATCCCGGGGTTGAGGTAGATTGAGGTCGGTTACACCAGAAATCTAGTCAGGCTTCAGTTCACTTGCCTCAGGTTCCGAATTCTTGAAAATAGTTCTGGTTCGAAACCGAACGCTCGGTTGGCTTTCGGTTCGTGAACAGACCATTCCAGTCAAGGGGGGCCTTGCGATGAAGATTGTCGATATCGAGGGAATCGGAGACGTTTCGGCTGAAAAGCTGATCACCATCGGGATCAAAACGGTGGAAGACCTGCTCGATCGGGCGGGTACACCCAAGGGCCGTGACGAAATTGCCGAGGCCACGGGCATCTCTTCGGTCCGGCTCATGACCTGGGTCAATCACGCCGACCTGATCCGCGTGCTGGGCATTGGCCCCCAGATGGCCGAACTTCTGGAAGCGGCCGGTGTCGACACGGTTCCCGAACTGGCCCGCCGCTCGGCCGAGAATCTGCACACCAAGATGGCCGAAGTGAACGAACAGAAGCATCTCACCAAGCGGATGGCTTCGGTCAGCCAGATTGCCAACTGGATTGAACAATGCAAGTCGATGGATCGCAAGATCACATATTGAGCCCACCAGGTAAGGCTCCCTTGCTCCTGGTCAACTCTCGCCGCGGCTGGCTGCGTTCGGCAGCGCTTGGCCTGGGTTTACGCGCGTCCTGCCGCCATGCTTACGGGGCAGGACGCGACGACTCGATTGGCACCCTGCATACGATTCTGGGCCAGTATCAATCGCAACTCGATGAAGTGCGCCGGCAGAACGGTGGTAGCCGTTCGCTTCCTGCGGTGCGCTGGTTCGTGTTTGGCCGCGGGAATCGACGCAAGCTTCTCTACCGAGACGGCCGACTTTCAGACGCGCGTACTGGCGAGCTTCTGAGGCATTGGGATGTGGTGGATGAGCTGATTGTGCCGCCCGTGGCCACAATCTTGCTTATGCTCAGGTCTGGTGACAGGGTCAGGATCGTTGAGGAAGAGCAGTCGCTATGGCTGACTGAAGGGCCGCGCAGGGAAACGCTCTGCGCTCAACCGGTGAAACTCCCTTCATTCGCAGGCCAGTCTGCCGATCTGGTGTTGAAAACGCTCCATCATGAAATTTTGGTGAATCTGGTCCAGGGCCGGCCGCTCCCGAACCTGTTCAGCCCTACGCAGCCCCGTTATCGAGAGGCAACCATGGTGGCCATGGTTCTCAAGACCACGGGCAACCTGGACCTGATTCGTGACTGGATCTTGGGCCTTCGTGAACCGTTTGACTCTGCCCCTGGCGGCGAGCGACAGGCCGATAACCTTGGCCAGGTCCTTTATCTGGTATCGCTGGTGAGCGATCGAAACCATCCGGTGGTGAATCGAGTCCTGGAAGCCATTCCAGAATTGCGCCGTGACAATTACATCGTTGGAATGACCGACTCGGCCGAACACCCTGTGTATCAGACAGCCTGGCTGAAGTTCGGGCTCCGAGCGCTCGGGCTTGAAGATCCGTTCCAGGTCCCGGCCGTTGCCGACCCTTACGGCAGTCTGTTCTGGATCGACTTCCGCGACGCGATTCACAACCAAGCCACGGACTTGGAAAAAGCGACGAATCCCGCCATGGCCTGGGCCAGTGACCACGCCCAGAACACGCATACCGGCGCGCTGGGCGACCGAGATTTTCCGCTGACCTGGGGGCCTGCGGAAGCGGCCAACATTGTGCCTGGATTCAAATTAAGCTTACCGGAATACGAAAAGAAGAAACGGGCCGCCCCCAATTCCTGGCATGCGGCCGAGATGTTCTTGCGACTGTTGAAGTGAACGCCGCCATGGGCGTTGACGATAAATGTCAAGACTCGTCACAAACACTTATTACCATTTGATCAAGATTAGAGATGGCGTCTTGCCGGACGCTCTGGTACTCGTAGTGCCAGCCAAAGCTGCTGCTGGACCACGCGGTGTAAGCGGCATCGGTGATTGTTACCGTGCCGTACGGGTCGTAAAGATACCGCTCCTGAACCATGCCGCTGACGCTGACCAGCGCCGTCACGTTGAAGTTCGCGTCTTGCTGGATGTAAAGCCGAAGTGTGCGGCTGCCGCCCGAATAGCTGTCTCGCAACACCATCTGGTCAATATACGCTGCGCCCCAGACGTACTGGAAACTCACGTTGCTTGTGGAAGTTCCGTTCACACGTTCTTCATTCACCGGCCACTTCGGTGAGTAATACAGGTGGTTGGTCGTGGCTAAACTGGAATAGGTCTCGCCTATCCGGCGCGTCAGGGCATCATAGGCATACGCCGCCACCGTTACCGAGCTTCTCTTCACACCCACCAGGCGGTTCCAGGCGTCATACACCATCGTCTGGCCGGCGTTGGTGGTGGTGTTGCCGTTGCTGTCATAACCGGGCGCGGTACCCGTGGAAACACTGGTCGTTTCGTTCTGGGCGTTAAACCCGCGTGTGGTGGTGCTACCGTTGGTTGTCTGCCCGGTCCAGTTCCCCAGCGAGTCCAGGCTCCAAGACTGACTCCGCGACGAACTGGGCACCGTGTCCAGCACGCTGCCATTGTTCCCCGACGCCGACAGCGTGCCCCGCGTGAACCCGGTCAGCCGCCCAACAAGGTCATAGGCGGAGTTGTTGTCTCCGCTGGCCGTGCTGCTGGCGTGGTACAGTTCGCTCTGTGCAGGGGCCACCAGGTTGTTATTGTACAGAACCTGGCTCGCCCGGTCATAGCCGTACTGAAACCGATCGGTCGAGCTTGTCGTGGAGGGGTTCCACCAGTTCTGGTCGATCACCCGGCCGAACCGGTCAAGGCCAGTGTAAATATCGCCCCCATCGGTCAGGGTGTTTGTTTGCCCGGTTTGCTGGATGTATGTCAGATTCACGTTCGGCTCGGGGTGGTCGCGTTCCACGATCGTGTTCAGGCCAAGAGAAACCGCGGTTCAAGGCAGAAATGCCTTTCCCCTTCTTTTTCTCCATTCAAGGACACAATCCTTGTCCTTCTTTTTTCATTTGACGCTGGGCTGAAAGCCCCAAAATTCTTTCGAAGAATGAACGGTCTTTGAGTTCAAAACCCAACTCGTATCCCTGCACACCTAAAAGTATAAAAGTGGGCCCAGCAACCCTTAGAGATTGCGGAGGGCGAAAGGGACTGAACACCCATAAATCGAGTGTTACTTGGTTCGATGTTTTCCACAACTCAGGCGCACGTATCATGCGGCCTAATGAAAGTGCGTCCGCTAGAGAGACAAGCTCTATTTCTTTTTCGCACATGGCAAATCGAATAACGCCATGACTATCGGAATACCTGATAACCAACATATTGCATTTCCTCAGGACATCCGTGACATAGATGCTGTTTGTGGTTTCGATAGTATGGTCATCGTTGCAGCCTACTATTGTAGCGCAAGAAATGGCTGTTAAAATCCTGAAGATCCAACGGCTTGGTGGCAGGCACGAGGGCAATGAGATTAATCGCATTGTGTAGTTCCTGCTACGGGACGATCCGGGAAATATTTCTTCGGAGGTAATGAATGCCACGAAAACGGCTCGAACAAGTACCATGGTAGCCGGCCGTAATATGTAAGCCCGGGCGATGCCGTAACACAACAGCCAGTCAGATTCGCGACTTTCTGGCAAAATTCTTCATCGGCACCGACGGAACATCCTTTAAGCGCTAGGCACGCGTTTGGTCCCATGAGAGGGCGAAGTCGCAACCAGAAACTATCCGGTATGTTCACATCTCCTAATTCCTGAATACCAGGAGACCCATGGTCATAAATCGTTAATGATGTAATTGGCCTGTTACGTTCAACCCATTGTTTAAGTTCATCTAATATCTTTGTTAGTGAGTAATCTTCCGCTTTTCCGCTGCAAGCATCTCGCGTGGTTGAATACCGATATGCATGCTGCATGGCGGCTTTCGTAAAATCTTTTCCTCCTGCTGCCCCTCTTTGATCGCCCGCGTCATCTGCGTCGTATAAGGCTACGTCACACGGCGTGCCCAACATGCCTGGCCATGCTGTTCCAACATCAAGTCCAAGAAGTTTAGCTATCGCGGCAAATGTTTTTTCGTCATCTAGCCCTAAAGGATCCTGCCTTTCGATGGGGCAACTAGCGACAAATCTGAACAAATTGGTATCGCCTGCCCCGTATCCCAACGGATCCCTCTCCGCCCAGCGGCCTTCGCCCGGAATGTAGTCGCGGAACCGGAACAGATACCAGCCGGTCACAGCGTCTTGTCGCCCGCCCTGGTGCAGGTAGATCCAGCCATAGCTGCTGCTGGAGCGGGCGGTATAGCTGGCTTCGGTGATGGTTGCCGAACCGTACGGGTCGTAAAGGTAACGCTCCTGGACGGCACCGCTCACACTCACCAGCGCGGTGACATTGAAGTTCGCGTCTTGCTGAACGTAAAGCCGTAGCGTGCGGCTGCCGCCCGAGTAACTGTCTCGCAGCACCATCTGGTCAAGATACGCCGCGCCCCAGACGTACTGGAACGTGACATTGCTTGCCGTAGTCCCATTGACCCTTTCTTCAATCACCTGCCACTGTGGCGAGTAATACAGGTGGTTGGTCGTGGCTGAGCTGGAATACGTCTCGCTAATCCGTCGCGTCAGGGCATCATAGGGATACGCGGCCACCAGCACCGAACCGCTCTTCACGCCCACCAGGCGGTTCCAGGCATCGAAGACCATCGTCTGCCCGGCATCGCTGGCTGTGTTGCCGTTGCTGTCGTACCTAGGTGCTGTACCCGTGGAAACACTTGTCGTCTCATTCTGAGCGTTGAACCCGCGCGTGGTTGTGCTGCCGTTGGTTGTCTGGCTGCTCCAGTTCCCCAGCGCGTCCAGGCTCCAGGACTGACTACGCGATGAACTGGCCACCGTGTCCATTACGCTGCCATTGTTCCCCGAGGCCGACAGGGTGCCCCGCGCAAACCCGGTCAGCCGTCCCACAAGGTCGTAGGCTGTGTTGTTATCGCCGCTGGCCGTGCTGCTGGCGTGGTACAGCTCGCTCTGCGCGGGGGACACCAGGTTGTTCTTGTACAGAACCTGGCTGGCGCGGTCATAGCCGTACTGGAAGCGGTCCGTCGAGCTTGTCGTGGAGGGGTTCCACCAGTTCTGGTCGATCACCCGGCCAAACCGGTCAAGGCCAGTGTAAATATCGCCCCCGTCGGTCAGGGTGTTTGTTTGCCCGGTTTGCTGGATGTATGTCAGATTCACATTCGGCTCGGGGTGGTTTCGTTCCACGATCGTGTTCAGGCCCAGGTAGACGTACGCCTCCAGCGTGGTACCGGGGCTGCCCGCGTTATCGTCGGCCATCGAGCTCAGGCGGCTGATGGTCGCGTCCAGCCCCGTGTTATAAACATAGTCGATCTTTCGGCCGTTGGGGTAGGTCATTGACACCAATCGGCTGCTATTCTGACCGCCGCCCATCTCGGCATAGGCGTACTGAACCAGGGGCGAGGTGGCCGTGTTCACCGCGCCGGTGTGCTCCTGGTACTGGCCGGTAAGCTGGCCCAGGCCGTTGTACACGTTCTGCACCTGGTTCACGATGCTGCCACCGCTGGCCGCGTTGTAGCTGGTGTAGAGGTAGGGCCGGTCGGCCGTGTCATACGCCACCGTCAGCCGCCGCACCGCGCCGTCCACATTGGTGCCCAGGGTGGTCACGGCGTCGCTGGTCAGGCGGGCCAGCACGTCATACGAATAGCCATGAACCGTGCCGTTGGGGTCGGTGAAGCTCGTCACGTTTCCGGCACGGTTATACTGGTAGCTTTCCTGGTTGCTCGTGGATGTGCTGGCGCTGCCGGTGGTGGGGTCGGGATAGCTGACCGTGGCCAGCAGGTTGTTCGAG
>CAIYJE010000148.1 GCA_903926465.1 uncultured Planctomycetales bacterium
CCGCATAGCAGGATCGCGGAGTTACTCCCGGATGCCTGGAAGCCGGACCCAGCTAAGCCGGAATAATCGTGACGACGGAACCGCGACAAGGATCACCCTTGTCAACCTTATACAAGAATGCGGTTCATCGGACGCTTACGCTTGAAGGCGATTCGGTGGCCGCTGAATACCGATAGTCTCGGCAATTGGCTGGCATGCCAGCGAATGCTTTTACCTTGGTAAAAACGGATCGCTGGTACAAACCTGCGGCCTCAAAGTGGGCACGCCAGATTCTCAATTCCTGCCCTATTTCTTGTCCTTGATTTGGTACGTCACACCGGTTTCGATCCGCACGGGCTCCACGCGTGCCGGTGCCCCTTCCAGGCGGTTCCCTCCCAGTGAGAGCACCAGCTCGTTCTTGTCCGTGGCCCGGGAATCACCGACAACAAACTGCGCAGGCTTTGTGGCCTTGGGATCGACCGCGATCACGTTGTCACGCAACCAGCCCGAGTAATACAAACGCCCCTGGTTGGTGGCAATTGGCGGGCCATGCTCTACCGCCAGCGTCAGTCCACGCTCCGGTTCTTCCAGGCGGTTGCCGGTCACGTCTATTCCGAACATTGGCGTATGTGACCAGCCCCACGGGCCTGGCTGTTCGGTGGGATAAGAGACGATCCGGATTCCTTCTCCGCAGCCCCGCACCGTATTGCCGGCCACTCGCGTACCAAAGTGGCTTCCCGCCAGCACAAAGCCGGCCGCTTGCCGGCTGCCACGTGCATCGATACGGTTCCCCTGGAACCGCATCTTGGAAAACCCTTGCGCGGCGACCGAGATGACCGGAATTTCTTCGAGTGGCGGCAGGGCTGTATCCAGAAGATAGGTTGTGCGATTGATCCGCTGAAGAACTTTGCGGAAGGTCCCGGCGTGCTTGCCAGTAAGGATCGCCACCATGTCTCCCGGCTCGCCGGCGTCTCCCTGGGGGTCAGGAATCACCAGAACCCGGCGATCGGCAGAGAGCGCGGCGGGTGCCCCTTCGAAGCGGAGTCGATAGGCCTCGGTCAGGATGATCTCAGGGGCGTTTTCCGTGCGTGAATCTGTGTCTCGGGGACCCACGTCTTCGATCATATTGTCGCGGATCTCGTCTTTCCAGCCGCCGACCGTGAGCACCAGGAATCGCCAGGTCTTGCCGGACGGGCCTTGGGCATTGGTCGAGTTTTTCTGAACGATCAGGTCATGCGTCCGGTGCGCGGAAATGACGGAGAAGGCAAAGGTGCCAGGCGGTGTACCCAGGTGGGTGTTCTCCTCGATGCGCCAGGGGCCGCCAGCCAGTTCGATTGCTCCGCCCCGGATGGTGTTTCCCTGAATCTGGCCCTCGGCCGCCGTAACCAGCCGCATGGTCCGGGGTGCTTCTTCCCATTCGCTGGTGGCTGGCGGGGCCTCGATATCAAGATTTTTCAACACCAAACCCGCGCGAGGGTCTGGCTGTGCCGGATCTCGGTTGTCGGTGCTGCCAATGATCGCCGGCCCATAGGAAACGTCTCTGTCCCAGCGCACAGGGCCACTAAACCGCACCCGGAACCCATCGAGCGTGGTCTGCCCGGAATGGATCTTGATGGCAGCCGTCCAGGGTGCGGCATCACCCGGCTGTGAAAATTCCAGGGTGGCACCCGGTTCGGCGCTAATCGCGATGGCCCGGCTCAGGACGAGTGGAGCGGTTAGCTTGTACGTCCCCTGGCTCAACCGGATAGTTCCAGCCGAGTTCGCGAGTTGCGTCAGGTTGTCGCCAGGTTTTGCGGTGAGTGCGGGGCCGTTTGGTTTTGGGCTCCGCAGCGAAACATCGGCCGGTCCGCCGGGGATGGTTGCCAGCATTTCTTGACCATCGCTGAAGCGGATGCGGAGGTCGAGCTTGGCATCGCTCTCGTCTCGAACAGGTGGAAACAGCAACGTGGCCTGCGAAGGGCGAGCCCCTACCTGCCAGACGAGCGGCTGCGGGTAGGAAGCAACGTCAAATCCATCCCCTCCGGAACCTCGGTAGACCCAGGTTTCGCCTGCGGGGTCGCTTAAGGCTGCCGCGGCAACCCCGTTGGTTGGCAAGTTTTCAAGTTGAACCTGGACGAAGCCACGTGTATCGGCTGCGCTGGATTGTGGTCCCCAGGTCGCTTTGAGATCCAGTGGAGCGAGTTGCGTGGGTTGAGGGGGAGTGACCGACTGCGTTGGGTTCATGGGGCCGGCGCTGACATCGGTGGAATCGGTCTTATCATTGCCGTAGAGGATCTGAAGCTGAAGAGATTCCTTGGCACGCTTGCGGTCGGGCTGGAAGAACAGGGTCGCCCGGGTGGCGTCAGACGGGTCTCGAACCAGCCAGGCCGCGTGGTTTGCCTTGGGGTTCACGCCGGTCTCCCAGACGGTGCCGTCTTTTGCGCTCAGGGTGATCGCGCGAATCTCGACCCCGGTCGAAAGTCGTTCGAGTGCAATCGTTGCGTCTTTCTGACCGTCTGGACCAACGCCCGGTCCCAGCCCGGCTCGATCGTGGCCCGGCTGGCCCAGCCACTTGGCGCTCAGGCGGGCCTGCGGCATGCGCAAATTGGGGTCGGCCCGTCCACCTTTGAAGATGATCTCGCTGGTCTGGCCGTTCTCAAACGTCAGGGTGATGGTGAAGCCACGCCCGGTCTCCGCGCGGGTCGGTTCCACGAAAAGTTCTGCTCGGCCCTTCCCGGCCTCCTGCACAAGTTCCGCGCGATAGGGGCCGTATTTCCCGTTGTATTGCCACTCGTCTCCCCCTTCCCCACGCACCACCACGGTTTTCACAGGCCGATTTGCGGGCAGCCCCTCAAGGCGGATGTGAATGTCCTGCACATCGCTGGGGCCCGGTTCGCTCCGTGGGCCCACCAGGTCATTCTCATCTTGCCCAAGCCACCGGGCGGTCACGCGTTGCTGGGCAGCTTCCAACGGAGAAGCTCCCACACACGTGGGCAAGATGATTCCGAGCACGGTCACGTAACGGCGAAGCAGCGTGTGAGGAATCATCAAGCGATCTCCGTGGAAGTTCATAAGCCCTGCGCATCGGGATCTGGGTTGTGAGAATCCGGCAACCTGGAACCGTAAGCCGTTACTAGCCTACGCCAGAAGCGCCGCGGCAGTTCCCGCAAACAGCAAGAGCCAGAGGAAGACCTGAGCGGTCGGTTTTGGGCCTCGGAATTTCCTTGGCTTGCCGGCAAGCCTTCGTTCGGCCGCGTAAGAGCAAAGGTGTGAACGCCACCGCGTGAGCCGGCCCGTTTTGCCACAATCGAGACAGTGGAATTGCACCAGCCAGGGCAGTGAAAAGAACGCGCCTAGCCAGACGGCAATCAAAACTCCTTCGGGGAGCCTGGAACCACCGGCGATCCGGGGCAAGGCCCAGGCAATCAAGATGGCGAACAGCGCCAGGAACGGGTTGGCGACCACCCTGAGGTAGGATTCTGGTGGCAACTTTCCGAGATTGATATCCATGGAAATCACGGTGCTGGGTTCGTCGCCAGATAAGAGCCGGGCAGTGGCTGCGTTGGTCTCGGCTGCCCTGGGTGATGATTGTCGCCGGTTGGTCATCATCACCCCGTTGGGTCAAATCCGTCAGGGCCAATGCCCGAACGATATCCGCCTGGAATTGTACGAGAACCAGATCCTTACGCGAATCTAATCAGAGTTGCCGTGTAGCCTCTGGGGCTTCGGCCGGTCTCATCTTCGTTCCCAGACACGAAGGTCACCGTGCCGGGCCACCAGGTGGAACCCCAGATCGGTCAGTGGCGTCTCGATGCCGGGAACATGGGGTTCTTCTGTGGGAGTGACCACCTGCTGGACCGGTTTCTGAGTTAGCGCATTGCGTAGCCAGCGGGCCCGTGGCTCGGCGTCGGTGGCTTTCTCGAACGCGCCATAAAGCCAGTCGTCATGGATCAAGCCTGGGTTGCCGTAGATTCGATTGAGGTGTTGCCAGGCCACGAAATAGCGAGCATCCGGGGCCACTTCCGCAACCCGAGGGTCTTCCCTGAGAGCCTGAAGGGCGAGTCGCTCTCTCCGTCTGACCCGTTCGCCCACAAGCATCCAGTAGCCATAGGAACTGACCAGGAAGAGGAGAGTCAGCCCCAGGGGTACCATTTTCCAGCGGGGTGAGTGGATCTGGCCGATGTTCCAGCCGTCGATAAGCCGATCGGCCAGTCGCCCCACTAGAAGACAGCCCAGAACCAAGGCCTGGACGAAATAATTGGACGCAGCCCCGGCGTTGAACATGCAAAGTGGGATCAGGGTCAGGACCTCAAGCCCCAGGCTGGCGGTCAGGAACCAGTCAAACTTTGAGAAACGGGGACGCGGGACTAGCAACGCGCAACTCAGGCCGAGGGCCGCCAGGCCAATCGACCGCCGAGCCGAGATGTCGAACACCGAGGCAACATGGCTCCAACCAGCGTAGTTGATGGCCCGGAACGGCCCACTGGGGTAAACGAACACGGTTTGCCACATCCGGCCGCCCGTGATCAGATTTTCCAGAATGAGAATGGTTGCCAAGGTGACCAATCCGGCAAGTGCCGCTTGACCCAGCGTGGAGACCGACACCCGCCGTTGCCAGCAACCCCAGACGGCAGCCAGCCCGGCCATGGTGGCCAGGGTGATATTCTGCTGCTTGACGCAGAAGGCCAGCGCAAACGCAACGGCCCCTATGCAAAACCCAAGGGTCCGGCGTGACTTGGGGCCTGGCTGGATCGCCTGAAGCACCAGCGCCAATCCGCAGGTTTGAAGCCCCACGCCCAGCGTGTCTGGGCGAAGCATCACGGCCAGGTTTCCCAGCAATGGAGAGGCTAGTAGCAGACAGATGGAGAGTAAGCCGGCTTGGTAACCGGGCCGATCCAGATTTGCCAACCTGAGGGTTCCCCAAACAATCAGCAAGGTTCCCGCGATTGAGAGTAACCGCCCGGCGACCAGGGATGCGTTCAGGGGATCAAACCCAAAGGCCACGGCCGGCCAGGCCGCTAACGCGACCAGCCGGTAGTAAAGCGGGGCGTGCATGAGGACCGCCGGGTATGAGCCATCGAACGGTCCGTAGAAGCGGCTCGGCCCTGCGTTCGCCTCGAAGTGTCCGGCCACGGTTCTGGCCAGCACGGTTTCAAATGGGCCGGCGTCTGTGGGGTCGAGCCCGATCCGGACCTGGTATCCCACCTGGGCCAGGGCGATCATGGCCAGCAGCAAAACGAGCCAGTGGGCTGTTTGAAAGCGAAATTTGGAGGGAGAGACCGCCTCTAGGGCAATCGTCATGGTGCGGCCTCATGCCGTTGTGGCAGGTGCGAACTGGGGTGATTCCAGACCCGCATCTTGCCCGGGTGTCATCCTTTCGGTGCGAAAGCACTTTACAGGGGGCTGTCGGAATTCGACAATACCGCTTTGATTCATAGCCCACGCCAAGATGCCGCCGAGGCCGGGGGCCGGGAGACCGAGTTGGAAGAAGCGATACGCAAAGCCGACGTCCTGACTGAGGCGTTGGGATTCATCCGCAAGTTCAGTGGTCGATTCACGGTAATCAAGCTTGGCGGCTCGGTGATGGAACATCCCGAAGCCCTGAGCGCGTTGCTGCTGGATGTCGTTTTCATGCAAACCGTGGGGTTACGCCCCGTGCTGGTCCATGGAGGCGGCAAGGCGATCAACGCGGCCATGGCCCGCGCTGGTCTGGAGCCGACGTTCGTCCAGGGAAGACGGTATACGGACGAAGCGACCCTGGGAATTGTCGCTCGGGTGCTGGCCGAAGAGGTGAACGCTGATATTGTCCGGCACATCAACAAGTTTGGTGGGCGGGCTGCCGGCCTTCACCACAAGTCCAATCAGCAGTGCTTGTATGGCCAGCGGCTCTCTTTGCCTGGGCCAGATGGTACGCCGATTGATCTGGGGCGGGTTGGTGAAGTGGTGGAGGTGGATGTTCCGCCCATCGAGAGCATGTGCCTGGGCGGCGTGGTTCCGGTGTTGCCTTGCCTGGCCGAGGATGATGATGGTGGCTTGCTGAATGTGAACGCAGACACGGCGGCTGCGGCCGTGGCCCGGGCGCTGCACGCGGAAAAGCTGGTGTTTCTGACCGACACCCCCGGAATTCTTCGCGATCGGAATGATCCCACCACGCTTTTGCGCGGCCTGACTCCGACCGAGTGCCGAGACCTGATCAAGGAAGGCATCATCGACAAGGGGATGATTCCCAAGGTGGAGGCTTGCCTTGAGTGTTTGGAGGCGGGCGTACGGAAAATTCATATCATCGACGGGCGGGTGCGGCATGCCTTGCTGGTGGAGATTTTCACCGATAAGGGAATTGGCACTGAGATCACCCGTGAATTAGGTTCTACCGTCGCGGGATCCTCGTCCCGAACCCGGGTTCAATGATCAGATTTCAACTCCAGGGCGTTTTGGCCTCAATGTGAACCAAAAGTTTGGGCGGCGCCTCTTTTTATCTTGTCTTGGTGGATCTGGAGGACCGGTTGACTCCCGATTCTTTTTGATCCCTACCAGTCATTCGTTGAAAGTGAGATTGACCGTTGAACCCCAAGGCCCACCCCACCTCCGCGGAAACCATCGCACAGTTCGAGCGGTATGTCATACCGAACTATCGCCGTTTTCCCGTGACGCTGGTCCGGGGGGAAGGCTCGTTAATCTGGGATGCGGAGGGGCGCCAGTATCTGGACTTCTTTCCGGGCTGGGGCTGTAACCTGATTGGCCACTGCCCACCACGTGTGGTCGAGGCGGTCCGCGAGCAGGTTGGTCAACTGATTCACGTGCCCAACACCTGGTACATGGAGTCTCAGGGGCAATTCGCCCAGGCGCTCTCTGAGCGTTCGTTCGGTGGCCAGTGCTTCTTTTGTAACAGTGGCACCGAGGCCAATGAGGCGGCCATCAAGCTGGCCCGGGTTCATGGCCACGCCGCCGGCCGCACACGCATTGTGACGGCGTTCGGTGGTTTCCACGGTCGTACCTATGCCGCGCTCACGGCCACGGCCCAACCGAAGTACCATGCGGGGTTTGAGCCGATGGTGCCCGACTTCTCATACATTCCTTACGACGATCTGGAGGCGGCCGCCACGGTCATTGACCACCGGACCGCCGCCGTGATGGTTGAGCCCATTCAGGGTGAAGGGGGCGTTCGAATCCCTTCGCCAGGCTACCTGGAGGGGCTTCGTGCGTTGTGTGATGAGCGCGGAGCTTTGCTGATTCTGGATGAAGTTCAGACCGGACTCGGCAGGACCGGACGCTGGTTCGGCTACCAGTTGACCGAAGCGGTACCTGATATTCTGACCTGTGCCAAAGCACTTGCGGGCGGCGTGGCCTGTGGCGTGATGATGGCAAAAACGGAAATTGCCGCGGCTTTGAAGCCGGGCCTTCATGCTAGCACGTTCGGTGGCAATCCAATTGCCTGCCGCGCAGGTCTGGCGACCATCGAGACCATCGAAGAGGATCGTCTGCTAGCCCGGGCCGAGTCGATTGGTGCCCGATTCAATTGCCACTTTGAAAGCCTTCGGTCCGCGTTCCCTGACCTGGTTCGGAATATCCGGATTCGGGGCGTGATGATTGGCCTGGAATTGGCCGTGGATGCCACCCCTGTTCTCAGCGGTTGCCTGGAGCGGCAGTTACTGATCAACGTGACACAAGGAACCGTGATCCGTCTTCTACCTTCGCTGACGATCACGGATGCGGAAATTGACCAGGGCTGTGAAATTCTGACTGAGGTCATCCGCCACCTGCCACCCGTTTGAGTCCAGAGACCCTGTTCGCTGTTCTACCGACCATATTCCCCCCGTTGTGAACACGCCCCGGCTCAGGCCGGGGTCTTTGTTAAGAGCTAGTAATCGAGGATGTTCGACGATGGTTCGCCACTTTACGAAGCTGATGGAGCTTGGGCGTGATGAGGCCCATGGTTTGATCTCCCTGGCACTTGCCTTGAAGCAGGACGGCCCTCTGAGCCACCGCTCCATGCGTTTGGCCGGCCGGACCCTTGGTTTACTGTTTGAAAAGCCTTCGCTTCGTACCCGGGTCAGCTTTGAAGCGGCAATCTCTCAGCTTGGTGGGTCGTCCATCTTTCTGCCCGCCAAAGATGTGGGTCTGGGTGTGCGGGAAACGGTGGCCGATTTCGCAAGGGTACTCAGCCAGTACGTCGACATTCTTGCTGTGCGCACGTTCTCTCAAGACACAGTTGAGGAACTGGCTCGCTACGCCACGATTCCGGTTGTGAATGCGCTTTCAGACTCGTCTCACCCCTGCCAGGCCATGGCCGACCTGATGACCGTTCAGGAAATTCTTGGGCGGATGGAAGGGGTTCGGATTGTGTTCGTGGGCGACGGAAACAATGTGGCGCGATCGCTGGCCGTGGCGTGCGCCTTGCTGGGTGCCGAGTTCAGACTTTGCTCACCCGAAGCCTACAACTTCCCTGAGGAGTTTCGGACCCGGTTTAGCAAGCGGTTTCCCGGACTCGAACTGGATGTTTCGCACGATCCCAAGACCGGCGTTCAAGGCGCGGACGTGATTTATACAGACGTCTGGACGAGCATGGGTCAGGAAGAAGAGAGTGAGGCCAGGCGCAAGATCTTTGCACCGTTCAGGGTCGATGAAAGCCTGATGGCTCGGGCCAACCCGAACGCAATTTTTCTGCACTGTTTGCCCGCACACCGAGGCGAAGAAGTGACCGACGGGGTGCTCGACGGCCAGCGCAGCAAGGTGATCCCCCAGGCCGCCAACCGACTCCACTTCCAGAAAGCCCTGCTTCTCTGGTTGCTCGAAAACGATTCTGCCGAAGTTCCCGCATCTTCTGCCTCAATCCGAGGCCCAGAAGAAATCTGGGGCGAGTGAAGCCAGATCGATTGTTGCCGTTTCGCAATCCAATCGACGATCTACGCATGAACAAATGGAGCCTGCCTTGTCCAGCACTCGATTCGACGGCCGAGCCGGTGACGATCTCCGGCCGATCAGCATCACACGCGGGTTCCAGTCCACCAGCGCGGGCAGCGTGCTTTACCGCTCTGGGAAGACAACCTTGCTGGTTTCCGCCCAGATCAGTGATCAGGTTCCTCCCTTCCTGGTCGGCAAGAACCAAGGCTGGCTGACTGCCGAGTACTCGATGCTGCCCGGCAGCACGCCAAGCCGCAAGGACCGTCGCCCCGATGGGCGGGGTACCGAAATTCAGCGACTGATTGGACGGAGCCTGCGCGCCGCCGTAGACCTGAACGCGCTCGGGGCACTGGCCCCTTGCACCATCCATGTGGATGCCGACGTTCTGGAGGCCGATGGCGGTACCCGGACCGCCGCCATCAGCGCAGCGTTCGTGGCGGTGGTTGATGCCCTGTCTGCCCGTTTCGGTGAGGCGTCCAAGTCCGTTTTTCGCGATGCGGTTGCCGCGATCAGCGTGGGGGTGGTGGCAGGCGTGCCCTTGCTAGACCTCAACTACCGTGAAGACTCCAAAGCCGAGGTCGATTTCAACGTCGTTCGACTTTCGGGCGGTGGCCTGGTCGAAGTTCAAGGGACCGGCGAAGGTGGAGTTTTCTCACGCAGCCAGCTCGATCAGTTGCTGGATCTGGCGGAAGTGGGTCTTGACCGAATTTTCCACCTCCAGCGCGAGCAGCTTGGGCACCTTTGGCCCGTGGCCTGAGTGAAATCACTCGGCCCGATTGAAAATAAAACACAAAAACCCGAGTGGCCTGGCCAGGCACTCGGGTTTCTGCGTTTTGGTCTGCAAGCAAAATCGACGTGTGAAGGACTAATTCTTCTTCTGCGTGGCGATCCAAGACTCATCAAAAGTCGCGTGATTGATCACTTGTCGTTTGTCTGACGTGTAAACGACGTGGATCTTGCCGTCTTTGGACTGAAAGACGATTGGGTAGCCGTAGTCGCCAGGAACGGATACGAGGTTCTTTTTGATCGGCCAGGTTTTATCGTGATCGGGCGAGAATGAAACGGTGAGCGGAGTACGAGAGTTGAAGCTGTCATTATAAACGAGCAGTAAATTGCCGCTTTGAAGCTTGAGGAAATCTACAGCCGCGTTGGGGTTGGGAAAGGGAGAGTCTGCGCCTGGCGACCAGGTTTTGCCGCCGTCGGTAGACTCGGACCTGACGATGTATCCAACTTCTTTCGGTTCGTATCCGCCCCCGCGACGGCAATATGCAACAAGATGGCCGGGTGAGAGTTCGAGCGGAGCAGGCTGGATGTTCCCCTTGGGAGAGTGAATGCGGCCGGTTTCGGACCACTGTTTGGTCTTGGGGTCAAACCGGTAGAACACGCTTGCGCTATCGGCACCAACCGCTTCGGTGTCGTGGCCGGTTTCCTTGTAGCAGGGCAGCAGGTATGTACCGTCAGACAGGACGATTGGTCGGTTACGGACCATGATCCCTTCTTCCTGGGTCAATACCGACGCATCGGACCAGGTTTGGGCATTATCCGTTGAGATTTTGAACTGCACGCGAGAAGTGGACCAGGTTTCGCCGTAGCGAACGACGTAAAACAGCCAAACGACGCCGTCTGGGCTCTGCCAGATCACGCCGTTGCCGACCGAGCGAAACGGGTCGTGTGCCAGCTTGATCGGGCTCGACCAGGAGGATTCGCCTTGGCTCTTGCGTGAACCAAACACATGCGTGTCGTTCGCATATTCACCTTGTCCACCATAATAGACGAGGTACAAATCACCATTGGCCAGTTCGGTCATGCACGCGGGGTGCTTATAAGGACCGGTGGGAACCTCGGGCCCGAATATCCGTTCGAACATGGGTTCTTGGGAGTAGGCGAGGGCTGGGAAGCAGAAGGCGAAGAGGATAAGAAGAAGGCGTTTCATGGATTGGATAGATCCTGAATTTTGGGGGGCGTTCTGGAAATCGCAATGCAAGGCAGCGGATCACGATGGGGGTGCACATGCGGGACCGCCGCCCTCGGTTGTCTCTTGAGGTTGTGCGAGCGTGCAACCTGATCGTGAATGACGATAAGACTGCACGTCTCGCATCTGATCCGATATTGTGAGTTGCCGAAAGGGGATCGTGCAAGGACAGCGAGCGGTTGAGAAATGGTTTTGGGGGTGGAAAGGTTCCAGAGCCGGTTCCTTGTCCATGACGTCTGAGTCAAGCGAACGGAGGAATTGTGGTCTCGGCCGTGGCCTGGCTAACCCCCCCCCACGATTCTTAGAGGCAATTTCAAAACCTGGGACAGGCACCTCGCAAACTCGAAGCCGGTCCCGGTTTTGAAACGGCTTCGTAACCCCGAATGAACACCGGGCACACCGCCGTGAAGAACATGCTGAAGCTCCCAAATGGTTTTCGCTCGACTTCATCCCTTTTGGCGTGGCGCTTTTCTAGCCATACCTCAAACCGGCGTTTTTCTGGCCTCAAAAGCCTGTTTTGGTGGCGATCCCCAGTTCCTTGGTTCCTGCGAAATCGGTCTGGCTGGTTTTCAGTCCGTTTGTTAAGGTTCGGCCCGTATCACTTCCGGTAGGATCCTCAGCGTGCTATGCCTGCCGGCTTTGTGATGGACAACAGCATTTGATTACCGGGCTCGACCAGTTGATTCTGGCTCCGCGAACCCAACATGGATGGGGGATTCGCTCATGATGATCAGCCGAGCCATGATGGCTCTTACAGTGAGTTTGAGTTTTGGCGCAATGGCACAAGCTCAGGGCCTGGGCGGTGGAATTCTGGGCGGACGAACCCAGGGAGCCAACGCAACCCGCAGCGGTTCCGCTTCCAAGCCCCCCAAGCTCGCAGCCACGCCATCGGCCTCTTCCCCGGCCCCAACTGCCGTTGACGGTGCGACTGACGGGTCGGTCAAGCCGGCGAGCGGACTCATGGTCCCGCCGGAGCCAATTCCGCTGGACGAGATCCAGAAGCCAACAATCACTCTGCCGGATGTACCCCTTGAGCCCTACCTGCTTCGCAAGGAGCATGGCCCGTTCATGGTGATGGTTCACACCTTCCGGGGACCAGACGCCACGCGTTATGCGCTGGCTTTGACCCTGGAACTCCAGAACCAGTTCAAGCTGCCGGCGTATATCTTTCACCTGAAGATTCAGCCGGGTGGCAGCAACATTCGCAATGTTCAGCCCACCGCTCCCCAGCCTGTTGAAAATGGCGAAGTTGGGACCCCTGAGAAGTTTCGGGTTTTCGACGAGGCCGCCGTTCTGGTTGGCAATTGCAAGTCACTGGACGAAGCCGAGAAGCTGCTGAAAATTGTGAAGAAGTTGAAGCCGGCAACTCTTGATGGGCTTCCAACCATCTGGAACCACCGCAAGGGGAACGGACTGGCTCGGGCCCACATCACCGCCAATCCGCTTCAGCCCGCTCAAAATCTTTACCCAGGTCTGAATCCTAAGATCACCGGCCGTGTGAACGGGAACAACGCCGCTCCAGGCATGCCGCTGGCTTCGGGCGACCGATTCGATCCGTTCCTGGCGGCGGCTTCCTTTGAGCGAGCCCCCAAGTCTGACCCGCTGGTTAAACGGATGAACGGTGGCCCACACACGATCACCAAGTGCGCTGGCCCATTCACCTTCCAGATCGCTGAGTTCACGGGCCGCACGTCAACCGACACAAACAACTCCAAGTTTGGCAGTGAAGCGCTGCTCAAGAAGAGTCCGCTCGCTACTGCGGCCGACGATGCCGAGACGGTGGCGGGAGTGATCGAGAAATGCAAGGCACTGGATCCCTCGTTCAAGACCTATGTTTATCATGACCGGTTCAAGAGCGTGGTGACCATTGGCTCATTCTCTGGGCCTGATGATCCTCGATACATCAAGCTTCAGAAGGATCTGCCGAATATTCTGGGTGAGATTCTCCAGAAGCGTTCCGGCCAGATGGTTTTCTCTTACGAGTTGATGGCTGTGCCAAAGCTCTGAGTTTTACCAAGACCAGGTTCGAGTATGATGGAGAGTCGGTTCGTTCGCCCAACACGCGAACGTGCCGGCTCTTTTTTTTTCGTTCACGGGGAACGAAGCCTGACGACCCTCGATTGCGGATCTACTCGCCTGGAAGAGTGTTTTCATGTCGGACCCGAACGCAACGGAACTGGTGCTGGCGTCCAGGAACCGCAAGAAGGCCCGCGAAATGCGTGAGCTGATCGCTCCGCTCTGGGAGCCAGACTCGCGACTGAAGAGCCTCATCATCAAGACTCTGGCCGATTACCCGGATCTTCCCGAGGTTGAAGAGGATGCGCCCACATTTCTGGGGAATGCCCGCAAGAAAGCCTCTGAGACGGCTGTTGCTCTGAACCGATGGGTGGTTGCGGATGACTCTGGACTGGCCGTGGATGCCCTGGGTGGGGCACCTGGGGTTTTCTCTGCGCGGTATGCAGGGACCCACGGAGACGATGAGGCCAATAACCGGAAATTGCTCGTAGACCTGGCCGGCGTACCGGATGAGCGCCGTGGTGCTGCGTTCGTGTGTGCGCTGGCGGTCTCAGATCCAACGGGTGCGATTCAGGGCGAGGTCGAGGCCCGGTGTCGAGGCCGGATTATTGATGAGCCGCGAGGTGACGCCGGCTTCGGATACGATCCTCTGTTTCTGATTCCAGAATATCACCGCACGTTCGCGGAACTGGGCGAGATTGTGAAACATCAGCTCAGCCATCGCAGCCGAGCGTTTCAGCACCTGCGCCCCCTGCTCCGCCGGCTTTGTGCCGAAGGCAAGCTTTGAGCAACGGTCCGGCCCAGAACCGCCCGATGACGCATCCGCAAGTGCCGGCAAACCGGTAAAAGATGCACTACTCCCTTGCCTGACGCGTGCCGGCGTAGTCCAATTCGGCTGTGCCCGCTCTGATTTCCCGCCCGAGTTGCATTCCCCAAGAGGTCTTCTTGTCTCATGAAGTTCACTTCACGCCTGTTCGCGCTTCTGCTTGCGGCCAGCCCGGCCATGGCCGCCGACTTTGCTCTGAATGATGGTGATCGCGTGGTGTTCTACGGTGATAGCATCACCGACCAGCGCCTTTACACCACATTTGTTGAGGCTTATGTCACCACCCGCTTTCCCAAGAAGAATGTCACCTTTGTTCATTCGGGCTGGGGTGGCGACCGTGTGACCGGCGGCGGTGGCGGTCCGGTTGACAAGCGGCTCAAGCGAGACGTTCTTGCGTACAAGCCAACCGTGATCACGATCATGCTGGGCATGAACGACGCGAGCTATCAGCCGTTCAAGACCGAGATCTTTGACACCTACAGCAAGGGATATGAGCATATCGTTCAAACACTCAAGACCGAGCTGCCGGGTACCCGTTTGACCCTGATTCAGCCTTCGCCATTCGACGACGTCACCCGTGCGCCGAATTTCGAGGGTGGGTACAACCAGGTTCTGCTCAAGTACGGCGATTACGTGAAAGAGCTGGCCAGCAAGAATGGCGCGCTGGTTGCCGACCTGAACACCACGCTGACCGAGGCCACGAAAAAGGCCGAGAAGGTGAACCATGATCAGGCTGTGCAGTTCAACCCCGACCGGGTTCACCCTGCTCCTGCGGGCCAGTTGCTGATGGCCGAGGGACTACTGAAGGCCTGGAATGCCCCTGACGTGGTTTCCCAAGTGGAGATTGATGCCAAGGCCGGGACCTTTGCGGGCACCAATGCCGTGGTGAAAGAGTTCGCCACGGGCAATTCAATCGCCTGGACCCAGCAGGACGAAGCCTTGCCTTTCCCGCTCGACCTCGATGACAAGGTGACCGGCCTGGCCCTTGCCTCTTCGGATTTCCTGGATGCGCTCGACCGTCAGATTGTCAAGGTTTCCAACCTGACGGCTGCGGAGTACACGCTCAAGATTGATGGCCAAGACGTGGGAACTTTCACGAAAGAGCAACTTGCCGCCGGTGTGAATCTGGGCGGTATGAAGACGCCGATGTGGCAACAGGCACGTCAGGTGCTGGATCATATCCGCACTCACAACGATGCCCACAACGTTCGCTGGCGCGTGCTTTCGGAAGCCACTTATGGCGAGTATGAGGCGGCCTACCAGGAAGCGCACCAGGCGATTGGCCGCCTGGAGGCCGAGGTCGTCAAGAAGATCCACGCGACCGCTCAGCCCAAGCCTCATCGCTTTGAGCTGTCTCCCAAGGCCTGATGGATAACCTGTTCAAATTCAAAAGCAAAAGCATGGGCGGGCGGATCTTGATCCACCCGCCCATGCTTTTTGTGGGTTACAGGTTCCAGGGTTCCTGATCCGTGACGGGATCAGGGATTGCGTGCCAGGTTATCCAGCCGGTGGCTAACCCGGGACGTGATGCGCTTGAGTGTGAGCGAGAGGGCGACCCACATCCAGCCGTTGAAGATCATGTCAACGCCCAGAAGCGTGCCGAGCAGGAACGGAGTGAATTCCTGAAAGTCTGACCAGATATAGAAGCCCAGGGCGGTACTCAGCAAACCAGAAAGCAGCACCCAGCCCCAGTTGGGAACGCGGTGCGCCAGCGCAGCGGCAATTTTGAAGATGCCACCAATAAGCATGAACGAACCGATGAGCAAAGTGAGTGAGGTAGCAGCCTGATCTGGTTTTCGGAGCGTGAACAGTCCGGCGACGAAATAGAGGATTCCGAGTAGAAGGACCACGAAGAAACCGCTCCATTCTCTGGTCCAGAATGCGGCCACGGTTTGCAGGATGCCGCTCACGATCAGCATGATGCCCACAGTCCAGACAACGGCGGCCGTTCCAATGACCGGGCTTCCGAGGGTGATCATGCCCAGGATGATCAGGGCGATTCCGACGACCATGAGCCAGAGCCATTTTCCCTTGATGGCGTCCAGATCGTGACGAAGCGCTGAGCCCAGGCCAACGTGTGGGGTTTCTGACAAACTCATGGGGCGAGACTCCAGGTGGAAAGACAGCGGTTACCGGGTGATATCCCACAACGTACACCAAGGCCCCAGTCTGATACGAGGATGGTTTCCGCGGATCAGTCCTGGAAAACCACAAAGATGGCGGATTCTCAGTGAGCCTTGGGCTTTGTGAGTCTATAAAAAAAGAGACCCCGGGGGTTGCCCGGGGTCTCTTGGGTTCTGGTCGCGTTGGATCAGGAACCGATTATTTGCAGTTGAACTTACGGCCGAGGCCCAGAAGCGGGTGCTTCTGATCGCAGGGGCCGCAAGGTGCAATGGTTGTCAGGGGCAGGCCGCTCTGGGGCGAAGCCAGAACGCTCTGAGCGGAAGGTAGTACAGCCGCTGGGCAGTGCGAGGTCACTGGCACCTGGGTGCAAACTTCGACGGGCACCTGCTTGGTGACGGTGCGTGGTTCGCACACCGTTTTGCACTCACGAACCTTGCGGGTGACGGAGACCGGCACACACTGGGTGGTGGTAACAGGGACCTGCTTGCAAACGGTGTAGGGAACCTTCTTGACGCACTGAACGGTCTGCATTTCGCAAACGGTGGTTGGCACCTGCTTCACGCACTCAACCGGCACCATTTCGCACACCGTGGTTGGCACCTGCTTGACCCGCGTTTCGGAGACCGTGCGGCAGGTCGTGTAGGTGACTGGCTTCTGGTGTGTCTCTGTCACAACCCGGCAGGTGGTAACAGGAACTTGCTTGCTGCAGGTTTGTGGGACCATGCGGCAAGTGGTGACAGGAACGGTTTTGGTGGCCTGCTGAGAGACCATGCGGGTGACGGTGCAAGGAACAACCTTGGTGGCGGTTTCCTGAACCATACGGGTGACCGTGTAGGGCACCTGACGAGTGGCCATCTCACGCTGCATCACGGTGACCGTGTAAGGTTCCACGCGGAAGCTGGTGCGGGGAACCATCTTGGTCATCTGGGTCGGCACGCACCGGGTGACGGTTCGTGGGACCATTTCGGAGTAGGTGTAAGGAACCGACTTCATGACGGTTTCCGACACCATCCGGCAGGTGGAGACGGGAATCGTCTTCACGCACTCGGTGGACTGAGTCTCACAGATGGTGGTTGGTACCTGCTTGACCTGGGTTTCCGTGACCATGCGGCAGGTGGTCACGGGAACCTGCTTCACATGTTCTTCAGGCACAACCTGGCAAGTGGTCACGGGCACGGTCTTGGTGATAATTTCGGGCACCTGGCGGCACACCGTGATGGGAACCTGTTTACGAACGATTTGCGACTCGTAGACCGTGGTGGTCACGTTGTCAACGACCTTGCGGGGCACATAGACCTGGCTCTCAACGATGGTTGGAGGGGCCTGGACCGAGCAACCGTCAACGCAGTACCACTTGCCCGGCTTGCAGCAGCGGCTGGTAACCCACTCGCCACACTCACGCTCAACCTGCTTGGTCACCGTCCGAGGCACGCAAACCGTTTCAGAAACCTCACGGGTCTGAGTTTCGGTTACAGTGCGGCAAACGGTTTCCTGAACGGTGCGGTAAGAAGTGGTCTGCACAGGGCGCATTACCGTGTAACGGCAATCTTTCATCACCGTTTCTTGCACAGGGCGTTGCACCGTGTACGGAACCGTTTTCATAACCGTACGGCGGATCGGGGTCTGAACCGTGTACCGAACCTGCTGGTAGGTGGTCTCACGCACGGGTCGCTGACAGGTTGTGGGAACCTGACGGTATCCGCAACGGCGGACCGGAACCATGGTGGTTTCCGGAACCGACTGCATCACGGTGTAGCTAACAGGGACCGTGGTGGTGAAAGGAACCTTTTTGTAGCAGGTCTGTTGAACCGGCTTGCAAACGGTGTAGGTGCAGGTCTTGAAGCGGGTTTCAGAAACCGGCCTGCAAACCGTGTATGGCACGGTTTTCATGATGGTTTCTTGCACCGGGCGACAGACCGTGTAAACGCACGTTTTGTATGAGGTTTCACGAACTGGTCGCATCACCGTGTAGGTCTGGGTTTGCAACGAGGTTTCACGAATCGGCCGCTGTACCGTGTACGAGCGGAGTTCCGTGTGGGTTTCGGTGACTGGTCGGCTCACCTGGTAGGTCTCGTCTTTCCAGACCGTACGAGAAACGGGCCGTTGCACCGTGTAACGCACTTCACGAGGAACGGTGCGATAAACGGGTCGCTGAACCGTGTAAACCTCATCACGAACGGCCTGCTCGGCCACGGTTCGCATGGTGGTTACGGTCTGTGGCTGATAGACCGTTTCAACAACGTCGCGCTCAACAACAATTGGTCTTGCTTCGTAAACCGTTTCCTGAACCGGCCGCAAGACCGTCATCTTCTGCAACTGATACTGAACGTGCCCCTGGCACTCCTGTTCCACAGGACACGCTCGCAACGACGCCGCTCCACCATAGGATGCGGCTTCAACCCGTCCAACTGCGATTCCCCAAGTCCCAAACGCCAGGGACAAAAGAGCGACCGCAAGTAGTTTACGCATGGCCAGAAACTCCCGATGGCTCCCCACTCCGTTGTAGAGTCCGGCGTGGCAAGGTGCGCCGCATCCTGTCAGCGCGTATACGCCCACTCAGCATCTCTCATCGTCTGAGCCGACCGAGGAACTTCAGAGAGATTGCCTAAATTTCCAAGATCTCTGAAATTTCCTGGACGGGCCGATTGGGTGTATGTTCCCCATGGGGGCTATATATCCGATTCAACCAGAATAATCGTTGTAATCAGAACATTTGCGTACCAATCCATTCGCTTTGGGATGCGCCCTCAGCAGGCGTGCTAAGCCTTGGGCACGAGGGACGGATTCCAGGACCGCGAATCCCAGGGATTGGGCGGAGTCTTGGAAGAGTTGCCCTGGGGCGTTAGTCTTGAGTTGGTATCTGGCGGGCGGTTGGGTGGTTTGAGGAACGGTCGGTTCAAGGGGGCAGCATGGGGGTTCTTGATCGGTTCCGGCTGGATCAGCGGGTGGGGCTGGTGACCGGTGGTTCACGTGGGCTTGGTCGCGTGATGGCCGAGGCCTTGGCGGAGGTTGGGGCCTTTGTGGTTGTGACGTCTCGCCACCAAGATGCAGCCCAGGCGGCTGCTCAGGAGATCAGCTCCCAGTACGGAATTCAGGCGCTTGGGCTTGGGTGTGATTCCACCAAGGGGGCGGAAGTTTCAGCCGCCGTGGCAGCCATTCTGGATCGCTTTGGCCGGCTCGATGTCCTGATCAATAATGCGGGAATCAATATCCGCGGCCCGATTGAGCAGGTGAGTGAAGCCGATTGGGATGCGGTGGTTGACACCAACCTCAAGGGCCCCTGGCTATTCTGCAAGGCGGTTGCCGAGCCCATGAAGCGACAAAAGTGGGGCCGGGTTATCAACGTGTCAAGCATGCTGGGCGTGGTTGGGCTGGCCGACCGAACTCTGTACACGGCAAGCAAAGGCGGGCTGACGCTCCTCACCAAAACCCTGGCGCTTGAGTGGGCCACCTCTGGAATTAATGTGAATGCCCTCTGCCCTGGTCCATTCGCCACCGAGATGAACCGCCCCCTGGTCGAAAACCCAGCCCTGGCCGCGCCCATCATGGACCACGTACCACTGGCCCGCTGGGGCCAGCTTGAGGAACTAACACCTGCGGTCGTTTTCCTGGCCTCAGAGGCTTCCAGTTATATGACGGGTGCGGTGATGCTGGTGGATGGTGGCTACACGGCACGTTGAAGTTTTGGGAGCAGGTTCCAGCCGGGACAGGCTCCAGTCTGGTAAGCAGACTGTCTCGGTTTTCGAAACGCCAAGGTTTGAGTCTGGTTTTGCAGTAACCCCAGCGACGTTCTCTTCCTTTTGTTGATTGAGTCAATCTAGCTATGAGTGAGCCTGATTCCCTTCCCATGCCTGCTGGATTTCGGGTGGCTGGCATCAAAGCCGGTATCAAGCCCTCTGGCGGACTTGACCTGGCGGTTTTCTTGGCCGATCGTCCTTGTACGGCGGCTGGTACATTCACGACCAATCGGGTTGCGGCGGCTCCCGTGCAGTGGTGTCGTTCTTTGTTGCCGGCCGATTGCATTCGCGCGGTGGTGGTGAACGCGGGGAACGCCAATGCGGCCACGGGTGAAGAGGGGCTGACGAATGCGCGCCGGATGGCCGAGCTGGTGGCGGAACGGATTGGCTGTGATCCCACCCAGGTGCTGGTGGCCTCCACGGGCGTGATTGGGCGTCAGCTTCCGATGGACCGGGTTGAGGCAGGGATTATTGAGGCGATCAGCAAGGCAGAGCCAGGCGAGGCTGGCTTGCGAGCGGCCGCCCAGGCGATTATGACCACCGATACCCGCCCCAAGATCTCGACCCGCACGGTCACGCTTTCGAACGGTGACCAGACCACGGTTCTGGGCATTGCCAAGGGGGCCGCCATGATTGGCCCGAACATGGCAACCATGCTGGGCTTCTTGTTCACCGATGCCCGGGTTGGGCCTGGCCACTTGCACGGAATTTTGACTCAGGCTGTTGAGGAGTCGTTCAACTGCATTTCGGTTGAAGGGCACATGAGCACGAATGACACTGTGTTGCTGCTGGCAATTGGCAACACGCTGGCCACGGTTCAGGGGCCAGACCTGGGTCCTTTTGCGCAGGCGGTGCGTGGAGTTTGCTCGGAACTTTCGCGCATGATTGTGGATGACGGTGAGGGGACCACGCACACCATTGTGATTGATGTGGAGGGCTGTACCGATCGCGATGAGGCCCGCAAGATTGCGGAAGCG
>CAIYJE010000149.1 GCA_903926465.1 uncultured Planctomycetales bacterium
TGATGAGCGTCTTCCGGACTCTGAAACAGAGGGGCCATAACCCAGTATCCGCCGTGACGAATGCTGTTCGCGAGTACCTCAAGACCGGCCAACTCCCGCCGCTTCCAGGATCAAGCACTGCATTCGGCTGAATGGTTACGATAAAACAGCTTCGCCGGTCAAAGGCGAAAATCTGACTGGCGAGCCTGGTTCGCCCGCCGCCACTACCACGATTGACGGGAAGTATCTCCCGCCGCCACCGCTGAAGTTCGGTGGCGAGATCAACCTCAACGCCAACCAATCCAAGCCCTACTGGCCGCCGCGGGTCGTCCCACCCCAGGGTGCGCCGAATGTTCTGCTGATCATGACCGACGACGTCGGATTTGGAGCTCCCAGCGCTTTCGGCGGTGTGATCCCGACTCCGAATCTCGAACGCATCGGCAAGATGGGCCTGCGTTACACCAACTTCCACAGCACGGCCCTCTGCTCGCCGACGCGAGCGGCGCTGATCACCGGCCGCAACCACCACAACGTGGGCTTCGGGGTGATCTCGGAAGCAGCGACCGGTTTCCCCGGTTACAACAGCGTCATCACCAAAGATTCGGCAACCATCGGCACCATCCTGCGCGACAATGGCTACGGCACGTCCTGGTTCGGGAAGAACCATAACACGCCCGAGTTCGTGGCCAGCCAGGCCGGGCCGTTCGACCAGTGGCCCGTCGGTATGGGATTCGAGTACTTTTATGGCTTCGTTGGCGGCGACGCGAGCCAATGGCAGCCGAACCTGACCCGGAACACGACACCTATTTACCCCTACATCGGCAAGCCGGGCTGGAACCTGACGACGGCATTGGCCGACGAAGCGATCGACTGGATGAACCAACTGAACGAACTCGCCCCGGACAAACCCTTCTTCTGCTATTACGTTCCGGGCGGCACCCACGCTCCCCACCATGCTACGCCCGAGTGGATCAAGAAGATCGAGGACATGAAGCTCTTCGAAGAGGGCTGGAACAAACTGCGGGAGAAGATCTTCGCCAATCAGAAAAAACTGGGAGTCATTCCGCAGGACGCCAAGCTGACACCCTGGCCGAAAGACCTGCTCAAGGACTGGGATCAACTGAACGACGACGAGAAGAAGCTGTTCCTCAAGCAGGTCAACGTTTATGCCGCGTATCTCGCCTACACCGACCACGAGATCGGCCGCGTGATTGACGCCGTGGAGAAGATGGGCAAGCTCGACAACACGCTGATCGTCTACATCAGTGGCGACAACGGTTCCAGCGCCGAGGGCTCGCCCAACGGCACGCCCAACGAGGTGGCGCAGTTCAACGGCATCGAATTCCCGGTCGAGCGGCAACTCAAGGAATTCTATGACGCGTGGGGTTCGGACAAGACCTACAACCACATGGCCGTGGGCTGGACGTGGGCGTTCGACACGCCGTTCAAGTGGACCAAGCAGATGGCCTCGCACTTCGGCGGTACCAAGCAGGGCGTGTGCATGGCGTGGCCGAACGTGATCAAGGATGCGGGCGGCATTCGCCACCAGTTTCACCACGTCATCGACATCGTGCCGACGATTCTCGAAGCCACCGGCCTACCCGCACCGGTCTCGGTCAACGGGATCAGTCAGAAACCCATGGACGGCGTGAGCATGGCTTACACCTGGGACAAGGCCAATGCTGCCTTGCCCTCGACGCGCAAGACTCAGTATTTCGAGATGATGGGCAACCGGGCGCTCTATCACGATGGATGGGTCGCTTGTACCGTCCCTATCTTCGCCCCCTGGAACCTGGCGGGCACCCCGCCTCCGGACGTGGCCAACGGGTATAAGTGGGAACTTTACAACGTCGCCGAGGACTGGACCCAGGCGAACGACCTGGCCAAAACCAACCCAGAGAAGCTGAAAGAACTGCAAGATCTTTTCTGGGTCGAAGCGGCCAAGTTCCAGGTGTTGCCACTGGACAACGCACTGGCGACCCGATTCGCCAGCGCGAAGCCCAGCCTCACTGCGGGCCGATCCACGTTCTCGTACACCACGCGAGTTACGGGAATCCCGCGGGGCGATGCGCCGAACGTCTTGGGCCGATCGTTCAGCATCACGGCCGAGATTGACGTCAAGGCCGATGACGAAGGGATGTTGAACACGAATGGTGGCCGGTTCGGCGGCTACGGCTTGTACCTTATCAAGGGCAAGCCGGTGTTCACCTACAACGTGGCCGATTACGCTCGATTCCGCTGGGAAGGCAAGGATCCACTCTCGCCCGGCAAGCATACCGTTGCGTTCGAGTTTACCTACGACGGGCCGGGTATGGGTAAGGGCGGCACGGGAGCGTTGAAAGTAGACGGGACACCCGTGGACACCAAGCAGGCCCCCGCCACCCTTGCGATTACCACGCAGTGGGACGAGACGTTCGATGTGGGCAGTGACACCGGCACGCCTGTGGACGACAACGACTACAACAGTCCGTTCAACTTCACCGGCAAGCTGGAGAGGCTGACGGTCAAGATGGGTCCCAACGAGATGCAGCCGGCCGAGAAGCAGGCAGTTGAGAAGAAGGTCGGCGAGCGTGACTGAGTCCGGTGAATGCCGTGAGGCGCTTCGTCGAGCCTCACGGCAACCTACTCCACCGATCTCACTTACGCCTATGTATAAGGCCATTTGCCTGTGAGCTTTGGGTCGGCGATGAGTAACATCATGCGCCGATCCCAGGCCTCCAGATCACTGATAAAAAGTTCAAGAGCCGCCTTGTCGTCCCGATTTTTGGCCTCGCACGCTGATGAAGATCCAGAAACACTGATCCATTCGGAGTATAAACCTGTGGTTTCTGGAGCGTTCCACCTCCTCTTCACGGAACCGGCGACACACCCGGAACAGGTCGCCCAGTGGATCAGCACCACAAACATCCGGGCGGAAAACCGGCTTCACGTCGCCAGGGTGGATGATCTACGAGCGCCGCAAGTGTCGGAGCTTCTCGGCAGGTTATGCTTCTCGCTTCAGCCGCACAAGATACCGGAGAACATTGTGGACGTCTGCCTTGGGGGCGATTCACTGCTGGTCCGCGGTCCGAGGCACCGGATGCTTCACGTCCCGATCGATCATCTTTCCTCACTGCGCGGTCAACCGCCACGGGTGCTCCGAAACTTTCAAATCGATCCGGATGGTTCGTTCGTCTACTGGCCTGATATTGACGTTCACCTGGGCTGGAACCAGTTCCTTCAGGCCGTCGATCCCGATGAGCTGAGAAGAGCCCAGCAGCGGGGCGCGGGATTCAACCAGCGCTATGGCGCGGCGATCCGGACGGTTCGAGAGGGCTTGAAGATTTCTCAATCCAAGGTCGAAGGGATCACCGAAAGTCAGCTTCGCCGAATCGAGCAAGGAGAGTGCCGGGCAACGGCGGGGGCATTGGCCGCACTGGCGGAGGCGCACGGCCTGCCGGTGCACAACTATCTGGACCTGCTCTCAAAGTCGATGAGGTGATCTGGAGCCATTGAGCCAGGGCGGCTGTCCTAGATCGGAAGAACATGGCTGGAATGCCATGACACGGGGCTCAATGTCAAAACAGTACGGCCGCGAGTAGAATGCGATCTAGAGTTTCGTGGTAACAACCTGACCGCACCCCATCCCCGCGCCAAGGATCACGGAATCATGCTCAAATCGAAGAAGATCCTCAACGACCCCAGGCACGTTGTACCCGAGTTGCTTGAAGGGGTTGTCGCCGCAGCGCACGGGCGACTGGCCCTGGTGGATGGAGCGACGGCCGTAGTGCGTACGACGATTGCTCCAGGGAAAGTCGCGCTCTTGATTGGCGGAGGTAGTGGCCATGAACCACTCTTTCCCGGCCTGGTTGGGGACGGCATGGCCGATGGTGCCGCGTGCGGACACATTTTCGCCGCACCGTCGCCAGACGTCATTCTGGCCGCCACGCGTGCTGTCCACCGGGGTAAGGGCGTACTTTACCTTTATGGAAACTACGCCGGCGACAACATGAACTTCGACATGGCCGCAGAACTCGCCGCCCAGGAGGGAATTGTTACGCGGACGGTCCGGGTCTGGGATGACGTGGCCTCAGCACCTCCCGAACGGATGGACGATCGGCGAGGGATTGCCGGTGACCTGCTGGTCGTGAAGGTGGCGGGGGCGGCTGCATTGGTGCTGAACGATCTGGATGAGGTTGCACGGGTGGCAACAAAGGCCCGCGACCAGACGCGAACGATGGGCGTGGCCCTGTCTGCCGGGTCGATCCCCGAGACCGGCGAGCCGACCTTCACGCTGGGGGCAGACGAGATCGAGATCGGTATGGGTCTGCACGGTGAGCCGGGCGTGACGCGCGGGAAGCTCTGTACCGCCGACGAGCTTGTCCAGGAGATGATCACTCGGATCATCGCCGACTTACCGTTTCAGGCCGGTGACGAGGTCTGTCTACTTGTGAACGACCTTGGTTCGACAACCTGGATGGAAATGCTGATCGTGGCTCGCCACGCTCACCGCCTTCTGCGAGACATGGGGATCGTCATCAAAGACACTCAGATAGGCAGTTTCTGCACGTGCCAGGAGATGGCGGGCGTTTCGCTGACACTGATGAAACTCGATGAGGAACTGTGGCGGTACTACGAAATGCCCGCGCGTTCCCTGGCCTTCGTGAAAGGGTGACCTTGTGAGTAAGCTCTCGCTGACGACGGACGAGGCCCGGCTGATGTTGGTGCACGTGGCCTGCCAGATGATTGCCAGAACGGACGAACTGACGCATGCAGACCAGGCCACCGGCGACGGGGATCACGGGATTGCCATGGCACGCGGCTTTGAAGCCGTGCGAGATCAACTTGGAAGCCATACGTATCAAGACCTGGGTGCGTTGCTGAAGGCCGTGGGTATGACGCTCATATCGCAAGCGGGAGGCGCATCGGGAGCGGTTTTCGGTACCCTCTTCGTTGGCGGCTCTCGAAATCTTGCCGACAAAAGTACCTTCGATTCCGGTTCTCTGGCGAGTTTTCTGGGCGACGGCATGCAGGCGGTGCAGGAACGTGGCAAGGCACGCCCGGGCGACAAAACGATGGTCGACGCCCTGGCACCGGCAGCCCAGTGCTCACAGGAGATGGCGGCCGCCCCGCTCGAAAAGGCAATCGTTGCCGTTGCGGCGGCTGCCGGCCGGGGTGAGGAGGCAGCCAGAGCGTTGGTGGCTCGTGTCGGCAAGGCAAAAACACTGGGCGAGCGATCACGGAATCATCCTGATCCTGGAGCGATTTCGTTTACCATCATTCTCCAGGCCATGGCGGAGTTTATTGTCGACGCCGGGTGAAATGGAACACCCGCTTGCCCGCTGAGCGGCTGTCTCACAACCTGATATCCCATCAGCGAATCCCAGTTCAACTTCTGACAGAATTTGGACTGGTCGGCCATTTCAGACCTGACTACACCCTTGGATTTCGGTTGTAGAGTATGGAGGAGGAAAAAGGGCAGGCGATGTAAGATCCCTTACACCAAGAAAGCGCCCGCGACTGGTGAGAAGTCTCCGTCTTGCCGTTATCGCTATCGGTAAGCGAACGGAAACCACTTATGGCACTGCTCGAAGTCTGATCCGCCAGGATGACGAGTTGGATACTTTTGTGCGAACTGCTTTGAGCGGTGGACACTCAGCCCTGTAATCGTAATTCCATAATCCAATGCCGATTGAAGATGCTTGAGGAATTGTCTGCCCTCGATCAGGAACTTGGACTCGGTTACTGAGAATGAGCCAAGTTGCCGTTGTTTACGACGCTTGCATCGACCTGATGAAATGGCATGTGCGTGAGTGGCTGGTCACGGGCTATGAACCTCTGATAGATGCCCTGAATCTTCCTGATCCAAACGATAGGCATGTTCTAGCTGCCGCCATTCGCGCCGGTGCGGAGCCATGGTAACGTTCAACCTGAAGGACTTTCCCGAGGAAGAACTCACGCCTTATGGCATTCTGGCGCAGCACCCCGATGAATTCCTGACGTGTCAGCTTGATCTTGCCCCAAATCTTGTCTGCTTTGCTTCCAAATAGCATAGGAGCAACCTGAAAAACCCACCGATCAGTGCCGAAGAATATGTCGCGTCGCTGGAACGCCAGGGACTTCCTCAAACTGTCTTCGGTCTTCGCGAATTCGCGGAACTCATATAAAGCTGATAAACGACGTTACACTCCTGTTCTCTCATACGACTTGAGATCTTGCCTAGAAAAGGTGGCGAAATGAGTTTCACTGGGCACACGGGTTGCATCTCTTAACCCCCCCGTCGGGTCAAGCACCTCTGGGAGTCCCAGTCATGGCCGCACCTCTGTTGAGTGATGAACTGTGGTTACGCCTTGAATCATTACTTCCACCCGTGAATCCTCGCCGCTTCGATCACCCTGGTCGCAAACCTTTGACCGGTCGACAAGTTCTGACTGGAATCCTCTTCGTGCAGAAAACGGGTCTCCGGTGGAAGGATCGTCCTCGTGCGATGGGTTGCGGTTCCGGTAGTCGTTGTCGTCGTTGGCTCAAAGCCTGGACTGAAGCAGGGGTTTGGTGCCAATTGCACGAAGTCCTGTTGGCCGAACTCCATGATGCTAGAAAGATTGATTGGTCACGCGCTGCTGTTGACAGCTCGTATGTTCGCGCACGAGTGGGTGGGGACGATACAGGTCCAAGTTCTGTAGATAGGCGAAAAGTGGGAAGCAAGCATCATGTCGTAGTCGATGCCCATGGAATCCCATTGGCTGCAACTCTCACTTCCACGAATAGGCCTGATATCGCTGAGCTTGAGAAGGCTGTTGATGCCGTCCCACCTGTGCGAGGGAAACGAGGGCATCCACGCAAGCGCCCGAAACGGCTTCTTGGAGATCGAGGTTATGACAGCGACCCCCATCAAAGAAAAATGCGGCGTCGAGGTAGATTGGCAAGGTTCGGTCGCAGAAGGGCTCCACATGGGAGCGGTCTGGGAGAAGCGAGATGGCTGGTCGAGCGCTTCTTCAGTTGGTATCACCGCTCTGGGCGTCTCCGAATTCGAACTGATATCTTATCAAAGATGCACAGACCACTGATGATGCTTGGATATTCGCTCATTTGCATGCGATTCTTGTAGCGTTCATTTCGTCATCGTTTTTCAGGCCGGTGGTTCTTGTGAGCGGTGCTTTCTACTTTTAGAAAACCACGAGTATGCCAGAAGCCTTACTAACGCATCGCTCAGACCTGAGGCTTAAGGGATGACGCGGTGCTGTTGTAGGTGAACGGAGGTTGGCCATGACGACCAGGACACGCGAGATCGCCAAGTTCCTCTCGGGGATCGCCTTTCATGAAACGCTTGGCCACTGGTGGCTGGGCACCTGGGGCAAGGAGATGCTGCCCTGGAAGTTGAGCTGGTTCACGTTCACGACCGCCATGAATAATGCGTGCATGGTTGTGTGGGCGGTTATGTTTGTGGCTCTTGTGTGGTTCGGATGGGTGAGAAAGCTGGAGATCGAATCCGACACTACGCCCGCCCTGGCCGGCAAGAGGCTTTCAGGAGTTTGATCTCTCACTCAGCGGGTCAGGGCCGCAGAGTATTGTCGTCAGGTGGCCGCGGAGTGAGTTATGGCAAGAAGGCCGTTGGGTGGGCTCAGGGTCCGCCATTTGATGATCGGAGTGGCCGTTTTGGCCCTTGGGTTATTCCTCTGTCGTGGCCTGTGGGACATCGTTGAGCACGATCTCTACTTCCCATCCTCGGCCGGGATCTTATCCCCTGGGGAGCCTGTGATCACGGTCGGCGACCATCGGGATGGTACCGCCGTGTCGTCCGGCACGCCCTGCGTCGTCGAGAGCGATCTGGCTGTGGACCTGGACGATTGCTTCGATCGGCGAATCATCACCGTCAAAGTCATGGCGGGGCACAATCAGGGGGCGATCATCGAGATCCCCCGTCGGCTCCTCCGTAAGCGATGAGGCCGCCTGACCTCGCGCTGCAGCCGACCCCGTACCGCTGCCATACTGCCTGCTATCATTGAGATTAGTCTGGGGCGGGAGAGCTGAGCTTGAGTGGGCAGCCGGTAACCAACATGTTTTCAAGCGATAATTCGCCGCAACCCGGTTCCCCTACCCTTGCACACCTTGAGAATACGTTGACGAGCCGTCTCGACGCTCCGGACTCCCAGGGATCAATTCGAGAGAGCGAAAATATGCCCGCTAGCTGCTTCTAACCTTGCCTGGACAGTTAAGTTGGCTTGGAATCGGCCAAGCGGTATCTGCTTGGGGAATGATTCGTGGTTGAGGCCAATGATATCGGGGTGGGAATCTTAAATGGCTTTGTATGGCCAGTTCTTCGGATTACGCGGACGGCTGGAACTGGGACCCCAAAACTTCTGCCCGTCGTACCCTGAGTGAGGGTGTGCGGCGTTGCGACGATCTGCCGCACCGACTATGCTCCAGTTTATGGGGTCAATTCGTCTTCCAGCAGAGGAGCGATCATGTCAGACACAGTGAATCGTCGCGGGTTCCTGGGCGCATCGGGCGCAGGACTCGGTTATTTTTTCACGGCACCGGCCCTTTCGGCCGCCCGGATGGGCCGCAAGCCCAATGAAACCCTGCACTTTGCGGGAATTGGTGTGGGTGGCAAAGGTTCGAGTGATATCGATCAGACGGCCAATCTCGGTGAGATCATTGCTATCTGCGATATTGACGACACCCGGCTGGCTGAAAAGGCCAGCAAGTGGCCGTCTGCCAAGAAGTTCAATGATTTTCGTAAGCTTTTCGACGAGGTCGGCCAGCACATTGACGCCGTGGTGGTAAGCACCCCAGACCATACCCATGCCTGGCCGTCTCTGCGGGCCATCCGCATGGGCAAGCACGTTTATACCCAGAAGCCCCTGGCGCATTCCGTGTTTGAGGCTCGGTTGCTGCGTGAAGAGGCCAAAAAGTACAAGGTTTGCACCCAGATGGGGAACCAGGGCTCGGCTCATCCAGGGCTCCGTCGGGCCGTTGAGCTGATCCAGAGCGGTGTGATTGGGCCGGTGCGAGAGGTTCACTCCTGGACCAACCGTCCCGTGTGGCCTCAGGCTCCCAAAATCATCGCACGTCCAGATAAGGCCGATCCTGTACCAAACTCGGTGCACTGGTATGAGTTCCTGGCCGGTGCGCCTGATCGGCCGTATGTGGACGGTGTTTACCATTCCTTCAACTGGCGAGGCTGGTGGGACTTTGGCACCGGCGCCATTGGCGACATGGCCTGCCACACCGCCAACATGCCGTTCCGGGCCCTCAAGCTTGAGTACCCAACGGGGGTTGTTGCGGAAAGCGGCCTGGTGAATCCAGAGACCTACCCCGAGTGGGCTCACGTCACGATCGACTTCCCAGCCCGTGGTGATATGCCGGCCGCCAAGGTGCACTGGTATGAGGGGCGCAAGGACGGCAAGCTGGTTCTGCCTCCCGAGGAACTGCTGGCCAAGGTCCCCAAGACCCGCAAAGATGGCGACAAGATGGAACTGTCCGATAGCGGTTGCATGCTTGTTGGTGACAAGGGGATTCTCTTCTCACCCAATGACTACGGCGCAGACTTTGTGCTGCTGCCCGAGGCCGATTTCAAGCAGGTGACTAACCGGACTCAGCCCGAACGGCTCCCCAAGAATGCCGATGGCGGCGATCAGGGGATGAAGAACGAGTGGGTTGAGGCAATCAAGGCCGGCAAGCCCGAACTGGCGTACTCCAATTTCGATATCGCCGGCCTGCTGACCGAAACGTTCCTGCTTGGTAACGTGGCCATCAAGTCCGGTAAGCGGCTGGAGTGGGACGGCCCGAACTGCAAGATTACCAACGATGTAGCGGCCAACCACCTCATCAATCCCGCCTACCGTAAGGGCTGGGAAATCAGCCGGTAATCGGCGGCTCCGGTTCGTCGCTTTTCTCGGAACTCCCAGACGCCAGCGTTACCTGAAAAGGTGGGCTGGCGTCTGTTTTTTTTTCACGCGAGAGCTTCGCAGACCGGATCCCGTTTCACCGCAGTGCCAAAACAGAGACTCTTGCTGGCTGGTTACTCAGACTGCTTTTCCAAGACTGGGGGCTGTCCAGCCGCCTCTGCCTGGGGTGCCAGGCTCAGTACCCCGCACGATCGGATCAGAAAGACCAGCAGGAACAGGGTGAACACGGCCACGCTAATCATGGGCCAGGTGTAAGCACGTCGTAGCGTGATGCCGGCGTCAGATAGGTCTGGCTGAGTGACCGGGACGGAGCCCAGCGGTATGGGCTGGGTCGGTTTCTCTCGCGCCTGGATGACCTCATCGTGAGGCGGTTCAAACTGCGTGCTGGGGCCGCTGAGCAATTTCATGAGTTCGGGCGGAAGGGCCTCGCGGAGCGGAGCGGCCTGCGTCTGAAGAAACTCGATGGTTTGCTGAGGTGTGAAGGCTCGTGCCCGCATCTGCTGGCCCACAAACCCCACCACCGCCGGTGTCAACAGGTCAAGGAGCGGGCCGAGGGCTGAGCGGCCGACCTCGGTTGCATGCCCTAGCGCATTCAGAATTCCGCCGTATCGGTTGCCGAAGATTTCCTGGGGACCCACAGAGGCAAGCCCTGACTTAGGCTGAGCCTGGTGTTCCAGATTCAAATTAGACGGCGTGGCTCCAGACTCGGTTCGCTTCAGGAATTGAGCGAGTGCCTGCTGGCCACTGGCCGTCGATGCCAGTTGCACCAGTCCCGCGTAAATGGTTGTGGATGCGGCGCCAAGAACATCAGGCAGATGGGCCGGCACGGTTCCCATCTCCGCAGCCAGAATTCGTTCCGCCGAGGGAGTGACCGAGTCGCGAAACTCGGTGCGTACGGCCTCAAGCAGACTTGGGGGCGCCACGGTTGCTGTTGTTGAGCCAGACGCAACAAAGTCACGCGGTATCTCTGAGGGTTGCGAGTCGTTTCGCATTGAGTGAGGCTCCAGATTTCAAGTTGGACCGAACACGGTCGTTCTGGAATACCATGCAAATCTTGTCCCAATGCCGGATCGTTGAGCTGGTGCCACAAAAAAAAACCGACCCCGGGATTCACCTAGGGTCGGCTTGCGTACGTAGGGATTGAACTTACCCGGCAACCGGGTCATTTGGCGGGCGGAAGCAGCACGGTGTCAATGACGTGAATCAGGCCGTTCTTGCTACGCACGTCGGCCTTGGTCACGGTGGCACCACCGATTGTCACTTTGCCATCCTTGACGGCAATGGGGGCAAAGGCCCCGCTGAGAGTTTTGACCTCTTTGCCGTCCAGGCCCACGGCCTGAGCCGCCGGAACCGCCCCTTCAATAACGTGGTACTTCAGAATTTCGACCAGCTTGTCCTTGTTTTCCGGCTTGATCAATTCGGCAAGCTGATCCGCGGGAATCTTGGCGAACGCCTCATCGGTCGGGGCGAACACCGTGAATGGTCCAGCGCCCTTGAGGGCATCAACCAGTCCGGCCTTGGTGAGCAGGTCAGCGAGGGTTTTGAAGGAGCCGGCCTTGAGCGCGGTATCCACAATGTCCACTTCTTCGACGATCTCTGTGGCGGGAGTTTCCGGCAGCGGCACCACCGCCTCGCGGGGCTTGTTGACCTTGGTCACCGCCGCGGGCTCGGCCACGGCGTTATCGGTTTTCACAACTTCGGGTGTGGCCGTCATACCCCGGTACAGCAGCAAGCCAAGCAGTCCCAGGGCCAGCAGGCCCAGTAGCGGAATCAGCCAACTGGGGAAGCCAGACGAGGCATTGGCGGCGGTTTTCATGGTGTGTCCGGCAGCCTGGCCGGTATTCCGGACGGCGTCGGCACCCTGCTGAGCCACCCGGTGCGAGGCGTTGGCCGCTGCGCCCACTGCCTGGCTACCGAGGTCGGCCAGGCTGTTGATCCCCAGAGATTTCGTGAGTTCGGCTGGTAGTGCACCCTTCAGGAAACCAGTCTGGCTGGTGAGCAGATCGGTAAGGCCCTGCGCACCCAGCCCTTTGGAAAGCACCTGCTTGGCAATGAGGTTCATGAGCAAGGGCGCGATCATCCCCAAGAGCGGGGTAATCACCGTCTTGCCCAGACCAAGCACGCCACTAAGTGCACCCAGCACGGCACCCAAGTTGGGGCCCAGAATCTGGCTCGCAAGATCTCCCCCTTTACGCTCGAATTCCCCACGCTTCTGAGGCGAACCGAGGATCTCGGGCAACTGGCTCAAAATGTCTGGGCTGCCGGCCGGTGCCTGGTTCCGGATCAAACCCAGAATCTGGTCCGCGCCACCCGGCAAGTTGGCTTTTTGGGTGAGTGCTGCCAGCAGCGTGGCTGCCGTTGTGCCAATGGCGCTGGTGGCTTTTCCAGAATCGAGCCCGAGTTGCTGGGAAACCTGGCCCAGTGCCGCACCCGTGAGTTGAGACTTGAGAGCGTCAATCAGATTCTCGGCCATAGTGAAATTACCCTGATCACGAGCTTGGTTTCCCATCCATTTGGAAACCGAAGCATCATGGATTGTCTGAACACATCCATCCCTGGGATGTTCGGAACGGATTCGTACTTGCGTCGACCTTGAGGGGGAAGTGAGACAGTGAGTTATTTTTACCCCGTACGTCTTGTGAATCCAGTGGTCAGGGAGAAGTTTACGATTTCCAGACCCAACCAATTCACCGACAACAGGGCGTGGCTCTGGGTTTGAGGAGTGACCAAGATTCGGGGATCCATCGAGTTTTGGCGAGGGCCCAAGGTCGGAATTTTCCAGGAAAAAGTGCGAGAAGCTAAGTCAAAGTCCAGGTCCGCAGAAACGAAAGAATTTCGTCGACGCTCAGGAAACGGAATGCGAAAAGTCCGGCCTGGTCAGTCTGAAATTGGGATCGGGACAAATGGCGGACGGACAACGCCGATCAGCCGTGAGCGTCAGAAGATCTGGGAAGCGTCGGGCCATGTTCTTGACATCTCCCAGACGTATCCTCTAGATTGATCGGACTGTCAACGGGGCCGTTTATGCGCGCCTGGCCCGCACCCCGAATGCCTTCTTCCCCATTTCAATGGGATTGAAGGCCTGTAATCCCTTGATCCCCTGCCCGATGGATCACCCCATGGAAACCCCGATTCCGGTCGATCTGGGCCGGATCGCACAGGACCTTCAGATCCGACGCATCCAGGTCGAGACTGTCGTCCAGTTGCTTGATGAAGGCAATACTGTTCCGCACATCGCTCGCTTCGCCAGAGAACGTACTGGTGGGCTTGGAGAGGCGCTTGTTCGTGAAATTCAGAGCCGCATGGTGCGAGCTCGTGAGTTGACCGAACGCAAACGCACGATCCTCCAGGCGATTGAGGCGCAGGGCCGGCTCACCGAAGAGCTTGCCACGGCCATACGAAATGCGGACACGCCCAAGCGGCTGGATGACCTGTATCTCCCGTATAAGTCTAAGAAGAAGAGCAAAGGCGCCGAGGCTCGCGAACAGGGCCTGGAACCTCTGGCTTTAAGAATCTGGAATCGGGACGAGACCCTTGCGGATCTGGATGCTGCGGCAACCGAATTTGTTAACCCTGAGAAGGGGCTCGAGTCACTCGAGACCGTTCGGACCGGGGTTGGGAATATTCTTGCCGAGTCGATTCACGAACTGGCCCACGTGCGGGACACCATTCGCCGAGCAGTTTGGAGGCTTGGCAAGGTCGTGACCTCCAAGGCTGAGAATCTGGCGGAAGGCAAGGGACAGGATTATCGGGATTATTTCTCGTATTCCGAGCCGGTTGGAAATATTCCTCCTCACCGGGTTTTGGCGATCAACCGGGGTGAGAAGGAAGGAACACTCAAGGTCAAGCTTGAGGTCCCCCAAGGGGATCTGGAACGGTTGATGCTTGAGCTTTTGCCGCTGGAAGATCATCCCCATCGTGATTTTTTCAGCTCGGCCACGCTCGACTCGCTCAATCGCCTGCTGGTGCCGGCGCTTGAACGCGAGATCAAGCGTGATCTGACCGAGGCGGCCGAGCGTCATGCGGTTGAAGTGTTCGCCAGGAATCTTCGCAGCCTTCTGCTTCAGCCCCCGCTTGAGCACAAGGTGGTACTGGCCATTGATCCAGGCCGCAAAGGTTGCAAGCTCGCCGTGCTAGATTCCAGTGGTGCGCTTCTGGAACACGCTCAGATTCAGCCATTCTCGCCTCAAAACCGTAGGTTTGAGGCCAAGCAGACTATCAAAGACCTTGTCGGTAAGCACCACGTTGAAGTGGTGGCAATTGGCAACGGAACAGCCTGTCGAGAGATGGAGGAGCTGGTGGCCGAAGTCATTGCCGAGGCAACGCACTTCGTAAACAACCCCGGCGTGCCCTTCCCGGTTTCTCGCAAAAGCCAGAAGGAAGCAAGCGGTGATGCATCAGGACAGGCCTCCAAGGGTTCTGCTCCCGTGGTCTCCGAATCTGAACCGGTTCTTTCGAACGATCCTGATACCGGAACTTCCGAAGTGACTCACTCCCACGCTGAGACTCATGTTGAGCATGACGTCCCTGCCAGTGACGTCAGCACGCACGAACACGCAGAGGTAGATGCCTCAGTGGCGAGTGACACTCCTCCGCCAATTTCAGGCGGCTCTGGTGAACCAGGTGAAGGCCACCACGGATCTTCTGACTCCAGTGACTCCGAAAAGGTTGAAGATTCGCTGGCGACTCCTCTGGGTGATGCCGTTGGGGAACTGCCTGTTTCTGTACCCAATGCCGATATTGTGACCGTGACCGAGGTCATTTCCCACCACGCGGCCCATGCTGTCACGGAAGTGATTTCGTTCGCGGCTGTAGCCTCGAATCTGGATCTCTCTGAACCTCATGAGGTTCATGGATCCCAGACCGAGGTGGCTGTGAGCTCGGATGGCGGTTCTGCGGAACAGGCCACTGCGGGTGTGGCTCCCTCGTTTGCCACCCCACTGACTCAGCCACCCAAGGGCAGTGGCAAGCCTGGCAAGCCAGAAAAAGAAAAAGAAAAAGAGAAAGACAAAGAGAAGGAAAAAGATCGGGAGCCCCGGCCCCCCAAGGTCAAGACTCCTCCTCAGCCACCGGCACCCCACGCTGCCGATGCCCTGATCTCTCAGCTTTCCTACATCATCGTGAACGAAGCTGGCGCGAATGTTTACTCGTCCAGTACTCTTGGACGTGAAGAACTTCCTGAGGTTGAGGCTGAACTTCGTGGCACGATTTCGATCGGACGTCGATTGCTGGACCCGCTCACCGAACTGGTGAAAGTTGATCCCCAGAACGTGGGTGTTGGCCAGTACCAGCACGATGTGCATCCCAACCAGCTCAAGGAAAGCCTGAAGCAGGTCATTGAGAGCTGTGTGAACTTCGTCGGCGTTGATCTCAACACCGCCAATGCCACATTGCTGTCTCACGTCTCAGGCCTGAACGATCTTCTGGCCCGGCGAATCGTTGAATTTCGCAAGGAGAAGGGTCCGTTCCGGCTCCGTGAACAACTCAAGGAAGTGGAAGGGGTTGCTGAGAATATCTACCGTCAGGCTGCAGGTTTCCTCAGGGTTCATGGCGGCGAAAACCCGCTCGATCGTACCTGGATCCACCCTGAGAGTTATCCGATCGCTCACAAACTTTTGGCGGCTATTGGGGTTGGCCCTGAAGCGTTGGCCACCTCAGAGAGCGTAGATGAGCTTCGCGGCAAACTGAACCAGCTAGACGTTCCAGAGCTTGCCAAGTCGCTCGAACTGACAGAGCCTGCGCTGCACGAGATGTTGACAGCATTTGCTCAGGCTGGTCGTGACCCTCGTCAGGACCTACCCAAGCCTATCTTCAAGCGTGGTCTTCTCAAGCTCGAAGATCTTCAGCCTGGTGTTGAGCTGAAGGGGACCGTTCTCAACGTTGTCGACTTTGGCGCATTTGTCGACATCGGTTTGAAGGATTCTGGCCTGGTCCATATCAGCCAACTTGCAAATCGTTATGTCAAGAGCCCTCACGATATTGTCAGTGTTGGCGATGTTGTAAGCGTGTGGGTGATGACGGTTGATAAAGAGCGGAAACGTGTCTCTTTGACGATGATTGAGCCTGGAACTGAACGGTCTCGAACTCCAGAACGTCCCGAGCGACCAACCGCTCGTGGTCCCCGTGGTCGTTCACAGGGTGGCCCTCCACCCGCAGGTGATGCACCGGCACGTGAGCGGCCAGCCGTTCGTGGTCCCAGACCCGAAGGCCCCGCAGCTAGTCGCCAGGGTGGTCCTCGTCGTGAGGGGGGTGATGCTCGGTCTTCCGAACAAGCATCATCCACGCCGCGACCAAGCAACCGCGTTCCTGGGCCTCCACAGCGAGCTCAGCAAGGCGGCAGGCCTGGCATGGGTGGTGGTGGTGGCCGTGGCGGTCCCGGTCGAGGCGGGTTTGGTGGTGGCCGTGGACCTGGGGGTGGTAAGCCTGGTGGAGCACGTGATGCTGCCGCCGATCGCGCTGCCGACACAACCCCTGTCACGCCTCGTAAGCCGAAGCCGGCCCCTGGCCCTTCTCCGCTGACCAAAGACGTGATTGCCGGTGCCGCTCCTCTTCGTTCGTTCGGTCAGCTCAAGCAGTTGTTCGAATTGCGAACCACAGACGAGCCTGCTCCCGAATCTGGCGGGGTGGCATCGCCGGTTCAGGATTCAGCTTCACCTGTCCAGCCAACGGCTCCTGTTGAGGATGCACGGCCGGCCGGTGGTGATGATTCCACTTCGTCCTGAGCCCGTTCTCTTCCGTTTCAGGTTTCTGATCTGACGAGAGTACATGCTCGATAAAGCTATTCGTGATGCGCTTATGCTCTGGGCCACGGTCGATCCAATCGGCACGTTGGCCCTTTTTGCTTCCCTGACCGCTGGCTATCAACCGGCGGAACGGAAACGGATTGCGACCCGGGCAACGGTAATTGCCGGGTCGATCTTGCTGATCTCCATCGTGGTGGGTGAGATCATTCTGAGCGGGCTCGGAATTCGACTGATCTCGCTTCAGCTTGCTGGCGGAATCGTTCTGTTTCTGTTCGCGTTGCAGATGATTTTCGGGATTGGAACGGGCCATGGCTCGGACCAACCGGAAGATGGCCATGACGTCTCGGTGTTTCCGCTTGCGATCCCATCGATGGCTAGCCCAGGGGCTATCATGGCCGTGATTGTGTTAACAGACAATCACACCTATTCCATACCGCAACAGGCAATCACTGCGCTGGTGCTGTTAGCGGTGCTGGGGGTTACGTGGTTGCTGATGCTGGTGGCCGATCCGTTTCTCAGGATCATGGGCCGCACGGGAGCGGCTGTCTTGATCCGGGTCATGGGGATGATTTTGGCCGCACTCTCGGTTGAGGTGGTGATGGTGGCAATTGGTGCTCACCGCTGGCTTGAGCCTGGCCCCTGAGTGGTTCTGAGCGGTTGTTTTCGATTGGATCAGTACTCAGGGAGAGACGGTCCAGTGTTCACGGGCCACTTTCAAGAGATACGTGAAGGTTGGATTCACGAACTGAGTGCAACGGGCCTCAAGGACTTGTCCGAGCCAGAGGTAGGCCTCTTGTCGAGTCCAGCCGTCCTCTTCCATCCAGCAGATCATGGCCTCCAGCCCTGCCCGAAATGCGTCTTCGGCGGGTCGCCCTTGGGCGGCGATCATCTTGTGGGTTGAGTTCTCGATGCGTGGCCATGAAAAGCTCGGTGGCGTTGGAGCGAGTTCACAGACCAGTTCCACGGTCCCTGATGCTTCAATCCCTCCTGCCCCGCAGATCTCACCGTCGCCTTGGATGGCGTGCATGTCTCCCACATGCAGCAGCGCACCCGGAACATGGACGGGTAAAACCACGGAGGCACCTGTGGTGACCTCCTGGACGTCCAGGTTGCCTCCATAGGTGCCGGCCCAGGTGTTTCCCCAGGTTTCAAAACTGGGTGCTGTGGCTACGAATCCCAGCATGGGTCGAGCGATCAGGGATCGACCGTTCCCCCAGTCAATTCGATCCCCCTGAATTGCGACAATGCGTGAGGCCTCGCCGATTCCCGTCCCGCCCAGCCAGCCAGGCATTGCACCATTCTGGCCCCGAAATCGTGTAAATGCGAGTCCGTCAAGCGCAATTGGTCCGACCTTCACGATCAGCACCATACCCGGCTCGGCCCCCTCGATCTGAATACATCCACTCGACGGATTGCCGCCTCTGAGCAAGGCCCGTAACCGATCCCCGTCAGGATGAGCGTCTAGCCAGGGTCCACGATTCAACTGGGTTTGCACCTGAAAGGGTTCACCCGGCCGAACGGTGAGCGTGGGGCGATTGCAAGGTCCCGTCTCAAAGTAGAGGATTTCAGGCGTGGCAATTTTCATGACCAGACTTTCCAGGGGTTGGTACGGAGTGTGGTCAGACTTGTGGCCGGAGAACGGAAAGTCCCTTGGCCGGTTGGTCATTTTGACTATAATCTATCCTGCCGCTTGAACATGCCAAACGTGCGAGTCTGGTTTTTGGACCTGGCAACCCTTGGGATTCGATCACCTGCCGGTCTTAGTCCCTATTCCGATACGGGTTCCATGTGGAAATTTGCCTGGCGAAACCTGCTGACCCGACCCCTACGCACGGCTCTAGCCCTGATCGGCCTGTCGATTCCGATCCTCGGGGTGATTGGCCTGTTTAGCCTGTCTGAGGCGATGCGGAATCTGATTGGAACCACCCTGAGCCGAGTCCAGGGCGTGGTAGTGCTGCGTGAAGGGGCGTTCAGCCCGGTTTTTAGCGACCTGACCTCGGATCTCCTCGAGAAGATTGCGGCCGTGCCGGGCGTGCGGGCCGTGACGCCCGAGATCTGGAAGATTGCTCCATCGGTCGAAGGCCGTTCGGCTGCGGGCAATATTGTGCGCAACGTGCTGACGCGCGACCCCAAAGCGCCGAGTAAGCAACTTCAAAATATGCTGGATCAGCCGATCATCGTGGGCCAAGATCCAACCCGCCGTGCTCAGATCAAGAGTGAGGTATTCCCCAAGGCACTTCTCAAGGGAGAAGCGGGTGGGCGTTATCTTGAGCCCAGTGATGTCGGTTCGAATCACGTTGTGATCAGCACCAAGATCGCCCGAGATAACCCCATGCCGGACGGTCAGCCTCGTAAGGTTGGTGACTTCATTGACATCGGCGGTAAGCCGTTCGAAATCATCGGGCTCTACGAGACCGGTTCCATGTTTCTCGACGTGGTTGTGATCATGCCCATTGATACCGCCCGAAAGCTTCTGAATGTCAGCCCCGATACGGTCTCGTCATTCTATGTCGAGGGAGATAACCCGGCCCTCAATGAGGAACTGACCGCGCGGATTGAACAGGCACTTGATGGGGTGGATGGCCGGAGCCCAAACGAGTTCGCCTCCAACTTCGGGAGCCTGATGAGCCAGCTTGATCTGTTCCTGCTGGCCACCGTTTCTCTGGCATTGCTGGTGGGTGTTGTTGGTATCATCAATACCATGCTCATGAGTACCACCGAGCGATTCGCTGAATTTGGCGTCCTACGCACCAATGGCTGGTCTCGCCGTCACGTACTTACTTTGGTGACTGCCGAAAGTGCTTACCTGGGGCTCTTGGCTGGCGTGGTTGGCTTTGTACTGGCACTGGTGTTCACACTGGTCGCCAATCAATTCCTGACCTCCACTGGTTTAAGCCTGACGATCACTCCCAGAAATGCGTTGCTGGGAATCTTGTTGTCTCTGGTCATGGGGATGCTTGGGGGCTTCTATCCTGCTTGGAAAGCCTCGCGAATGGTTCCAATGGCCGCGATTCGACTGGGTGCTTCCTGAGATCCCCGAGCCGGTTTCGACAAGTTCCTACCAGTCCACCACGGGGAGTTAGCCGATGATCGCGGTCGAGAACGTTCGCAAGACATTCCGTAGCGGTAGTCATGATGTTGAAGCGCTTCGCGGATTATCTTGTAAGATCGACCGCGGCCGCCTGGCGTTCATCGTTGGTCCATCCGGTTCAGGCAAAAGTACGCTGCTGTACCTTCTGGGTGCCCTCGACCTACCCTCATCCGGCTCAATTTTGGTGGATGGTCATGACCTGACCAAGCTCTCGGAAACGGATACGAACACGTATCGGCGTGATCATGTGGGCTTCATCTTTCAGTCGTTCAACCTGATCGGCAATCTGACCTGTGTTGAGAATGTGCTGATTCCGTTTCTGCCCAGGGGCGTCACGGCTGCGCAAAAAGCGAGGGCCGTGGAGCTGCTGACCGATGTTGGCCTGAAGCACCGGCTGGACCATCGACCTCGCCAGCTCTCCGGTGGCGAACAGCAACGCGTAGCCATTGCCCGTGCGCTGGTGAAAGACCCCAAGCTGCTGCTGGCCGACGAGCCAACTGGCGAACTGGACTCCAAGACCGGTGATGAAATCTACAAGATTCTTCGCCATCTTCAGGCCCAGCGGCAAACTACCCTGGTGATTGTGACCCATGACCGCCGGTTCATCACCTCCAATGATCAGGTGATCGAGATCCAAGACGGGCAGCTTGTGGGCGAAGATCTCTACCAGACTCGCGCCGACCTTCGCTGAGCAGAGCCATTAGCTCATTGTGGCCTGGAAGGTCGTTCTGGTTCGAGATCCATCATGGGGTGAGCACGATCTTCCCAAAGGATCGGTTTAACTCCATGTGCTGGGCCGCTTGCTGGATTTGCTCAAAGGGATAAACGGAATCAAGCACGGGCCGGACGGTTCCCTGGGCCAGCCAGGGGAGAACCGTGCTGGCAAAAGCCTGGGTGGCCAGGATTTTTTCTTCCAGCGGTCGAGACCGAAGGACCGTACCAACTACGTGCAGGCGTTTGCTCATAAGCGTGCGCAGGTCGATTTCGGCATGAGCGCCGGCGAGCAAGCCCACAACCACCAACCGTCCCTGAGATTTCAGGCAGGCAACGTTGCGGCTCCAGTAGACGCCACCCAGGAAGTCGATGACCAGATCGACACCGCGCCCACCGGTTTCTTGCTGGATTGCTTCCTGGAATGGTTCCTGGTCCGGCGAAATATCGATCGGATGATCCAGTCCGAGCAGCCTGGCGCGTTCCAGCTTTGCGGCGGTTCGTGACGTACCGAACACCTGGCAACCCATGGCGTGTGCCAGTTGAACCGCGGCCAACCCCACGCCCCCCCCTGCGCTGTGAATCAAGACAGTCTGGCCGGGTTTCAGGCCCCCCTGATGGATCAGAGCATCGTGTGCGGTGATGAAGGCTTCTGGAACGGCTCCGGCCTGGGTGAAATCTAGATTTGCGGGGATAGGCACGGCCAGGCGTTCATGTGTCAGAACATATTCGGCCAGCCCGCCCCCGCCCACAATACCGAAGACCCGATCGCCAACTTGGGCTGGCCCGGTGCAGTTATTACCCGTTGCCACAATTTCGCCGGCGAATTCCAGGCCGGGGATATTCTGGGGGGCGCCGGGAGGCGCGGGGTAGAGCCCTCGGGCCTGGAGAAGTTCGGACCGATTCAGGCCGGCGGCGTGGACCTTTACCAGGATCTGTTCCCCTTGGGGCTGTGGCGTGGGAACCTCGCGGAGGAGTAACGACGCGATCCCATCGGTTCCCTCAATGACCACTGCACGCATGGTTGGCTCCGTTTCGCGGAAATGAACCGATCAGAGGCGGAGAAAGAGACTGCGTTTTTCAAGTGAACGCAGGAATAGCCAGCAAATGCCCAGATACACCAGCAGGCTGGAGATCACGTACCAGGCGGGGGCGTTATTGGGCACGAATCGGGACACGCAGTTGTTCACCGGATCGTGGATCACGTAGGCGGCCAGTGCATTGGTGCCGAACGTGGCGAAGAGCGTGGAGTGGTATTGCAGCAGGTCGCAGGCGAGTACGAACAGCCCCATGACTGCCAAAGAGAACCCAGCGGAGAAGATCTGGTAAGAGACGCTGCCGGTGCGCTGGCTCATGGTCCAGTGATCGACCGCGCGTGATTCAGGCAATATCCAGAACGGCGGCGGCGCGAATCCATCGGGGCCGAGGCCGGTGAGGAGCTGGCCGAGCAGCATGGCGGCTGCTCCTACCGCGAGGTAAGCGGTCCAGGCCTTGCGCGGGCCGAGTGACTTCCAGGCATCGCAGGCCAGAGCGCCGACTAGAGTCGGAATACTCCAGCCGATGAATCCAAGCGGACCACCGTCAATGACAGGCACACGCCAGGCGAAGTCAAAGTAAAACCAGTTCAGGACGAACGCGTAAAGAACTGTGGAGAATCCCAGGTAGGCGAAGATTCCCAGCGAGCGAGCTGCGATTACCGGGGTGATCCAGAGCGATGCCAGGCCGATATGCACGAGTGCCTGGAATGGTTGGCGTTTGAACGCTTGCCCGAGCACGGCGAGCGGCCCTTGCTCTACGAGCGCGGTCCAGGTGGTGGCCCTGAAATCAGGCTGATAGAGCACTACCCCGAGTAGGATCAGACCCAGGCATCGCATGACGGCATGCCAATACGCATTGGATGCCCCATCACGTTCGACTCGTTTGCGGAACGTAAGCCGATAGGCGAATCCGACCGCGAAGAAGAAGCCGGGCATGATCGTATCGGCATAGCTGCAATGCCTGGTGTCGTGCTTGAGGATTGTGGGTACGACCTCGTATCGGCCCAGGAAGTTTACCACCAGCATGGCCAGCACGGTGTAGCCGCGGAACTGATCGAGCGAGATGATTCGCCCGCTCGACCCAGGGGACCTGACGCCACTCATCGAGCGGCCTCGCCCTTTGGTGTTTTGTTCCAGTAAATCTTGACGTTATGGGTCGCCCGGCCGCCGGCCACCACATCGATGCGCCCATCACCGTCAAGATCGACGGCCAAGGCATCTTCGCAGGCCATGCCGCCGTTATCAATTGTCACCTTTTGCGCCTTGGGCAGTTCACCGGCCGCCGGTTTTGTGAACTGATACACCCATACGCCGGGTCCTTTGGGGGCGGTGTCGTCGGTACGCGGGTCGCGCTGACCGATGATCAGTTCGTCCCCCTGCACTCCATCAAGATCTGCAAACCAGACGGCGTGGCCCCAGATCACACCATCGTCAAGCACACGGCGATTCCAGAGGCCGCCAGCAAAGAGAGCCGCAAGGGGTGCATCTGGGGACCAATTGGTGGGCTCGTAAAGCACGACTTGGCGGCCGTGCCAGGGCTCAATGGTGGCAATGACAGGTGCACTCGTGGGTAGCCGGCCGATTTTGAGTTCGCTGGCCCCTTTGTTCGGCAGTTCAGGGGCCTGGTACCCCTCGCCAATCTTCGTTCGTTCCCAGTCGCCGGCCGCAGTTCTGTTGAGCAGGAACACCCCTTCCCAGCCAGCGAGCAGAATTTCTTGCGCCGGATCGTTGTCGAGATTGATCAGTTGAAAGTTATGGATGGTATGAACCGTGTCATCGGCAACCACCACGGGCCAATCGGGCGAAGCGGGGTTGGTGGGGATGCTGTAAATCAACACCTTCACACCGGCACCGTTGCCCCAGTTGGGGGCTTTGGTCCCGCGCCCCTGAAGTGGAACCACCACAAGTTCCGGCTTGCCGTCGCCCGTGACATCGCCCCAGCGGATCCGGTGCACGGTTGGTTCTGCGCAGGTTATTGGGTGAAGCTGCCAGGCCCCTTGCTGGTCTCGCCCCAGCCACTGGAGTGTGCTGGCGCCGGCGGTATCGGCCGGCCGCCAACCGGCCCCCAGAGCAAAGTCAATCTGGCCGTCGCCGTCGATATCGTGTGCAGCAATGCACACGTTATCACGCTCGGTTTTGCCCCGGATAATCTCATGCTTCTGCCAGGTCGGGTTCTGGAACCAGACCACGGCCTCTTCGGTCACGGCCACCACGTCGGGCTTCTGGTCACCGTTGACGTCGGCCGTGGTCACGGCATAACACACGTTCCCAACGTGCGGGTCCAGTTCTTGGGTTTCGAACTGCAGCGTTGGGGGAGTATCGTCGGCAATGGCCTGCGGGGCGATGGGTATGATGGCCATGGCGAGTAGCGCTAGGCTCCGGCCACGAGCGAGCTGGGCAGTAAGCATGGTTCTGAACCGGCTAGGAAGGGTGGGAACGATGGTTCGCGGCGCATTCGTGCGCACTTGTGAGTGAGTCGCCCCCTATCATCCTCAGCAGGCAGCCCGAACGCATTCCCCTACCGCCGAAAACCGACCCGGCCCAAGCGCTGGCAACGCCGGGCCGGGCCTTTGGGATCAGGGTTGGTTGGGCGCGTTGCCACCAGAGCCAGATTCCGTACGGCTTGCCCCGCCTCGGCCGCCCCGGGCGTGTCGGCCCGACATGCCCCGGCAATGTTCCTCGCAGCGTTGACACGCCGTCATGCAGCGATTCACGATCTCCGAATCCTTGGCATGCTTCTGGCAAGTCTCAGCGCAAACTTTACAGGCATCGGCCACGGCGGCATGTCCGATCATCGCCAGCGGATTCCCCTCCGCCTCAAGCTTGGCTGCAATCAGGCAAAGCTCTGCGCACCCAGAGGCGGTTTCGAGCAGGGTCACCGTTTGGCTGGGGTCGCTGGCCCCTTGCTTGAGATCGATCATGCAATGCTTGACCGTCTCCGCACACTCCTCAGCGCAGTCAAGCATTGGCCGAGACTGTGAATGCTGGGCATGAGTGCCGGGCTTGCCCGGATGTTCCGGATCCTGCCCGGCCAAGGCCTTTTCAGTGATTGCCAGCCCAGCCATACCCAGGCCAAGGCTGCTCATCATGTGCCGTCGATTCATCGGTTGCTCCTTCCGTGCTAAACGGTGGACGAGACGAGTAGCGGGAGGGCCGCTCGCCTGAGGCTTGAAGGAGCAAAAGCCACGCCGAACCTAGCCGAACCAGGGGTCTTCGTTTGCTGAGCGCGTTCAGCCTGCGGTGTCTGGCTGAGGTGGAATCACTGGCGGCATAGGGCAATCAAGAGCATCGGCCACCGCCCTCAATAATTGGCCCTCCTCCACGGTAATTGTGCCATCGTGGCCAATACAGGTAGCGCAGCCGAGCAGGAACTGCTGCTTGAGAGGGGGAATGGCTCCGGCGATCAGGTTCAGGGCCCGATCGACCTCGTTCAGGGTCGTCTGGCTGGTAGCCAGCAGTGGTGGAGCCGTTCCCCAGTTGGTGGCCGCAAACCCTTGCTGATAAGCCTCCTCACACAGGTGGCCATCGGCCCCCAGCCTGGCCAGTGCAGAAAGCACCAGCGATGCAGGCTCAACGAGCTGGCTGGCATTTTTGCGAGTGGCGGCCGGTGGCTGATACCAGCCAAACTGCGGGCCGAGTGCACGCATCAGGAGCCGCCTGAGGGCGTATTCGAACAGGGTGATTCTCCGGTCCGCCTCCATCAAAAGCCTGAGTGTTTCCACAAAAGACCGGAACTTGGCGGGTGACATTCGTGCCAATCTTGGCAGGGTCAGCTCGACCAGCGGGAGCCGGACTTCGGGTCCAAGGGCATCGAGCTGGCCGGCAATCTGGCCCACATATTCAGCCTGCTCTGCGCTCCAGTGGCTGGTCATGGTTTCGAACTGGGCGGCCCGTACCTGGGGATCATCCCGGTCCAGGAGCAAGGCATAAACCAGGGCTCGGGCCGAGTCCTGATCTCTGGTCAGGGCTGCAATCGGTTCGGGAATTCCCTCAAGAAGCTGGGTTGCCCTGTGGATGTTCCCAGCAGAGGGATTGCCAATGGCCGCAACCGAACTGGCGGGATCAAACGCAAATCGGGCGCTGGCGGACACTGGTTTGGGGGTGCCGCCTTCCCCCATCTTCGCGCCAATCCAGCGTGGCAGTTTCAGGCCAGGGGCGGTATTTCCCTCAGGAGATTGTGGGCTCGCTAGCGAAACCCGTGAGAAGTCTCCATCAAAGCTGGGATCCAGCCGTTTGATCCGCTCAACCAGCGGTGGGTGTGTTGAGAGCGGGTTCCAGCTTGAGAAGCCCAAGGCATCTCCAAAGAACAGGTGGCTGGCTTCCTCGGCGTGTGCGGAGCGGATCTGAGAGCCGTCGTTCAGAGCGCCAATTTTCTTGAGGGCACCGGCCAGTCCCAGTGGATTGCGGGTGAACTGCACGGCAGAAGCGTCTGCCAGGTATTCACGCTGACGAGAGACCGCAGCCTTGATGAACCGGGCGAAAAAGACCCCGATGTACCCCACGATGTAAAGGCCCAGGCCGATCAGCGGTAACGGGTTGGCCCGCTCACGTTCTTTGCCGTCTGAGTCCCGAACGCGGATGCTTGAGCCCGACGTGGTTCGGAAGATGGTCCATCCGGTCATGCTGATGAGCAAGATTCCAAAGAGCAGGCCCATCAGCCGCAGGTCGAGCTTCATATCTCCATTGAGAATATGGCTGAACTCGTGCCCGAGTACCCCTTGTAGTTCATCGCGCGAGAGCCGGTCGATCGCCCCTCGGGTAAGTCCAATCACGGCATTGTTGGAATCGTGACCGGCCGCAAAGGCATTGATTCCATCTTCATGATCCAGCACGTAGACCGGTGGTACCGGGCAGCCAGACGCCAGCGCCATTTCCTCGACCACATTGAGGGCGCGGCGTTCCCCCAGGTCGGTGGTGTGGGGATCAAGGGGCCGTCCCCCCAGCATCAGGGCCACCGGCTTGCCGCCCGACGCCAGAGAGGCAACTCGGTACAGGCTGCCACCCCCAATCAAGGCCGCGGTGCCCAGGCCAGCCAGCGCCAGCATGCCACCATCTTGAGCCAGGGAGAAGGAATTTCCCTGTGTGGCTGCCAGTCCGGCCGCAACCACACCGCAGACCGCCGCCACGATCGACAGCGTGGCCACCAGCAACGACACGATCAGGAAGATGGTCTGCTTACGCGCAGATTCCTGCTGGGCAAAGAAGTCCATGGGCGTGGTGGCTCTGTCGGGCGGTGAGGTGGGCGTTTACTTTTCCACTTGGATGACCGTTGCTTGAGTTTCGTTCTCAGGAGAATGAAACCTTGGGAACTTCACGTTCCTGCGGTGAAGCGAGTTCAAAGAGCTGCGCGGGAGCGAACCCGCCGCCGTTAGCCACGAGACTGCTGGGAAAGGTTTCACGGGCCGTGTTGTAAACCATCACAGCATCATTGTAGGCCTGACGAGCGAACGCGACCTTGTTCTCGGTTGAGGCCAATTCCTCCTGCAGGGCCAGCATGTTCTGGTTCGCCTTGAGGTCTGGGTAAGCCTCTGCCAGGGCAAATAAACGTCCCAGTACCCCGTTCAACTGAGATTCCGCACCAGCGAGCCCCTGCATGGCCGTGGGGTCGCCGGGATTGGCTGCGGCCCGCTGGTTGGCCTGAACCGCCACGTTACGGGCTTCGATCACGGCCTGCAGGGTCTGCCGTTCATGGCTCATGTAACCTTTGACCGATTCAAGCAGGTTGGGAATCAGGTCATACCGGCGCTTGAGCTGAACGTCGATCTGGCTGTAGGCATTGCGGTACCGGTTCCGCAGGCTCACCAGGTTATTGAACATGCCAATGGCGAACAGGATCGCCAGCACGCCAGCCACCATAATGCCGATCAGAATCGACGGAACCGAACCGATTGCAGCGAATAAGGGCACGGCCATATTTCATAACTCCCGTAACTAAGGGACGAAGAACGCGGCGTCGCTTCGCCCCTGGATCATGGTCGAAGCTGGTAAATCTGTTGTCGCCCAGCGGAGACCCAGCCACAAGGGTGCACTCACACGCTGGGGCCTGATTTTCGTGCGCGGGCCAAGGCTGGAACCACAGACTCCAAAAAAACCCCAACCAGGGGAGGCCTGGTTGGGGTTTAGATTGAACGAGTTGTCTAACTTTTGGGCTCAGTCTCGGTCCTGAAGTTTGCTCAGCAGTCTGAGAATTTCCATGTATAGCCAGACCAGGGTGACCATCAACCCAAAAGCGCCATACCATTCCAGTGATTTCGGGGCACCACGCTGGGCCTGCTTCTCAATGTAGTCAAAATCGAGAAGCAGATTCATGGCCGCCAGGGCAATGGCTACCACGCTCACACCCAGACCCAGCAAGCCAGAGCCAAACAGGCCGAGGTCGATGTGGAACAGGCTGAGCACAAAGCTCATGAGGTAGGTCACGCACAGGGCACCGGTTCCGGCAATCACCATGCGGGTGAAGCTCTCGGTAACCTGAACCATGCGTGTGGAGTACAGGGCCAGCATGGTGGCGGTAGTACCAATGGTGAAGGCCACAGCCTGGATGGCAATGCCGGGGTAGCGGAGGTTGATCACACTGGAGATTGCACCCAGAAAGAAGCCTTCGGCGGCTGCGTAAAGCGGGGCCGTGATGAAGGCGTACTTTGGCATGAACGTGGTGACCATGGCCAGCACGAAGCCAGCAATGCCCGACCCCATCAAGATCCCGCCGCTCAACTGGCCGTTCTGCACCTGGCCCCACGAGACCGAGGCGCAAACCGCAAGAATGGCAAGCAGCAGAGCACCCTTGGCGGCCGTTCCCTGCACGGTCATGGTGGTGCTACGGCTATCGGTCCGCGCCCAGTCATCGAAAACCGTACCGCCCATGGTGAAGGCTGGATTATTGGTTTTCATGTTTCCGAGTGAACTCATTTATCTCGCTCCTTAAAAGTTGCGTGCAACCGGCTCGTCAACCGACCGGCCGGAACCGCTCCGTACGGCGTGCCTGGATGCACGAACATCAATAACAGCCTAAGCCGAATCTCCCCAAAACGTCGAGTGCGATCTCTGGCCGTGGGCCGATCGCAGGGCGTGGAGGTCTTGGCGTATGAATGAGTATACGACGGGCCAGCCAGACCGGTTCACGGTTCGTCCCCGTTCTTGTGGGGATTCCGGCGGGCCCAGACCTGAAGGAACGTTCCATTCAGTGTTCGAGTGTACTCTTTTTCTGTCGCTCGCTCCAACTCTGGGTTGTGGCCCCAGAGCACAAGCCGATCAATGGCAGGATGATACGTATCCAGAAGTGTCGTCCAGCGGGCCAACCGTTCCGGGGCGTCCTTTGGGGCATCCATGATGGATATAGCCTCGAACTCCCGGATGGGCGGTGTATCTGGCCCAGGCCTGACCCGTACCGGGAAGTAGTAGTAGGCTGCCTCGTAGTTGCTCCAGACCACGTTTTGGGTGCCAACCCCAAGCCAGCAATCCAGGTGCACAAGCGGGTTGGCTCGAAACCGGCCCCGGAGATCCAGGAACAGGCCGGCCAGGCGTTGCTTCTGCCCAACGGCGGGCAAAGCTTTGGTGTAAGCGTCAAAAAGCCGGTTCGATTCGCGGGCGTAATCCCAGACAAATGCGGTTTGGACCACGAGTGCGATACCAAGGCATGCTGTAGGCAGGCGGAGTGAGCGCGGGCTGGGCCCACCATTCCCGCCGACGGTTGCCAAGGCCGGCACCAAGAGCATCAGGCCCAGCCATACTACTCGCTGAGTGAGGTAATGGCCGTGGGTTGGCCCCATGCTGTCTGGCGCAAGGAATGCCAGGCCCAAAAGGGCTGCCGATGCCAGGAACCAGGGCCTGGGCGAACGGCACTGACGCTTCCAGCAGTAAAACAGCAAGCCAAGTCCAAGCCAGAGCGCTGGGGCCGCCAGGCCATTCAGCCGGGATTCCGAGCTTGCAAACGGTAACGCGGTCCGGCGACCCAGGGTGATCGGTTCAATCCAAAGCAGACGCTCGGCCACGGAGGCGAGTCCGAATCCCTTGGAGAAACCGGCCCAGGTGGGGGCCAGTTCCCCCCCTGCCCCCATCAGTCGCCGGTAAGTAAGCCCAAGCGGGATCAGAGGCGTGAACCCAATCACGGTCCAGAGGGCACGGGTAAGCCAGCCCTTTCCGGTTGAACTCAGGCAGAGAACCCCAAGTGCTAGCACCGTCAGCGTCAGGCTGATCGGATGACAGAAGTAGCCCACAATCATGAGCAGGCCAACCAGAAGCCCAAGCCGTGGCCCCGGTTGGTCCCGGAGCCGCCACCAGCAACCCACGGTCAGCAGAAACGCCATCGACCCCAGCAAGAAGCTGTAAAAGCCGAGCAGCCAGAGCCAGTTCAAGCCAAGCAAGGCGCACAGAATGACCATGGGCCAGGGCAACGAGCCTCCGCGCACCGTTCTGGCCAACCAGATGCAGAGTGCCGCTGGTCCAATCAAGGTCAAAACAATCATCGCCTGGTCAGCGGCCCGGGCCGGTAATACCGACAAGAGGCCAATCAACGTGGCATGTCCGGCCCAGTTTGGCAAAGGTTCGAGCCGGGTATCAAAGGCCGTCAGCGGGAATGCCTGAGCCCCGTGGAACGGAGTGAGTGTCTGGCGTAGGATCTCGGCGTTATAGACGTGCGCGGGGCCGTCTTGAGTGATGAAACCGGGACGAGCCAGAATGGCGGCAATGGTGGGAATGAGCAGAATGAGCAGACGTAAGTAGTCTGTCAGCGGAGAGGTGAAAGGCTCAGGTTTCGCAAGAACATCAGAAGTGCGCACAAGGGAGACCGGCATCATCCGTGAAGCAAAGGTGCGTGCAATCGAGCTTGAAAAGAGGCCACCCAGCCCCCTGGTATGAGCAGGGGGCTGGGACGGGTGCGTAACAACCGGACGGACGACCTCAAAGTGGCCACCGAACCGGATCGGTGGAGGTCGGGTCGCAGCCACTGCTGTGCGGCAAGGTCCTAAATCACGCGGTGCAAACCGACGCCGGGCAACAAGGGCCCGGCCTGGCGATGTTTGATTATATCCCACGAATGGAAGAGGCAAGCAAGATTTTTACAGGGCCCTGCAGTTTGGTTCCTGCCGGCTGAGGCTGGTCGCTTTGAACCGCCTGCTGACACCGGTACCGCCAGTCAGTTGGCGAGCTTGACCGTTCTGGCCGTGGTGTCGGTGGCGAGCAGGGTTTGGCCCTGGTAATAGCGCACCTGGAGCAGGGTCATACTGGAAACCCGGTTATCTCCAAAGCTGGGACCGGAGCTGGCCACACTCACGTCGGGGCTGTAATTGTCCAGCACGGCGATCGGTGTGGGGGCGGTCAGGGCAAGCTGGGTGTCTGTAGAGCCAAAGGGCCCCCAGGTGGTGGATTGGCCACCGGTAATCTTGAAGTTCAGGTTGCCGCCAGAGAGGCTCAAACGCTGGGTCCAGGTGACCGTTTCACCGGCCGTCTGGAACTGGCCGGTTCCCTGGGTGGAGCTGACCAGCGTCTGGTCTCCCTGAAGGATCTTGGCCTGGACTCCCCCCGGTATGAACGAGGGAAAGTCTTGATAGTTCAGAGAGAACACGCAGAAGGGAGATGAGTTCGTTGCATCGAGCTTCATGGTGGTGGAGAGCTGGGGGCACGTTAGATCAGGGTCGGGAGTGGCCAGAATCAGTTGCCAGTCTTCCTCGACCCTGTCGGCCCCTGCCGGGCCCAGGGTAACTTTTCCCGTGAAGTACGGCAGCGGCACCAGCAGCATGAGCGTGACCGAGAGTACGCGAAGCATGAGATCCTCCTTGGGGGTTGGTCAACGGGTCAGAAGCACAAAAACCACCCCACCCTCAGACCACGGATTCAGGTGGGTGGTATCCGGGGTGAAACTCAGATCACTGATGGATGCAGGTTGAACGATCACATACTTGTCATTGCCGGTCATATTCACGGCAACAATACGCGCGGGGGCAAAGAACTTGATCTCATACCAGGCATTGTTCCCCTTGCCGCCCGAGTTGTAATAGATGGGAATTGCCACCGGTTTACCAATAATGCTGGTCAGGTCATCCTTGATCCCTGCACTGATACCGGGGTTAGCAGAGAACTTGTATGTGGTCGACCCGGTTTCCAGGGGCAAGTCTGTTCCCGCGGAAAATCCAGCCGCGTTCATCTGAGCGCTGGTCATTCCATTGCGAATCTGAGAACCCAGAATTGCCGTGCTGTTATTGGATACGCCGAAGTTAATGGTGCCCCAGTTGCCCTCAAGGCCAGCCACCACAGGGTAGGCCACCGATTCTAGACTCTTATCAGCTCCCAGAGAGACCCCGTTCGAAGCGGGTGGGTTGTAATTCGCTGCGGTAAAACTATATTTGTCACCGCCTCCTGCAAGTGTGCCTATCATCAGGCCATAGGCAGTGGTATCCATGGTGATGGGTAAGATACTCGTGGTATACCCAATGGCGTAGAGCCCCACCGTTGCGGTGCTGCTTACCGTGACGGTTGAACCTGTGGAACGAAAAATTGACGCGAAGAACGCTGGAACGGTGATACTGGCCGTGACCTGAACCGAATTGTAGTTATTGTTTGAAGGATTCTGGTCAATCGGCACACTGGGATTGGCCGGACTGGTATTGATGTAGCCAACCACGATATTTGTGCTTGTGAGTGCGGCGGCTTGGGCCAGCACGGAATTGGCATTGCCGGTAGAAATGGCTTTGTTAATGGCCGCCGCGATTTCAATATCAGGATAGATTGGGACCGAACTGACCCGGCGGTCGCTGGCCAGTTGGCGGGCGCCGGCCAGGGCCGCGGCATCGGTCACGGTTTTGAGCTGGGCCTGGGCCGTGGCGATCATTCCGAGATCCACTGCCAGGGCCGTGAACCCCAGCAAGCAAACCACCAATAACGCCAGAAGAACCAGGATCGTGCCGCGACGACGGGTGTATTTCAAAACTTTCTCCATGTAGGCCTGCATCGGTTAGCCCTCTTGTTTATTCAAACTAGGGTCGCTCGCTAGTGTGCGTGGCAGAGGCCTTCAAAGTCGTGCTTGAAAGAAACATGGGCGTGAGCCAGGCAATGTTGCTGTAAGGCACACTGATGCTGACGGTGACGGCATCGCCATGGTGAGTGGTGGTCACGTTGGCGGGCGTGGTTGCCAGCGTGTAGGAGTTGGGAGCGATCCCTCCCGACGCCAGGATGCTCTGAGCCCGGGTGGTAACATCGGCCTGGGTATATCCATCGATCACGGCAATCCGGCAACTCTGAATGGCGGCGTTGGTGATCAGTTGAAAGGCCATTCCCATCCGTGCCATTTCCATGAAGCCGAAGATCAGCAGCACCAAAACTGGGAGCACCAAGGCCGCCTCGACCATGGCCGCACCGGAACGACCGAACGCGCTTGTCTTTCTGGAGAGCAGCATGCTAGGTCCTTTTGGTTCTGATTTGTTTCTGGTTATGGCGCTGAGCCATGCGATTGTGCGTGGTGCTTCATGGGCGGTCTGGCCCGAGAAACAGACCGTGAAACCGTGCTGCTTTCTAGGGTCGTTGGCTCAACATCACTGCGGTAGCGGTGATGGTTCTGGATGAGAAGAAGAATGGCGGTGCCAGCCAGTCTACGCTGCTGAAGGGAACCGACAGCGTGAGGCTGATCGGCGTATTGAGCCTAGCTTGAGACAAATTTGGATAATTGAGCGTTTCGGTGATCAGGGGATAGATTCTGGTGTCGGAGGCGTCTAGCGTGGCCTTGACCCGAGCATCAACATTTGCAGATGTTGTGCTATTGTTAACGGCCACCCGGCATCCTTCGCGTGCGGCGTTGGTAAGCAACTGGGCCACCATGCACATCCGGGTGGCCTCAATTACTCCGAAGACGAGCAAGATAAGCATGGGAGTGACAACCGCCATCTCTACCAAGGCCGCGCCCCGACTTCTGCGAAGGTGTTCAGTTCGTGGATGCTGTGGGCTGAGCATGGCGCTCGGTCTCCCCCTGGTTCTACAGTGTTTCTCCAATAATCATGCGAGCAGATGATGTGCCGTGCATTACGCAGAATCATTTTGTCGGGCGAATCGCTACGGGCGGCCCAGGTGGTTTTGTCGGGCGCGATGTCAATTTCAGACAGGTTAGCTATGCGTGTTATTGATCGTTTGAGGAAGCCGTTTGCCCAGCTCAGCCGATGCCGTACGTATTCGCAAAAGTTGCCAGTGACAGGTTTTTGTACAGAGTTGGCACTCCCCAGACGCAACCCTGAAAGTTTCAGCAAACAACGGTCGATACAGTTACGGGCTCGAATGACTTAATTAGGCTAGTCGCTTGGCAAGGCTCACTTGCCGGGCATGCTTGCCGAAATCCAGAGGCGATCAATCCATGAACCGGCCAGTTGCCCGTAGATCTTTGCAATGCCTGACTCTGACCGTGGGCCTGCTGTTTCCTGCACTCTCGGCCAAGGCCGGTGGATGGTTCGGTCATAAGACCTGGCAAGCACACCCGTCTGAGGGATATACCGTGCCGATCCAGCAGGTGGTTCAATTTCCAGCCGTGACCATCCGTCAGCCCTGTTCTTCGTTGTTTCATCCGGTGCCGTTTCGTTATGAGGCACTTTATCCTGGCCTGGGTGGTTCGGCCTGGCATGCCAGCAGCTATGGCGCAACGGTGGCCCCTTCAGCCACGATCATCGATGCCACCCTGCTGCCCAGCGTGGGCTCGTCGATCATGGACGGGTCGGCTTTTCCATGAGCGCACACCCGTGCCATTGGCCTGTGTGTTACTTCGGAAACGCCGTCATGAACCGATACACAGCCGGCCCCAGAATGACCACGAACATGGCGGGAAAGATGCACAAGATGGTTGGAAACAGCACCTTGACGGCCGCCTTCTGGGCCCGTTCTTGCGCATGCTGATGTCGCCTGAGTCGTAAGGTCTCTGCATGCACCCGGAGTGCCCGCACCAGGCTGGCGCCAAACCGATCGGACTGGTTGATGACCGAGGCCAGGGTTCGCATTTCTTCCAGGTCGGTTCGTGCCCCCATGTTCAGAAACGCTTCGCCGGGTGTTTGCCCGAGCTGGATCTCTCGTTCGATGATATTCATTTCGCGGGCAAGCAAGGGATGGGCCGTTTTCAGTTCGCTGGAAACCCGCTGGACGGCGGCCTGAAGGCTTAGCCCCCCCTCCAGGCAAATCACAATGCCGTCCATGGCGTCTGGAATGGCACGCCGGAGCTGCTCTTGCCGCTTCTTCTTACGGTAATCGAGCCAGAACCCTGGTCCGATCAGTCCCATAATGCCCAGTGCGCAGCCCACCAGGAATGTGTTCTGCATGGGATAAAGGCCGAGAACCCCGAGAAGAGCTCCGGCCAGAGCCGGCCCGACAATGAGTAACAGTTTGACTCCCAAGAACATTGGCATGGCCTGGCGGCTATAAAGCCCCGCCTGAATTAAGCGGGTCTGGAGCTGGGTCTGCTCTTCTTCATTAGCTGGCATCAAGGCCGTGCCAACCTTGGGAAGCGTGGCCTTGGTGATACTGACCAGGGTGGCTGCCGCCTCAGCATCGGCGAGTTGCGGCCGAGGTCCGCCTGGAAGCCAGTTTTCAATGTCCTCGAGCCGAGCATCAATGCGAGACCGGCGATTGCCAATCAGTGCATACGCAAGTACCACCATGCTACTCACCGCCAGGAAAACCATCAGGCTGACAAATCCGGGATTGTTCATGGATGGATTTCCTCGGTGGGTAAAATTGGGCTGATTCGGTGGCGCCACAGGTCGCCAGCCGTGTTCGACTCAAACATCGAAGTTCACAATCTTGCGGATCCAGAGCGCACCCACCCCTTCAAAGGCCAGCGTGGTCATGATCAATGTGGGATGGGCCATCAATTCACTGATGTAATCGCGATTGAGAAAGAACATTGCAAAAAATAGGAGCACCGGCAGGCCAAGCAGGATCATGGCTTGCAGCCGTCCCTCGGCGGTGAGCGCTTTGATCTCGCCCCGGAGGCTGGCCCGTTGACGGATGATGGTGGCCAGCTTTTCCAGCAATTCGGTGAGGCTACCCCCGGTTTGTTGCTGCACCAGCAGCGCCATCACAAAGATCTTGATCTCTAGCAAACCGGTTCGGCGGGCCAGGTCACGCAGCGAGAGTTCGGGCGAGAGCCCCAGGTTCTGCTGCTCTGCGCAATATGAAAATTCACCACCAATTGGCTGCGGAAACTCTTCGGCCACCGTGAGGATTGCCTGCGAGGTGGTTTGGCCCGCGCGCACCACACGGCTCATGAGGTCGAAGGCCTCTGGCAACTGGTCAAGAATTCTGGCGAGCCGAGCCTTGCGCTGGTATTGCACGTACAGGAAGGGTAGCCACAAACCAATCAGTCCCGTAACCAGTCCAATGATTACATTATGCCTCAAAAATCCTACCAGGCCGCCCAGCACCAGCGCCGCCAGCAGTGAGTATCCCAGCAGGGCCTCCACGCTTAGTTCCAGGGCCGCTTGCCCAATCATGGACTCTAGTTTGGGCCGCAGGCCGATGGTGGCCTCGTCGTTGCCCAGGTTGGAATCTTGTCGGGCAAGATTGCGAAACAACAAAGATTGTTCAACCTGCTTCCGTTGTTTGCGCCGGAATTCATCATCGACGTAACCATTCAGCCGAATGCAGTGCTTGATCCTGGAAGCGGCGGGAGTTGGCCGGTCTTGAGGTACTCGCGAACAGCATTCGTCACGGCGGATACTGGGTTATGGCCCCTCTGTTTCAGAGTCCGGAAGACGCTCATCA
>CAIYJE010000150.1 GCA_903926465.1 uncultured Planctomycetales bacterium
CATGCGAGCAGACTTTGTTTTGGCCATGGCACGGATTCCTTGCGGTCGCGATAGTTTCTACCCTTGCTGTCCTCCAGGAAGCGGCAGAAATCACACCGGCACAATCATGCCAGATTACCTAGAATCGCGCAATCGCCCTGTGGTGAAACCGCAGGATTTTCTCGATCCACCGCCGATAGGTTTGGATCGTGCGGGAGGGCAGTTTACGGACCTTGTAGGCACCTGCATACCGATCGACGAGCTTCATGTCACCCAGTTTCCTGCGCAAGAAATGCTTGGTCAATTCGCGTGGTCAAATCCTATGCATCCCTATAGCCCTGCGGAGATTGACCTGTGGTGGCTGTATGGTATGCTCAGCGCATTCGATTCAGAGAATCACAATTTGGGCGCAGAAGTGCATCGCCCGTACAGAGGAAACACTCCGATGACCAAAGTGACACCTTTTCTTATGTTCAACGACCAGCTCGAAGCGGCGATCGAGTTCTATACCGCGACGTTTCCGAACTCCGAAGTACGCAACGTCGCTCGCACGGGCAATGACGGTCCGATCTGCTCCGCCGAGTTCGTCGTTGGTGGCCAACCCTTCATGGGCTACAACGGCGGTTCTTACTTCAGCTTCTCTGAAGGGGTCTCACTCTACGTGGATTGCGCGGACCAGGCTGAAGTGGATAAATACTGGGACAAGCTTGTGAAGGCAGGCGCAAAGCCCACGCAATGCGGTTGGATCAAAGACCCGTTCGGTCTCTCCTGGCAAATTGTCCCAAGACGATTCACCGAGCTCATCCGTGATCAGGATCCCAAGAAGGTGAAGGCTGTGATGGAAGCCATGATGACGATGGTGAAGCTCGAGGTGGCTGAGCTTGAGAGAGCCTATAACGAGGCGTAGTCGTCCAGTCAGGTACCCGAGCTCTTCATGAATGCCGCCCAACAAGGCACTCCAGCCGACGTCACCAAATTTGCTTACGCAAAGTTGGCAACGCGGCTGAGTTTTGGCGTTCGCGTTCAACCAGGAATGTTGATCTCGCGACCTGACGATTTCGAAAGATCGGGCCGCCACCCCGCGACCTGAGTTGTTTGTACGCTCATTTCCCATCTGTCGATGGCGTGAGAAACCGCCGAAGCTCGGCTCCCCGAGCTTGGGCACCGCATGAACAAGTTCTCATGATTGTCTCGTCGATTATTTCTCTGGAATAGGTTGCATGCGGCTCGTCTTTACTTTGACCGAGTTCAATGGCGAAAGCAAGCTTCCCTAGCTTGCACGACACTTTGTAGGGGCGACCTTATGACAGGACCGATGAACTGCCCCTGCAAGACGGTAGGCAGAAGACCCAGCCCATCGGGCTGCGCGGTTGAAACTGGGCCTTCAGCCCGAAACTTTGCAATGGGTCGATCTTACGGAATTCCGCTGATGCTTATCAAAAGTTGACAGATTTCCGCAGTGATCCGTCACCTCTTTTCCAGTGACCTGCATGAGTCTATGCGGAAGTGTGGCCGTTGCTTTGGGTATCAGCACGGCGTAGACTTTTTTGTTGTTGGGTCGTTCTACAATTTGCGCGTTCCGCCGGTTCGGCAACAGGGCATTGCAATGGCTCAGGTACAACGCTGGTTTCGATTCTCCGTGGTTGGCGTCACACTTTTGGTACTGACCCATTCCGTGATTGCCGCGGGCACGCCAACACCAGCCACTCCGCCAACGGAGAAGCGCGGCAGACCGCTGAAGGTCTTCATCTTGGCCGGGCAATCGAACATGCAGGGGCATGTGAACATCTCAACCTTTGACGACATGGCCACCGATCCCAAGACCGCGCCATTGCTCAATCAGATGCGCAAAGCCGACGGCTCGCCGCGCGTGTGGCAGAACGTCTGGATCTCTTCGATCGGCTGCGCCGGTGACGATACGACCGAAAAGACCGGCAAACTAGCCACGGGCTTCGGTGCTTCGGAAAACTGCATCGGTCCAGAATTCACATTCGGCATAACCATAGAGAAACAGCTCAACGAACCGATCCTGATTATCAAGACATCCTGGGGCGGTAAGGATCTCCACACCGATTTCCGCCCACCCAGTTCCGGCCCGTTCGTCTGGAGCAACTACGAGCTTGACCAGCGCAAGAACCGGGGCGATGACCTTGAGACGATCAAGGCGGACAAGATCAAGGCCACCGGTGCCTACTACCGCCTGATGATCGAACATGTGCGCAATGTGCTGGCGGATCCCCAGCGGGCAGTGCCAGAATATGACCCGACACAGGGCTACGAATTGGCGGGGTTCGTCTGGTTCCAGGGATTCAACGATCTGGTGAGCACGTGGACGTATGACAAATGCAACCAGCCAGGCGGGTATGACCTCTACAGCTCGCTGCTGTCAGATTTCATTCGCGATGTGCGAAAAGATCTGAATGCACCAAAGCTGCCATTTGTGATCGGGGTCATGGGAATCAACGGCATGAAGCCATCGCAGCAGGAAGCGTATTTCCACCAAGCCCAGGCCGCACCGGCTGCGCTTCCAGAGTTCCAGGGCACCGTTTTGGCGGTGGAGACGGCACCCTTCTGGGACAGCGACCTGCAGGAGGCACGTGAGAGAATCCAGGCCCTCTGGCCCATGGCAGACGCGGCGGCTGCCGAAAAGCTCAGGCAGCACCCGAACATCACCGGGCAGGAGTTGGAGGAGTTCAAAAACAAACTAATCGCCGAGAACCTTCCACCGGAGATCGCAAAACGCATGAGCGGCGTTTCCAATTACGCCTTCCACTATCTCGGCGCGGCCAAGATTATGGCGCCCATTGGCAAGGCTTTTGCTGAGGGTATGCTGAAGTTGCAGATGACCCCACCACCAAGGTAAGACCACGCACGGTCCAGGGTTCCTTCGGCGGCCAGGGAACCAAGCCGTCTCTCTGGTTGGAAGCACAAAGGCGTGATCGTACTGCATTCGGGATGATCACCCCGGGCAGAATGCAAAACAAGGCCAGTGCCCTGGTCTCGCGTAGACAAAGTTCAAGACCCGACGTGTCGCCCCAAGTCCGTGCTCTGAAATATGGCTCTTCCGGACCACCCAAGCCAACACGCATCGAGTTGTTCCACGGAAGCCTGGAGCGACGCACGAAGCGCACGGCTCAGAACGCAGTGGTATAAAAACCACGACCTCTGAGCGGCTTGGTTCAGCCCTCGTTCAGGTTCACCACGTGGTCCCGTCGCCGCATCTCGCTCAACGCTTTGCAGAGACCAAGTCCGGCCGTTCGGGTCGCGGTTCACCATCAAGCAGAGTGTTCGAGCCTTGCCGTCAGAACGCTAGTTCGTATTGCTGAGGCCCGACAATTCACGCAAATTCTCGACATCGTGCATCGGCGGTTTGCCGAAGTGGCGTTTGTACTCACGATTGAAGTGCGAAGCGTCTTCGTAACCAACACGGAAGCCTGCCTGCGCAGCGTCAAACGTCTTCGTTCAGCATGAGCCGCCGTGCCTCCTGAAGCCTGAGTTGTTTCTGAAACTGCAACGGACTCATGGCAGTCACGGCTTTGAAGTGGGCATGGAATCCCGAAACGCTCATGCTGAGTTCGCTGGCAAGATCATCAATCCGCAGCGGTTTGTCGAAGTTCTTGCGGATGACCTCGATCGCGCGAGCCATCCGATGGGCGTGACCGCCGAACTTGGCGAGGTGCCGCATCCGGTTGCCCTGTGCCCCGATGAGAAGCCGATAAACGATTTCGCGAATGACCAGTGGCGCGAGAATGCGGTATTCGTTGGGGGTTTCTGTCAGCCGCACCAGCCGAACCGTTGCATCGAGCAAGTCTGCATCCAGCGCACTCACATCAACCGCTTTCATGCGGCCATCGCCACTCGGCTGAACGAAACCAGACTCCACCATGACGGAAGTCACAACCGACGGGTCGAGCACCAGCCGAAAGCTCAGGTAGGGCCGTTCCGGAGTGGCTTCAACCACTTTGCCGCTCAGTGGCAACTCCATTGTGGTGATCAGGTAATGCGCGGAGTCATATCGAAAGGTGTCTGCTCCGAGCGTGAGATCTTTACTGCCCTGGGCGATCACGCAAAATGAAGGCTGAGCCGAGGCATAGACCGATTCGGTGGGGCGGGAATGCCGTCGATAGTGCAACCCTGGTTGCACCTCAACTGTGCCATCCTGAGGCAATGCCGAAGCGATCCTCTGGGCCAGTGCTAACTGGTCGGCCTTCACCCGACTCACGTGCTTTTCCATGGAAGCGTGTCTCATTTGGGGCAGGGTAAGCCGTCTGTTCCACCCTTGCACACGAAAACGCAGCATTTGGAGGATTATTCAATCAACGTCGAGGATCGTCATACCGCCATTTCTATCAGTTTTCCTAAAATTCGATACAAGTGAAAAACCAGGGGAGATTTTTATCCTAGATCGTTTTGGACCTCTATTCAAGCAGCAGGCAACTTGGACCGGTCGCAAAGCCTCAAGGAATAACGCTTCCGGCAAGGCCGGAAGAACTTTCAGGGAGTGTCAGAATGAGCTATCAAACGCAAGCCTATTCTGCGGCAAGTGCAAGCTCGCCGCTAGCTTCGACATCGATCCCGCGTCGCGATCTCACCGAACGCGACGTGCAAATTGAAATCCTCGTAACCATTCAGCCGAATGCAGTGCTTGATCCTGGAAGCGGCGGGAGTTGGCCGGTCTTGAGGTACTCGCGAACAGCATTCGTCACGGCGGATACTGGGTTATGGCCCCTCTGTTTCAGAGTCCGGAAGACGCTCATCA
>CAIYJE010000151.1 GCA_903926465.1 uncultured Planctomycetales bacterium
CCGCATAGCAGGATCGCGGAGTTACTCCCGGATGCCTGGAAGCCGGACCCAGCTAAGCCGGAATAATCGTGACGACGGAACCGCGACAAGGATCACCCTTGTCAACCTTATACAAGAATGCGGTTCATCGGACGCTTACATTTGACCGAATAACCTTCGCGCGCAAGGACTGCAAGCGAATCATGTATTTCCCCATGCGATCCTTTCTCATCGCGACCTTGTGCTACTCTGCCCACTGGCCAGGAAGCAACCTCGGTATTGCACAAGAGCCGGATGGTACTGCCTCCAGGCTCACCCTGCCGTTCTCGATTCCCGGAGATCGGAGGGTTGGATACCCACCCCTTGGAATGGGGGAATTGCCAGACGGTATGGGCCAACCCCCCTCGGATATGACCGAGACGAATCTCTCAAACCCCCCACGTGCCATGGGGGATACGCCGCCAAATGCTCCATTTTATCAGTTGACTCCCTTCTCCAGTGATCGTCGTCCAGGCGTACCGTCGATTCTCTCGCCGTTCTCCGCGATTGGTGGCCTACCCGCGAACAATGCGGCATTACCGCTTATTCTGGAAAATACCCCGAAAACCGCTAATGAAGCTGAACAATCAGGTGAGCTTCCCGAGCCTCTCCAAGGAACATTGGTACGACCGCTCTTGCCCGAACGAGCGCAGATTCGCAACTGGCCTCCCCTCTCTCTTGAGGAGACTCTGGCTTCTTCAGAACGGTCTTATCCCCTGTTCCTTGCAACACTTCTAGATCGGGAACAAGCCCAGGCCGACGTTCTCTCGGCAAATGGAAACTTCGATTTAAATCTCAATGCCGATAGCCGCAACTGGCCACTCGGTTACTACAACCGAACGGTGCAGGATGTCTTCCTTGAACAGCCCCTCGGTAGGCTCGGCGGAGAAGTTTTCGGCGGTTATCGGCTTGCAACAGGCAATTGGCCCGTGTACTACAACTACCTTAACACTCGTAGAGATGGAGCGTTCGTTGCAGGCCTGAAGATACCGCTTCTAAAAAACCGTCAAATCGATGCCAGGCGGGCCAAACTCTATCAGAGCGAAATCGAGCAACAGAAGGTCGAACCTTCCATACTTAAAGAGCGGATCAAGCTTCGCAAAGAGGCATCCAAGGCTTACTGGGATTGGGTAGCAGCGGGGCAGTCCTATCTTGTTTACAAAGAACTTGTCCAACTTGTTGAAGCCCGCTTTGAAGGCTTACGTAAGCTAGTACCTGGTCTGATCCGACCCATCGACCTTGAATCCTACCGACTCAGCGTTGTCACGCGGCGCAGCCAGTTGATCGATGCAAGACGCAGGTTCCAGAGAGCCTCAATCGAACTTTCGATGTTCCTGCGTGACGCATCGAGTATGCCCATGATCCCAGAAGATGATCGCCTGCCCCTCGAATTCCCGACCGTCATCCCTCCCGATGCCGGGAGGCTGAACGAAGATATCGAAGTGGCTCTCCGTTTACGCCCCGAGATCCTCTCTCTACGACTGGCGGCGCGTAAAGGAGAGATTGAGCAAAATTACGCGCAAAACCAGTCGCTTCCCTCGCTCAGTCTTTATGTTTACACGGAACAGAATATGGGAGCACGCGTTAGCCAGCTCGGATCTGATTTCCGCCCATTCATCATGGAAACTTCGCTACTTTTTGACGTTCCGATTCAGCGTCGCTACGCCCGAGGTCGAATCCTCGCCGCCGATACCCACTTACGACAGCTCGCTCTTGAAACCCGTCAGGCAGCCGATCGAATTCGCGCCGATGTTCAGGATGCGCTAACCGGTGTTGATGCTTGCCACCAGAATCTTTTGCAATGGCGAGAGTATCACGAGACCACCAAACGCCTGGAAGAGGCTGAGCGAGCCGCGATCGAACGCGGTTTCAGTAATCTCCTCAATCTCATCGTCCGCGAGCAGTCAACCGCCGATGCCTTGGCCAAGCGAATCGAAGTTGAGGGAAAATACTTGATAAGCATCGCGGAATACCATTCAGCACTCGGGGTTGATTCTATCCCGAGCGATATGTCGCTCTCTGCTTCCCTGGGTAGCGACCATGAAACATCCCGTCCTACCTCGGCAACGGAATAAGCCAGGTGTTAAGAGGCTTCATCGAGTTTAGATGCCGAAGACACGCACTTTGCATAAGCGGATCGGCATAGATAAGCCGCCTGAGTGATCGAGTCTTGATCCTGGACCGTTTTTGAGGAGGGTAATTGCCTCTCCCCATCAAGCGTACGATTAAAATTCCAAGGCTAAGGTTGTGAGTTGGTGAGCAGACGATACATCGCCTGCTCACCAGGAATTAGAAGATTTGATCAGCCGTTGGTTACGGGAATGCACCGTGGCTGTACTACATGATAATGGATGCAAGGCCCACGCCAATAAATGACCGACTATCAGGAGGCCATGCCTCTCTCAAACAGCTTCAAGAGACCGCCACAGATTCAGCGGCCAGTCGGTACGAATCTGCCGCTGCCGCAACCGCGGCGCCTGGCTGACACGCATACCCCAGGTCACGCAGGCAGGTCTCGAGCGCGGCCAGCACCAAGGTCACGTTCGCGGGTCGAGACGAATGCCCCATCAAACCGATACGCCAGGCCTTGCCCTTGAGGGCACCCAGTCCGCCACCAATCTCGATCCCCCACTGTTCCAGCAATCGCTTGCGGACCGGCACGTCTTCGATCCCTTCGGGAATCCGGATGCAGTTGAGTTGTGGAAGCTGGAACCCCTCGGCGGGCACATAAGCGATTCCGAGTGCCTTGAGACCAGCTTTCAGGGCAAGATGATTGCGGAGGTGGCGTGCAAATCGGACTTCCAGTCCTTCCTCAAGAACTAAGGCCAGCGATTCCCGAAGCGCGTAGTTCATGCTGATGGGGGCAGTGTGGTGATAAAAGCGATCGCTACCCCAATACCGCATGATCATTGTCATGTCCAGGTACCAGCTCTGCACCTTGTGGGTACGCTTCTGGATCGTCTCAACGGCCCGTGGACCAAAGGAAACAGGCGCGAGTCCAGGTGGGCAACTGAGGCATTTCTGCGTACCCGAGTACACGGCATCAATGCCCCAGGCGTCAATCTCCACCGGAACACCCGCCAGGCTGGTGACCGTATCCAAGGCAATCAACGCACCATGCTCGTGTGCAAGCTTGGCAATTTCCTCAACCGGCTGCAGGACCCCGGTCGAGGTTTCCGCATGCACGATTCCAACCACCTTGGGTTGGACCTGCTTGAGTGCGGTCCGAACTTCTTCGGGGTCAAAAGCTTCACCGTAGGGCCGCTCAATCGCCGTGACCACCGCTCCAGCCCGTTCCGCCACGTCCACCATTCGGCCGCCAAACACGCCGTTGACGCAGACGAGCATTTTGTCGCCCGGCTCGATCAAATTCACAACCACGGCTTCCATCCCGGCAGACCCGGTGCCTGAGACAGCCAGGGTTAGCGGGTTGGTGGTTCGCATGACCCGTCTGAGAAAAGTCTGAGTCTCGTCCATCAACGCCACAAACTCGGGATCCAGGTGACCGAGCAAGGGATAACCCATGGCGGCCAGCACTCGGGGCGGCACCTCACTGGGTCCAGGGCCCAGCAGGGTCCGTGTCGATGGGGCCAGCGGTGCGAGATGGGTCGAGTCGGCAGCGTGATGGGCCACGGTTTGCATCCTGTAGCTACGAAGACCAAAATTCAATTTGAGAAACGCTGTCTGCAATCCTGCGAAGAGCATCTGTTACAGGCACTTTAGCGGCATACCGCCTGGCTCGTCAAAGGAGTTGCCCGGCTTCATGGCCTGGCGGCTTGATGACGACAATCGACAGATCCAATCACGCACTCTGGGCATCTTGATAGAGATTGCCTACACTGAAGTGTCTCAAGTTTGGCCTGGTCTTCATCCGGTCGCTCGTGGGATCCAACCGGCCTAGTCTCCGGTTGTTTGCTCTTTGACATGGGTTTTCTTGAATGGCTTACATTCTCAACACGTCGTCCGATGTCCGTGAAATGCTCGGCTCGCTTGGTCTCACCTCTCTCGAGCAGCTTTTCGAATCGATCCCATCTGAACTCCGGCTCAAGCGTTCGCTTTCCGTCCCGGATGCCATGTCCGAAATGGCGCTCACAACACACGTCTCTTCCCTGGCCGCACGCAACCAGGGCGTGGATAGGCTCCCCTGTTTTCTGGGTGCCGGCGCGTATGATCACTTCATCCCCGCCGCCGTCGATCTGCTTGCATCCCGAAGCGAGTTTTACACAGCCTACACCCCGTACCAGGCTGAGGCCAGCCAGGGTACGCTCCAGGCAATTTTTGAGTACCAGACACTCATCACCCAGCTCACCGGGATGGATGTCTCTAACGCAAGCCTGTATGACGGCGGCTCGGCGGCAGCCGAGGCCATGCTCATGGCCCATGCCCTTCGCGAGGGGCGAGATGAAATTCTCGTGGCCGGTTCAGTTCACCCAGAGTATCGAGCCACTCTGGCGACCTACGCCGCCAACCTCCCGCTGAAGATTCGTGTCGTTGAACCGGTAGCCGGCCGGGTGACCGCGGATCAGATGGCCGCCAGCCTGACCGACCAGACCGCCGCAATTCTGGTTCAGCAACCGAATTTCTTCGGCCAGCTTGAAGACCTCAAGGCTTTGACGGCGGCAGCCCAGGCCAGAGGGGCCCTGGCCATCGTCAGCGTGGACCCGATCAGCCTCGGACTCCTTCAGCGTCCAGGAGACCTCGGCGCAGATATCGTTATCGCCGAGGGGCAATCGCTCGGAAACATCCTCACCTATGGCGGCCCTTACCTGGGGATTCTTGCCTGCCGAGAAGCCTACCTGCGCAAGCTGCCCGGCCGTGTGGTTGGCCAGACCACAGACCGCCGGGGCAACCGGTGCTGGGTTCTCACCCTCCAGACCCGCGAACAACACATTCGCCGCGAAAAAGCGACGTCCAACATCTGCACAAACCAAGGGCTGATGGCCCTGCGTGCCAGCATGTACCTGGCTCTTCTTGGCCCACAGGGGCTCAGAGATGTAGCCGAGCTTTCCACACGCAAAGCCCACTACGCGGCCGAGCAACTGGCCCAAATTCCAGGCGTGTCCGTGGCGTTCCCTGGACCGTTCTTCAAAGAGTTCACCATCCGCGTGGAAGCCAATGCCCGGAAAGTGCTCGACCAGGTTCTCGCTCACGGGTTCCACGGCGGTATTGCCATTGGCGAATGGTACCCGGAGCTGGCAGATACCATCCTGATTGCCGTCACTGAGAAACGCACCAAAGAAGAGATTGACGGGCTCGTGGCCGCCTACCGGTCGGCACTTCAATCCCACTCAGTTCACGAGTGAATCGGCGACCCGCTCTCAACTCAAAAAAACGATAAGCCAAGGCACCATCCTCGTTCAGGAACGCCCAAAACTCATGTACAAGCTCGACCCCACCGCTCTGCTTTTTGAAACCAGTCGCCCAGGACGACGCACGGATGTTCTCTCTCCATCCGACGTGCCCGACCGACCGCTTGACTCCCTGATCCCCTCCGAATTTCTGGCAACAAAGCCACTGCCGCTGCCCGAACTCGGTGAACTGGACGTGGTGAGGCACTACACCACCCTGTCCACGTCTAACATGTCCATTGATGCGAACTTCTATCCGCTTGGTTCCTGTACCATGAAGTACAACCCCAAGCGCAACGAACGGCTGGCGGCCTTGCCTGGGCTCGCCCACATTCACCCGTATCAGCAAGAGCCCACCATTCAGGGCCTGCTCCAGTTACTGTACGAAGTGCAGGAATTTCTGGGCGAGATCGCCGGCCTACCGGCCGTTAGTCTTCAGCCGGCCGCCGGCGCTCAGGGAGAACTCACCGCACTTCTGGTTGCCGCGGCCTACTTCCGCCACAAGGGAGAACACCGCTCCAAAGTCTTGATTCCCGATAGTGCGCATGGAACGAACCCAGCCTCCGCTCACCTGGCAGGGTTCGAAACGGTCACCATCAAGAGCAATAGCGAGGGACTGGTTGATCTTGAGGACTTCCGGGCGAAACTTGATGACCAGACTGCGGTTTTCATGATCACAAACCCGAACACGGTCGGGATTTTCGACCCTCAGATCGGCACCATCTCTGCACTCCTCAAAGAGCGAGGTGCCCTGCTATACCTGGATGGCGCGAACATGAACGCCATTCTGGGGATCGTACGCCCGGGAGATATGGGTGTCGATCTCATGCATTACAATCCCCACAAAACCTTCTCCGGCCCCCACGGTGGCGGCGGCCCAGGCGCTGGCCCGATCGCGGTTCGAGACTTCCTCGCCCCATTCCTGCCGTCGCCGACGATTACACGCTTGGCCGATGGTACACACTACGCACTCGACCACAACCGTCCGCTCAGCATTGGCCGGGTTCGGGCGTTCTTCGGCAACGTGGGGGTCCTCGTTCGCGCATACTGCTATATCAGAAGCCAGGGGCCTGATGGCCTCAAGGCGGTTTCGGAACATGCCGTGCTGAACGCGAACTACCTGAAGTCTCTGGTGGACAAGGTTTTCACCGTACCGCATGGCAACAACTGCATGCATGAATTTGTAGCTTCGGCCCGGGGCATGGCGCGTGACCGCGGTATTCGCGCCATGGATATCGCCAAGCGACTCATTGACTTCAACATGCATGCACCCACGGTCTACTTCCCCCTGATCGTTCCTGAAGCCCTGATGATTGAGCCGACCGAAACCGAAAGCCGCCAGACCCTTGAGCGATTCGCCGAGGTTCTGCTCCAGATCGCCCAGGAAGATCCGGAGATGCTCCACGATGCGCCACACACCACCCCGATCAGCCGACCCGATGAAGTGGCGGCGGCCCGGTCTCCCATTTTGAAGTGGAACGGGGCCGTACCGGCGACATCCGCAACTTCGGTCAAACCGGGGGCCGACCATGGCTCTATCCACGCCCAAACCCTCACGGTTTCCCGGTAATTCGATGATCACCAGGATGCGTGCTCGGCTTATGCCGCACTGTTCGGCTTCAGGCCCATGGCAAATGGCCGCCGACCAGGTGCTTTTGGACGCCGTGGACCAGGATCCTTCCACGGCCGTCATCCGGACCTATGAATGGTCAGAGCCAACCCTCTCGCTTGGCTATTTCCAGTCTTACTCCGAACTGCAAAGTGATTCGCGCTGGCAAGGAGTTCATGTGGTCCGCCGCCCGTCGGGCGGCGGTGCCCTCTGGCACCACCACGAACTTACTTACTCGGTGGTTGTGCCTCGCTCGCTTCCAGACGCTCAAAAACCGGCCAACCTCTACCGTTTGATCCACGAATCACTGGCGGACTGGCTGCGAGCAAAACAGTTCGCAGCCAGTCGACGGCATCTCCAACATGATTCGGGGCAAGATTCACCCTCCAGGGCCGGAGATCGGCCCTTCCTCTGCTTTCTGGATCAAGATCCAGAAGATGTTGTGATAGGGAACTCCAAGGTTATCGGCAGCGCCCAGCGTCGACGGCCGGCTGCCGTACTTCAGCACGGGGCAATTCTCAGGGCCAGATCCGAACGCACCCCCGAACTGCCAGGACTGACCGACCTGGGCACGGTCGCGGGCTCCCTGGAGAGCTGGATTCACGACGTGCCGCTGACACTGGCCAGAGCGTTAGGCCTTGAATTGTCTGAGGAGACGTGGACCGACGAGCTTCAGGCTGCTATCCACAAAGCCATGGATACCCAGTTCACCTGTAAGGAATGGACCCAAAAACGGTGAGTGAAGTCCCGACAGCTTCTTCCTCCAGCCACGGCCACCTCTTAGCGGTTCATGATGCGTTGGCAGCTGTGGGACAGCCACCCTTGGCTGTCTCTTGGGGATGTTTCTAAGGGCAACCCAATCGTGAACCGCTGTGAGATCATGACGCCTGGCCGCGAACCGCGGCTTTTCACGGAAATGGACGCCGAGGTACTGGACGTACGTCTTGAAATCATTTCTGGGAAAACACGATCAAGATTTTTTTGACCAATTGGGCAAAACGCTGTAAAGTAAAAATTGGCGCGGGAAGAGGTTGGCCTGGAACTCTCGCGTACACTTCTGCAACTCCCCCCACTATACTTTCGTTTTGGTTGCTCCTGGAATTTTCCAGAAGAACCTTGCGCGCATTCGCTCGGGGTGGCACTGATGGTCAAGGTGTTACTGATCGTTGTGCAGGGAAAGCCCGAAGGAAAAACAATCCCAATCACGGGTCCGGTGTTCCGGGTTGGCCGTGGTGTGGATTGTCACCTCCGTCCTAATAGTGAGGAGGTTAGTCGGGCTCATACAGAGATCACGCTTTCGGAGACAGAAGCGGTGGTTCGGGATCTGGGAAGCCGCAATGGCACCTGGGTCAACGGACAGCTTCTCAAAGCGCCGCATAAACTAAGTAGCGGCGAACTGCTCAAGATTGGCCCACTGACTTTTGCGGTGGCCATTCAGGGATCCAGTGAAGATGCCGCGAGCGCTCCGGTTCCTCCTCCGGCTACAACCGGCGCGAGAGTTCGAGCCCTCGACGAGATTCCTGCCGGACAGATCGACGCCTGGCTGGTTTCCGATCAGACGAAGCCGACCCCAGAACGACCATCCGGAGTTTATTCCGGAGATACGCTCACTCTGGAATCGTTCCGGCAGAGCAAGGGGTCAAGCGCTTCGATTCCGGTCACACCGCCTGCTCCCGTGATATCTCCCCTGGAAGCACACATCGAGGGAATCGAGATGCTGCCAGAAGGAATGGGCGATGGGGTAGACGAACCAACGACCGATAACGATACCGACGACGAAGATACAGAAGCGAAGCGTCCCGACGATCAATCTGAAGAAGACGAAATGATCGACGAGAGCAATCCGTTTCACGCCAAAAAGGCTGCGGCACCTACGCCAGCATCTGCCGCCAAGGCCGAGGCTGCCAAGCCGGCCTCGGCGAAAGATTCCAGTGAGGCCGCCAACGACATCCTCAAAAAGATGCTCGATCGCCGGCGACCATCTCGCTAATTTCCAGCCAGTGGTCTGCAATTCCTCCGTCCTTGCCCGGTTCTTTGTTGACGAGAGCCAATGCCAGAAGATTTCACCACACTCAAGCCTCCAGAAGAGCTTCAGGCCCTTCTGGAGCGACTTGGAGCTGTGGTCGTAGGCCAGCGCGGCCTGCTCACTCGTCTGGTGGTGGCGTTGCTAGCCGGCGGCCATGTCCTGATCGAAGGGCCACCAGGTCTGGCCAAAACACGCGCGGTCCAAACCCTGGCCCAGGCACTTGGACTTCCGTTCCGACGCATTCAATTCACACCGGATCTGCTTCCGGCGGATCTCACCGGTACCCAGGTTTATCACCCTGCTACCACAAGCTTTAATATCAGGCACGGGCCCATTGTGACCAATGTGCTGCTGGCCGATGAAATCAATCGGGCTCCAGCCAAGGTCCAGAGCGCACTTCTGGAGGCCATGCAAGAGGGTCGAGTGACGATTGGCGATGAGACCGTCTTACTCCCGGACCCGTTTTATGTCTTGGCCACCCAGAACCCCATTGAGCATGAGGGAACGTATCCACTTCCCGAAGCGCAACTCGACCGGTTCTTGATGAAACTGCTGGTCACTTACCCAGAGCGCTCGGCCGAACTTGCCATGCTTGACCTGCCAGATCTGACCAGCCGGCAATCAGATCCTGCAAGTTCCTGGGCCCCTCTCCTGAACGCCGAGCAAGTGCGTGCCTACCGCCACCAAACGACTCAGGTCTATGTGGCAGATTTGATCAAGGGTTACATCGTCGATCTCGTTCGCGCCACGCGGAATCCAGAATTGTTCGGGCTCAAGGAACTCGGCCCGTTGATCGAACTCGGGGCAAGTCCCAGAGCATCCATCGGCCTTTTACGAACAGCGCAGGCACATGCCCTGCTTTCGGGACGGGACTTTGTGACCCCATTGGATGTCAAATCGTTGGCTCAGGACGTGCTCCGCCATCGGATCATCCTGAGCTATGAAGCCGATGCTCAGGCCCTGTCGGCCGACGAGTTACTCCTTCGCATTCTGGATCACGTTCCCGTGCCCTGATATGGGGCAATCTCCTGGTCTGAACACGAAATTCCCCAGGCATTACACGGATATTCAGGGTGTGACGCAGGATGCTGAACTCACAAGCATTCGCGCCTGCCCAAAGCTCAGGCCTGAGGCAATGGCTTGCTCAAGGCGCTGGACGGACGGCTGAGCCCAAACTGAAGCCAGAGCCACATCACCAGACCGATTCCGAAGATGATCACACTCACGTTTTGAGAAATGGTGAGCCCGGCAAAGAATGCTCTTTCGTCACCTCGAAGGTATTCAATCAGGGTACGTGTGATCGGGTAAGAGATGAGCAAAAGTGCCATGACCTGCCCGGTATGAGCACGCACTTTGCTGTAAGCCAGCAGCAGGAGCATAATCACAATTCCGTCAATCGCCGAGTAAAGCTGAGTGGCGTGCACCGGGGCTGACCAGGCCGTTCCGGGAGGAATCTGGCCCTGACGAACTTGTTCCAAAAGTTCCCAGGTGATTCCGGGGATCCATTGATCCGTTGGCCTGCGTTCTGCATCCAGCGCCTGGTGCCACCAAGGGGGAGACCCAGGCGGAAACCGCATCGCAATCGGTAGGTCGCAGGGATCACCATAACAGCAGCCGTTCAGGAAACAGCCAATCCGCCCGAGTGCCAACCCTAAAGCAACAGAAGGGGCCACCACGTCCATCATGGCCAGAATTGGCATGCCTCTGCGCACGGCAATGATCAGGCCACCGATGGTTGCTCCAATCATCCCGCCGTAGAAAACCAGGCCTCCCTCCCAGATCCGGAAGACCTCCGACCAGCCGCGCATCCGATCTGTACCCCAGTATTGCCAGACATAAAACGCGCGTGCACCGATGATCCCGCCGAGCATCACTCCAAAGGCGAGGTCAAAAATCCATTCGGGATCAAGCCTGGCCCGCCGGGCTCGCCAGTGGGCCAGCCCGATTGCGCCCAGAAATGCCAGGCAAAGCATCAGCCCGAATCCGAAGATCTTCAGGTGGATGCTCGGAATCTCGATCAGCACTTGCCGCATAAACCAGCGCCTTGTCTCATACAGACAGAAAACGGTCGGTCCAGCCTTCTCAGGAAGTCGCCTGGGAGATCGTGGGATATTCCAGGCGCTCGATGATTTTATTGCTCTGGTCGAGTGCCACCACTCTGGGCTGGTGGTCGGGCACCTCATGCGGTGTCAGCAAGGCAAATGCCATCACAATCACACGGTCGCCCACCGCGCCAATCCTGGCCATGGCGCCATTCAGTTCAATGGCTCCTGATCCTCGCTGGCCAGGCAGGACGTAGGTTTCGGCACGCAGGCCCGTGGCGGTATTACTGACCAGAATGGCTTCGAAGGGCAGAAGCCCCACGGCATCCATAAGATCCGGGTCAATCGTCAGGCTGCCGTGATAATTGAGGGCACTTGCCGTCACGGTCGCCAGATGCAGTTTGCTTTTCAGAACCTTGAGTTGCATCCGCACAAACTCACGCCGGTTCGCCGGGCCGGGGTAAAGGAGCATTGTCGATCAGGCGGGCCGAGGGGAGCCGCACGGCGATGATCGCCCTCGCTCCGCAGTCGGGGTTCAGACGATCCAGGGGCTCAAGCGTCTCGGCATCCACGATCTCAGCGTAGTCGATCACTACGCCCACCGCAGATTCTAGCGTCTTGTGCAATTCCTGTCGAATCCGGCCTGCATCCTGCTCACCCACGGCAGCCAACCGCCCGGCGGCCTTCAGGGCGGCGGAAAGTGCCACCGCCGTTTGCCGCTCTTCAGGGTTCAGGTAGCGGTTTCGACTGCTCAGGGCCAGACCATCAGCCTCTCGTACCGTGGGAACACCAATGACTTGAACAGGCGTGTTCAGGTCGACCACCATCTGACGAATGACCCGAAGTTGCTGGTAATCCTTCTCTCCAAAATAGGCTCGGTCGGCTCCCACAATCTGAAACAGTTTCAAGACCACGGTGGCCACGCCCCGGAAGTGAGTCGGCCGCTGCTCCCCCTCCCATCGACGACTTACCGAGGGCACCTCAACAAACGTGGAAAGTTGCCCTGCGGGGTACATTTCCGCAACCGATGGCTGAAATATCAGTTTAGCGCCCGCTTGAGCACACACAGCCTGGTCGTGCTCTGGTGTACGCGGATACCTGGCAAAGTCTTCGTTCGGCCCAAACTGTGTGGGGTTTACAAAGATCGAGACCACCACGAAGCCGCATTCGGCTGCCGCCACCTCTACGAGTCGCCCATGCCCCTCGTGAAGCGCACCCATGGTTGGCACAAAACCAATTTCCAAGCCGCTGGCCCGGGCCTGTTTCACGGCCGCTCTCAACTCACTGATCGTTTCAACCACACGGATGGAGTTTGCCAATTCAACACCTCTTTCAACGCAACTTGAGCCGAACGAACCACCCAAACAGAACAGTAGGGCTTGCTTGAGTGCCAACCTGAAAGTCACATCCCACTTCACACGTGAGAACCACCGCACGAAAACTGTTTTGGAAAAACCGAGTCAGGCCATGTATTATAAAACGCTCGACCCAAAAGCAACGGCAGCGATGTAGCTGACCCGATCTGCGAGCATGACCAGCATTTCTCAGCCCTGCCGCTCTGTTGCATAACATCGTTCTCTTGAAACCAGAATCGCACCAAGAGCCCCGGACCATCCCGATTTCCGGTCCCCTTGAATACCGGGCAACTTTTCCTTGAATGCTTTGGGATCGCTTCACCGCACGCTTTCAAGGGCCTGGCTACACCGAAAGTTCATTCCCCTCGTTCGCCTTTCTTGCAGTTTGCAACCATGACAGACTCTCATTCGATCAAGCCGACGGGCAAGCCCTCAGGTTCACTGGAGCGAAATTCGCAATTCGCAACGGTGGCACTCGGGGTTTTGCTCGCTGCCGCCTTCTGCCCCTTGCTCTTGCTCCATGTGCAAAGACTCTGGGCAAAGCCGGATTCCAGGGTTTTACCCATTCTGGTTCTGGCTGCGCTGGGATTGCTGGCGTGGAGGCGTGCCGACGAGTTGCTTCCGCTCACTCCTGGAAGAAAAGGGCTGGTCTGGAGCCTGCTCGGCCTGTGCTGGTTCCTTCTGGCTGTGGCCGGAATCTTGGTTTCGTCCTGGCTTGGAGCCGTGGCCGCGTTCCTTTTGGTGCTAACCATCACTTACGCCTGCGGCGGATTCCAGCTTCTGGGGAAGCTCTGGCCGCTTCTGCTGGTGTTGGGGCTCAGCGTTTCGCTTCCGCTTCGGTATGACACCTCGACAAACGCCAGGCTTCAGACCGTGGCCACCCGGCTGACCAGCTCCATTCTGGACCTTGAGCATATCGAGCACGTTCCACTCGGTCATTTTATTGAAATCCCCGGTAAAGCGTTTTCCGTTGGAACCTCGCAGGCGGCCAATCAGGGATTCGGAATCTCGTCGATGTATTCGGTTCTGGCGATGACCGTGTTGCTGGTTTACGCCGCAAAAATTCCCGTGCTTCGAGGCATATCGCTGATCTGCACCGCCCCCCTCTTATTTCTGGCGGGCAACGTGGCAAGGGCTCTGGCGGTGATCGCGGTTTATAATCGCTGGAAAATTGACCTGAGCTGGGGCTGGCTTCCGTACCTCACCGGAATCGTGATGTTGCTCGCCATTCTGGCGGCCCTGGTAAGCACCAACGCCCTTTATTCGCTCATCGGCATGCTGGTCAATGGGATCTGGGTGGTGGTTTCCAAGCAATGGCGACGGTGGCGGCGAAACCGACTGGCCTGGCAAGCCATCACCGCTGGTGAGGAACCCCGAGGCCCGGGTCAATCCTCGGCAGCTCTGGAGCAGCTCTCGGAGTTTGAGGACGACGCTCAGGCTAAGGGCGAGCTTCGATCCGCATTCTCGCTGGTGCGCTGGCCCGTGATGGTGGCGTTTGGAATTCTGGCGCTCTTGCAATGGAACTGGGCCTGGCCAAGCCTGAGCGGGGCCCTTCGAAGCCGTTCCCAGCTCACGAACAAGATTCAGGAAACCGTGGGGCCAGAAACCCTGTCTCAACTCCTGGGCCCCAAGGAAGAACGGAAATACCAGGCCGAAGAGCGATCGCAAGATCTTGCCCTCGGCAAGTTCTCAAAATCATGGACCTATGACCTTGGTCCGAACCGGGTGGTGATCTCGCTGGATTACCCGTTCCGGGGAAGGCATGATTCAGTTAATGAAATGATTAACCATGGATGGGTTCTCCGGCGAAGCTCAATTCTGGATGAGGAGCAGGGCCCAGTGATCGAGGCAGAGTTCTCTATGCCGACTGGGCTTCACGGATTGCTGGCATCACGAGCATATGACTCGCAGGGAAAACCGATCGAAATCCTGAGTCCAGAGGCGGAAAATAGCTGGGTCCAGCCGATTGCCAATTTTGTTCAGAATCTCAAAATCTGGGACCCATCTACCCGTGAACATCTCCGGCAACCTTACCTACCCAGCAATCAAGTTCAAGTTTTTGTCACAAGCCCCAGACCACTGACAAATGCTGAACTCAAGCAAGTCCGCAAGTGGCTGGACACAGCCTGCGAAGAAATTCAAGCGGCAATCTCTGCCGAATCACCGAGGACAAACTCATGAGCTCGCCAGACGCAAACAACCCTGCGCGGGGACCAGGGACCTTGGGGCCAGAAGTCAGGCCTGGCAGCCGAAGACGTCCAGAACCCCCGTGGTTGCCTTGGTTGCGTGCGAACACCGGCCGGATTGCGCTCAGTATTCCCGCCTTGGTTCTGTTCCTGGGTATTGGCGGAGTGGCCCTTGCCATCTCTACGAATCATGACACCCAACTCAGGGAATTCTACAGTTCACAAGCGACCGAGCATCTTGAATCTGAGGATTCAGACCGAGCCCGGTTCTGCATGGAGCGAATGCTTTGGTTGAATTCCACGGACGACGCAACCCGATTCAAGCTGGCCCAAGCCTATATCACGCTTGGGCAACGAGATCGTGCCCAGGGATTGATCGTACAACTGGCACCGGCCAACGAAACTGGTTACGCCCCTGCACATCTGGCCGTGGCCAAATCACTGCTGAGCGGGCCGGATTTGACGCCCCAGAAAGTTAGCGCAGCAGAGGCGCAACTCAAGCACACGTTGAACTCTGAACCCAACTCGCTTGAAGCCCAGGTTTTGCTCGGGAATATCTACGCTCAAACGGGACGGCTGGCCGAGGCCCGCACCCAGCTCTCCATGGCAGTGAACGAACGGCCAGATCTGCTGCTCCAACTGGCAGCCATTGAGCGCAGACTTGGAAACGAAGCGCAGGCCAGAGCCAGTGCTGACAAAGGCTTGAAGATCTTTGAAGCACGTTACGAAGAGGACCCCGGCGATCTCGACGCACTGCTGACGGTGGCCAGCCTGTCTGCCTTTGAGAAAAACTTTACCAGGGCAGAATCGCTGCTCAATACCGCCATTGAGACGCAAGATACCAAGCCACTTCATAAGGGGATGGCCACCCTGTACCTGGCCTGGGCCGAAGATTTACTGAAAGATCCCAAGAATCCCCCGGAGACCTGGCTCCAGGTTCTCGAAAAAGCCGTTCAGCAAGATCCAGAGAATACCAGTCTGATTGATCGATTCCAGATGCAGATGGTGAAAAGCGGCCGCAATGACGATGCCACATTTGCCGCGCTCAGAGACATGCTTTCCAAGGGCCAGGCGCAGGTCAGCTCTCTCTTCTTGCTAGGACTGGACGCCTGGCAGCACCAGCGGCTGGAAGAAGCCCAGAATTACTGGGAAGAGGCCCACAAGCTGGCCCCCGAGCACGGAGGCATTTCCAATAACCTGGCCTGGGCCCTGGCAACCAACCCCAAACGAGATCTTCCCCGCGCGTTGGAAATGATCAATCACGCCCTCGAACAGACTCCCCGCGCACCAGACCTGCTGGCAACTCGGGGTCGAGTCCTGGTCCGAATGGAACGGTGGAATGACGGTTTGGCCGACCTGGAAAAAGCACTGGCCGCCAGGCCAAACGACCCCGACATCCATCACGACCTTGCAGACGCCTATACCGGCCTGAGCCTGCCGGATATGGCTGCGACCCATCGCCGCCGCGCAGAGCAGCCACAACCTGCTCCAGACCCCGGCAGCCCGAATAGCTAACCAGAACGGAGCCGCGACGTTCGCCTTGAAATTCCGGATCGCGCCGGGATTCCAAGGTTGACCGAGGATTCTTCGCAAGCCAGGGTGCAGGCACACTAATGTTTTTGTGCAACTATGCAGCCTTGCATGATTGCGTGCGGTTTGACGGTCTTCCATACGGTTGGCCGGGGCGATTGGCGAGGTGCTTTTGAAGTGCTTCATCATCCCCCAGCCATGCATTGCG
>CAIYJE010000152.1 GCA_903926465.1 uncultured Planctomycetales bacterium
CCAACACCTACCTCTATTGTCCCATCGGAATAGCCATCGACCAGGCTGACAATATCTTCATCAGCGATCAAGTCAATGAAAGAGTTCGCGAGGTCGTGAAGGCCACGGGCCTCATCAGTACAGTGGCCGGCAACGGAGGCGCGAGCTATGCCGGTGATAATGGATTAGCAACCAATGCCAGCCTCTATTACCCACATGGCATCGCACTTGACCAGTACGGCAATCTTTACATTGCCGATACCTACAACCACGCCATCCGCGAAGTCACCCACCCAGGCCTGATCGTCAGCCCGGCCACCACAACCACCACCCTCACCTCGCAATTAACGACAATCTCTGGCCATACGATTACGCTAACGGCAACCGTGTTAGTTCAGGGACAGAGCCATTCCACGCCCACGGGATTTGTGCAATTCAAAATTGATGGAACGGACCTGGGTAGCCCCGTCGCCCTCGTCAGTGGTGTAGCCAAGCTTTCGATTGACCCACTGGCGCTGGGTAAGCATGCGATCTCGGCCACCTATCTGGCAGATGGTCTACAATTCGAGACCAGTACCACGGATCGAAGCTTGGTTCCCATGAATGATGGGTTTGAAACGCCCAATCTTGGGTCTGGGTACGCATATACGCCTGGCGGGGCAGGGTGGGTCTTTACGGGTTCAAGTGGAGTTGCAGCCAATGGTAGTTTGTTTGATGTGATTGGTGCCGCCAATCAGAATAGTGACGGGACCCACAGTTCGGTTGGTCAGGCTGGTTTCATCCAGAACTATCCAGGGTCTGAGTTGGCATCCATGGCGCAAACCCTGAACTTTCCAATGGCTGGCATGGCTGCCATCCAGTTCTCTCTCGAACAACGAAACGGAAGGTATAGCAGCCAAAATCCCCAGAGCATCGAGGTGTTTCTCGACGAAACCGACCTTGGTACTTTTTCAACCAATAGTCTCTATGGATTTGTCTCATTCCTCACCAAAAGCATTGATGTAGCGGCAGGATCCCATACCTTGTTGTTTGTTGGAAACCACCCCAGCGGTGGTGACGCCAGTGATTTTATCGACAATGTTTCGGTTCTGATCAGCAATACACTGACTGTTATCCCGATACCAACCGACAGCGTGGCGACCGTAACGAGCATCGCCGCTTCAACAAGCACAAGCGTTTTTGGCGACCAGCTCACATTCACGACCACGGTCATTCCTGCAACTTCCGAGACAGATACGCCCACAGGCTCGGTCCAGTTCCAGGTCGATGGTTTAGACTTTGGGAATCCGCTGCCACTCGACAACGGTACCGCGATCCTTTCTAGCACGATCCTGACGGCAGGCATTCATACGATTTCCGCCAATTACATCAGTGATGGTTTTGGCTTCAGTAACAGTACGGCAAGCCCTGTCACCCAGACCATAAGTCCAGCAATCCTGAATATTCTTGCCAATAACCAATCGATGACCTACGGGGCAGACCTGCCAGCCCTGACCTATTCGGCCTCAGGATTCACCGGCAATGATTCATCAACCCTGATGTCCGGAAACCTGATTACAACAGCCGAAACGCGATCGAATGTCGGAAACTATGCAATTACCCAAGGTTCCCTTTCGGCCGGTACCAATTATGTGATTGCATACAAGGCTGGGGTCTTGAATATCACGCCAAAACAGCTCACGGTTTCCATTGTCGGCAACCCCTCACGGCTCTACGATGGAACCACGTCGGCCACCCTTACCGTCGCCAGTTTTATGATTTCTGGTCTGGTTCCAAACACTTCATTCACCGTGAATAAAAAGGGCGGTAGCTACAACTCTAAAGATGTCTTGACGGCCAGCTTGATCACGGCATCATTCTTACCGTCCAACTTTATTGCAGCAACTGGGACCTTGGCGAGTAACTATCTATTTCCTATATCTGCTACCGGTTCAGCCTCAATTTCCCCACGAACGATCACCGGAACCATCACCACTGCAACTAAGACATACGATGGCACTAATGCGGCGATCATCGTAACCCGTTCTCTCGCCGGCGTACTGGCTGGAGACGTGGTCAGCTATTCCGATGGAACGGCTACCTTCATTGATAAAAATGTCGCAACGAACAAGGTCGTGACGGCGATCGGCCTGAACCTTTCTGGCATGAATGCCTCCAATTATACGGTCAACACCACCGCCACAACCACCGCCACCATCGCCAAGCTCGCTATCACAGGCGCCTTTACGGTCACCGACAAGATCTACGATGGCACCAAGACCGCAACCATCGCCTCGCGATCCCTCACCGGCACGCTCCCCGGTGACGTGGCGACGTATACCGGTGGCACTCCTACGTTCGCCGACAAGAACGTGGGCTCAGGCAAAACCGTGACCGCCACCGGCTTCTACCTCACCGGTGCCGATGCCGGTAACTACTCCGTCAATTCCACGGCCACCGCCTCCAATACCGCAGCCATCACCCCCAGAACCCTGGTCATCTCCGCCACTGGCGCCAACCGGGTCTATGACGGCACCACTAACGCCACCGTGACCCTTAAGGATAACCGAGTTGCGGGTGATGTTCTTACCACCACCTATGATATGGCCACCTTCGTCTCCAAGGCCGCAGGTTCTCAAGCGATCAACGTCACCGGGATTAACGCCGCCGGGGCCGACCTTACTAACTACACCTATAACTCCACGGCCATCACCACCGCCACCATCGCCAAGCTCGCCATCACAGGTTCAGTCACGGCCGCCGACAAGGTCTACGACGGCACCAAAACCGCGAGCCTCGCCACCCGCACCCTCGCCGGGGTCCTGCCCGGTGACCTGGTCACCTACACCGGCGGCAGCGCAGCCTTCGACGATAAAAACGTCGGCACTGGCAAAACGGCCACAGCTTCCGGACTTTACCTCACTGGCGTCGATGCCAGTAACTATTCCATCAATTCCACGGCTACCGCCACCAACACCGCCACCATCACGCCACGTACCCTGGTCATCTCCGCCACCGGGGTCAACCGCACTTACGACGGCACTACCAATACCTCGGTCATGCTCAAAGATAACCGCATTGCCGGCGACCTCCTCACCACCAGCTATGGCACGGCCGCCTTCGTCTCCAAGGCTGCCGGATCCCGGGCCATCAACGTTGCGGGCATCAGTGTCACCGGGGCCGACCTCAGTAACTACACCTACAGTGCCACCGCCATCGGCTACGCCACCATCGCCAAGCTCGCCATCACAGGTTCAGTCACGGTCGCCGACAAGGTCTACGACGGCACCAAAACTGCGAGCCTCGCCACCCGCACCCTCTCCGGCGTCCTGCCCGGTGACCTGGTCACCTACACAGGCGGCAGCGCAACCTTCAGTGACAAGAACGTGGGCACTGGCAAAACGGCCACGGCTTCCGGACTTTACCTCACTGGCGCGGATGCCGCTAACTACTCGGTCAACATCACGGCCACCGCTACCAACACCGTCACCATCACGCCACGAACCCTGGTCATCTCCGCCACCGCGAGTAGCAAGAAGTACGACGGCACAACCACGGCAACCGTGACCCTGAGAGATAACAGGGTTACCGGCGATTTGATCACCCTGAGTTACGCGGCCGCCGATTTTGCTTCGGCTACCATTGGTACAGGAAAAACGGTAACCGTGACTGCAATCACAGCAACTGGAGCCGATGCAGCCAACTACATCTTCGTGAACACCGTCACCACAACGGCCAGCATCACAGCCTGAGCAAGATCTTCAGCGCGACAAACCCTCATTTGAAACAGCCCCAAACAAGCTGGCTAGCGGTGGCTTCTTCGATGATCCCATTTGCTCTGGATTTCGCCCGATAAGACCCGGCGATCGGAACGGGTACTGGCCAGTTTAAACACGCCTCGGTTTTCAGAGCGCGTCTTCGCGGGCGCGGAGCCTGGCCGAAAGGGGTGACAGGCTGGCGCTGGAGGGATGAGAACCGGCATGATCCTGGTCAAACCGGAGCCGCTTGAGGGTCGGCTCCAGGGCCGAATCGGAAAGAGGGCTGGCTGCCCAGGTTTCAGGACGCGATTGGGCCAGTAAACCCTGGGGGGCAAAGGCGGAACGTTGGTCATGCCCGGCTCGCTGGCCCTGGCAATGCTGGGGGTTCCGCGTTTGGTTGATCAGCGCCAGGTTCCGGATGTAGATGAAGATCCCGAGCGCCTGCCCCAGTATGATCACCGGATCTTCGCGGCGGACGGCGTAAATGAGCAACAGCCCTCCACCCACCAGACTGAGCCACCAGAATACCACTGGAACCACGCTCTGGCCCCTCCGTTCCGAGGCCAGCCATTGCGTGAAAAACCGCGCCGTGAAAATGGCCTGCCCCACAAACCCAAGCGTCAGCCAAAACCCAGCGGTCTGGACGTGTTGACAGGTTGGACAGCGATCAGCGGCCGTCAGAGACAGCGTGGTTGCCAGTTGGGTGGTCCAGGTCGTCATGAGCTTTCACTCCCAGAGAGAACAGGCGACTCAAGCGGACGACCAGACGCTTGCATGAAAGGAACGGCCCGGCCAGAACCTGATTCCGTGGCCACCTCGTATCGAATGGACCGGCTTTTCAGCCAGACCACGCCCACCAGATCGACCAGCACATTAAGTGAACGGTTCCAGAAATGATAATGCGAACGACCATGCGTGCGTGAGCGGTGCGTCACCGGCACCTGGGCAATGCGACAACCTTCACGCTGCAAGAGTGGACCCAGGAACCGGTGGGCCCCCTGAAACCTGGGCAACCGCAGCGCCTGATCACGGCCGAAGATCCGCACCGAGCAGCCTGTATCGCGAATCGAATCTTGCAACACCCAGTTGCGGACCCGGTTGGCCAGGCTACTGATGGCGCGGCGGACCCAGGAATCATGACGCTGTTGCCGCCACCCGAACACGGCGTCATGGCCCGGTAAAAAGTCCCAGAGCCGGGCCAGTTCCGCGGGCGGATTCTGAAGATCGGCGTCCAGCACCGCCACCCAGGTTCCGCGAGCCGCCTGGAAGCCGGCAAACATGGCCGCCGATTGACCGGCCGAGCGAGTCAGCCGCAGCCTTCGCAGTTTGGAGTACCGCAGACTCAATTCCTGAAGAATCTGCGGAGTCTCGTCTCTGGAACCATCATCGACAATCACAATCTCGTAACTGGGCAGCGGGTGGCCCCACCGAGCGGGACGGTACTGAAGCTGGTCAAATGCGTCGGTCAGTTCCTGGACCAGTTGCTCAAGCCCCGCCGCCTCATCGCGCGCCGGGATCACGATGGAAAGCGTCAGCGCCGGTGCCAGCGGCCGCTCATCCGTCTGGCCGTGACGCGGCCGGGCCGGACCATCCCAGCGTTGACTTTTCTCTCGACCGCGATGGGGGGGCGTCAATAAACGATCCATGACTGGGCGTCCATGCCTCTGGTGGTCATGTCAAAACGGCAATCGGTACGGAACTTGGCCGAAGGTCTTGGTCCCAGTTCTCAAGCCCGGTCAACCAAACCTAACCGCCACAACCAACACAATCGCCACCCTCTATTGTCGATCCAGCCACTCCCTTTTCTGCAGCCCACTTTGGCGAGAGACCAGTTTTCAGAAAATTCCTCTGGTCAGAATTCCGATTTCCTCTATTGTTCGTATCGGGACCATCCCGAAATGTCACTCTGATCACGACCAAGGACCACCAAGGAGGGTCGGCCTTTGTCCACGCATCCCTGGCTGCGGATCGACCGGACTCGCCGGGATTCCAGTTCCCCAAGCAAGTCCAGCGCTCACGAGCCAGGTCAGCCAAGCTCTGTGCAGATCGACTCGGACGCGCACGCCAGTCCGTTGTCCCCGTGGGCGAAACTGCTCACCCCCTCGCCACGCGCCGAGCGATTGTTGCTCTGGCTCTTCGGAATTCTCGCCATCGCCTTCTCGGTGGCCCCGCTCGTCAACGAATTCCGGCGCGTCCCGAACAAAGACTACGACCTCTGGCACCTCACCGGCCGCATCGCCAGCGCCGGCAGCGTGATCTATCCCGATAACGGCAAACCGTTTCCGTTCATGTACCCGCCCTCGTGCGCGGCCATGCTGGCCCTGATCACCGGGGTCGAAAAATTGTGGATGGTCGCCGGACTGCTGGCGATCACCACCCTGAGTTGGCTGTTCTGCATCCTGGCCTCGGTGTATCTGGCCACAGGGCGTGTTCGAGGCGCAGCACCGGTTCTCTACCTGTTCCCCACCCTGGCCATCATCCCGTTCGTGCAAGACATGTACCTGCTGGGTCAGCCAGTGTTGCTCTTGCTGGCCCTGCTGCTGGGAGCGTTCGTTTGCCTGCGCCACCGCTGGCAAGTTTCGGCAGGGGTCCTTATCGCGATCGCCGCGGGAATCAAGGCCTACCCGGTCCTGGCCATCGGCTACCTGGTCTATCGCCGCTACTGGAAAGCCACGGCGGCCATGGTCGTGGCCTTGGCCCTCATGCTCGTCGTCTTGCCCATTCCAATCCGCGGCAGCTCCCAAACCTGGAACGACATGACCGTCTGGGTCAAAGGGATGCTGCTCAAGTACGATTCCGACACCATCGCACAGCGGCCTGAGCGTTCGTACAGCTACAAGAATCAAGGGCTCATGGCCCTGGCCAACCGGATGCTGCGCTCCATTCCCGCCGACGGTGAGTCCAAGAAGCCCTGGTCGGTTGGTCTGGCCAACCTCGACTTTCAGTCCGTGAACGCGGTGATTCTGGCCTCCAGCCTGGCCTTGGGATTCTTTTACCTGGCCTCCATGCCTCGCGCCGGCCGGCGAACCCCTAAATCCGACGCCCTGGAACAGGGCATGCTGCTGCTCTTGATCATCACGTTCAACCCGCTTTGCTTCAATTACTCGTACGTCTGGCTAATCTACCCACTGACTCTCTCCGCCAGCCTGATGCTGGAATCGCCTGTCGGCAGCTCGTCCCGACGCTGGCGGTTCCTCTGGAACGCCGCCCCCGTGTGCTTGCTGGCGCTGGCGATCCCCTTCCTGAAGGGGGCCCAGGCTTACGGCAATGCCTTTGTTGCGGGCTTGATTCTCTTGGTGGGTCTGGGCTGGCACCTGGTGCGGACCTCTGGGCCGGCCAAACTTCAGGTTCCCGATCGGGCCCCGGCCAGTACGGCAACCATCACCAAAGCGCCCCATGTAACGCGTGCCGGTAACTCAGATCCCGTACCAGCGTTAGAGCAAGGAACCACCGATGCCTGAAAGTCGCTGGCTCCGATCCCTGAAGCGGGTCTGGACCGCTCCCGCAAAACTGGCCAGGCAGCGACCCAAGCTGGCCGTTGCGCTGCTGCTGGCAATCCTGGCCACCATCGGGGGCTCACTCTGGATCGACCAGCACTGGTATGACTGGAATGAGAAGCGAGTGGCCGTGGTGGTGCCCGGACATTTGACCCGAGGCGCCTGGCAACGCCCAGAGCCGCTGCGTCGGGTGATCGAACGGGACAAGATCAAAACCGTGGTCACCCTGGCCGTGATCGATGAGAAGATCGACCGCTACCATGAGCAAGCACGCGTGCTCAAGGAGCAGGGGGTCCGCTGGATCTTCATCCCCATGGTCGACTCCACGGCCACGCTTGAGCAAATGGCCGAAGCCGCCGACATCCTCTCGGATCCCGCACTTCAGCCCATCTTTTTCCACTGCATCGCCGGTCATCATCGCACCAGCCTGGCCCATGCCGCCTACCGGATCCGGCACGATGGCTGGACCGCCGATCAGGTCTGGGACGAGCTGGTGCAATACCGATGGACCCGGCCTGGCTCTGACCTGCGTGACCGCGCGGTGATCGAGCAGTTTGCCGCCCAGCAGCGTCAGGTTCGCTCCGGTAATGAAGCGTTTGCCTGGCCAGGCCTGGGGGAAGAAGTCCTCAGACGCTGAAACCGGTCGACGCCCTCAACTCCTGCGCCTCGACAGACGGGAAAGCCGGGCAGGGGAGGTGAGCCCCAATGGCCAGCAAGATAGACACGCCCAAGCACCTCTTTGGATTTTTGAGCGGTCGCAGAGACGCCACCCATGAACGATCTCGCTGAAGCCACCGGCCATGTGGTGGTCCCTCTGACGCTCGGGCTTTTAACTGCCAACCCCCTCAGCGGCTCGGTCTACGGTCCTGAAGCCGATTCCTCGGAACTGGCCGGGCTCTGTGAGAGCATTGCCAGCCAGGGGATCCTGGTCCCGCTGGTGGTCAGCCCGGGTCCTCAGGGGGATTATGAAATCATTTCAGGGCATCGGCGGTGGATGAGTGCCCAGCGGTTGGGGCTGGCCGAGGTCCCCTGCGAAGTGCGCCGCTACCCCAGCCGGCTGGCGCTGGAACGTGCGGTGCTGGAATACAATCGCTACCGCCGCAAGACCTTCAGCCAGATGATGCGTGAAGCCGACCTGCTGGAACGCTGGGAGAAACCGGCGGCCCGGAGCCGACGGCTGGGGAATCTCAAAGGCGAGACCCGCCCCCAGCCCCCAGAGACACCAGCCGACGCGTCCAGCTCTACCGATCGTCGGAATTCCGACGATCGAACCGGTCGCACCGATTTCCGGGTCGCCCAGGCGATCGGGATTGGCGGCAAAGATCTCTACCGCCAGGCCCGCGCCATCTGGGTGGCGGCCGGTCAAGGCGACGAGCGAGCCCGGCATGCGGTGCGTGGTCTGGACGCCCAAACCAAGACCATCCATTCGGCTTATAAAGACCTAAGACGGCGGACCCGGTTCACCACCGGATTCCGGCCCACCCCCTACGACGTCTGGGCGTTCCGGCATGACCCCGCCTACGGCGTGCCCCATCCCGGTTCGATCCCGCCGGGAATTGTGGCCCACCTGCTCCATTACTACACCGAGCCTGCCGCCCTGGTGGTCGATCCCATGGCCGGCGGCGGCACCACCCTGGACGTATGCGCCGCCATGGGTCGCCGCTGTTTAGCGTATGACCTGTCTCCCGTACGCGATGATGTCCATAAGCATGACGTAAGAATAGGTTTTCCGCCCGAATCGAGCGAATGCGACCTGATCTTTTGCGATCCGCCCTACTTCTCGATGCTGAGCCACGCTTACGCGGGCGGCGCCGCCGATGTCTCCACCGACACCCTGGCCGGCTGGCTGGCGTTTCTGGACCAGTTTGCCAGGGCCGCGCACGCCACCCTCAAACCGGGCGGCGTGCTGGCGCTGTTGCTGGCCAACCAGACCGAGAAGGATTTGCCCCGCGGTTTCGGCTACCTCGATCACGCCTTTTATGGCTTGTCGGCACTGCTCAGGGCCGGCTTCCTGCCCGAACGGCGGGTGAGCTGTCCGATGTCCGGCGGCTACCAGCCGCAGCAGGTTCAGAAAGCGCGCGCCGAGGGCCGGTTGCTGGGACTGGTGCGCGACCTCTTGATCGTGCGCAAACCGGTTCTTCCCCAGCCGGTTCACCCAGATTTCAGCCGTTGGACCGGCCCCTGACCTCAGTCAAAACTGGGATCGCCAGACGCCAGTTCATAAACCCGGGTGCGAATGAAGGGGTTGGACAGGGTCGGGTTTTTTCGCACCAGCGGACCCGGCAATGAGGTGACGGCGCGCTCCACGAGTTCGCGCAATTCGTCGCCATCGAGCTGCTCCAGCACCATCCGGATCGCCTCTTCTTCTTCCGATTCGGCCGTGCGCGCCTGTAACCGCTGGGTCCGGGCCTGCACCGATCGAAGCTGGGTTTGCAATTCCCGGCGCCGGGTTTCGAGCTGGGTCGCCACCTGGGGGAGCAGGTCATACCCCTCCTCAATACCGGTGCGAATATACCCAGGTCCGTTTTGCAGTTTTCCCTGACTTTTCAAGTAAAGCGCGTTCAACAACACTTTGGCAACATCTTCAGGATCTTTTTGAGCCGCCAGCCGTTCGGCGGTTCGGCGGGGCAACCCCTGGTCTTGGAGCAAGCCCTGAAGGTCGACGGCCACCAGTAAACGACCCTCGGCCGAGAGCCGAAACGGTGTCCCCGGGATGGCCAAACTCTGGTTGTCATTTAGATCTTTGGAAGATGGTTCTTGTTCGGGCCTGTCTGCTTGGCCGCACCCGTCCAAAAATTGGGACAGGTCTGGTCCAGAATTTGGACCAGTTTTCCCCCCTCTGACTAAAGAAATTGGAACAGTATTGGGGGTGTTCACTAAAGAATTTGGACCAGTTTGCGGCAAAGTTCTCGGATTTTTGGACGCCCCGGTTTTGGTCGGCCGCTTGGGAGCCTGGCGGAGAATCTGGTATGCGTTGGAACGGCCCTTGTCACGCTGAATCGCCACTAAGCCGGCGGCCGCCAGTTCCTCCAGGGCCGTGAGTACCGTCTGGCGGCTGACCCCCGCCTTGGTGGCGATGGTCCGGATGCTCGGAAACGCCCAGTCGGTGCCGAAATCCGAGTGCAGGCCGATCACCAGGTAAACCTTGATCGCCGACCCGCCCAGGGTTTGGAACGCTTCCGAGCGTAGCAGGTCATGCTCGACGCGAAAAAAGTAGGAATCCATCACTGCTCGGGTATCGCGAAAAGGTGAGATCTGTTACGCCGCCATACGCTCATCGAGACGAAGCGGGGGGCGGATCCGAGATATAATACGTTTTCGCGCGTCCAGGTTCACGGGTTGTGGACACCACCAGCCCCAATCGCTCCAGTTTGGCCAGCGCCTCCAGCACGGTGGGACAGGTGAGCTGGGTTCGCCCCATCAACTGGTTCAGGCTCATGCGAACCGACCGGTCGGGCTGACCGCCGCCAGCCTCCACCAGCACCAGGTACACCTTGATCGCCTCACCCTTGATCCGGGCCAGGTACCCCCGGTCAAACAAAACGCTTTGGATCCAGTCGGGCTGGAGCGGCATGGGAATGGTTGGAAATACGGTGGCTACCACGAGTTCCTCCCTGGGTGCCGCCACTCCGGGATTGATATCAGGCCCGACCGGCGGGCCAATCCAGGAGCAACGGGACACGGTTCGAGACTCCCGAGCTCAAAGGCGGACAACTTTCTTTTTCCTCTCCAATTTACACCCTGTTCCGGGGGAGGTCGGGCTGGGGCCAAGAAAAGTTTGGTTTATCAGAAAAAGTTGCCAGCCCGGGCTCGCCTACGCAGGCCGCATAGACCCCCGCGGGGGCCTTGGGGAATCGCCCGCGGCCGGTGCTCTGGGCAGGTTGCAAGTCCTAGCCAAGTCGCCGGTTACAACCGGCCAGCCAGGCTCACCGGCGGGTCCCCGAGGGCACCCCCCACGGCTGGCCGGCCCCTCGAAAAATTTTGAGCCTGGGGGGGACGGGCGGCCTGGAGCTGGCTCAATCCGTCCAGCTCCTCATCCCGCCCCCCCGGGGCCGGGTTCTCACCGCCCGAGCCGCAAGACCGGGCACCCTCGCTCACCGGCTGGCCGCCCAGGCGAAATTCCCCAAGGTGGGGCCGCCGGGCCACCTTCGCCTGGCCCCAGATCTCGGCGCTGGGCGCGTTGACCCCCCTGAAACCCGCCACCCTTGCGGGGGGCGCGGGCACGCGAGCTTCAACCGCAGCCCCCTTCACCTCACGCAAGCAAAGGAACTTGCGGGGGGCGCGGGCACGCGAGCTTCAACCGGCCTCGCCTAAACACCATGGTCGGGACCTTCAAGCCCCCGTGAGCGGCGGGCCCCAGCCCGCATGCAGGAGAGGGGAGTCAGTCGGGGTACAGAGCGCTGTGAGCTGACGGAGGCCCGGTACCTGGCCCTCGTCAGCCGGGGAAGGGCACGCCGCAGCGACCGGAACCGGGATTGCGCACCTGCTTGAATCGCGGCAAGCGCTTGCCCAATCGGGGTTTATGAAGAATCTGTGAGGAATTCAAGAAAAAATCTGGGAGGAAACGCTTGACCCAAAACGATCTTGGGTTAATATTCCCTTCACCGAACGACGCTCTTGTCGCCTGCGACGAAGAGTGAAGAATGATGAGTGAAACAGCCGATTTCGTGTACGTTGAGGTCCTGGACTTCGCTGCCGTATCAGATGTACCCTCAGAATCAGGCCGGTGTGGTGCTCCAAGTGAGTCGCCTCGCCGGCCTCAAGCGTCGGTTGATCTTTGACAATCCGGTTGGTCGTTAATAGCTCTTGGTAATGCAAGTGCGTGTGAGACCCGTGTGGGGAGCCGGCGTGAGCTGGACCCCGACCTCAGTCGTCACCGGAGTGATCCGGAGGCAGCGAGGCATGATGGTTTCAAGTCGAATTTTGAGGCTTCGGCTTCGGAATTCGCGACCTGTTTTTTTTCTCAACCTCGAGTTGGGAACCTGCAGTGGGAAAGGGCC